>CAINLR010000158.1 GCA_903850425.1 uncultured Verrucomicrobia subdivision 3 bacterium | reverse complement strand
GTGTCGGTCGCCGCGCCGGTGTAGGTTTCGATTGTGCCGCGTGGCGTCAAATCCTTGCCGGCGAAGCCGGGATAATTCGTCACGTAACGATGGACTTTGAAAACTTCATTGAGCGTCTGTAGTGGAAAATTCGTATTGCTATTCGGATCGAACGGAATGGTGCTGCCCTGGGCCAGCGGAGTGGTGGTCACAGGACTGATGTATTTCCAAATGGTTTGCGAATTACTGGTGACTTCAAACAGCGTCCCGCGAATGCCGAAAGTGATGAGCGTGTCGCCGTTCGGTTCGCGTTCCACGCCGCCGATGTCCGCACCATAAAAATTCGTTGCCGGATTGTTGGTGTATTGCCAGAAATAACTCGTCGGCCCGAAATAGGTGTTGCCGACACGCGAATAAAAACCATTCGCGTCCACCGGCGGCGCAATTTCATCAATCGAAGTGTAAGCCGGATTGGCGCGGTTGATTCCGTTGTCGTGAATGAGAATATGACCCGCACCGGGACAGTTGGTCGGAATCCAAATGGCGCAGTGTTGTTGCCAGAGCATTTCCTTGTGCGTCGCGTCGCTGAGATTGTTGACGGCCGGATTGCCCCAGCGATAAAGCAAGTCACCACCTTTGCCGTAGCGACCACCGGTATGGCCGGCAGCTTGCGCGGTCGTCGTGCTGTGGTCAATTACCCAAATCTCGCATTGATTGCGCGAGCTGATGAGGATTTGGTCAAGCTGCGGATTGTAATCAATGCCGTTGAAATGATTCCAGAACTGTTGGAGCGGGCCGCTATTGGCGTTGATGAGCTCGACGTGATTGCTGACCACGCCGTAGTTGGCTTTGGTCACGTCATATTGTTGAACGAGGTGATCCCAGACATGCCACTGCCAGACAATCGTGCCGTTGGTCGTGCCGTCCTTCGCGGCGGGCTGCACTTCAATAATGGCGTCGGGCAGCAAGTAACCGCCGTTGGTGGTAACGCTAATTTGCGTTTGTGAATTCGTCTGAAAACCGGCGGCAAGAACTTCGGCCAAAGTCTTTAGCTCACACATGATCATGAGCAAATTGCCGTTGGGCAAAAGCGCGATGTCGTGATGGCTCAGGTTCGTGATCGTGTTCTGCTCATAGCACCAGAC
Organism: uncultured Verrucomicrobia subdivision 3 bacterium; assembly: GCA_903850425.1. Taxonomy (GTDB): domain Bacteria; phylum Verrucomicrobiota; class Verrucomicrobiia; order Limisphaerales; family UBA11358; genus UBA11358. The sequence continues at coordinate 1,868 of CAINLR010000158.1, read as the reverse complement.
CAGATTGTTCTGCCAGTCCCGTTCCTCGACCCGGCCACCTTCACCGCCGCCGGTGTTAAGTAGGGCGGCAAAACCCAATGAGCAGGTTCGCAACAAGTGCCCGTTCGGCATCAAGTATTCCGACCGGCCCGGATTGTAGGTGCTCGTCCACTGGTGAACATACTGACCGGCGTTGTTGATGAGGTAGGTGGTGTTAGCCTGCATCGGAGAGAACAGCGTGTAACCAGATTGCACGCCTGAAAGGTTGGTGAAAAGCCCCACCGTCTGCGAAAGCTTTTCCTGCCGCATCACGCGAAAGCCCGTTTGACTCCATTGCCCGTAAGGATCGCCGGGCGGGCCGCCGCCGAGAAACCAGGCTGGGTCGCGATTGGAAACCCGCGCGTGGCCGTAGTCGAAATCGTTCGTGGCATTGCCATTCCACCAAGTGCCGCCACGCAGACAGCGGTAAGGTGCACCATTGGTGATACTGGGAAAATAATCATTGGCGGTCAGATTTGTGAACGCCGGCCCGGGCGGATTGGTGACAATATTGTTGTTTGTGCAATAGGCATAATACGCGGTTTGATACCAATCGTTGCACCATTCCCACACGTTGCCGCCCATGTCGTAAAGGCCGTAGGGATTCGAGCCGTCGCTCGTCTGATACGTCGTCTGGCTGCCGGGCCAGTTGTAGTTCGTGGCATAACGCAGCGCGCCGTTGTAAAACCCGACCGGTGTTGTGCAGGGATAATCATTCGTGGTCTCGAACGGGTCGCCGGAATTTTCCCAGTTCGCGAATGAACCATCGGCATTGTCGTTCGTGCCCCACGGAAACATGCAATATGGATTCGTCAGCCCGCCGTGCGCGGCGTATTCCCACTCCGCTTCGGTCGGCAATCGCCAGCCACTCTTGGTGAAATCGACGTCACCGTTGGTGAGATTGTAGCAGGTGTCAAAACCGTTCGTTTGGCTCAGCCAATTGCAATAGGCAATCGCTCCAAACCAAGTCACGCTCGTGGCCGGATGCAAATCGCGGCTCCCGAGCACGACAAACGTGCCGTTCTGATATTGAATGCGGCTCGAATAGGAAATGTCGTGCGTGTAAAAGTAATCGTTCGTGCCGCCGACGGCATAAACGATGTTCGTGCGCACCTCAATCAGTCCCTGCGCCAGTGCAGCGTTCAGAAAATTGCAATACTCGCGGCAGGTGACGAACGTCGTGTCCATGTAAAGCGGCGAGACATAGACGTTATGGACGGGGACTTCGTCGGTGTAATGCTTGATATCAATGTAGCCGAACTGGTCACCCATAAGAAAATTTCCGCCGGGAATCCGCACGTATTGCGCCGTGAATAGAATGACGGCATTGGATGTGCCGATGGTGGTAGTGAGGGCGATTTGGTCGAGAAAAATCCGATTGCCGGCGGCACTTTCGTTGAACTGAAATCGCAAAGTCAGGTTGCTGACCAGCTCGCTCGACTGCAAAGTGTAAGTATAGTGTGTCCAGGAAAAACCGTTCGTGGTTTGTCCCGACAGGCGCGTGGTGAAAACGCCCGTGCCCGGATTAATCTGCATCGTCCAGCCGGCGTAGCTGTTCGCCGTGAGTGGCGCAGGAATCTGCAAATAAAAGTTCACCGTGCCGCTGTTGCCTTGGGCATTGATACCCTGTGCCGTGGTAATCATGCTGTCGGCGAGGTTGGTGGTGCCGCTCTTGAACGACAAGCCGCATGGGTTGCCGGCGTAATTGGCGTTCGCATTTTGCTCGAAGGAACCGCCAACAACCGTCCAGGCATAATTGCAACCGATGCCGGTCGTCCACGGCTTAACCGCGTTGGTGGCCATCGTTTCGAGGAACACCACTGTGTTCGTGGTTGTCGCTCCGAGGCGAC
>CAINLR010000157.1 GCA_903850425.1 uncultured Verrucomicrobia subdivision 3 bacterium | reverse complement strand
CCATGACCGAACCCGCCATCACCCCAGAGTTGGTTGCCAAGCACAACCTCACGCCGGAAGAATACGCCCACGCCGTGGAAATCCTCGGCCGCACGCCGAGCTACACCGAGCTCGGCATCTTTTCCGTGATGTGGAGCGAGCATTGCAGCTACAAAAACACCAAGCCGCTGCTCAAGACCTTCCCCACCAAGTCGCCGAAAATCCTCGTCGGCGCGGGCGAGGAAAACGCCGGCATCATTGACATCGGCGACGGCATCGCCATCGCGTTCAAGATCGAGTCGCACAATCATCCGAGCGCGGTCGAGCCGTTCCAAGGCGCGACCACCGGCGTCGGCGGTATCGTGCGCGACATTTTCACGATGGGCGCGCGGCCCGTCTGCGCGGTGAACTCTTTGCGCTTCGGGCCGATCACGGAAAATGGATTGGGGAGCGCGCCCGCCTCGGGCGCAGCGGTTGACGCCCCGTCAACCGTAAACGGGAAAGCGAACGACGGGGCGTCGTCCGCAACGCGCGAGGGCGCGCGTGATCCCCAAAGCACAAAAGCTGAAATTGCCAACAATCGGAGATTGTTCGCCGGCGTCGTCAGTGGCATCGCGCATTACGGGAATTGCTTCGGCATCCCGACCGTTGCGGGCGAGGTGTATTTCGACAAAACGTATCAAGGCAATCCGCTCGTGAACGCGTTCTGTCTCGGCGTGCTGCGCCATGAACAGATCACGCGCGGCGCGGCCAAGGGCGTGGGCAATCCCGTGTTTTACGTCGGCCCGGCGACGGGGCGCGACGGTCTTGCGGGCGCGGCGTTTGCGTCGCAGGATTTGACCGAGGAATCGTCCGAACAGCAGCGCGGCGCGGTGCAGGTCGGTGATCCGTTCATGGAAAAGCTCGTGTGCGAAGCGTGTCTGGAACTGCTCGCCACCGGCGCGGTTGCCGGCATGCAGGACATGGGCGCAGCGGGTTTGACTTGTTCGACCTGCGAAATGGCCGCGCGCGCCGGCACGGGGATCGAGATCGAACTCGACAAAGTTCCGCAACGCGCGGCGAACATGAGCAGCTACGAACTCATGTTGTCGGAATCGCAGGAGCGCATGCTCATCGTCGTCCACAAGGGCCGCGAAGAGGAAGTGAAACGCATTTTCGACAAATGGGATTTGCCGTGGGCCGAGATCGGTATCATCACCGATACCGGCCACATGAAGGTGCGCCACGGCGGCAAACTCGTCGTGGACATTCCCGCAAAAAAAATTGCGGACGAATCTCCGGTGTATCATCGCGAAGGCGTTGAACCGGCCTACATCAAAGAAGTGAAGGCGTTCCGCCTCGACGGCATCGCCGACACGACTGCGCCCGCGGACGTTTTGAAGAAGCTGCTCGCGTGGCCAAGCATTGCGTCGAAGAACTGGGTCTATCGTCAATACGATCATCAAGTGCGCGACGGCTCGGTCGTCCTGCCCGGCAGCGACGCCGCGGTGATTCGGATTAAGGCAGACTCAATTCCCGTTCAGGGGAGCGCAGGCGTCCCGCCTGCAGAACCCGGCGTCGCGCCGGGTTCTCGTTCAACAAACTTGAAGGGTGGTTTGGAAGCGTCCGGCGCGACGCCGGACGCTGCACGCGAGACGCCTGCGCTCCCTTTTCCCGAAAAGTTGATCGCCATGACCGTGGACTGCAACGGCGGCTACGTTTATCTCGATCCCTACGAAGGCGCGAAAATCGCCGTGGCCGAGGCGTGCCGGAATCTTGCTTGCTCCGGTGCGATTCCGCTCGGCGCGACGGATAATCTCAACATGCCCAGCCCGCTCAAGCCCGAGTTGTTCTGGCAGATCAAGGAATCAGTGCGCGGCCTGGCGGAAGGCTGCAAGGCTTTCAACGCGCCCGTCACCGGCGGCAATTGCTCGCTCTACAATCAAAATCCCGCCGGCCCGATTGATCCGACGCCCACGATTTCCGTCGTTGGCATCATTGAGAAGCTGGAGCACGTCACCACGCAATGGTTCAAGGACGAAGGCGACGCCATCATCCTGCTCGGCGGCGCGGTGGATCAAGCCGACCCGATTCTCGGCCTCGGCGGCAGCGCGTATTTGCAAGTCGTCCACGGCAAAAAGAATGGTTCGCCGCCGCGCTGCGACCTCGAAGTAGCAAAGACGCTGCACACCACGCTCATCGGCCTGATTCAGTCCGGCCTCGTGAAAAGTGCGCACGATTGCAGCGAAGGCGGCCTCGCCGTCGCGCTCGCCGAAAGCTGCATCTCGCAATTGATTGCTCGGGAAACGCCTCGGTTGATTGGAGCTTCAGTTGATTTGAGCAGTTTCAAGTTTCAAGTTTCAAGTGTTCAGGGCGCTGCGCCTGCTCAACTTGAAACTGAAAACTTGAAACTTGAAACTCGCCTTGATGCGTTGCTCTTCGGCGAAACGCAATCCCGCGTCGTTATCAGTTGCAAACCGCTCGACGCCGTGAAAGTGGTCGAACGCGCCAAGCTCATGGGCGTGCCCGCGGTGCAGATCGGCAAAGTCGGCGGCGACCAGCTCACGGTGAAAACCGCCGGCGGCGAATGCTCCGCCCCGCTCACCGAGTTGCACGATCCGTGGTGGAACAGCATTGCCCGCGCGATGGGATGATTATCTGATTGCGTGGATTAGTTTGGAATTTTAAATTCCGACCATGAAACGGCGCGCGCGCGAAATGTTTATTCTAGTGGTGGTGGCGATAATGGCGTTGCCACTTTGCAGTTGGGGGCAATTCAGTTTTACCACCAACAATGGAGCCATCACCATCAACTACTACACCGGGGCGGGTGGCAATGTGGTTATTCCCAGCACCACCAATGGCCATCCCGTGACCACCATTGCGAACAGTGCTTTTATTAGCAAATCCACCATTACCGGGATCACCATTCCCAACAGCATCACCAACATTGGCGGGAATGCCTTTGCTTTCTGTTCCCATTTGAAAAATGTGGTGGTTCCCGACAGCGTCATCAATTTGGGCGGCGCGGCGTTCCAATCTTGTTACGGCCTGACCAATGCAGTGATTGGCGACGGGGTCAACGCGATCTTCTCTTATACTTTCCAGAGTTGCACTAATCTGGCCAGCGTGACCCTCGGCCAAGGTATCACTTACATTGGTGCTTACGCGTTCGACGCCTGTTCCGCGCTGAGGAATGTCATCATCCCCAATAACGTCACCATTATTGACGTCAATGGGTTCGGTAGCTGCTACAATCTGACGAATGTGACCTTTGGCAGCAATGTGATCAGCCTCGGCACCAGGGCTTTCGTGGCTTGTTCCGCCCTGACGAATGGGCTGAACCTGCCCACCAGTCTTCAGAGCCTTGGCATTGATACGTTCGCTGGTTGTTCCGGCCTGACGAGTGTCATCATTCCCAAGGGTCTCACCAACTTCGACTCGGTGCCGTTTGTTGGTTGTTCGAGCGTGACGAATATCGCGGTGGATGCCGCCAATCCAAATTTCGCGAGTCCGGGCGGGGTTCTCTATAATAAAAACTTGTCCAAGCTAATTGTATATCCCGAAGGCCTGGCGGGCAGCAACTATGTGATTCCTGATAGCGTGACGGTCATCGGCGAGGCGGCCTTCTACCATTGTCCAGCCCTGACCAGCATGACGATTCCCCGCAGTGTCATGGACTTTGGTTCTTATGTCTTTGAGCTCTGCCCCAATCTACATCAGGTGTATTTCCAAGGCAACGCGCCGACGGTGAACGGAGTGGATGGCAGCTTGGACAACTCGATTTTTTATGGCGAGTCGGGCACGGTGTATTACCTGCCGGGTGCGTCGGGCTGGAGCACAAATTACGGCGGCTGGCCCACGGCACAATGGTATCAACCGCAGCCGCAAATCCTGAATTCCGGCCTTGGTCCCGGCGCACAGAGCAATGAATTTCAATTCACCATTTCCTGGGCCACCAACACCGCCGTGGTGGTGGAAGCCTCCACCAATTTGCTGAACTGGACGCCGGTCATCACCAACGCGCTGGTCAACGGCACCAACGCCTTCAGCGATTCTGGCTACACCAACTATCCCCAGCGGTTCTACCGCGCGCGTTCACAATAAGGCCAAGCCAACGTGGTCTTTTGCGGACGGCCCCCCAACCCTTTGCCCCACCGCGAAAAGTTGGTGTCTTAAAGCCTAAATTCTTTGTTCCCAGCCGGTTTTGCGGTGTTCCCGATGGTTGCCTACGGATCGGGGCGGGGCGCCTACGGCTGGCAGTGGGTGGCCGACGTAGCCAAGTGATGCGCCGACGGGTTCCCGCTGCCCGCCGAGCTAGCGGAGCGGCCGGCCGAAATATCCGCTTGACGTTGCTATGGGTAATTTCTATCTCCTACGGAGTTCCCCGATAGCGCCTACGCCGTAGGCGGGCCGCGCCGATACGTCGGTGCCGATCGCTTACCTGTGGGAGGGCTCCACCGATACGTCGGCGGGTCGGGTCATGCCGCCGGGAATTGAAACGGGCAAAACAACAACAATCAGACTCAGGAAGTTTATGGAAAGTCTCTCATTCATCAAGGAACGGGCCACCCAAACCATCGCCGCCGCCAAATCGTTGGCCGCCCAATGGACGTGCCAGGAACAACCCATCCCGCAAATGCAGCTCGCGCTCACGGCCATTCAGGGCGATCCCACCGTGACGCCGCCAGTGCCGGGCCAGGAAAAAATCGCCAGCGCCGCGGAGAAGACCATGCAGGATGCGCGGGGCTTGTGGGACAGTAAACTGGATCAGTTGCACCGCTGGACCATGCAAGGGGTCTCGATGGCCAAGAACCACTTTCGCAATAACCCGGTGAAATTGGAACTGGTGGCCCACCTCACGGCGCGGGGCGACAGCCGGCCGGCCATCCTGACGGAAGCGCTGGATTGGGAAACCGCCTGGAATGAGGCCGACCCGACGTGGAATCCGCTGCCGGTCAACACGCTGGTCCTGTTCAGCGCGCTGCGCACGCAATGCTTGAAGGTGTTGCAGGAAGATTACAAAAACAAGGCCTCCGCGTGGCGTGAACAGGCGGGCATGCTCAACCAACTGGCCGCCAACCTGGAAGAAATCAACGTGGCGTGGTATTCCGATGCCACCGATGTCTTCGCCCCCGGCACGCCGGAAGGCGACATGATCCGAGGCACCATTACCACCACCTACACGCCATCCGCCAACACCAAACCCGCGCCCGCGCCGCCCCCAGCCAAGGTCACGCCGGCGGCGTAACCGCCAAAACAAACCGCTGAACCATGTAACCCGCGTCCGCGCCGGACGCGGGTCATGGTTCTGAACCCCCACGCCAAGGTGCCACTCCGTGGCCTTGCGCCCACCCGGATTAACCGTTGGCAAATCTGCGCGCGGTTTGTAAGCTAATCAGAAGTTCATGCGTCCATTTAGAACCATTGCGGTCAACGCTTTCATGGAGCTCATCCGGCAGCCGATTTTTCTGCTGCTACTCACAGGTTCCGTGCGGTTCGATAGCGTTCTCGCCGCGCCGTTTTACTGCGCGGGCGGCGGCGCATTGAAACCGGCCATCGCTGGCGCGCGGGCGTGACGCGGCGTATTGCTGAAATGAAATTACAGGCCGCTGATTTCGTGGGATTCAATGCGGACGACGTCAGAAGTTGTCTGAAATATTACGACCCGCGCACGCGACAACGGGGTGAAGCGTATTTGCAAGCCGGGGCGGTGAAGTCGCTGGCGTGTCTGGTGCCAGGTCGTCATTACACGGCGACGGTGCAGGGCGGAGATTTATATGAGGTCTCGCTGACGTTCGATCCGCACGAGACCGGCTGGATGGAGGAATGCAGTTGTCCGGTTGAATATGAGTGCAAGCATGCCTATGCCGCGTTCATGCAATTGCTCGCGGAATATTCCAGCGCCGCGGTGGATACTTTAAGCGTGTCGGACGGGAAAACCTTCGCTCTGCCCAAACCAAAGGTTGCTTCCGGCAAGCCGGCCACGTTTGCGGATCAGGTCCGGCGGAAGCTGGGCCGGAAACCAACGGCTGAGGAAGCGAACTTCCTGAAAAATATCAGCCGGCTTTTCCAGCAGGCGCGCATCGGCGGACTTTTTTACATCAACGAACTCAGCGCGCTGGGGGTCGGTCACAAGTTTCACTCGTGGGACCGTTTGGAGCTTTATCCCAGCGTGCCGAAGACGGAGGCGGAATTCTGGAATTATCTCGCGCTGTATTTTACCGAGAAGCTAAAGGTCCCGATCCCGGAATTTCTGCAGCCAGTGACGGATTTGACCGTCGTGCGCGACCGGATGCACCGGCTGCGGCGCGGCAAAGAAATCGAGCGCTGGACCTTAACTTTATCGCGGCTCGGCGACCCGGCGAATCCGACGACCGCCACGCCGCAGTCGGCTGGGCCGGTGGAATTGCGGCTGCGCTTCAATCCGAGGCAGGCATCGTTGGAATGGCGGATCACTGGCGGCGAATGGCTGGCGTTGAAGCCGGGCAAACTTCGTGATTTCGACGCCACCCATGCGCCCCAGCTTTCGGCGGAGGCGGCGCTGCTCTGGCTTCCCTATTGGCAACGCTCGCAGGTCTATTCCTCCAGTTCGCTTGCCTACACCGACCCGTGGATGTCTGAGCAGTCGGGGCGCTGGTTTCGCCAGCCGCATTTGCGTCCGCTCTTGGCCAACGCCGCCGGGGAGCCGCTCGTTTTTCATGCGGCCCCACTGCGCTGGCAAGTCACGCAGCCCGAGGATGCGGAGGGCGATTATTCGCTTTCCCTGCTGCAAGCCGACGGCGAACCGCTGCCGGAAATTTGGTTCACCACGCCTTCGCAACCGGTGCTTTATCTCACGCCGCTGGGTATCTTCAACGGCCCGCCGTTCGAGCCGCATCTCATGGCGCTGCACGAGCCGACGGTGATTCCCGCGAAGGCGTTTGAATCCGCCGGTGGACTGCGCCTGCTGACGCGGCTCCACGTTGAGCCGCCGCCGCGTCTGGCCGCGCGCGTGCGCACAGTTCAACTCAAGCCGTGTTTGCGGGCGGAGGTCAAGTCGCCCTGGCCGGGCATGGCCAGCGAGAGTTGCTATGTGGATTTGCTGGGCGTTTCCGACGACGCGACATTCATCGAGCACTGGACGGCGAACGGCTGGCTGCCCACGGCGGAGTCGGCGTCAAATCCGCTGGCGCGCGAGAATGATTTGCTGCGGCTGGATCGTTCCGCGTTGAATGCGCTGACCGCGCCACTCGAAGCGGCCGGGTTCAGATGGGACTTTCATTCCGGTCGCTGGTCGCTGCGGCTGACGAAAAGATTTCCGGAAATTTTTGTTCCATTCCTCAAGGCCATGCCGGCCGGCACGCGGATCGAACTGCGCGGCGAACTGGCGTCGTTCCAAAACGCCGAGGTGTCCGGCAAAATCCGGCTCGAAGCCAGCGAGACGGAGATGGACTGGTTCGATCTCCGCGTGATCGTGGACGTGAACGACGCCACGCTGACGCAGGAGGAAATCAAACTGTTGCTCGACGCCAAGGGCAAATGGGTGCGCGTCGGCAAGAAAGGCTGGCGCAAACTGGAGTTTGCCTTGAGCAAGGAAGAGGACGAGGAACTGGCGCGGCTTGGTCTGACGTCGCACGAATTGACCAGCGAACCGCAGCGGCTGCACGCGTTTCAACTCGCGGACAAAGCGGCGCGAAAATTTCTGCCGGAGGAAACCTGCGAACGCATCGAACGGCGCGCCACGGAACTGCAGGCGCGCGTCACGCCGGAGGTGCCGGTGGAAATCCAGGCGGAGATGCGGCCGTATCAGCGCGATGGTTTTCATTTTCTCTGCTATCTCTCGACCAATCATTTCGGCGGCATCCTGGCCGATGACATGGGGCTGGGAAAAACTCTGCAGACGCTCGCGTGGCTGGCGTGGCTGCGGAATGGTAGTGGCACGGGCGTCCCGCCCGTGACTTCATCTGCCGGTCAAGAAACACATGGGCGGGACGCCCGTGCCACTAGCAGTCTCGTCGTCTGTCCCAAATCCGTCGCCGACAACTGGCATGCCGAGGCGGTGAAATTTTTCCCGTCGCTGAAAGTCCGCGTGTGGTCGGCGAGTGAACTCAAATCCGTTGCCGGGATGCTGGCCTCGGCGGATTTACACGTCTTGAATTACAGCCAGCTCCGCGTGGTGGGCGAAGACCTCGCGCGCGAACGGTTTCAAGCCGTCATTCTCGACGAAGGGCAATACATCAAGAATCCTTCCAGCCAGACGGCACAGATTGCGCGGCAGTTGCGTTCCACCCACCGGTTGATCTTGAGCGGCACGCCCATCGAAAACCGGCTGCTGGATTTGTGGAGCCTGATGAGTTTTGCCATGCCCGGCGCGCTCGGCAACCGCGCGCAATTCGGTCGGCTCTATGACGCGAAGGACGATCCATTCGCCCGCCAGCGGCTCGCGGCGCGCGTGCGGCCTTTTCTGATTCGCCGCACCAAAGCACAGGTCGCGCGCGACCTGCCGGATCGCATGGAGGAAGATTTGTTTTGCGAGATGGAAGGCGAACAGAAGACGCTCTACCGCGCCGAACTCAAGCGCGCCCAAGCGATGCTGCTCGGCGTGAAAACGGCGGCGGCGCTGAACAAGGAACGCTTCAACTTCCTCACCTCGCTGCTGCGGCTGCGGCAGATTTGCTGTCACCCGCAACTGGTGAAGCCCGACTCGAAAGCCGCCAGCGCCAAGGTTGAAGCGCTGATTGAGACGCTCGAACCGTTGATCGAGGAAGGCGAGAAGGTGCTGGTGTTTTCGCAGTTCGTGGGCTTGCTCGACATTCTGCGCGATGAAATAAAAAAGCGCGAATGGAAGCACTGGTATCTGGCGGGCGAAACGGAGAATCGCGGCGAGCTGGTGAAGGATTTTCAAGCGGCAGAAGGCGAGGGCGTATTTTTAATTTCGCTCAAGGCCGGCGGTTTCGGCCTGAATCTGACGGCGGCTAGTTACGTTGTGCTGTTCGATCCGTGGTGGAATCCGGCGGTGGAGAACCAGGCCATTGACCGCACGCACCGCATTGGCCAGACCCGCAAAGTCATGGCCTACCGGCTGCTCATCAAAGACAGCATCGAGGAAAAAATTCGCTCCCTGCAAAAGCAAAAGCACTCGCTTGCTAATGACGTGCTGGGCGAGGAGAAATTTGCGCAGGGCTTGTCGCTGGACGATCTGCGCTATCTGTTGGCGGGGTGAATGATGTTTGTTCGCCGTTGGGAACGTCGTCGAATGCGCCAAACTCAAGGGCGTGCCGGCGGTGCAGATCGGCAAAGTCAGCGGCGGCAGGCTGACGGTGAAAAGCGTGAGAGGCGAATTCTACCCCCACTCACCGAACCGCACGACGCGTGGCGGAGCAGCATTGCCCGCGCGATAGCTTGACCAATTGTGGTCGCGGCGGTCTAATCGCTGAATGAAAAGGCTTCAACGTCCAAAAGCGAACTCAGCTTTGACGCTGATGGAACTCTTGGTCGTCATTGCCATCATCGCAATTCTCGCGGCGCTGTTGCTGCCCGCATTGTCACGCAGCATGCAAAGAGCGCGACAGATACAATGCGTTAACAACGTGCGCCAACTGGGACAAGGGTTGCAGGAATTCGTCGGAGACAATCATAAATATCCGCTTTTTGTGGACGCTAAGTTTACCACCAATGGCATTCCTTATGACTTCAACACCTGGGTCGAAACGCTTGGAAATCAATTCGGTTACGACCATCACAACAAGACAAATTTCTGGAATCGTGATGTGTGGCTCTGCCCGGGCGTCAAGTCGATGGGCATTCTGAAAACAAGTTTTAGTTCCTATGGTTACAACGCTTTTGGAATAGGCACCGATACAAACTCACTGGGATTAGGCGGCACATTCGGTTTCACTCACACGGTGCCATACCCGTCTGGAAATAAAGGATCCGCTTTTCCAGTGGTCAAACCAGCCATAAGCGACTCGTTGGTTGTAAGCCCATCCGAGATGATGGCCATCGGTGATGGTTTTCATGGAAACGGAGACCAGATTTTCAGCGGACAGTCCATGCTCTGGCGGCATGATTCGTTCACCGGCTTTTTTGACACCTCCACGGCGATCTCCCGCCACCAAGGCAAAGCCAACGTGGTCTTTTGCGACGGCCACGTTGAATCGCCGACGCTGAAATTCCTCTTTGAAGACACCAGCGACGCGGCTTTGGCGCGCTGGAACCGAGACCACCTGCCGCACCGCGCAAAATTGTCGCCGTAAGGCCAAAGCGGTGGAGGACCACCGCACTCCAAGACGCTGGCGCGAAAATCCACGGGCATCGTCAACGCGAAGCGTCTTGGAGTGCTCCAGCCCTCTGGAGCTTTCCCCCCGGTCCCAGCAAGGCCACTACAGTCTTTTGCGACGGCCACGTCGAATCGCCGACGTTGAAATTTCTCTTTGAAGACACCAGCGACGCTGCCTTGGTGCGTTGGAACCGCGACCATCTGCCGCACCGCGAAAAGTTGTCCCTATGATTTTCCAGTCAAATTTGAACGCAAACCGCATTTTCCCGCTCCATTTCTTTGCTGCACACGGATTAACCGTTTGCAAACGTCCGCGCGGTTTGTAAGCTAGTCAGAAGGTCATGCGTCAATTTAGAAACATTGCGGTCAACGCGTTCATGGAACTCATCCGGCAGCCGATTTTTCTGCTGTTGATGACGGGCTCCGTGCTCTTTGAGATCTTTCTCGCGGTGCCGTATTACTTCGCCTTCGGCGACGAAATGAAACTCGTCAAAACGAGTGCGCTGGCGGTGATGCTGCTGAGCGGCTTGTTCGGCGCGGTGTTGAGCGCGTCGGCCTCGCTGGCGCGGGAACTCCGCACCGGCACCGCACTCACGGTGCTGTCCAAGCCGGTGGGGCGGACGCAGTTTTTGTTCGCCAAATTTGCCGGACTCGCCGGGGCCTTGACCGTGCTGGCGTATGTGAATTTCATCGGCGTATTGCTCGCGAGCTGGCTTGCGTTTGATGCCTACGGCAAAACGGACGTGCAAGCCATCGGTATTTTTGTGGCGGCCATGGCGCTGGCCTACGCGCTGGCGGGCTGCAGTAATTTCTTCCTGCGCCGCCCGTTTGTGAGCGACGCGGTGCTGATGGTCGTGGTGATGAGCACGCTCGCCAGCTTCGTCATCATTCAATTCACCAGCCAGATGCAAAGTCTCGGCCAGTCGGCGGCGGTGGACTGGCGGTTATTGCCAGCCGGCATTTTGATTTTGTTCGCGCTCTGGATTCTGGCCGCCGTGGCGCTCGCGTGTTCCACCCGTTTTGACACGATTCCGACGCTGGCCATCTGTTCCGGGATTTTCATGGTCGGCTTGATGTCGGATTATTTCTTTGGCTTGCCCGCTGCCAAAGGCAGTTGGTGGGCTTCGACGCTTTACACTGCGGTCCCGAACTGGCAGCTTTTCTGGCTCGCCGACGCGCTCGAGACGGGTAAGAACACGTTTCAATGGGCTTACGTCGGCAAGGCGCTTGGCTACGCGACGTGCTATGTCGGCGCGGCGCTGGCCGTGGGCGCGGCCCTGTTTGAAGATCGCGAACTCAATTAAATGAAAAATTCAAAGTTAAAAATGCAAAATGACGAAGCCCAACGCCTGGAGGGCTCGGTCACATTCTTAATTTTTAATTTTTAATTTTGCATTAATTACTCCCGTGGAACGCAACACCCAAAAAAACGGTCTGGTCAATCTCGGCGCGGCGGCGGTGATTTTTCTCGCCACCTTCGGCGTCACGGTGTTTGCCCGCTCGCTGGCGGGGCAGGTGGCCGTGGTGTTTCTCGGCCTCGGCGTGCTGGTCGCCTTCATGAGCTGGTTCCAGATGCGGCTCGATGAAAATGAGCGGCTCGAAAAACTGGAACTGGACGAACTCGCCCGCAGCCGCACCGGCATCTCGCTCTTCGAAAACAAGGACGAAGGCAGCTTCCCGGCGCAAAACGCGCGGGTGCAGTTTGAAAAGTATTTCGTGCCCGGCTTCAGCATTTTGTTGATGCTGCTTTCGGGCGGCGGGGCGTGGCTGCTCTGGCGTTGGACGGCCAAGGCTCCAGCGGGACTCATTCCTGAACGCGCGATGGAAGCCCTCTCGCTCTTCGCGATATTTGCCCTGCTGTTGTTTTTGCTCGGGCGTTTCTCGGTGACGATTGCGCGGCTGGAAAATCACCGTCTCCTTCGGCCCAGCGCGAGTTTCTTGTTGGCGGGCGCTTACGTTTGCGCGCTCACAGCCCTCGGCATGGCGGGCGTTCAGGCCAAATATGTGAACGCCGATTTGTGGGTGGCGCGCGGGTTGTGCGTGCTTCTCGGCCTGCTCGCAGTGGAAATCCTGCTGACGTTGCTGCTAGAAATCTACCGCCCGCGCGTCAAAGGCAAGATCGCCCGCCCGCTTTACGACAGCCGTTTGGTCGGTTTGCTGGGGCAACCGGAAAGTCTCTTCACCACAGCAGCGCAGACGCTGGATTATCAATTCGGCTTCAAAGTTTCCGAAACCTGGTTTTTTCAGGCGCTCCAAAAAAATCTTCCCGCCTTGATTCTCGCACAGCTCGCCGTGCTGCTGCTGTCCACCTGTGTCGTTTTCATTGATGCCGGGGAGCAGGCGGTGCGGGAGCATTATGGCCGGCCGGTGGCCACGTTTGAGGCGGGATTGCATTTCAAGTGGCCTTGGCCAGCGGACAAAATCTATCGCTACCGCACGGACCAAATCCAGTCGTTTGCCGTCGGCTACACGCCGGAAGAAAAAGGAGAATCCGCGAGCATCATTCTCTGGAGCGTCAGCCACATGCAGGAGGAAAATTTCCTCGTCGGCAACCGCGCTCCGGCGACGGTGAACACGGCGGCCGCCGACACGCACGATACGCTGAAGGCCCCGCCCGTCAGTCTCATCACCGTGAGCATCCCGGTGCAATTCCAGATCACCAACGTGACGGACTGGGCCTACAAAAACGGCGATCCAGTGACCTTGCTGCAAAGTCTGGCCACCCGCCAAGTCGTCCGTTTTCTCGCGGGCAAGGATTTGAATGACGTGATGTCCAGCAACCGGTTAGAGGCGGCGCAAATGCTCTGCGACAAAATTCAGGAGGCGGCCAACGAACGTCAACTTGGAGCCAAGATCATTTTCGTCGGCTTGCAGGACATTCATCCGCCCACCACGGTGGCTGCGGATTATGAAAAAGTGGTCGGGGCCGGGCAGACGAAGCTTGCAAAAATTCTGGACGCGCAAGCTGCGGCCATTCGCACGAATGCGCTCGCCGGTGCCCGCTCGTTCATGACCACGAACGTCGCTGACGCCGCCCGGCAGCGGCTTGAGGTTTCCGCGCTGGCCCGCGCCGCGCTCTTCACGAACCAGATTCCGGCCTACGCCGCCGCGCCGTCCGTTTACCGGCAGCGCGCCTATCTTTTGAACTTCGCCGCCGCCACCGCCAACGCACGCAAGTATGTTTTGCTCGTCACCAACACCTCCGACGTGGTTATTTTCAATCTGGAAGACCAGATTCGCGCTGACCTTTTGAACCTGACCGTCCCCACTGATTCCAAGCCATGAAACGAAATCTACTCACCCTCATCATCGGCGCCTTGCTCGTCGTGATCTTTGCCCTGCTGCTGTTTGCCTTTCAAGTGCGCCAGTCCGAGGTCGCCGTCCTCATGACTTTCGGCAAGCCGGTGCGCAACATCACCGAGCCGGGCGCGTATTTCAAATGGCCCTGGCCGATCCAGAAAGTGTATCGCTTCGACCAGCGCGTGCAGAATTTCGAGGACAAGTTCAGCGAGGGCCTCACGTCGGATAATAACAACCTGATCGCCACCGTTTATGTGGGCTGGCGGATTTCCGACGCGGCGGTGTTCGTGCCGAAATTTCCCGGCGATGCTGACGTCTCCATGCCGAACGCGCAGCGCCAGCTCGAAGGCATGTTGCGCAGTTCCGCGCTGGCCGTCATGGGCAAGCATCCGCTCTCTGATTTCGTGAATTCCAATCCGCAGGACTTGAAGTTTGATGCGGTCGAGCAGGAGATTAATTCATCCGTGCAGGCCCGGCTGCAGGCTAACAACTACGGCATCAAAATTGAATTTCTCGGCATCAAGAAACTCGCCCTGCCGGACAATGTCACGACCGCGGTATTTGATCGCATGAAATCTGAACGCCAGGTGCTCATCAGCAAGGCGCAGTATGAAGGCGAAGCCGAGGCGCAGAACATCAAGTCCGCCGCCGACCGGCAGGCCGCCGAAACCGTGGCCAATGCCGATGCCGCCGCCACCCGCATCCGCGGTGCGGGCGAAGCCGAAGCCGCCAAGACGCTCCCGGTGTTCCAGCAAAATCCCGAGTTGGCGAATTTTCTCCTGCGCGTGGACGCGCTCAAGCAGTCGCTCAACTCGCGCGCCACGCTGATTTTCGACGAGCGCACGCCGCCGTTTGATTTGTTCCGTAACCTGCCGGCCAATCCGCAGCCATGAGCCACGATCACGATCATCCCGAGCATTCGACCGAAATCCAGGACGCCGGTTCGCTGGCGATGGCCGAGGCGTTGAAGAGCAGCTTCGCCATTGTCAAAGTGGCGATGGTGGTGCTGGTGCTGGTGTTTTTTGGCTCCGGATTCTTTACGGTTGGCTCGTCCGAAAAGGCGGTCATCCTGCGCTTTGGCAAACCCGTTGGCGAAGGCCAGAAGGCGCTGCTGACCGCCGGTAGCTGGCATTGGTCTTTTCCGTATCCGATTGACGAGGTCGTGAAAATTCCGATATCGGAAATTCAAACGGTTTACTCCAGCGTCGGCTGGTTCCTCACCACGCCCGAAATGGAACTCGCCGGCGCGGAACCGCCGGCGGGAGCGTCGCTCAATCCAGCCATTGATAGCTACGCGATCACGGCCGACCGCAACATCATCCACACGCGCGCCAAACTTACTTATCACATCACCGATCCGATCCGTTATATTTTTGAATTTTCGAGCGCGTCCAATTCCGTGCAGAACGCGCTGAACAACGCGCTGATTTATTCGGCCGCGAAGTTCAAGGTGGATGACATCCTGACGCGCGACAAACTGGGTTTTCAAGAGGCCGTCAAATTGCGGGTGACCGCCTTGGCCGAGCGCGAACAGTTCGGCATCAGCATTGATCAATGCGAGGTGCAAAGCGTCGCGCCGCGCCAGTTGAAAGAGGTTTTTGCCCAGGTCACGACCGCCAGTCAAAACCGCAGCAAGCTGCTCAACGACGCCAAAAGCTATGAGAATCAGGTCTTGAGCCAGGCCGGTGCGCGGGCTTCCACCATCACGAATGTCGCGGCGTCGGACCGGGCGCGGTTTGTCGAATCTCTCACAGCGGAGGCCAAGCGGTTCAGCGCCTTGCTGCCGGGCTACGAAACCAACCGGAATCTGTTTGCGCAGCAGGAGTTCGTCAAGGTCATGGGCGAGGTGCTGACAAATGTGCAGGACAAGATCTTTCTGCCCCAGCGCGCCGATGGCAAGCCGCGCGAACTTAGGCTACAGTTGAACCGCGAACCGCCAGAGAAGAAGACCACGGCGAATCCGTAAACCGATTTCTTAATTTGTATGCAAGTCACTTCGCTTTTAAGCCAGCACGAACACGATGACAAGTGCGGCTGCGGCCACGACCACGAACATTCCGTGGTGTCCATTCCGTGGGCCGTCTTTGGTGTCGTCTGCGTGATTAACTCCTTCATCGTGGACTGGGTTTTTGATTCGGGACACACCATCGCCAGTTTCAGCGGCATGATCGGGGCGATGGTTTTGGGCTTTCCCATTGTCGTCACCGCCGTCAAGGATCTGCGCCAAGGTCGCCTAAGCATCAACGAACTCGTCGCCATCGCCGTGCTCGCGGCATTCGCGTCTGGCGATTACAAGACTGCCGGCATCGTCGCCTTCTTCATGCTCACCGGCGAAATCATCGAGACCCGCACGGCCCAGGGCGCGCGCGACTCCATCGAATCGCTCATCAAGCTCACGCCCACGAAAGCACGCCGCATCTTGAAAGGCGGCAGCGAGGAGGAAGTCGCCGCCAGCCAACTCGCGGTGGGTGATGTGATCCGCATCCGCCCTGGCGACAACGTCGCGGCGGATGGTGTCATCGTGAAAGGTCAGGGTTCCTTTAATCAGGCGACCATCACCGGTGAATCCCTGCCCGCCGAAAAAGGTGCGGGCGACGAAGTGTTCGCCGGCACGCAAAATCTCACGGGCGTTTTGGAAATCAAAGTCAGCCGCGCCGGCACGGACACCACCCTTGGCCGCGTGCGTGAACTGATCATCGCGGCGGAAAAAACCAAGCTGCCGATCCAGAAAATCGTGGATCAATACATGGGCTTTTACACGCCGCTCGTGCTGGTCATCGGAGCGCTGGTCTGGGCGTTCACGCACGATTTGAGCCGCGTCATCGCGGTGTTCGTGGTGTCCTGTCCGTGTGCTTTCATCCTCGCAACGCCGACCGCGATGGTCGCCGCTCTGTCCGCCGCCGCACGTCTTGGCATCTTGATCAAGAACGTCGCTGACATCGAACTTGCCGCGAAGATCAATGCCTTCGTCTTTGACAAAACCGGCACGCTCACGACCGGCCAACTGGCCGTCAGTCGCCTCGCGCCAATTGGTGACACCAAGCCCGCAGAGCTTTTGTTGCTCGCCGCGTCCGCCGAAAAATATAGCAACCATCCGACGGCCAAAGCCCTTGCGACCCTCGCGGGCGAGGCTGGCGTTCCGCTCGCCGAACCAAAAGATTTTGCCGAAACGGCCGGACGTGGTGTGAAAGCCCAGATCAACGGTGCCGGTGTGCTCGTGGGCCGCGCGCAATGGCTGAAGGATAACGGCATTGACGCCGGCTTCGAGAAGTTCGTGGACGTGGGCGAGACCGAAGGCTGGAGCTTGATTTTCGTCGCGCAAAACGGCAAGTGCGTCGGTTGGGTTGGCATGCAGGACCAAACTCGCGCCGACGCAAAGGAGGCTTTGGCGGAATTGAAAGAAGCCGGTGTCCGCCGCATCGCGATGGTTTCCGGCGACCGCCAGGTGGTTGCCACCCGCGTCGCCGCCGAGATCGGCTGTGAAGAAGCGAAGGGCGATTGTCTGCCGCAGAACAAGGTGGAATTCGTCCGGGCGATGAAGGCCAAAGGCTACAAAGTCGCGGTCATTGGCGACGGCGTGAACGACGCCCCCGCGTTGGCCGCTGGCGACATCGGCATTGCGATGGGCGCCGCCGGCAGCGAAGTGGCCATCCACAGCGCCACAATCGCGCTGATGAACAATGATCTTCGCCGGCTGCCGTTCCTTGTGAAACTTTCGCGCAGCACCCGCGCCGTCATCAACCAGAATTTCTTGTTCGGAGTCTTGTTCATCATCGTCGGTCTGGCCGCGACGGCGTTCGGCTATATCGGCCCAATTGTCGCGGCATTGTTGCACAACGTCGGTTCGCTCATCGTGATTTTCAACAGCGCCCGCCTCGTCCGCAAAGGCGAGGAACTGGAACATTTTCATCCTGAGACCATCGCCGACAAACACGACCACGGCTCGCATTCGAAGCCGACGGGCGAACTGACTCCGAAGCTGGCGTAAGAGTTTTCAATGAAATGCTTTTACCATCCGCAAACTGATGCGGTTGCAATCTGTAAAAATTGCGGCAAGGGACTTTGCATGGAATGTGTCTCGGATGTTGGACACGGCGCTGCGTGCAAGGGAAAATGTGAGGCTGAAGTTCAAGGGTTCAGTGAATTGATTCAACGTGGTGTAAGAAGCAAACCTATTCTTGGCGGTTACTATAAAATGTGGGGGCTCTTTTTTTGTCTTGGAGGTTTGGCTGCACTCACGATCAGTTTTCTCTCATGGGGAAATTTTGTTTCTTCGGAAAGTATCGAAAGAGTGGTTTTGATTTCAGTGGGTGTAATTTTTTTGTGCATTGCGTTTTATTATCTTTTGATGTTGAGAAATCATTCGGATAAAAAATGAAAGCCGAACAAATCATCAAATTGATTCAGTCGCTTGAACCGACTGAAATTGAAAAGCTGTTTGTTTTGATCAAAGAATACGAAGCTGAAGTTCGTGGTCGTCAGGCGTCCACTCGTTACAGCGGTGTTGATGAAAAATTTGAGGAAATTGCGGACAAAGTTTTTTCTGAAAATAAAGAACTTTTCCAAAAACTCGCCGAACTTGAAACCAAAGAGCGCGAAGCTTTGACAAAATAATTTATGCCTGTCGCTGAATTAAATCGGAAATCGGACATCGGAAATCAAAAATCCGATGAGGTTATCGTGTCCGTGCGCGGGTTGACGAAAGTTTTCAAGGACTTTTGGAATCGCCCCAAGGCGCGCGCCGTGGACAACGTGGATTTTGAAGTCCGGCGCGGCGAAGTGTTTGGTTTACTCGGACCGAACGGTTCCGGCAAATCCACGACCGTCAAGCTGCTCCTCGGCCTGCTCAATCCTACGAAAGGCCACATTGAAGTCTTCGGCCATTCGCCGCGGCATGTGCAGACGAAGTCGCGCATCGGCTATCTGCCGGAGGAATCATATCTTTACCGCTATCTCAACTCGCGCGAGACGCTGGATTTTTTCGGCAACCTGTTTCATCTCTCCAAGGACGACCGCAACAATCGCGCGGAACAATTGCTGGAAATGGTCGGTCTGGGTAAAACCCAGACGCGTGCCGTCGGCGAGTTTTCCAAAGGCATGCAGCGCCGCATCGGTCTGGCGCAGGCGCTCATCAACGATCCCGACCTCATCATCCTGGACGAGCCAACCGCCGGGCTTGACCCGATTGGCTGTCGCGAGGTGAAGGATTTGATCATCGCGCTGGCGCGGCGCGGCAAGACGGTGATCTTGAGCAGCCATTTGCTGTCTGACGTCGAGGACGTTTGCGACCGCGTGGTCATTTATTACGGCGGCAAAATTCAGGCCGCCGGCACCTTGAACGAATTGCTGGCGACGCCGGACACGCTTCAAATTACAACGCCCGTGCTGCCGCGCGAAACCTTGGAACGCGTTCTGGAAATCATCCGCAAGGATATTTCCAAAGGCGAAGTGCGCGTGGACAATCCGACGCAGAATCTCGAAAGCTATTTCCTCGACGTCGTGGCGAAGGCTCGCGCGGCAAATGAAACCAGCGGCGCTCAATCCGGGGCGCGGGTGGCGGAGTATCTGCGCGGCGGCGTGGAAGCCAAACCGGCGGCGGACAAAATCCTGGAAAAGCTGTCCTTGCCGCAAACGCAGGCAGTCGCTCCAACTTCCACCGTGGAAACAAAAACAGCGGTGAATGAAAGCAAGCTGGCCGCACTGGGCAAGGCGGTCGAAGCCGTTCCCAGCAAAACCGAATCTGCGCCGGCGGTGAAGCCGGCCGATTTGGCCAAGGCGGATGAAAAACTCTCATCGCTGCTGGGTGGGAAGAAATAATTTAACCACGGATGGACACCGATGCACACGGATCAGAAGCAACCGGATACACTTTTGTTATCCGTGTTGATCCGTGTCCATCCGTGGTTCATTTGATTTGAAATGCAAAGACTCCTCGCCATTGTTTGGTTGACCTGGAAAGCTGCGCTGCGGTTCAAGCTCTTTCTGGTCATCGCGGTGCTGCTGCTCGCGGCGGTGGTGGGGTTGCCGCTGGTGATTCATGACGACGGCACGGCGCGCGGTTTTACGCAGATCATTTTGACCTACACGCTGAGCGCGGTGACGGGCTTGCTCGGCATTTCGACCTTGTGGCTGTCGTGCGGCACGCTCGCCCGCGATATCGAAGAGTGCCAGATCCAGGTCGTCGCCACCAAGCCCATCGCGCGCTGGCAGATCTGGTTGGGCAAATGGCTGGGCATTGTCCTGCTGAACGCGGTTCTACTCGCGCTGTCGGGAGTTTGTATTTTTGGACTATTGCAATGGCGGGCCACGAAGTTGCCGCCGGAGGAACAAATCAAACTCCGGAGCGAAGTGCTGGTGGCGCGCGGTTCGGCCAAGGAGCCGGACAGGACAGCGGAACTCAATGCGGTGGCCGAACGTATTTTGCAGGGGCGGCTGACAAATAGCCCGGTGGAAAGGGTGGATGTGCCGGAAGTGCGCCGGCAGATTCGTGAGGGCGTGAAGGCGGATGCGCAATTGGTGCCGCCGAGTTATCAGCGGATCTGGCAAATTAACTTGGGCTTCGCCAAGAATTATCTGCAAGGCAAGCCGCTGCAGTTGCGCGTTAAATTCAACGCCGCGCAAAAAAGTGCGTCGGGGACCTTCAGGCTCGAGTGGCTGGTCGGCACGGAGGAGATGAAGAAGATATGGCCGAGCGAGCCGATGAGTTTGGCGCCGGACACGTTCCATGAATTTCCAATTCCGCCGGACATGTTCGACCAAGACGGGGTGTTGACAATCACGGTGATCAATCCGCCGCAAAACGGCACGGCGCTGTTGTTCCCGCTGAATGAAGGCATGGAAGTCTTGTATCCCGAAGGCGGGTTCGCGCTGAACTTTGCGCGCGGACTGGGAATTATTTTTTGCTGGATGGCGCTGCTCGCGGCGGTCGGGCTGTGCGCGGCCAGTTTTCTTTCGTTTCCAGTGGCCACGTTTTTTGCGCTGTCCCTGATGCTGGTCGTGTTGTCCAGTGGCACGCTGGCGGAATCGGTCGAGAACGGCACGGTGGCGGCCGGCGACGAGGAAAGCGGCACGGCGGGCCATTCGTTTGCGGACTCGTTCCTGATCCCGTCGTTCAAGGGCGTGCTGGCGGTGGTGAACCTGGCGAAAAACTTTTCGCCGATTGACGCCTTGAGCAGCGGGCGCAGCATCACTTGGAGCGAACTTGGGTTGGCGGTGACCCAGATTGTTTTGATCCTCGGCGGAATTTTCGTCGTGGCGGGCATCCTTTTCTTTAACCGCCGCGAACTGGCCACGGCGCAAGGAACGCAATGAACTCGCGCGCAAAAAAAATCCTGCTGGTGCTGTTGGCGGCGGCGCTGCTGTTCGGTTCCGGCCAGATGCAGCAGGCGTTGAATCAGGACCGTGATGCGCTGGGATTGACGCACGCGGCGGTGCTTGAGAACGCGCCGCCGATGCTGGCGTTCACGACGGTGGCGCTGGGCGGCTTTCGCGGGTTGATCTCCAATTTTCTCTGGATCCGCGCCAATGATCTGCAGCAGGACGACAAGTTTTTTGAGGCCGCGCAGTTGGCCGATTGGATCACCAAGCTGGAGCCGACGTTCACCCAGGTCTGGCTGTTTCAGGGCTGGAACATGGCCTACAACATTTCGGTGAAGTTCAAGGAAAACGGTCCCGGCGATTTTTCCGACCGCTGGCGCTGGGTGGAACGCGGCATCGAACTGCTGCGCGATGACGGCCTGCGCTACAATCCGAATGACGTGTTGATCCACCGCGAATTGGCGTGGTTTTTCCAGCACAAGATGGGCGCGAATCTGGACGACGGGAACATGTTTTACAAACAGCAGTGGGCGGAGGAGATGATGGATTTCTTTGGGCCGGAGGGCACCAATTTTACGGAGCTGCTCGCGTCGCAAAGCACGAACGCCGTCGTGTTGCACGAAAAATACAAGATTGATCCACTGTTCGCCAAGCAGGTGGACGAGAAATACGGCCCGTTCGACTGGCGGTTGCCGGAAGCGCACGCCATCTACTGGGGCGCGGCGGGCCTCGACGCAGCCGCCAAAAATCCCGACAAAGTGAAGGCCGACGACCTCATCACGCTGCGCCGGATCATTTACCAGTCCATGTTGCAGGCGTTCCATCACGGGCGCATTATTGCGAATCCTTTCACGCACACTTACTCGCTCGGACCGAATCTGGAGCTGACCGCCAAAGTCAACGCCGCCTACGAAGAAATGATGCGCGATGATGCGCAGATGCGCGAACACATTTCGCTCGCCCATCGGAATTTTCTGCGCGACGCCGTTTATTTTCTCTACGAAGACTACCGCCTGGCCGAGGCAAACAAATGGTTCAAGGTGCTCGGTGAGCGCTATCCCAACAAGCCGATCATAGACTCCGATCCCAATTCCCTTCCCAAGAATGTCACGCTGGATGAATACGCCGTGGCCAAGGTGCAGGAGGACATTGGCGAAACCTCACAGGAACGCGTCAATGCCGCCTTGCTTGGTTTGGTTCGGCGATCCTACTTCGAATTAGTCATGGGCCACGAGGATCGTTATCAAAATTACAAGTTGCTGGGCAAGAAAGTTTATCAACGATACGTGGACAAGGCCTACGGTTTTAAGGGGGTTGAGCGCATTCCGCTCATTCCTTACGACACCATGAACCGCCAGGTGGTCACCGAGATGCTGGACCAGCAACGTGGCCTGCCCTTCGCCGCGCGGGCCGTGCTGCGCACCCAACTCGGGTTGCCCGCCGAAACCCCGAGCACCAATGCGCCAGCGGTCCTGACCAACGCTGTCGAAAGCCTCCCGACCAATTCCGCCGCCAAATAATTTCGACCGCCGCCGCCCGTTCGCGTAGGCTTGCTTTCCGTGACTAAAGAAAAAAATACTGAACCGCGTCCGCTGCGCGTCGGCTTGATCTCGCTGGGCTGCGCCAAAAATCTGGTGGATGCCGAGATCATGCTGGGCTCGCTGATGAAAGGCGGCGTGGAGATCACCAACGACGCCGCGCAGGCCGATGCCGTCATCGTCAACACTTGCTCCTTCATTGACTCAGCGCAGGAAGAAAGCGTGGACACCATTCTCGAATCGGTCGAACTGCGCGACGCCAACCGGCGCGGCCAGGCCGTCATCGTTTCCGGCTGCCTCTCGCAGCGCTTCCGCGACGAGCTTCCCAAGCTCATGCCCGAAGTGGACGCCTTCATGGGCATTGACCAGGTTGCGCAGGTCAGCGATATCGTGAGCCGGGCCATCGTGAATCGCGCGGAGAAGACAGGGAATGAAAAATTAAAAATTAAAAATTCAAAAACGAGAATTTCCGCGCGCCTGACGGAACTGGAAAAAAGCCGCGACGTTTCCGGTCACGAAGAAGAAGAATCCCTGCGCGGCTCGGGAAAATTTGGCAAAACCAAAACCGTCGTTTCGCCCCAATCGGCAATCTTGGACGTCACCGCGCGCCCGATATTCATTCCCGATTTCGAGACGCCGCGCTTTCGTCTGACGCCGAAGCATTTTGCTTATTTGAAGATTGCCGAGGGCTGCAATCACCCGTGCAGCTTCTGCATTATTCCCCGGATGCGCGGCTCGCATCGCAGCCGCACGCAGGCGGATATTGTCGCCGAGGCCAAGGCGCTCATTGCCGACGGTGTGAAGGAGATCAATCTGATCTCGCAGGATTCCACTTACTACGGACTGGATTTGCGCGCGAATCATAGCCGCGCCATCTCCTCGCCAGAGAAGTTCTCTGCCGCTGCCAAATCCCTCGCCGCCGATGCCACCACGATTTGCACGCTGCTGCGCGAACTCAATTCGCTTAAAGGCGATTTCTGGATTCGTCTGCTCTACACGCATCCGGCGCATTGGACGGACGAACTCATCGCAACCATCGCCTCCTGCAATAAAGTGGCGCGCTACGTGGACATCCCGCTCCAGCACATCCATGAAAACATGCTCGAACGGATGCGCCGCGAGACCTCGCAGCAATACATCGTGGACCTCATCCACAAGATTCGCGCGGGCATTCCCGGCATCGCGCTGCGCACGACTTTCATCGTCGGTTTTCCCGGCGAGACCGAGGCAAGCTTCAACACGCTGCTGGATTTTATCCGCGCAACGAAGTTCGAGCGCCTCGGCGTGTTTGCCTATTCAAAAGAGGACGGCACGCGCGCTGGGGCCATGGCCGGACAGCTTTCTGATAAAGTGAAACAAAAGCGTCGCGAACTCGCCATGGCCGCGCAGCACCAGGTTGCCGTCGCCGTTTCGGAATCGTTTGTCGGTCGCGACATCAAAGTCCTGATTGAAGGCGAGGCGAATGCCAAGCAGCTTCAGAGCGCCAACGTCAGTTCCTGGGAACATGGCCTGATGCGCGAAACCGACCTGCACCTGGCGCAGATGAAGGGCCATTATCTCGTCGCGCGCGGCGAGGCGGATGCCCCGGACATTGATGGACGCGTCTATGTGCGCGGTAAACTGCCGATCGGCAAATTCGCCAAAGTCAAAGTCGTCGGCCACACCGACTACGATTTGATTGCCGCGCCGATTCGGTAGGGGGGTGCTGCCGCGCCGCCATTTGGCTGACCAGCCGGTCGGCCCTGCCTTGCCTCATGCCGAAGTTTTGTCGGAACCATACCGGCGGTGGATTTTATTCATGCGGTCGTTTTTTCTCTTGGTGTTCGTTGCGCCTTGGTGCTTCAATCTTCACAAATGGCCACCCTCGTATTTGACATCGAAACCACCGCGCAGCCGATTGATAACTTTGACGCGTCCCAGCAGGAATATCTTTTCCGCGAGACTGAGAAACTCGCCGACCCCGCCGCCAAAGACGCCAAGCGTGAGGAGATCACGCGGTTCATGAGCCTCTGGCCGCTCACGTCGCAGGTCGTCTGCATCGCCATGCTCAACGCGGAGTCGCTGCGCGGCCAGTCCCTTTTCGTGGCGGATGATTTTGAAGAAGTGGCGGAGGTAAATGCGCCGGTGAAATTCATTCCTTGTGCGGATGAAACGGAACTTCTCACCCAGTTCTGGGAGGTCGCCAAAAAATACGATCACATCGTCACCTTCAACGGGCGCGGCTTCGATGTGCCGTTTATCTACCTGCGCTCGGCGCTGCTCAATGTGCCGATCTCCAAGAAGAACTGGCTGGGCTACCGTTACGCCTGCGAGCCGCACTGCGACCTCGCGGAGCAATTCACGTTTTATTCCGTGGGCGGGCAGGGCGGGGCCGCGCGCCGATTCAATCTGGATTTTTACTGCAAAGCCTTCGGCATCGAATCGCCCAAGAGCGCGGGTGTGACCGGCAACGACGTAAGCACGCTGATGGCGGCAGGCAAATTCCGCGAGATCGCCGAATACTGCCTGCGCGACGTCCGCGCCACCGTGGAGCTTTACAAAATCTGGCAGGAACGGCTGGCGGGGATAAAATGAACAAACAAAGAAAGTCAGTGCGTTGACCGCAAGCCGGGCAGTTCGGTAACCTATTACATTGGTCGTGAATGGCGGAGGGTGAATAAAGTTGGTAGTCACTTTGCTGCGGCCAAGGCAGTCGCAAACACAAAGAAGCAAAAGAGGCTGATGTGAAACACGCGGAGGGTTGTTTTGAAAATAGCCCAGCCATTGATGGCTGGGTTCACGGTTCGGCAACATCCCCAGTCCCGTCAGGGACGAAAGAAATTGTCTGCCGTCCCTGACGCGACTTTGAATTGTTGGTTGGCGAGATACCCAGCCATCAATGGCTGGGCTATTTCCGCCGGAATAAAATTCCAAATGTCACGGCTTAAACTCAATTTGCTCCGCCCTGAAAGAAGAAGCCGCGTCGTTTCGGAAAAGCGCGGGGGGCACCTCCAGCCTCGTGGGTCTCGGCCGCACCGTAGGTGCGGCATCGTTGTAGCATTGGCCGGCGCTAAATTCCAAAGCTCCGTAGGAGCGACAGCTTGTCATTCCCGGAATATGCCGCCCCGATGGGGCTAATGATGATTTTGGGGCTGGTTTCTACACCGATGCCACGCCGACGGTGTTAAAACCGCAGGTTTTTAGAACGAACGACCTCGTCTCTAAATCAAACCGCTAGTTGATCATTTCAACTACGGGTTTAATCTTTCAACGTCCGGTTGAATTTTTCAACCTGACGATTTATCCATTCAATTACCGGTTGATTCTATGGGCAGCGGCGTGGGTTTGGGTCAAGGCTTCACGAAAATTTTCAACCGGCGGTTCCACGGTTCCACTGGCCGTTGCTTTTGCCGGCGCGGTTGCGACTTCGATGCATCCCAAAGTTTGAAGGTTCAGCATCAGTTTTATTTTAGAAAACAAAAACCGGCGATTATACTTTGCCGGCACCCACTTCACGTCCGGCAAAAGCTGTTATAGTCGGTGGCTGAAAGGACATAAAACTATGGCAACCAAAGTCAGTGCGGAACTCACGTTGGCCGACGCGGCCAGAATTGACAAGGTCTGGGGCGCAAACTCCACCATCACCCTCGGCAGCGCCAATGATCCAAACAATCCCAAGGTCGCCTTCGCCGATTTCCAAGCGGCGGAGAAAAAGGTGTCGGATCTGGTGGGGCAGATCGAGACGCTCCGCAACCAACTCACGAAGTTGGTGGATGACAAGGACGATGCGGCGGCAGGTTTGAGCGACCTGAATACGCGCGCGTTGAGTGCCATCCGCGGCATCTTCGGCCCGGACTCGGCGCAATACGACCAGGCGGGCGGCGTGCGCACGAGCGAACGTAAGAAGCCGGTGCGCAAACCGAAGGTCGCGGCGAAGTAAGCCGCCACGCAACGCAGCCTTGAACGCGAGGGGCACAATCGGCGAACATGGGGTCGCACGATGTCCACCCTGATTTGTTTCGCGTTAAGAGAAGAAGCCGCGCCGTTTCGGAAACTGGCGGCGGGCAGGGCTGACTTCTCAATTCTCATCGTCGGCATCGGCCGCCAGAACGCCGAGAAGTCAGTGCGCGATTTTCTCGCCACCCAGGCACCGGAACGGGTGCTGACCTGTGGTTTCGCCGGCGGACTGAATCCTGATCTGAAGCTGGGCGAAGTTGTTTTTGAAATGCTTCCGGGTAGCTGCCGCAGTGACGAGGCGCCAACTAAAACCCGGAACATATTTGAGCCGACTCACGCCGGCTGCTACGAACAATTAATCGCCGCTGGCGCGAAGCCCGCGACATTTTTTTGCGCCGACCGCATCGCCACGACTGTCGCGGAGAAGAAAGCATTGCGCGTCCAGACTGGCGCGGATGTGGTGGAGATGGAGTCAGCGGCGATTCACGCGGTCTGCCGCGAGCGCGGTCTTCCCTGCATCACCGTCCGCGTGATCTCAGACATGGCCAATGAGGATTTACCGCTGGATTTCAACGCGCTAGCCAAGCCGGATAAGAGTCTGGATTTCGGGAATCTCGCCTGGGCCATTGCCAAATCGCCGGGCAAGATTCCGCAATTGATGGCGTTGCAAAAGAAGACTCAATTCGCAGCCGAACAATTGGCCAGCGTGCTGGAGAAAATCATTTGAAGTCGCAACGCGACGACCGAAAATAACCCGCAGTTTTAATTGTGGAAAAAAACGCCATCAAATACACGTCCCAGCAGGGACGCCAGCGGCGTTCCAAAGCAAACCCGCAGTTGAAACTGCGGGCTATTTTCATTCGTGCCTTCGGCACTACGGATTACCTGGTGCCGTGGCTGAGGGCGATGTCGGCAGCGCAGGCTTTTCCTTGGAGTGTTCGCTGTAGCTGATGAAGGCCGCGCCCAGCACGATCAGACAAACTCCAATCCAGCGCGTCGGGGAGACGTGTTCGCCGAGGAACCACATCGCGGCGAAGGTGGCGAAGACAAAACTCAGGCCGGTCAACGGCCACAGAAAGCTGATGTCGCTTTTCGCCATCAGCACCAGCAGGCCGATGAAAAATAGCGCCTCGAAAAAAATGCCGAGCCAGACCTGATGGCTGGTGAGGCAGGACCGGACGACGCGGAAAATCTCCGCGGCGGTCACGCTGTGCATGTCGCCGACGTTGTCGATGCCTTTTTTCAGCAGCACCACGCCGGCGGATTCGCAGACCAGGCCGACGAGCAGGATGGAAAGCAGTTTGAACATATTACAAATCTTGGTAACGAATCAGTTGGATGCCAAGCTTGGAAACCAGTTCCCGCACGCGCGGACTGATGAGGGCATTGAACTCAGGCATAAATTTGTCGAGCGACGGATGCGAATACAGTTCGGAATCACCCGCCGGCAACTCGGGCAGCAGCTTTAACAGGTAATCTTCATCCACGCGCGAATCTTGCAGCAGGCCAAAGGTAATCTGTGCGTGCCGGATGCCGCGCTGGCGCAACGGCGCGCGAGCGCGACGGGAGAGCCAGGCGTAGATGGCCGCGTGGGAGACGCGATAAAACCAGCGGCCATTGGTCATGCGCTGGCTGCGCGTCAGGCAATCGCGCGTCAGGCGCAAGTGTCGGATGCGAAGCTTCTCCGCGTCCGCCATCAGGATTTTGAAGATGGCGGGATGGAGGTGCAGATGCAGGTGGCCGTTGACGTGGTCGAGGCGCAGACCGGTGGCGTGGAATCTTTCAAACTGCGCGTGGATTTCCGCGCGGAGCTGTTCGCGCAGGCCGCGTTTGAAGAAATAGCGCAGGCCGACGCCGACAGGCGAATTACTGAACTCACCGCGTGCGTTGACGAGGTCGGGAATTTCTTCCGGCGGCAAGGCGGCATGGCCCATCAGCAAAGTGAGGTGCAGGCCGATGCCGATCCCGGGATTCTCTTTCGCCAGCTTGACCGCTTCAGCAAAACCCGGTTCGTTGACCATCAGGCTGGCACTGGTCAAGATGCCTTCGCGGTGCGCGCGGATGACGGCGGCATTGACTGAAGGGGAAAGGCCGAAATCGTCCGCGTTGACAATCAGCCGGCGCGGGTCAGGGCTGGCCATAGCCGGAGGCAGTTGAGCCGGTGGCGTAACGCAGCCACGATCCCAAAATCAGCGCGAGCTTATGGGGCTTGCTCAAGCGCACCGGTTGCGGGCCGAAGACGTTGAAGCGGTTCGCCTCCAGTTTTTGGAGCAACTGCCAATAGACGGAACCCATCAGTTCAGCGGCGACCATCGCGCGCCGGTCCTCAGCGGGCAATGTCCGGTGGGCGAGTTGGTAGAAGTGCTTGGCGCGTTCGGCGACGCTGGTGGCGAGCGCGCAAAAATTCTCCGAGTATTTGGAGCCAAGGATTTCCGTCTCCGTGACGTTGAATTTCTTCAGTTCGTCGAGTGGTAGATAAATTCGTTCGCGTTCGGCATCCGTGCGGACATCGCGCAAAATGTTGGTGAGCTGAAGCGCCTTGCCGAGATAAACCGCATAGTCATGGCAGGCGGGATTTTTGTAGCCAAAAATTTCAATGCTCAACAGGCCGACGACGGAGGCGACCCGATGGCAATAGAGTTCCAGCCGTTCATAATTGTCGTAGCGCAGGGTGTCGAGATCCATTTCGCAGCCCTGGATGAGTTCATCAAACAGCGCGAAGGGCAGGTGAAACCGGCGGATGATGGGCTGAAATTCCTGGTTGATGATGAACTCCGGCGGTTCGTTCTGGACGGCGCGGCGGATGTCTTCACGCCAGGCGGCGAGTTGGACGCGGCGCCTTTCGGTGGGGACGGCATCCTCATCGGCCACGTCGTCCACCGCGCGGCAGAAGGCGTAAAGCGCGGCCATGGCATCGCGCTTTTCACGCGGCAACAAAATGAACGCCAGCGCGAGATTGGAGGCGCTTTTTTTGGTGATCGCGCGACTGTGCTGCATGGTTACAAACCGGCGGGCGGCTGGTTCGGATCGCGTTTGGGCGGCAGGCCGCCGACCTCGGCGCGGGTGGGATTGTGTTGCCGGCTGTGGCGTTGCCGGCGTTTGCGCCGGGCTTTCTTGGTTTTATTGCGGAAGACGGCGAACCAGACGGCCAATCCCCCAATGGGCAGCCCGAGGGCGAGCAGCATGGCCCCAAAAATCAGCCAGTCCGCCGATTTGCCAGTCGTGGGCAGGGCAAGGGGATTAATCATTGGGTGGTGCTGCCAGCGGTTTCACCGACGGCGTTGTGGGAAAATTTCATGTTCAATCGCTGCATGCGATAGCGCAATGCATGCCGGGTGAGCTTAAGCTGTTCGGCGGCGTGTGTCAGGTTGAAATTATTTTGTTCGAGGGTGGTTTGAATGACTTCGCGTTCGAGCCGTTCGAGCGCGGCATCGAGCGATTCATCCGGGCCGGGCGCGGCCGCCCCGGTCTTTTGCAGCCGGGTTTCGGCGGCGAACACTGGCAGACAGGCCGGCTGGATTTCATGACCTGTTTCCAAAATCAACGCGCGTTCCACCGCGTTGCGGAGCTCGCGGACGTTGCCCGGCCAGTGGTGCAGGAGCAGTTTCTGCCGCGCGGCGGGCGCGAAGCCGGCGATGTTTTTGCCCATTTTGACGCGGAAAATCTTTAGAAAATGATCGGCCAACTGCAACACGTCCTCGCCCCGCTCGTGCAGGGGCGGCAGGTTGAACTGCACCACGTTGAGCCGGTGAAACAAATCTTCGCGAAATTCGCCGGCCTGAATGGCCTGCACAATGTCGCGGTTCGTCGCGGCGACCAGGCGCACGTCCACGCGCAATTCCTCCGTGCCGCCGACGCGGGTGAACGAGCCGTCTTCGAGGAACCGCAGCAGTTTCGCCTGGAGCGGCTTGCCCATGTCGGCAATCTCATCCAGGAAAATCGTGCCGCCATCGGCTTCCTCGACGCGGCCCAGCTTCTGTTTCACCGCGCCGGTGAACGCGCCTTTTTCGTGGCCGAACAACTCGCTCTCCAGCAGGGTTTCGGGAATGGCGGCGCAGTTGATGCGCACATAGTTTTCATTCCGCCGCGCGCTTAGACTGTGCAGCGCGCCGGCGACCAGTTCCTTGCCGGTGCCGCTTTCGCCGAGCACCAACACCCGCGCGTCGGTGGCGGCCACCGTGCGGATCAGTTGCCGGATCTCCCGCATTTTTTCGGAATCGCCCACGATTTGTTCGAGGCCAAAAACTTCGCCGGCACGGGAACGGAGCGCGGCGTTTTCGCGGAGCAGCCGGTGGCGTTCGGCGCAGCGGGCGACGGCGAGAAAGAGTTCCTCCGGCGCAAACGGCTTGGCCAGATAATCCATCGCTCCGGCCTTGATGGCTTCGACGGCGAGTTTCGGCGTGGCGTAGGCGGTGATCATCAACGCGGGCAGTTCCGGCCACTGGCTGTGGATTTTGGCGAGGAACTCATATCCGGTCATGCCGCCCAAGCGGGCATCGGTGATGACCATGAAAAACTCTTCGCGTGCGAGCAGGCCCAGCGCAAGCTCGGCGGATTCGGCGGTGCGCACGGCGTAGCCTTCGTCGCCCAGCATGGTCTGGAGCGATCGGCACATGTTTTTTTCGTCATCCACGACGAGGACGGGTGGCAGCGGGAGGCTCATTTGATGAAGGATTTTGGCAATGCCTTCGCCGGGAAGTTTACCGTGAATTTCGCGCCCTTTCCAAGCTCCGATTCCACGCGCACGGTGCCGCTGTAAAGTTCGGCGTTGTGCTTCACGATGGCGAGGCCCAGGCCGGTGCCTTTTTCTTTGGTGGTGTAATACGCCTCAAAGATGCGTTCCATTTTGTCCGGCGGGATGCCGGGGCCGTCATCGCTCACGGAAATGACGGTGGCATGGTCGCGCCGGCAATCGGCGGTGATGAGAATATTCCCCTTTTCGCTAAGCGCCTCGCGGGCGTTCTGCAACAGGTTGACCAAAATTTCGGACAGATGCCCGCGCTGCATCAGCAGCGGCGGGAACGGTCCCTCCCAGCGTTTCTGCAACTGGATGCCTGATGGCAGCGCGTCGGGAAAAACCTGCGCGATGGCCCGTTCCATTTCCCCCACGACGTCCAGTTTTTCCACGCGGCCCTCGCTCAATTGCGCGTAGCCCATGATCTGCGTGATGACGCGGTCGGCCCGCGCGACCTCCTCGCGGATGATTGCCAACTGCTGGGCGGCGGCGGTTTTATTTTCGGCCAGCGAGCGTTGCAATGAGTAGGCGGCGTTGTTAATGACCGTGAGGGGATTTTTGATTTGATGCGCAAATTCGGCGGCGAGACGGCCGGCCGAACGCAGTTGATTTTCCCGGCCGGCGAATTCATCCGCCTCCTCGGTGGCCAGCCGCTGCCGCTCCAAAAATGCCTGGGCGCCGTAGCAACTGATGGCGGTGAGCCACAGCACCAGCATCCGCAGCGCGAACGTCTCGCCCAGTTCTTCGTGCGGCGACAGATCGTAGGCCTTGAGCGTGGTGTCATCCAAGTTGGCCAGGATGGAGGCGTCCAATACCGCCACCAGCGCGTAGCACAGGCTCGTGGCAAAATTTAAAACGAGCTGGGAAAAACCCGGCGGCACGCTCACCGAGTTGCGCAGAATCAGGCCGATGAACAGCCAGAACAAAATGCTTTCCAGCCCGCCGGTGATCACCGTCATGCCCACCAGAAACAGCGCGTCCACGAGGCAGCTGGTCACCGTGGTCCACTGCAAAATTGCCAGCGGCAGCCGCCCGGCGAAGAAGAGCGGCAGTGCCAGCGCCACGCTGGCCGCGATATAAAAGCCAAAAACCAACTGCACCGTTTCCACCGTCACATCCAGTGTGCTGGAAATCTGGCCCATCCACAGCGAGTGGGAGTTGAACGAGCGCAGCACTATCCCGATGAAGACGGCTTTTACCAGCAGCATGACCTCCCGCTCCATCAGCAGGATGCGGCGCAAGGCCCGCGCCGCGTCCGGTGCCGGAATTTCAAACAAGGCCGGCAGGCGCTTCAGCCATCGCTCGCGGCGCGCATTCATGGCAGTGAATAATTCAAAATGAAAAATCAAGCCGGGGCCGTCTGGTTCGGTCCCGCTGGCCTTTTTAATCTTCAATTCTTAGTTGGGCTACCGCCTGCGCCGCGATTTTCTCGACGGGCCACAGCCGGCCCACGCCTTCGTAACCGCACGACAACAGGCCGGCATCCGGCCCGATGAATTCGACGCCGCGCTGTTTCAGCGTCGCCACGTTGGCCTGCGTCGCCGGGTGCAGCCACATCTTCCCGTTCATGGCGGGCGCGATCAGGATCTGCGCCGCCGGATTCAAGGCCAGCGCAATGCAGCTCAGCGCATCGTCTGCGAGGCCGTGCGCCAGTTTGGCGATCACGTTCGCGGTCGCCGGTGCAATGAGCAGCAAATCGGCGGCGTCCGCGAGCTCGATGTGCGTGGGCTTCCAACCTTCGTCTTCCTCGTAGAGATCGGTCACCACTGGATTGCGCGTCAGTGTCTTGAACGGCAGCGGCGTGATAAATCGTTGTGCGTCGGCGGTCATCACGACGCGGACGTCACACTTTTGTTTGGTGAGCAGGCTCGCCAGATCCGCCGCCTTGTGCGCGGCGATGGAGCCGGTCACACCCAGAATGATTTTTTTTGCGCTCATGACGGGGAGGTTAACTTAGAAGGCCGGCGGCGACGAACGCGCCACGCGCATTTTTTCCGTTTCCACAATCGCCAGCATCCGCCGCAGATCTTCCGCCTTGGACGTGCTGATCAGCAGATAATGGAAATTCTTCCATTGCGCGATTTCCTGCCGCGCCACGCCGAGCCGTTTTTGAATCACCGCCGGCGCGTCCGCTCCGCGTTGTTTGAGGCGTTGCTCCAAAACCTCGATGGAGGGCGGGGTTAAAAAAATCGTGACCAGCGCGCGTTTCAACTCCGGCTCCGCCTCGGCGCGTTCGCGGATCGTCGCCGCGCCCTGCACATCCACGTTGAGCAGCACATCCTTGCCCTCGCGCAATTTGCCGAGCAGTTCGGATTTCAACAGGCCGTAGCTGTTGCCATACACCGTGGCGTTCTCGAGAAAATTTCCCGCCTGCAGGCGCTTCAGGAAATTTCCCGCCTCCAGGAAATAATAATCCTCGCCGTCCGTTTCGCCGGCGCGCGGCTCGCGCGTGGTGCAGGTTACCGCGCGCGTCATGTGCGGACACGCCGCCAACAGCATCTCGCACAGCGTCGTCTTGCCGCCGCCCGATGGCGCGGAAATCAGAATCAACAGCGGCGCTGGATTCTGGCTGCGGGGTTCGGGATTCGGATTCTTCATTCGACGTTTTGCGCCTGTTCCCGGAATTTTTCCAGTTCCGCCTTGAGCGTCACGACCTCGCGTGAAATGATGGCGTCATTCGCTTTCGAGCCGATGGTGTTGATTTCGCGGTTCATTTCCTGCGCCAGAAAATCCAGCGTGCGGCCGACCGGGTCCTTTGATTTCCGGCAATCTTCATACTGCTGAAAATGACTTTGCAGCCGCGTCAACTCCTCGGAGATGTCCGAGCGGTCGGCGAACAAAACAATTTCCTTCAGCAACCGTTCGTCGTCCGGCGCGATGGCTTCCAGGCCGGCGCTCTTGATGCGTTCGAGCAAATTCTGGCGATAATTCGCCGCCGTGGTCGGAGCCTGCTTTTGAACTTTTTCGACCGCGGTGCGCATCACGCCGATGCGTGCCGTCAGATCCTTGGCCAGATGTGCGCCTTCGCGTTCGCGCATTTTCACGAGCGCGGCGAGACCCTGGTTCAAGGCCTTTTGCACGGCCGGCCACAAATCTTCCGTGCCGGCCAGTTCCTCGTCCGTCTGGAAAACGCCCGGCGCGCGCAACACCTGGTCCAGCGTCACTTCGCCGGATAATTTTAATTGTTTCGCCAGCCGCGCCAGTTCGGCGGCGTAGGCTTTGGCGAGCGGTTCATTGATGTGCTGGCGGGCGGACAGCTTGGTTTCCGCCGCGTGCAAAGCGACGCGCGCGTTGACGCGTCCGCGCGCAACGTGGTGGTTGATCGCGTCGCGGATTTGCGCTTCGAGCAATTCCAGTTCACGCGGGAGCGTGACCGATACCTCGGCCTGCTTGCGGTTCACGGAACTCAATTCGACCGTGATCTTGAAGCCGTCCTGTGCGCATTCACCGCGGCCGTAACCCGTCATGGATTTCATCGCGGTGAATATGCAAAAACTCCGCGCCGCAAGCGAATATAATTTGATCGGGGCGGAAACTAGACGGGGTTGCTGAATGGCTTTCGGCTCGTTGAGTTGGCAAATACACCTCTATTTTCCTGAGTGAGTTGGCCACCGGTTTCTGAAGCGCAATGTGGTCTCGGAGCGGAAAGTTTTGCCGCCTGCCCCGTGGTTCTGGCATTAACTGCCGCTCAGGCGTCCCCAGACAGCAGATTGTTATTGGCAACACATAGCGCGGCGGAGCTGCGATCAAAAGACTGTGTTGCACGATGATCACCGAGCCTCCGTGTCCCGCCGCCCGGTTGGACACTGTCCAGTTAGTGGTCATGGTTTTTGATGTGTGAAGTTGTAATGATGCGGTGAAGCTGATCTTCCACCGGTGTTTTCTGCGGTTCTGGCGATTTTATTTACTTGAAATCGCGCGGACGGATTCCGCTGGCAGTTTGGCATTAAGAGTGCTAAATAAGATTTGTCGCGGTTGCTGCAGGCAATCAAGTGAACAAAGTCGCTATCATATAACCCGCCTGCCGCGTTGTTCAGCCGCGTAAACAAAGAAAGACTAGTAATATGAAAATCAATAAAAACCTCCGCAATGCTGGCTTCACGCTGGTAGAAATCATGATCGTCGTGGCCATCATCGGCCTGTTGGCGGCCATCGCCATTCCGAACTTCGTGAAAGCGCGTCAAACGGCGCAGACCAATGCCTGCATCAACAACCTCCGCATCATTGACGCGGCCGTTAATCAATACGCCTTGGAAGCAAAGGTGAGCACCGGGGCCGCGACGTCAACCACTTTGTTGGCGCCTTACATGGGACGTGGAACGACCGGTTCCTGGCCGACTGGCCCCCTCGGTGAAACCTACATTGCCCCGGCTGTCGGCACCCCTCCGGTCTGCCCGGTGGTCACTGCTACGAACGGCACCCATTACGCGGTGCTTTTCTAACCGATCGGTCTTCGACCGCTTAAATTCACGGAGCTTGGAGCAATCCAAGCTCCTTTTTCATTTTGCCAGCGCCCGCGACGGCGGCGATAACCGAACCAATCCGCTCCAAAATGCCGGCGTTGGCCAGGCGAGACCGATGATGCCGAGCCGATCGCCAGGGCTTAGCCGCCGGAAACCGTGCCCGGTTTCACCCGCCGAAATTTGTGCGGACTGTCCACTCTTCCCACAGACCAAGTCCGGAAACACGACTATCGCTAGCGGTCACCCACAGCTTCATCCCCTATTAGTGGTGATTTACCGTGATATTCCTGAATTGAACGACGCAGCCTGCCAATACTTGCGTCCGTTGTGATTTGGCACCACTACTGCTTTTGTGACAAGTTGCGGTTGCAGCGGGCAATCTTGGAACACAGTTGTCATCATATAAACCGCCCGCTGCGTTGTTCCACCGCTCAAACACATGCAAAACTATGAAAACAAAAAGGAATGACCCGCGTGCGGGTTTTACCTTGGTGGAAATCATGATTGTCGTGGCCATCATTGGCCTGCTGTCGGCATTGGCGATTCCCAACTTGGTGCGAGCACGGCAAACCGCGCTGACGAATACCTGTATCAATAATCTGCGGGTGATTGAGGCGTCCAAAACCCAGTGGGCCTTGGAAGCGAAGCAGACCACGGGGGCACCGGTGATCGCTGCGAATTTGGAGCCTTACATCAGCCGCGGCAATGCCCTGCCCAAGTGTCCCTTGGGCACGGATTACACTATCGGTGATATTGGTGTCATCGCCAGTTGTGGTAGCTTTGACACGAATCGACACCCAGCCGTCATTTACTGAGCGCACTCATTGAATCGAGCGGTCCGACAAATCACGGGCAGCATGGTGACGAGCCGTGCTGCCCGAAATATTACGCTCGTCAAAGGGGCGCTAACTCGCCAAATTTGTTGGCGTGGATCCGGAAACAACTAATGTCATTGAGGTCAAATGTTTGACCGTGCGCTATCCGAAGCCAGGGTTGAAGCAGGTCTTTGTCACTGCCGTCAACCAACTGGCTTTAGCGGTGCATCACGGCGAGGTTTTCGGCTTTCTGGGCCCAAACGGCGCGGGCAAGACAACCACGATGAATGTGCTGCTCGGCTTTGTGCCGCCCACCAGCGGCACGGCCAGTCTCTTTGGCATTGATGTGCGCCAGCCGATCGCCCGCCAGCGCATTGGTTATCTGCCGGAACTGACCTATTACTATAAATTTCTCACCGCCGAGGAATTGCTCCGTTTTTACGCCAAGATTTTCGGACTGAGCCGCGCGGAAACCGACCAGCGCATTGCCAAGCTGATCAAACTTGTCGGATTGGAACATGCCAGCAAACGGCCGATCAAATCCTATTCCAAGGGCATGCAGCAGCGCGTCGGTCTGGCGCAGGCGCTCATCAACAACCCGGATTTGCTGATTCTCGATGAACCCACCAGCGGGCTGGATCCGCTCGGTCGCATGAAAGTCCGCGAAATCATCCAGCGCTTGAAGGACGAAGGCAAAACCGTTTTCTTCTCCTCGCATGAACTGGGCGAGGTCGAAGCCATTTGCGACCGGGTCGCCATTGTCCATGAAGGCCAGCTCAAGGCGGTCGGCACGGTCGCTGAAATTTCCGCCGGCCACGCCAATCTGGAACGGGCATTTCTCGAAGTCGTCGGCTATCAATCCACTTGCCAGCCATGAATAAAATTGTCGCGCTCGCCGGCGTTGTCATCAAAGAGCTTTACCGGCGCAAAGATTTTTACGTCCTCTTCGTCCTGACCGCGCTGCTGACCGTGGCGGCGGGCATGGTCAATTTCTTCAATGACGATAAAATCATCCGCATCGTCAAGGACGTCTGTCTGATGCTCATCTGGGTGTCGGCGCTGATCATTGCCATCGTCACCACCGCCCGGCAAATTCCTGCGGAGCGCGAGGCGCGCACGTTGTTTCCGCTGCTGGCCAAACCGGTCTCGCGCGGGCAGGTTCTCGCCGGAAAATTTCTGGGCTG
Organism: uncultured Verrucomicrobia subdivision 3 bacterium; assembly: GCA_903850425.1. Taxonomy (GTDB): domain Bacteria; phylum Verrucomicrobiota; class Verrucomicrobiia; order Limisphaerales; family UBA11358; genus UBA11358. The sequence continues at coordinate 7,227 of CAINLR010000157.1, read as the reverse complement.
CTGGCTGGCCACGGGGGTGGCGCTGGTCGTTTTCTATTTTTTCTTCGCCATCATCACCGGCTCCCGGGAACATATCTGGCCGTGGGCGGTTTATTTCCAAGCCATGTGGCTGCAGTGGTTCATGCTGGCGATTGTCATTGCCATGGTGCTGCTCGGCTCGCTTTACTTTGCCGCCCCGTCTTCCACTTCGACGATTTCCTTCATCCTCGTGGTTGGGATGCTGGGACTGGGTTCCCATCTGAACACTCTTGCACTGCAGCAGCCCGAGCCCATGCAATCTTTGCTCGCCGGGATTTATTTTGCGATGCCCCATCTGGAATGGTTCGACCTGCGTGATTTCGTGGTTTATGACCAGAAACTCATCGCCTGGCCCGCCTTTGCGCTGGCGACCGTTTACGCGGTCGTGTGGACGGGAATTTTTCTCTTGCTCGCGTGGTTTGGCTTCCGTCGCAAAAACCTCAGCACCTGATGAAAACCTCGCCCTGGATTGCACTTGTTTCCTTGCTGGCGTTGGCGTTTACGGTGGCGACCAGTTTGTCGTCGCGAGCGGATATTTGGAGCAAACGGAGCAAGTCCAACAATTTTTTCGGGGTCATCTTCGGCGACGGGCGCAAACTATTTGCCAACCAGTTTTTCACGATGGCGGATGTCTATTTCCACAGCGGTTACTATCCATCCATCTTTGACAAGAACAGCGCGGAGCAAAAGGAGATCATCAGCGCCAGCCACGGGGCCAAGGAAACGGAAGAAGACGAAAAAAAGGAAGACTTCTTGGGCCAGCCGAAGGACTGGATTGACGCCTTTGGCCGCCACTTTCGCCTCACCGAACATGTTCACCTCGAGCAGGGCAACGAGCGTGAAATGCTGCCCTGGCTCCGCCTGGCCGCCGATCTGGATCCGCAAAAGATCGAGACCTACACCGTCGGCGCATTTTTTCTGCGCGAACATTTGGGCAAAACCAACGAAGCCGAGGCCTTCTTGCGCGAGGGCTTCCACAATAATCCCGAGAACAGCGAACTCCTTTTTGAGCTCGGACGGCTTTATCAGGACAGCGCAGATGTCACCCGGGCCCGGAATGTCTGGGAATTGGGCGTCAAAAAATTCCTCGCGCTCGATGATGCCGGCAAGAAAGAGAACAAGCTCGTCTTTGATCAACTGGCGGTGAACCTCGGCCGGCTCGAGGACGCGGCGGGGAATTTTGACCAGGCCATCAAGTGGCTGCGCGCGGCGCAATCCGTTTCGCCCGTGCCGGGGGAACTGCAAATCCAGATTGATGCCATCCAGAAAAAGCTGGCCGCGCCAGCCTCGGTTCCGGCAACAAAATAGGAGTTGTGTTTCGGTGGCTCCCGCCGTGTCTGTGTCGGGTTTTTCAGCAGGCGTCTGCCCCGCCTTCTGTTGATTCACCGCCAGTTTTCGGTTTTAATGACGGCGATGAAACCGCGCTCGTCCAAACTCAAACGCCACACCTTTGAAACCCAGATTGCGCTCCGCCTCAATCTCGACGGCAAGGGCAAATCGAAGATTGCCACGGGCATCGCTTTCTTCGACCACATGCTGACGCTCTTCGCCAAGCACGCAACCGTGGATCTGGAACTGCACTGCGACGGTGACCTGGCCGTGGACGCGCATCACACGGTGGAAGATTGCGGCATCGCGCTAGGACAAGCGTTCGCCGAGGCGCTCGGTGACAAACGCGGCATCCGCCGTTACGGCCATGGCTTTGATCCGCGGAATCCTTTCACCGGCGAAGCTTATGTGCCGATGGACGAATGCCTGGCGCGCTGCGTCGTGGATTTCAGCGGTCGCCCGCATTTGGTCTGGCGTGGTCTGGACAAGTTTTCACTGAAGAAAATAACTGAAGCCGAAAAGCAGCAGGATATGTCCAGCGCCTTTCGCTTTGGTCTGGCGCGGGAATTTTTTCAGGGCTTCACCAACGAAGCGCGCTGCAACCTTCATTTGGAACTTCTCTACGGCGACGAGCCGCATCACATCGTGGAGGGATTGTTCAAGGCGTTTGCGCGCGCGGTGGACGCGGCCCGCCAGCACGATCCGCGCATCGCCGGTCAACTGCCGAGCACCAAGGGCAAACTGTAGTCCGGTGCGGCAAGTTGAACGGTGAGCTGGGTAGCTCGGCGCCACTTCAGTCGGCAACCGCAACTTAATTTCCTCGACCCGTCGCCGCCCAGCCTTGCTTCATCAAGGTCAGCAGGTGTTGCAGTGCTTCTTCGTAGCGGCGGCCTTGTTCGGCGGCAAGCTGGCGGGCGCGTTTGTCTAATTGCGCGGCCATCTCGCCGGATTTTTCCGCCGGACAACCGAGGGCCACGAGAACTTGGGCAAGTTGGGAAATTTCCATTATCGATTTCAACCACGGACGGACCCGGATCAACACCGATGGAAAGCAACCGTTCCCAAAATCCGTGTTAATCTGTGTTGATCCGTGGTTAGAAATTATTTCACCGAGTCGGCCGGAACTATTTTCACGCTGATGAGACTGACTTTTTTGACCGGCCGGTCACCGGGCTGCGTCGGCGTGGTGCCGATTTTTTCCAGCACATCATCGCCCTGGATGAGTTTGCCAAACGCGGTGTATTGACGATCCAGAAAGCGCGGGTCGCCGTGGCAGATGAAAAACTGGCTGCCGGCGGAATCAGGACTTTGCGAACGCGCCATTGAAAGGACGCCGCGCGTGTGGGCCTTGTCGTTGAACTCCGCCTTGATCTGGTAGCCGGGACCGCCGGTGCCCCACTGGGATTGCTTGGCCTCGTCCTTGGTCGTGGGATCGCCGCCTTGAATCATAAAACCTTTGATGACGCGGTGAAAACACGTGCCGTCATAAAAACCTTTGTTTGCAAGGTCTTTGAAGTTCTTGACGTGGCCGGGCGCCACGTCCGGCCAGAATTCGAGGACCATTTCGCCGGCGCTGGTGGTAAGGATGGCAACTTCGCTCATAAAATATTTAGGGGTTAATTATTTGCTGCTGGCGGCGGGCAGGATGCTCGCGGAATTGATGTAGTCGAGGTTCGGAAAATCTTTTTTCAGGTAGGCATTGCCCTCCGCCTGAATGCGGCCCTGACCCGGTCCCCGGCCCCCGGGAGCGCCTTCGCCATATTCGCCGTTGATCTTGTCCACCACGTCCATGCCTTCTACGATCTTGCCGAACGGCGAAAAGCCCATGCCGTCCAGATTCACATTGTTGCCGAAGTTGATGAACAACTGCGTCGTCCGCGTGTTCGGACCGGCCGTGGCAAAGGTGATTGCGCCACGCGTATTGCTGCCTTTGACGGCATCATCGGGAATGTTGGCCTGCTGCCACTTCGCCGCAACGGCCGGGTCGCCGTGGATGCCGAACTGGCACATGAAACCGGGGATCACCCGGAAGAAGGCGATGTCCTTGAAATAGCCGGAACGAACAAGGTTGTAGAAACGGTCCGCGCCATTGGGCGACAGGGAGCGGGTAACTTCAATGGTGATTTTACCCTTGGTGGTTTCGAACTGAGCTTTGAACGACTCGGGAGCTTTCTCGGTCAGTTTGGAGGGATCGGCGAACGTCGGTGCCGCCACGGCAGGCTTCTCGTCCTTCTTGGCATCTTCGGCTTGAGCAGTGGCAACGGCGGCAAAAATGCCGAGCGCGCAGAGTAAATGGTTTGTTTTCATGGGCGCAAAATCTTCCAAAACTGCGGGCAAAAGTCACGCGCGGAATTGGATCATTTGCGGGGCGGCAGGCGCGGGTCGTTCTGCATGGAACTGGTGATGAGGCTGCCATGTGGCTGCCGCGCCGCGCGCGCCCAGAGAAAAATCATCAGCCCGGCGGCCGCCGCGAGCAGGCCCACGCCCACATAAACCAAGGTGCGCGGGCTGTGGTCATTAGCGTCCAGCGCCGCGCTCGCCGGGAGCTCATTCGCCGGCGCGCTTGGGGCAGAGTTGGTGACCGCTGGGGGGCTTTTTACGTCGGTGGTTTTTGCCACAGGCGTGGTCGGCGGCGGATTGGATGCGCCAGCGGACGCGTTGTGATTGCTCGCGGCGGGAGCATTCGTTGGTTGGCTCGGGGCGGCCGGCAGGTTCGTTGCCGGCGCGGAAATCTTTGGCAGATCATTCACGTTGGTAGCGGCATTGGTGCCAACGATAAAAAGCGACGGCACGATGATGGGCGGCGGTTTGACGACCACCGGCGCCACCGGCGGCGGATTGGTCGGGACGATCTTGACCGGTTGCGGCAGCGGCGGGAACGGCGGCACGTTCAGCGCGCCGGGCGGAAAATTCACCGTGCAGCCGGTGAACTGGCCCTGCTGCGTCCGCACCAGCAAGACAAACGGTTGCCGCGCTTTTTTGCGCTCGGCCTGCGCCTGACTGAAGGTCTGATTGATGCCCGCGTTGTAAGGCGTCCAATTCACTTCGCCCTGTCCGTCGCAAAACACAACGATCGTCAGCCGCGCAGAACTTTTGATGAGCTGGTCGAGCTGTGGCTGCAGCGCCGACCAGGTCGTGTCGTCGCCATAATCCTGTTTTTGGACGAAGCGGATCAGATTGGACGCCGTCGCCGCCGCCTGTTCCGGATTCCACGTCACCAGCGGAAATTGTCCGGTGTGCAGTTCCCGGCCAAAGGTCCACACGCCCACGGAGTCGCCTGGGTGCAACTGCTCGCTGACCGCCGAGGCCAGCAGATTTTTTATTTCCGCCGTCACGCCCGGCAGCGCTTTCTTCATCGTCGCCGAGGTGTCAAAAATCATCAGCCAGCGATCCTCCGGCGCGGGCTGCGCGGCGGCGCGCGAACAAAAAAACAACAGCACCAGACCTGCAACCAGCCCGCGACGGGCGGTGGCGACCAGATGGGAAGGCAGTAAGTTCATGATGATTTCAGCGCGACCGGGAAAAACGATTCCGCTCCGACCGGTTGTGATTTTGGAGGTTTTCCTGCAAGTTCGCCAGCGCATCGTCAATCATGCGGATGAAGTTCCCGCAGCTCGCCACCGAGCCGCCGCAGCCGCTGACCAGGTTGCGCTCGGCGAAGTCATCCGTCACCACCAGCACTTCGCCATAGTCTTGAAACCGGTGCGCCGCGCGTTCGATCAGGTCATCCGCCGTCTGGCCGGCGCGCGAAAATAAAACTTCCACCGCGCCGGCGGCTTCATTTTTGGGCTTGGCGTAACGGGCGGAGTTCCCGTCAAAAAAAACCGTGATCGGCGTGCCGCAGGCGTCCTGATAATGCGTGAGGATTTCCACCAGCGCCCCGCGCGCCGCCTCGGAATGACGCGCCGCGCCCTCCGCCAACTCCGGCCAGTTGTGCAGCAAGCTGTAACCATCAATCAGGATTCGCACCAGCGCCATGCGCGCAAGGTAGCCGGCATGAGGCTGATTTGAAATGTTATTTGCAGGCAACGGCGCGCGAGCTCAAACCCCAATTATTGGGAAGGCATTCTGCGCCAAACTTCATTCTCAGCGGCAGGCTGCAGCTTGGATGCTTGGAATCTCTCCGCCAAGGTGAAGCTTCCGATCTCGATCATGGGCAGGCCAGGGGCCGCTTGAAACGGTGCTTGGAACTGGTGGCCGGCCGCCGCCGCCGCCGCCAGGCCGACTGCCCACCGTCGCATCGCCGGCCCAGTCGTTAAAAACCGTGTCCAGCTGCACTCCAGCAAAACGCGCCGGTGTGAACCGGCGCGCGTGCGTGCGATAAAATCAATTCTACGCCGCCGGTTTGGGGGCGGGCGCGGCGCTGGTGCGGTTGAAGAACCGCTGCAAGCCGTCGCTCAAATTATCATCCACCCCGGCCACCCCCGATGCCTTCAGTTGCCGGCGCACCTCCAGCGCGGCGGCAAACGAATCGCTGTCCGCCAGAAACGTCCCGCTGGTCAGGCGATCCACCACGCGCTGCGCCCGGAGCAAACGCGGCGCGATGGCCGCAGCGAAATCCAGATCCCGCTGCATCAGCGCCGGATCGAAATTGCGCGGCAGCTTGTCCAGGTTCTGCGTCGCCCGGACCACCATCCCCTCCAGCCAGCCCCGCGAATTATCCGGCGCCTTCACATGGGATGACTTGTCATCGCCCGACAACACCGGCACCGTCGCCAGCGTGGTTTCCAACACCGTCAACGCGTCGTCCATCGCCTTGAGTTCGGCGTCCGTGAACTTCTTATCAATTTCGTTTTGCATGGTGTGCTCGCTTTCGTTTGTTTGTTCCGTTGGTGTTTCCTTTGCCTTAGTTTGCCGGCAGCTTCCCGACCGGCGTTCAGCCCCAAATAGACCTGTTATTTTGGTAGGGCCGACCGGCTGGTCGGCCTCCCCGGCGGCGCAGCAACGCCGCCCTACCAGCGAACGACCCCTTCCAACCCGCGACCGCTCCGGTCCTGACCAGCGGCAACGCCCCTGCGAAGGGGCCGACTGCCGCTCCGAACCCGCGCCGGGCCGATGCCAAGGGGCAAGCCGCCCCTTCCGACCGGACCCGCGCCGGGTTGCGACCGGCAAAACCTGCCTATCCAAGGGGCCGCGCGCCCCTTGCCGCCGGACCAGACACCCCTCCGAAGGGGCGATTTGCCCCTTCCAACCCGCCCGCCGATGAAATAAACCGGTAAAACCGGTAAAAACAGCCAAATTGCCCTTTGCTGCATCATTCGGGTGGGGACGATGCGTCCCCACCCAGTAACTTGTTACTGCGGCACCGTCTGGTAGAACCGCTGGGGCTTGTCGGCCGAGCCGTAGTCAATGATCACCGTGGGATTGGTGACGATGGTGACGCTTTGCACCGTCAACCAAGTCACGGGAGCCGTCAGGTTGGTGGCGTATTGCACCAGGCAATTGGCGCCCACCGGGCCATAGACATTCACGCCGACATACATTTTGAGCGCATTCAGCCACAGGCCGGCGGCAGTGCTGGTGTTGGTGCCCGCCGTGTTCCAGACCGTGACCGTGTATTGGCCCACGTTCGTGGCTCCGGCATTGTTGAGGTTGTAACTGGACCCGGTTGCGCCGTTGATGGCACTGCCGTTGAAAAACCACTGATAGTTCAGCAGCGCGCTGCCCGTGGCGGATACGCTGAAGGTGGTGCTGGCCCCCACACTGACAACGCGGCTGGCGGGATTGGTGGTGATGGTCGGTGGCACTAGTGTAGTGTTCTGTAAATGAGGGGTCATAACGGTGATGTGGCGACTTGGGCCGCCCGGGCTTTGGAAATCTTGGCCAGAATTTCCTCACCCTTCTTGCGCCAGACGTATCGCTTGGGCGCCAGATTTCGCT
>CAINLR010000156.1 GCA_903850425.1 uncultured Verrucomicrobia subdivision 3 bacterium | reverse complement strand
TTGATGGCTCGCCGCGATATTTTTTCCATCGGGGATTACGCATCCCCGAACCCCAACGCCAAAGGTCGTGCCCTTTGGAATCCACTAGATCAAAGACCCGCATTGAGAGAAACAATTGTTGCGACGGTTTTATCAATTACCCCCTTTTGACATCTTGGGGTATGCTATGGGTATGAAAACCATTGATCATCGTGGTTTGTGGTCACAAAGACTCTTCAAGTGGTTCAGAAGCCATCCGTGGTATGAACAGATAATCATGGGAATCCCCGCTACCATTATCGCTCTTATCACCGCTTGGTTTATCTTTACGGCTATCGTTTTTGGTATCCTTTACGCCATTGATTTTAAGGGTGACAGAACCCATTGCCAACAACCTCCCTCCATCACTCAACACAAGTAAAAACCTCCGCTGCGTGATCGTCCGGAATTTCATCGCCCCGCCTCACTCGCCGGCCAGGCTCCAGCCAATAAGTGTTCGCGTGCGCTCAATAGAAATTCAGATCGCGCTGCATTCCATTCGCGTGCTCAACAGGACAACACGAACGCGCAACCCATACACGGTTTCCCTTCGCGGATGATGCGGGTCACGCGCGGTTGCCGACGCTCGTGGCTGGCCTGCTGGCCAGCACCGGCAGCCGTCGCGGGTTTACGATAGTCACACTCCGGCTGCCTCTCGCTCACAGCGCGCGCGTTATGGTCGCCATCGGTTTGCGAATGCGGCTGGTTTCAAATCACCCTTCAGGCACGCCATGCACCAGCGCGCTGTGCGGCAAGAAAGTCAGTGAATTGATTCCCTGTCGCTATCGCTCCACCCAAAAAGCCCGGCGTCACAGAGTCAGCGCTTAAGCTCGTGCCTCGCTTCAAGTGCCGACCCTGTTCCGCCCGCGGCCTGGCCGGACTCGGCAGCTTTGCCGCCTCTCCATTCACTTACGCGACTGCTTCACAGATTACGCAGATCGCTCCCGCTCATTCCGAAGTCTGCAAATCAGCCGAGACCGTCACGAACCGGCCGCGCCCAAATTTGCCAGTCCGGAAGGACCTCGTCGCTGCGCTCCTCGCGCGGCTGAACCTTCACTGCGTTTCCGGTTCTCGCTGATCGCGCTCGGGCGCAGCAAAACAAAAAAATGGCCGCGCGACTTCGTCCGGCCAAGACCAGCAATACGGCGCGAGGCTTCGCCTATCGCCGAAGACAGCAGCAATAGCCCGCGCGACTTCGTCCGGGCAAGGCGTCAGCATTATCCGTGAGATCGGTCATTTCTGCACCGCCTCCATTTCGCAGGCTACATTGCGGCGGACAGAAACAACCGAACTCACTGCGCAAACCAAATTTGACCGACACCCCGGCGCTGGGCTTCGCGGCCTGCTGTCTCGGCTGCCATGCACCCATCAGCCGGCCATCATTCCGCTACGCTCCAGCGGCGGGGAGTCGGGAAATCTTGTCATCGCGCTACCGCGACGATGCCAGGCAACGAGTCCAGACGCCCCGACAAGTTTCGTGAGCTTCGCGGCTCCGTTGTCATGCAGGAGTGCTTCCGGGACAATCACACAACACACATTGTCCGTTTGGTCGTTCCTCCCACCTTAATTCTTTTCGCGCCGACATCTCCCCGCCAGCGGGACCCTTCGGCGCGGAATTAAGGTCAGACAATGTGGCGTTGTGTGCTATCCCGCTGCCGCGCTGTCACGGTGACTGCGAATCCGCACCTTCGCGCTCGTGCGGGCAGTCACCGCGCCAGCTTGCAGGCATCCTTCACGCCAACGTCGCCGCTCCGCTGTTTTGAAAAAATGGTCGGGGCGTCTTTTGCCCCAAAGCCCCCGCCCATCCCCCGATGCTAGGCCCCCTTCCATCCCCAAGGGGGCCGTCGCTGGGCTGTGATTGGTTTGATGGTTCGCCAGACGTTGCAGCATTTTGACAGGCGTTCAGGGTTTGCCTCTAGTGTTAAAAACCGCGCAACTTCCGTTGCGTGATGGTCCGCGACTTCGTCGCCACCAGGTAGCGCAGGGCATCCGCGCAATCGTCCCCACCGATGCCGTCCTCGTCGGCATCCACTTTCAAAACATCTTCCGGCCGGTTCGGATCGTGTTGGAGCGCTGGCAGCGTTTCAATCAGCCGACCGCACCGCTGGTGCAAGAAAAGCGTCGGACGAATCCCCCCGTCAATGTCGCCGAACCGCGTCAAAATTTCCGCCCAGCCGTTCACGCGATCGGTGTTGGCACACCGCAGCGAAAGCCCATGCTTGGCATACTGCGCGGCGATTGTTGTCCCGTCGCTTTGACGGGAGAACACATCCGCGCCGGCCACAATCCGTTTCAGATCCTCGACCGCCAGCTTGCGGTTGCCAATTTTGTGCCGGGCGAGCATCGCCTTGATCGCCGCCGCGTGCCGCTCTGGCAGCCAAAGACGTTCCGCGTGTTCGTCCACGACAAAGATATTCCCGTCGCCATCGGTGCAGCCGAGCAGCGCGACGGTGTAATGGGCAAACCCGTAGTCTAGCGCGATGAACCATTCCCGCGCCCGCGTGTCGTCGAAATCGGCGACAACATGAATCTCACGGCGCAGGGTCGTGAAATACTGTCCGGCGGCAATGTCCCAATCGCCGTCGAGCCAGGCGCGCTTTTGCCAGCCGGTGAGGTTTTGCAGGACGCGGAGGTATTCGGGATTGTTCCAGCGATTATCCGTTACGCGCGCGGGGATGAAACGCGTTTCCGTCTCCCGCTTTTCCTGATACGGCACGATGAATTTTGACCGATACCAGCCGTGACCCACGCCGCCGGGATTCGTGGTCGAATATAAACGCGGACGCCAGTTCGGTTTTGACGTGCGGCAGCAGGTGGAAATGTCCTGGTATTTTCGCGCCGTCAAAGTCGTGGCCTCTTCAATCCCGATGACGTCGTATTCCAGCCCGAGGTAAGCATCAATGTCTTTTTCATTCTGAAAATGGCCGGCGATGATTCGCGAGCCGTTGGCAAACGACAAAATCCCGCGAAACGCGGAAAAATCGTGCTTCAGTTTGCCGAACAGCCGGCGGCGCAAATCCTCGAAGTGTTCCAGGTTGGCCTTGCCGACCTTGCGGAGCAGCAGGCATTTCAGTCCGGGCACGCGCTGGCAATCGTCCGCCCCCATTTGCGCCAGCAGCCAGTGCGATTTTCCGCCGCCACGCGCGCCGCCGTAGCCGATGGCCGTCGGCCCGTCAGGTGCATCGCACATTCGCGCGGCGGCACTGGCGGCCAGTTGCCGCTGTTGCAAAATCACGTCGGCTTGCTGGAGGCGGTCCATTTGATTCTGCGGACAGCCAGCACGGCGACCGACCAAAAAATAGCGTTCCCAGGGTGTCATGCGGTTTTCTCCGGTAGTGCGGGCACGGTTTCCACGTCCACAATTTCGCCGGGGAGTGGATCCCCGTAGATTTTTTCCAGCGCGACCGTGACCTCGACGCGCAACGTCGGCAGATCGTCACCGGCCCGCCGCTCGCCATCGGTGCCGAGGCCCGTCGCCAGCCGCCCGAGCTTGCTGGCGATTTCCAGCATCCGGGCGATGTCGGCGAGGTTGGCATAAACTTTTTCGCGCTCCATGTAGGCGGCCAGCCCCTTTTTCGCGGCGGCGATGGCCGATTCGTGCATCGCCCATTCCGTCTCGCGAAGTTTCTGCTCGCGGCTGGCCCATTCCGCCGCCTTGCCGCGCGCGGCGACCTCGATGGCTTCGCGCTCGACGACGGCCAAATGCGTCGCGTGTGCGGCCACGCGACTTTGCCAGTCGAATTTTGCCGCCCAGCGCTCGATTAAACCCTCACTCTTTCCCAACTGTTTCCCCACTTCGCGGGTGGAACGCTCCGCGCCGAGGCTCAGATACAAACTGAACGCGGCGAACGCTTTTGCGCTTTCGCGCGGCTGTTTTTCAAACGGGAATGGCATTTTTCATCCTTTCTTTCACTTCTTGCAGGGTTTCAGCGACCGATTGACCGCCGCGCCACCAGTGGTAACGCTCCGGCGAATCAAACGGGATGGACAAATCGCCACCGGCGGTCAGGAACGGCAGGCGTTCCGAAACAAGGGCGGCTCGGACGGCACTTGCCGAGTCCTTTAGCTGCTCTTGGATATTTGCTGTATGTATATTGGTAGTGGTGGAATCTTCTCGCGCACGCGCGCATAACTTTACTTCAGTCGTCCGACCCGTCCGTAATTCAACCACCGGAGCAGTGGGGACGGCAGGGACGCCTGTTTTCAACTCGGTTTTAACCGTCCGAGGCGTCCCGGCGTTCAAAGCCGCCTTCACCGACTGTGCCGGCAACGCTGGCGGCGTCTTGAGCCGCAGCGAGAATGTCCCCGGCTTGCGGACACCGGCCAGCGCCCAAATCCGTTTGCGGTGGTCGCCGTCCTTCGGATGGACGCAGCAGCCGAATTTCCCGTCGGGATAAATCCGCAGATGTTCGCCGGAGCGATCATTGCCGCCTTCGGCGCAGGCCGGACACCGGGCCTGGACAATGCCGCCGGCCAGCTCGCGAACCTTTTCCAGTTTGGCAACGTCGAGACTCATAGTGCCCTGTCCGGGTCGGACCCCTCCACAAGTTGAAAAGTTGACGGTGCTTTCAGCCGCACCCGCCGCCAGCCGCGGTTCGATTTCTTCCCGTTACGCTCGATGTCGTGCGACTTGGTGACATGGAAAAATTCCAGCAGCAAATCCGGCAACGTCCGCTCCACCACCGAAGTCGGCAGCGCGTTCCAGCCCTTGTCGGCGCAAAATTCCGCGTATGCCTGGCTGATTTCCGCGCTGGTGATGTTGTCGTGTTCGTGCCGTTCCAGTTGCGCCTGGACGAACAGCCGGAGGCTGTCGCTTTCGGCCAGCAACGAATCCACCCGCCCCCGTTGTGCATCGGACAGGGAAAAATCTCCGGTTTCGGCAAACTGTGTTTGCAATTTCACGAAACCGGCGAGCGCCCAGCGCAAAATGCCGCTGCCCTCGTCGCGCAAAAGCACATGGTCGAAATCCAAAACCCGTTTCGCCGGTGCCGGTTTTTCGTAACGCACCACCAGCAACCGCCGGCGCCACGCGCCCGCGTCGCCCTCCAGCCGGAGGCGGAGGCGGGAATTGCACGTCACCACAATGTTGAACGTGCCGAACATCTGAAAATCGCCGTTCAATCCCTTGCCTTCGGCAGAGATCGGATCCCCGCCAACCAGCACCTTCAACATGCTCGCACCCCGTTCCATCAGGAAATCCCCGCGCACGTCCGGCCCGATCAGCAGCGTCTTGCCGCGATAACGGTAGGTTTCAAACCGTTCGTTGAGGCAATCCGTCCGCAGTTGGTAGGTGTTCATCGCGCCGACGAGCGCTTGAATGATGCGAACGAGCGTGCCCTTGCCGCCATTCGGCGTGCCGTCCACGATCAAAAACCGTTGCGGCAGGTTGTAACCGAACAACGCCAAACCGGCCCAGCGTTGCAGCAAGTCGGCATCGTCCGGCTCGACGGCAGGGTAAATCAGTTCGTTCAGGAAGCGCGGACACTCCGCGTCCGGCTGAAAATTAAACGGCGAACGGTTGCGCGAATAATCCTCTGGCGAAAAACCGCCGAACAGGATGTCGCCATCGTTAGCAAACCGAATCACGCCGTTGGCAGCGTGGATAAACCGCTGCTTCACCTTGAACGCGCCGCGCCGCTCGACGATGCCTTTGAGCGCGGAAACCACGGCGTTCAACCGAGTCTGGGTGATCTGGATTTCCAGCGTGAACTGTTGCGCCTCCCGGCTGATTTCCAGAATCCGGCCGGAAATAATTTCGCGGATGCTTTCCGGCGTGATGGCTTCCCACAATCCAGTTTCATCGGTGTAGCGGTAAAAGTTTTTTTCGTCCGGGTCGAACAGCACGCGATTTTCGCGCGCGTAAAGCGCGGCCCAATACCGTTCGTTGATGCCGTTCACCTTGCCGTCCTTGTTGGTGTAAAACGGCTGGCCGTATTCCTTCGCCAGCGCCGCCACGGCGTCGCGCTCGGCGGCCCCGACCCACGGCAATTCCCAGCCATCCGGCCAAATAATTTCGGCGAACGCGGCGGCCACCGGCGGCGCGGCCACCAGCAGCGTGTAATCCATGCCCTTCGGATGGCGGCCAAAAATCGTCGAAAGCCGCCCGTTCGCGCGCCACTCAAAATGTTTCGTGGTGCAGCTCGCGGGAAATTCGCCCGCGACCCGAAACCAGACCATGCCGCCGCGACTGCCGCGCGAGCGCGTCGTCGTCGCCAGCGCCGGATTGACGGCGAGGAACGCCGCCAAATCCTCGTCCTGGTCAAAGTCCAGCGCGCACAGCCCGCCGGACATTTGCCCGAGATAAACGGCGATGTTGAATTCGCCCGACGCCAGCGCGTGCCGATAGGCCGGCGTCAGCGTCGCCTCGAATGGCCGTTGCGTGTAAGTGACCGCCGGCATTTTCGTGCCGTGAATGCACGGCACGAGAAAAGCATCCGCGCCGAGCAATGGTTCAATCGTTTCGAGAGGATTCATATTTAATTCATCGCCTTGTAAAACTCGATGGCTTCCGGCGACACATGGACGCCTTTGAACCATTCTTTGAAGTTGAGGCCGGCCAGCGACCGCACGCGCGACACCGCGACGTAAGCCTGTCCCGGCTCACGCGCGGCGCGGATGTCCAGAAACGCCGCGTCCAACGTCAGCCCTTGCGCCTTGTGGATCGTCATCGCCCACGCCAGCCGCAGCGGGAACTGG
>CAINLR010000155.1 GCA_903850425.1 uncultured Verrucomicrobia subdivision 3 bacterium | reverse complement strand
GCTCGCTCCACATCACGGAAAAGATGCCGAGCTCGGTGTAGCTCGGCGTGCGGCCGAGGATTTCCACGGCGTGGGCGTATTCTTCCGGCGTGAGGTTGTGCTTGGCAACCAACTCTGGGGTGATGGCGGGTTCGGTCATGGAAAATTTTTTAATTCAATTAAACTATTTAACTCGCGCGTCAATTTCCGGGCGAAGCTCAATTTCAATCCGAACAAAGTAAAACTTTCAGCCGCGCTTGGAAATCAAAAACCAAAATCAAACGGGTCGCCTCTGCGTCCGTTTAATCCCAATTGCCAAATCGCGTCTGTCGGTCGCCCGATTCAAATTGCCACTTTCCAGACGAACGATGTCAGCCTCCCGACGAACATCGTCAGTCGTAAAATGGGCAATGGCGGTTTCCCGGTGAAGGCTGTCACTCGCCCGGCGGGCAATGTCAGTCTCCCGACGACCGTTGACTGTTCAGTTTTGGGCATTGTCAGCTTCCCGGCGGACGTTGAATGTCTCCCGATGGCCGCTGTCAGTCTCCCGGCGGACATTGACTGTCTCGTTTTGACCATTGCAACCTGCCCGGTGAGCCATAAACCCCAAAAAGTAAGGGTTTTGCCTAGTTTTTAACCGCTTGACTCCAAAATCGCTTTGCGTTAGACCGTTGTTACACCTCGGCATAAACAACCAACGGGATACACATATTATGAACATAAAACAGCAAGCTCATACGAAGATGTTCGTCGCCGTGCTTGGCGTTCTGGACAACTTCAAAACCATCTGGCAGGCCGTCGTTGCCTTTGCCAGTGCTCGCGCCGCCCTTGCCGCTGCCATTGCGGACATTCGCGCCGAGGAACTGAAACAATCCGGCACAACCACCGGCATCACGGAAAACAAACGGCTTGCACGTCAGGCCATGTGCAGTGCTGCCGCCGTTGTTGGTGGTGCGGTGGCACAGTGGGCGGAAACGCAGGGCAAGCATGACCTGTTTGATTCCGTGGATTTCAGCGCGCCCGATTTGCTCCACCAGACCGAGGCCGATTGCCTGACCAACTGCACCGCCATTTACAACGCGGGCAACACGAACATCGCCGCACTCACCGCCGCTGGCACGCTTGCCGCCGCCGACCTCACCGACCTCAACACGAAAATTGGTGCGTTCAATACTCTCATCGCCGCACCACGTCTGGCCAAGACCGGAACGAGTGCCGCGACCAATTTGCTGCCGGACAAGATTGATGCGGGCGACCGCATTTGCGAACGCCAGCTTGACCGTTTGATGGAACGCTACCAGACCAGCAACGCGGATTTCTACGGCGCGTATCAAGTTGCGCGCATCATCGTGGACTCTGGCGGCGGTTCAGCCACGCCACCGACCCCGCCGACTCCGCCCGCACCTCCGCATCCGTAAAAATAAATTTGGAAACGAAAGCGGCCTTCGGAAACGGAGGCCGCTTTTTCTATGCCGCGTAAAAATATGGCGCAAGAGGGGGTAAAAATATAACTTTGATTCCATCGAATTTGTGTCATGGGAATGAAATGTCTGAAAACAGAATACAGGTTACAAAATTAGAATCCGCGAGGCGGCAACTTGAAACCGCAATCAAGTTGTTCTTTGCGGGCGGCGATTTTGTTTCAATACATACCTTGTCTTACGCCGCTTACGGCATAACTCGCGACCTTTGCGAACACTCAAAGAATCCGAAGTCCCTTACAAAGTGGGTTGAAAATCGCGTTGTTGAGACTCAACACAAAGAATTTTTTAAGCACATCAGTAAGGCTGGCGGCTTTTTTAAGCACGCGGATCAAGAACCCAAAGCAGTTCTTGAATACATACCCGAACAGTATGAACTTTTTTTGATGTTTGCGATTTACCAATACGAAGCATTGACGAACGAGCTTACGTTGCCGATGGGAGTTTTTAAGATTTGGTATTTGAAAAATCGTCCGGGCTTGTTTGAATTTAACGAGCAAGAAAAATCGCAGCTTTTGAAAGAAACTTCTGTTCCAATAGACAAGGCGGCTTTTTACGATTTTGTTTCACAGTATCTTCAGCTTGCGGAGAGAAACATGATAAAAATATGAAAACAAAAATATTTGTCGCCCTGATTGCGATCACGTCCGTTGCCATCCTGACATCTTGCAAACCCAAGATTTCTGGCCAGATAGTGACGAATTTTGTTAAGCCGAGTGAAAACCTTCGTATCGTCAACGGCCAGCTTTACGATAGCGACCATTCCGAACTTTGGAACAACCCGCTCGAACTGGCGGGCTTTCATTCGCACGGTAATCCCGAAAATTTCCGTTTAGTCACATATTTTGCAAAAATTGAAATCGTTGACCGGAATAAAATTCAGTGTGGGGTTTATGCGCAGGCACATTGGCCTCCAGTCGCCAACGGTGAGGTGGAAAGCGAGAACATGGTTCAGGAAATCGTGATTTATCACTATCCGAACGCAGAATCTTTGGTCAGCGGACAACTGCTCGGCGATTGCCGATGTATGCGCGTTGCCAATTACAATGCCATCGGAATTTCTTATGCCGCTTTTGATTGCGGCGTCCAATCCACCGAACTTGTGCCGGAGATCAAAGGCGCGATAGTTAAGGCAGGCGGCGTGCAGATTCTTTTGGTGGACGCAAAAGAGGCTGACGGTTTTTTGCAGAAAAAGAAAGTTGAATCAGACCAGCAAAGCGAGCTGATAACGGCGGATATAGAAAAAATTCAATCGGAAATAAACACGAACCAATTGGAATATGACGAAGCAAGAAAAGTTGCCAGTCAATCTTACACAAATGATGTGCGTTACATTGCGCTGATTAAAGAAGACGAAGATAATTTGAAAACCGCAAAAACGCTCGCAAAGGCTATTGCTTTTTTAGAGTCAAAATATGGCGTCCCGCCTGATATGTTAAATCAGCCATTCGTTCGGCAATACTCACAAGAACAGCGAACTGCGTGGCAGGCAATACGGGAAGATACACAAAGGATTCAATCTATTAGTCAACGGGCAAACCGTATCGCCAGTGAAGACGACAATCTGGAAAACAAAATTAACAATGAGAGAAGGATGCAAATACAGGCGTCAATGGCTACGCTCGTTGCAGCAAAGAAAAAATTGGAAGAGGCCAACAAAAATCTAAAATCCGTCCATTCGCCAAGTTTTTATCTGTCAGACTTTTCTCCTGCGGCACTGGAAATTTTACAAACAGATGCGACGGGTAAATTTACAATTCACAATCCCAAGGCAGGAACAAAGGTTTTCGCAAAGGTCAAATCTGACGAAACCAGTGAAGAATTTTTCTGGCTGGCGGATTTACCACCAAAAGGCCAGAAGCTCATTTTGAGCAGTGACAACACGTTCAATCCTTGACCTGATGCTAGACTTGCAGGTTAATCACGTTTATGAAAATTCCAGATTTTGACGATGAGACAAAAGAAAAAATGCGAATGGTTTTTCAGGGAGGAATGCAACCTAAAAGCACTTCGCGGGACTTCGGAATAATGAGCGATGAAAAATTAGACGAGTTCATTTCTAACAATTCACACACGATTCATATTTTGGCCGCAACCGCCGAACGCAAACGGCGGGATGATGCAAAGGCTGGCGAGGCTGAAAATGCGCGCTACCATTCTGCGGATCGCCAGTCTCGTATTGCAATATGGATTGCGGCAATTTCGCTTGCCATAGCCATTGTCACATGGATTTTTCCCCGTGCGCCTCAAGATACAAACCAACCGCATGAAGTCCGTTCAGTATCGCCAGCGTCATTAACCAATTCGCCAGCCAATAAAGTTATCAGTCCTGCACATTAAACAATTCTACATTCGCCTCACGGCACGGGCAGTTCATCAAAGATTTTCTGAATAACCATTTCGCCGGTTATTTCCTCGGTCAAACCCAAAACTTCACACCGCTTGCGCGACAGTTTTGTTTTTGAGTGCGGTGAAGATGCTTTCGAAAATCCATTTGCCGTCGTCGCTGCCGAGCAGCGGTTCGCAGGCGCGTTCGGGATGCGGCATCAGGCCGGCCACGTTGCGCTTTTCATTGCAGATGCCGGCGATGTTTTGCAGCGCGCCGTTGGGGTTCGCGGTGTCGGTCAGGTTTCCGGTCGCGTCGCAGTATTGCCACAAGATTTGATTGTTGGCCTTGAGCTTCGCGAGTGTTTCTTCGTCGGCAAAATAGCAGCCTTCGCCGTGCGCGATGGGCACGCGGAGAATTTTCCCCGCCGGAATCCGGCTGGTGAACGGCGAGTCGTTGGTGGCGGTCTTGAGGAAAATGTTTTCGCAGTGGAATTGCAGATCGCGGTTGCGGATGAGCGCGCCGGGCAGCAGGCCGGCTTCGGTGAGAACTTGAAAGCCGTTGCAGATGCCGAGGACGAGGCCGCCGTTGTCGGCGAACTGTTTCACAGCCTGCATGACGGGACTGAACCGCGCGATGGCGCCGCAGCGCAGATAATCGCCGTAGCTGAAACCGCCGGGCACGATGACGCAGGCGGTGTCGCCGAGCGAGGCGTCCTTGTGCCAGACGAGCCGAGCGGAATGGCCGAGCAGGCGGACGGCGTGGACGGCGTCCTGGTCGCAGTTGCTGGCGGGGAATTGGAGGACGGAAAAGTTCATTTTTGTTTTGAACAACAAAGGCGCAAAGACACAAAGCAAATTTTGCCTCTTGGCGCCTTGGCGTCTTGGTTGTTATTCGATTTCCAGTTTGTAATCCTCAATCAGCGGGTTGCTCAAAAACTTGTGGCATGCGGAATCGAGCGCCTGCCGCGCAGCTTCCTTATCCGTGCCGTCGAGTTCGATCTCCAGGAATTTGCCGACGTGGACGGCTTTGATGCCGGTGTGGCCCATGTGTTCGAGGGCTTTCAGAACCGTGATGCCTTGCGGGTCAACGACGGCCTTTTTCGGGGTGATGATGATTTTTGCTTTCATGCTCGCGCTGGAAAATTTTGCGGAAATAAGGCGCCGGAAGCGAGCCAAAAATCCCCAACCGAAAGCCAGCGTGGGGTGAGCGTGAAAAAAACTCATCCGTAACCGCCAATTGTTTCATGCAAATTTCGCATTCAGCGGAGAAGCAACGTTGAATTTCCGCCGCCGTTACGGCATGGTGTCAGCCGTGAAACATTTGATTTCTCTCGACGAACAGTGCGGCGGCAGCATCGCCGGCGAACGCAAGCAGCTTGACCCCTGCACCATTGTGATCTTTGGCGCGAGCGGCGACCTCACCGCGCGCAAGCTGATCCCGGCGCTTTACCACTTGTTCAAGGAGGAGCAGATGCCGCCGAGTTTTCGCGTGGTCGGGTTTGCGCGCCGCGAAAAGACGGACGCCTCCTGGCGGCAGGAATTGCGCACCGCGCTCGACCAGTTTTCCCGCACCAAGCCCGTGGATGAAAAAGTCTGGCATGCGTTCGCAGACAATTTGTCCTACTGCCAAGGCGACCTTACGGACGATGCCGCCTACAAAAAACTGGAGGAATTGCTGACCTCGTTCGGCAGCGCCCCGTTGCGCGAGAACATCCTGTTTTATCTGGCAATTTCGCCGAGCCAGTTTGGTGAGGTAGTGGAGCAAGTCCACCGTTGCGGCCTGCTCAACAAAGAAGCCTCCGCGTGGCAGCGCCTCGTCGTGGAGAAACCGTTCGGCCACGATCTCGCCTCCGCACGCGCGCTCAATCAGGAGCTGACGCGCTACGCGCACGAGTCGCAGGTGTTCCGCATTGACCATTATCTCGGCAAGGAAACAGTGCAGAACATTTTGATGTTCCGCTTTTCCAATTCCATTTTTGAGCGCCTTTGGAACCGCGAATCCGTGGACCACGTCCAGATCACCGTTAGCGAAAAAATCGGCGTGGGCGAGCGCGGCGGCTATTACGAGGAGGCCGGCGCGCTGCGCGACATGGTGCAAAACCACATGCTGCAAGTGCTCTCGCTCATCGCCATGGAACCGCCGGTGTCGCTCGCAGCCGAGGCGGTGCGCGATGAAAAGGTGAAATTGCTCAAATCCATCCGCGCGCTGTCACCGGCGGACGTGGCGAAGCAGGTCGTGCGCGGCCAATATTTTGCCGGCTCCGTGGATGGCCAGCCGCGTCCCGGTTACCGCCAGGAAACCAAGGTGAATCCAAGCTCGAACGTCGAGACCTTTGCGGCGCTGAAACTTTTCATAGACAATTGGCGCTGGAGCGACGTGCCGTTTTATCTGCGCACCGGAAAAAACCTGCCGCAAAGCGCCAGCGAAGTGCGCATCCAGTTCCGCCCCACGCCCAACGTTCTCTTCGCCGCCAAATGCGGTGAAAAACTCGATGCCAATGCGCTCACGCTGCGGCTGCAGCCGAACGAGGGGATTTCGTTGCGCTTCAACGGCAAGGTGCCCGGCATGAGCCTCGGCGTGCGGCCGGTGCGGATGCACTTCAGCTACGATTCCGAGTTTGGGGCCTACACGCCGGAAGCCTACGAACGCCTGCTGCTCGAAGCCATCGCTGGCGACGCCACGCTCTTCATCCGCCGCGATGAAGTGGAAACCGCGTGGAAAATCGCCGACTCCATCCGCGCCGGCTGGGCAGACAAGCCGCTGACGAACCGTGAATTCTACGCCGCCGGCACCTGGGGCCCGGTGGCTGCAGATGATTTGCTGGCGCAACTCGGACACACCTGGCATGAGCCGCAGGTGATAAAATAAGGACGTGAAATTCAAACGACTATTCTGCGGATTATTGGCGCTCGCGATTGCGACGACGACGTTCGCCCAGACGATCACCACAGAAAAATGCGGGGCGTTGTCGAACGCGGTCATTCTGGTCATCCGGCACGCCGAAAAACCGGAGAGCGGCTGCGGATTGTCTGCTGAAGGTGAAGCCCGGGCTAAGGCTCACGTCCATTACTTCGAGAATCTCAAGCTGAGCGGGCAGCCGTTAAAGCCGGACTACCTGTTCGCCGCCGCCGATTCCAAGGAAAGCCGCCGTTCACGCCTCACCCTCGAACCTGCCGCAAAGGCGTTTGGACTCACGATTGACAGCCGGTTTAAGAACAAGAATTTCCAAGAACTCGCCGACGAAATCCGATCGAAGCCGCACGGCAAGGTGATGGTGATCTCCTGGCATCACGGCGAAATTCCGGAGTTGCTGCGCGCTTTGGGGGCCAAACCCAAACAGGTCCTGCCCAAATCCAAGTGGCCCGAGGCAGAATATGGCTGGGTGATGGAGTTGCGCTACGACGCCGATGGCCAACTGAGTGAAATCCAGCGCCTCATCGAAAATCTGCCCCTGACTGGAAACCACGCGCCAGCTTCAGCCGCGCCTTGAATCATGCAGCATCTTGAACTTCTGGCATTCGCAAACGCCGACGAATTGGCCAGTGCCGCCGCCAGCGCGTGGCTGGACGCAATCGCAGCGGCCAATCGTGCGGGCAAACCGCACTGCGTCGCGCTTTCCGGCGGACGCATCACGCAAAAGTTTTTCACCGCTACCGTCGAGCAGGCTCAGACTCGCGGCATTGCCTTTGGCAATTGTCACTTTTTCTGGGCCGACGAACGCTGTCTGCCGCCCACGGATCCGGAAAGCAACTTCAAGCTCGCGAACGATCTTCTCTTCACACAACTGGGGAATATTGCAGAAAACCAAATTCACCGGTTGCGCGGTGAAGATATTCCTTCAGCCGCCGTGAAAGCCGCCGAATCAGAGGTGTGTCGCATCGTAGGGCTCGGCAAAAACCAGCGGCCGGTTCTGGACCTGGTTTTGTTGGGCATGGGCGAGGACGGCCACGTCGCTTCGTTATTTCCGAACGCCGGGCCGGACATTTTAAGCTGCGCGGCGACATTTCTGGCGGTGGACAATTCGCCCAAACCACCGCCAACACGAATTTCCTTAAGTTACGCGGCCATCGCCGCCGCGCGGCAGGTCTGGGTGTTGGTTTCCGGCGCAGGCAAGGCGGACGCCCTGAGCGAAACTTTGAAAACGAACGGTCGCACGCCGCTGGCGCGCGTCATCCGGTCGCGACCGGCAACAAAAATGTTCTCTGATTTGCCAAAATCCGCCTTGTAACCAACCGGTTAATACAGACTTAATGACCGGGTTACGCCGCGTGAAATATTTTGGGAAAAGTTTGAACATTTTTTCGCGGTTGACATCTGATATTTCAGTGCGATTTGTGATTTCGCTGTTCGTTTAGGGTTGGCATAAAGGTTTTGCTTGCGGCGCGGCTCGGACAGCGACCCCAAGTTGGTCGCGTCGCCCTTCTGAACGCCTTGGTGAAGGCGTATAAACCTTATCATCACTGAGCCGGACGCAAGTCCGGCTCTTTTTTTTCCCTGGCTCCACAACAGCCGATAAATTGTCTCTCAAAGTCGAATTTCCGTGGCTGCGGAGGAATTCCCCGTTGCTTGCCCGATCGAAAATGTTTAAGCTCACAACGCATGAAACATCAGCTCGATTTCGAAAAACCCATCATCGAACTGCAAAATAAACTGACCGCCCTGCGCGAACATCCCGAGCAACATTCGGTCGGCATCAGCTTCGAAGAGGAGATTTTGCTGATTGAGAAAAAGATCGAGGAGACGCGTCGGCAGATTTTTCTGCATCTGACTCCCTGGCAGCGGGTTCAACTCGCACGCCATCCCAAACGCCCTTACACATTGGATTATTTTTCGAGGGCTTTCACAGATTTCCAAGAACTCCATGGCGACCGCCTGTTTGCCGAAGATCGCGCGATGGTTGGCGGGTTTGCCAAACTGGGCGAACACCGTGTGCTCGTCATCGGCACCCAAAAAGGCCGCGACACGAAGGAAAATATTCTGCGCAATTTTGGTTCCGCGCATCCCGAAGGTTATCGCAAGGCGCTGCGCCTGATGAAACTCGCGAATAAATTCGGGCTGCCGATCATCACGCTCATTGACACGGCGGGCGCGTATCCCGGGGTGGCGGCCGAGGAGCGCCACATTGCCGAAGCCATCGCCGTCAATCTGCGCGAAATGACGTTGCTTGAAGTGCCCATCCTCACCGCGGTCATCGGCGAAGGCGGTTCTGGCGGCGCACTGGGCATCGGCGTGGCCGACCGGGTTTTGATTTTGGAGAACGCTTATTACTCGGTCATCAGCCCCGAAGGTTGCGCGGCGATTTTGTGGAAAGACCGCGCCAACGCCGGCAAGGCGGCCGCTGCGCTCAAGATCACCGCCAATGATTTGCTGCAACTGAAACTCGTGGATGAAATCGTGCCTGAACCGCTGGGTGGCGCGCAAACCGATTATGCTTTGTCGGCCGCAAATCTGAAGACGTGCCTGCTCAAACATCTTGAGGACGTGCTCGCCCTGCCAACCGCTGAACGCCTCAAGAAGCGCTACGGAAAATTCCGGTCGCACGGACACGTTCTGGAAAAGGTGGAGCAAGCCGGCGAAATGAAATCCACCAAGGCGGCTGAACCCGTGACCGCCTGATTCCATGCTGTATCCCTTCACTTTCGCCCCGATTTTCAAGGCCCGCATCTGGGGCGGACGCGAACTGGAACGGCTTTACGCCAAGCCCCTGCCGGCCAACGGGCCCATCGGTGAGGCGTGGGAAATCAGCGACCGCCCCGGCGACGCCAGCGTCATCGCCAACGGTCCACTCGCCGGAAAAGATTTACACTGGCTCATGGAAAACCATGCGGAGGAAATTCTCGGCGGCGCGAAACCGGCGGCGGCGGGACGCTTTCCCCTGCTCTGCAAGATCCTCGATGCGCGCGATAAACTTTCATTGCAAGTGCATCCACCCGCCAGCAAGGCGGCGGAACTCAAAGGCGAGCCCAAGACGGAAATGTGGTTCATCGCCGACGCCGCGCCGGGCGCGAGTCTGTATGTCGGCCTCAAGCGCGGGGTGACGCGGGCGGAGTTTGAGCAGAAGATTTCCGACGGCAGCGTGGCCGACTGTTTTCACCGCATTCCGGTGAAAGCGGGCGACACGATGTTTCTGCCCAGCGGCCGCGTCCACGCCATCGGCGACGGCTTGGTGATTTTCGAGATCCAGCAAAATTCGGACACGACGTATCGCGTGTTTGACTGGAACCGCCTGGGCTTGGACGGCAAGCCGCGTGAGATGCATGTCGCGCAATCGCTGGCCAGCATTGATTTTAATGACTTTGAGCCGAAGCTCGTCGAGACCAAATTTGCGGGCGACGCAGTGAAAGTTCGTTCGCTCGTAAATGACCCATTATTCAATGTCGAAACGTGGAAACTCAATTCCGGCGCAATCGGCGAGTTGAAACCGAATAGACTACAAATCATCGCGGTGACCAGTGGCAAGATTGAAATCAAGAGCGGTTCAACCTCAGTGAATTTATCTGCCGGACAATTCAGTTTGATACCGGCGAGTCTGGAACGGGCGGAAGTTCTGGCCAAGTCGGAGGCGGCTCTGTTACACGTCGAAGTGCCTTAAAGTTACCACAGCGTTCCGGGCGAAGGCGTGTGCACGTCCATCTGGTTCGCGCATTCACGCCAGATTTGGAAGCGCAATTGCATTCTTTTCCAACAATTGGCTTTCTCCCAATCGTCGGCGTATTTCGCGCGAACGGCTTTGATGCTGTTAGCATTCTGAGCATTTGCCAACCTGCGGGCTCCATCCGCGACGAATTCATTTTTCATAGTCGGTGGTCAATTCGACGACAAATCTTCCGGCATCTGCGCCAGCAGCTTGTTCTTCCAGCCGCCTTTGGATTTCAAAATTTTCGGCCAGAGCTGTTCCGGCGGCGTGTCAAAAACCAGTTCCACCGACGCCGGAAACGTCAGCCACGATTTGCGTTTCATCTCACTTTCCAACTGGCCGGCGCTCCAGCCGGCGTAGCCAGCGAAGAGCCGCACTTTTTTCGCGGCGGAAAAAGATTCGCTGACTTCCACCAGATCATCCAGCGAATGGCCGAGTGCCAGATTCGGCATGATATCGGCTTCGGGAATAAAATTGTCGGAATGCAAAAAACTCAAGGCGGAAGGCTGCACCGGACCACCGAGAAACAGCGGGGAATTTTTCAACGCGTCCGGCAAATCCGCGACAATCATCTCGCCAACGGTCTTGCCGAGCGCACGGTTCAGCACCAAACCGAACGCGCCTTCGGCATTGTGTTCGCAGACGAGGACCACCGAGCGATGAAAAAACGAACCCAATAATTCGCCGCCGTCCAGCAGCAGCTTGCCTCGCAGAAATTTTCCTGGCGCGCTCATCGTTGCGGCAATGTGCCTCAGGAATGCAAAACTGGCAAAAGAAAAGCATTCCCGCTAGCTTTCATCAGGAAAACAAGAAAGCAGGAACCGGAATAAAATTCCTGCGTTCCTGCGTTCCTAAGTTAATTTTGCTCGTGGCGATTACAGTGATTTGACCTTCTTCACAATCGCGGCGGCATCAATCCCGAACGCAGCCATCAGTTCCGCCGCGTGACCAGAGCGCGGAATGCCGACGACGGCCAGCTTGTGCACTTTGATGCCTTCGCTGCTTAGTTCGCCAGCGACGGCGTCGCCGAGACCACCTTCGGAATAATGATCTTCCACGGTGATGACGGTGTTGCCGGTCTTCTTGGCGGCGGCGAGAATGACATCTTTGCCCAGCGGCTTCACCGAGTAGGCGTCAATGACGGTGACGTTGATGCCTTCGGCTTTCAAGGTGTCTGCGGCTTTCAACGCTTCAAACAAGGTGACGCCCGCGCCAACAATGGTGACTTTGTTGCCTTCGCGCAGCACTTTCGCGCCGCCGACGGTGAATTTTTCATCGTTGCCGTAAATGACCGGCGTCTTCGGACGCGAGGTGCGCAGGAAGCAAACGCCTTTCACGGTCGCCATCTGTTCGAGCAATTTTTCCGTGGCCACGGCGTCGGCGGGATACAAAACCGTGCTGCCGACAATCGCGCGCATCAACGCGAGATCTTCCAGCGCCATCTGCGAAGGTCCGTCTTCGCCGATGCTGATGCCGACGTGGGAACCAACGAGCTTCAAGTTCGTCTGCGAAATGCCAGCGACGCGGATCTGGTCAGCGGCGCGGGTGAAGAACGTGGCGAAGGTCGAGGCAAACGGCACATGACCGCGCGTGGCGTAACCGATGGCCACGGCCACCAGATTTTGTTCCGCGATGAAACACTCGGTGAAGCGATTCGGGAATGTCTTGTAAAATTTTTCCGAGTAGGTGGAATTTTTCGTGTCGCCATCCATCGCCACGACACGCGGATCAGCGCCGCCGACGCGAACCAGCGCAGCACCGTAAGCTTCGCGCGTGGCGATCAGGTCACCGAGTTTGTAGCTGATGGCCGGATAGCTCGCGGGCGAGGCGAGATTCGGCGCGGGCAGCGATGACGGCGTTGGAATCGCCGCGCCGAGTCCGGACTTGGCGCTGGGCTGAAGCTCGGCGAGGGCGCGACCTTCTTCTTCCTTGTTCAACGGCTTGCCGTGCCAGTTGTCCTTGTCCTGCAAAAAGGAAACGCCCGCGCCTTTGTAAGTTTTGGCGATGATGACCAGCGGCTTCTCATCGAGACCCACGCCTGCCAGCACTTCGACAATTTCTTCGATGTCGTGGCCGTCAACGATTTCAACGCGCCAGCCAAAGGCTTCGAAGCGCTTCGCATAAACGCTGATGTCGTGGCCGAACATCGTGGCCTGGCTTTGGCCGAGGCGATTGGCGTCAATGATCGCGATGAGATTGCTGGTCTTGTAGAAACCCGCAAGATTCGCGGCTTCCCACACGGCACCTTCGGCGATTTCGCCGTCGCCCAGCAGAACGTAGGTGTTGTAATCTAGTTTGTCCTGAACGGCGGCGAGGGCCATGCCCAAACCGACGCCGAGGCCCTGACCGAGCGAACCAGTCGCCACATCGGCGAACGCGAGGCGCGGCGTGGGATGACCTTCGAGGTCGTTGCCGAACTGGCGGAGTTTTGCCAGCTCGCTGACAGGAATAAAACCATTTTCGGCCCACGCGGCGTAAAGCAGCGGCGCGGCGTGGCCTTTGGACAGAATGAAGCGGTCGTTGTTGTAGAAGTGCGGGTTCTTCGCGTCATACTTCATGTGACCGAAGAACAGCGCCGACACCAAGTCCGCCGCTGAGCAGCAGGAGGTCGGATGGCCGCTGCCCGCCGCCGTCGTGGCGGTGATGGAGTGGATACGCAACTGGTTGGCGATGCCTTTCAACAATTCAATGTCCGTTTCAATCATAAATAAGTCCGGCAGGTTAATTGAAAAACGGCGAAAGCCAAGACTGAAATCTGGCAACTCTGCCCGCAGCGACGGCAAGCATCTTGCCTGCGTGCAAGCCATGAACCGCCGGATTCAAAGATGACACCGGTTGGCGCGCCAGCGTCTTGGAGTGCGGCGGGTGAGGGGTGAGGGCAAACGCCGCTTTCGCCACGCTTGAATCTGTTTTTGGGCCTGTTGCTTGACGAAAGGAAAGCGGTGTCAGCCCTGTTCCCCGCCAGCCACCGCACTCCAAGACGCTGGCGCACGGAACCAAAGGCCCGGCCAACACGAAGCGTCTTGGAGCAGTGCGCCAGCCCTCTGGCGCTTTGGAATAGGAGCTTGAAGTTTTTGGCTTGCGCGGTGGGAGGTTTCGGGGAAGGATGTCAACCATGCCGGAAGACGGGAGACAAGGGCGAGTTATGCCCAACAATGCCACATTCACTTGGATTATTGCCATTCTGGTTACACTGGGCATTTGCGGCTGCTCCGGTGATGCTTCCAGAAACGCCACCGCACAGAAGCTTATTGGCTTTTGGCAAACTGAGAATTCTCGGCTGGAGGACGCCCCCACGAATTTCATCTGCGAGGGCTTCAGAACAATAGAATTCCGCCGGGACGGTTGGTTCAAAACATATGAAGTAGTAACCGTTAATGGCGAAAGGCGGACAAACAGTCGTTACAGCGGCACTTACGCTGTGGCTGATACGAACCTTTTTAAGATTGATCGTATTGTAATTGACGAGTCACGCCCACCCGTCAGAATTTCTGGGGTCCGGCGATTCTGGTTCGTTGGCGATGAACTGGCAATGCCGGATGAGGTTAGCCATGGCATGCCGTGGGAGCGAGCGAACTACCGGAGAGTAAATTAAAGACAGAACAGAACGACTGCCGACAAATTTTTCAAACAAAAAAGAGCGGACAGTTTTCGCCATCCGCGCTTTTGAGTTTTTTCCCCGGCACCGTATTGGCTCCTCGGTGGAGAGCCGCAATCTGAAATAATTCCAGAAAAGTTCGCGGCGCTCTACCGTGACGCCGCCACGCTGGAATTTATTTTCCCAGCAAAGCCAGCGCGGCTTCCGCCATCTTCGGCGCGGTGAGGCCGTGCTTGACGTAAAGTTCTTCAGCCAGATAGGCGCTCTGGCCAAACTCGCCCGGAATGCCCAGCGTTTTGACCGAATGCGCGATGCCGGCTTGCGACAACGCGTGCGACACTTGCGCGCCCATGCCGCCGATGATCTGGTGATCCTCGATGGTCACAACCCGACCGCCGCATTTTTTCACCGCCGCGCCGATGGTGGCTAAGTCCACCTGATTCACGAACGGATTGTTGATGACGGTGGCGTGGACACCTTTCGCCGCCAGCAATTTGCCGGCTTCAATCGCCTTGTTTACCAGCACGCCGCAGCCGATGAGAACCACATCGCCGCCTTCGGAGAGAATCTGGGCCTTGCCCCACGGATACTGAGCGCCGGGAATCCAAGTCAGCGGATAATTTTCGCGGCCGACGAAGAAGAGGTAGCTGTGGCCGTCTTTCCCGGCCGTGCGGTCGGCGGCCAGTTGCTTGATCGCTTGATACATCAGCGATTCGGCCTCGTCGGCGCAGCTCGGCGCGATGACTACGGTGTGCGGAATCGCGCTGGTCGCGGCGAAATAGGTCGTGGCCTGATGCGATGCGCCGTCTGCCGCGTCCTGAAAACCGACGTGCGAAAAGAGGGCGATGACCGGTGCTTGCGACAAGGCGGCCATGGTGAGCGGCAGATTGCCCTTGGTGACGCCGAACTGGCCGAACGTGTCCACGATGGAAATGAAACCGGCTTTCGACAAACCGGCCCCCACGCTGATCATGTTGGCCTCGGCAATACCCACTTCGATGAAGCGGTCGGGGAAACTTTTCTGGAAGAGACTGATGCCAGTCGAACCTTGCACGTCAGAGGAAATGGAATACACCGGCAAACCTTCCGTCGCGGCGCGCACGGCGGCGCGTGCGAGGCCCGCCTGCACCTTGTCGGTCTTGGGTTTCGCCGGCGCGGGAGTCCCGGCGGCCGCAGCGGCGGCGGCTTTGGCCTTCTGCTGGGCGTCCTTCCTTTCCCAATCGGCCCGGAGCGATTGCGCCCAAGTCATCAGTTCAGCCGGCACGATATTGCCCTTGAACAACTCCGTCATCCAGTCGCAAATCTTTTCGCCATTCGCGAGCGGAAAGCCGTGGCCGCCGGCGGAATTCTCCTCGGTGGCCTTGATGCCAAAGCCCTTCACCGTTTTGCAAATCACGCAGACCGGCTGGCGGGGATTCGCCTTGGCGGCAGCAACGGCCGACTCAATCGCCAGATAAACTTCCGGCAGAGAATTTCCGTTGGGAACGTGAATCACTTTCCAACCCAGCGCCGGCATGGCGGCGAACGACGGGTTCATGCTGAAGGAATCCTGGGTGATGCGGCCGGAGAGTTTCGTGTCGTTGTCCGAAATGACCAGCACGAATGGATTCACGCGATCCTTTGCGGCGAGGCCCGGGATGGCGGCGAACGCTTCCTTCGCTTCACCTTCCATGCTCGCGCCGTCGCTAACCACGCAGATGGTGACCCGGTCGCGCTTGGCAATTTTGTCGCCGATGGCGAGACCTTGCGCCTGCGGCAGCGAGCTGCCGAGCGGGCCGTTGCTCATGAGCACGCCTTCGGGATTCAGATGCGATTCACCATGGCCGGTGAGCTTGCTCGCGATGCTGCGAAAACCCTTCAGCGTGTCGAAGGTCATGCCGTCGAAACCGTAAAGGGCGCGCACGGCATACACGCCGTTCTCCGCGTGGCCGGCGTCATTGATATAATTGTAAGCGTCAAACCACTCGCGGCCCTGGGTTGCGAACATGATCCCGTGAATCGCCGCGTTCAGCTCGGCAAACGCCGCTGGTCCACCCCAGTGACAGGCCGCGCCGCCCACAACCGCGTGAACATCCATGAGCGCCACCAGCGCCCGCGTGGCGCGCGGGTCGGCGAGCATCACCGGTGAACCATCAGCGCCTTGGACGGTCGCCGAATATTTCGGCGCCGCCTTGGGGGTGGGCGCGAGTTGGGATTTGAGATGGAGCGGGGCAAGCGGTGGAGCTGCCACGGCTTTGACGACAGAAGTATCAGCGGCCATATTTAGTTAGTTAAGTTAAGGAAAGGGATTCTACGCATCGCCGCGCTAAAAAAAAGGAGGAACTGTTTGAAAAACCTGCAAACTATTCATCGCATCCAGTATTCCGTTTCAAGCTGGGCGTAGAAGACGAGCGACCGATATTGAGTTGCTTTCAATTTGAAGGGAGACCTCTCGCCCTGCCCTCTCCCCCGGTGGAGGCGAGGGTGGCGGCTCGACGGGTGAGGGAAATTTGGTCGAATTCAAAGTCGTTTAGTATGAAACCGCTTAAGGCGGGGGCAAATCGTGGCCAGTGATCGAACACGACGGCATTTCGTCCACGGCATTGATGGTGTATGCGCCGCCTGCCGGACAAACCGGCATGACGCCGCCGGTCAAATACGGCAGCAGATTCGCCACGGTCGGAACGGCGGTGGTGGTTTTATTTTTCTCCAGCGCCCACTGCTGTTTGGCGGCGTCAATTTCCCGGAGATTGTTGATGCAGGTGGTCTTTTGCACCGTGAGCGCGTGCGCCACAGCGATCTGCTCATTCTCGGTCTGGAGCTGCGCCAGATGTTCCTGTTGCAACTGCAACGCCGTGCGCGCCGTCGTGAGGTGTTGCGCGTTGTTCTGGATGTCGGCAACCAAGAGGTCGTTGGACGCCTGCACGATGGCGAGTTTGTTGGTGAGGACGGCGTTCTGTTTGCGGAGCCCGGAGATTTCAGCCGCCTGCAAACCGGCATTGGAGTTCTTCAATTCGTCCAGCGAAGCGGTCAACTGCTGCTCTTCGTGCTGCGCCTCGCGCAGGCTGGTCAACGCCGCATCCTTTTCGTGGTTCGCGCGGAACAGCAGGATTTCCGCGACGAGCATCAACGCGAGACACACCCAGGCAAACCAGCGTTTTGGATTCATGTTCAAGAGTGTTGTCGCGCTTTTGGCGGTTGGCGTCAAATACGAAATCAAAGGATCTCGGCAACGACGCTCCCAGACATCAGCCCAAAGCTTTCACGATTTTGGATTGTTCGGGATTCATCTTGAGCAGCAGCGCTTCGGCTTTCTTGGGTGCGGCTTGGTGGCCTTGCGCAGCGGCCCGTCTCGCCCACTTGTAAGCCTCGACGTAATTTTGCATGACGCCTTCGCCCTTCTCAAAGCAGCCGGCCAGACTGAACTGGGCGTCGGCATTGCCATGTTCGCCGGCTTTGCGCCACCACTTCACGGCGGCGGAAAAATCTTTTGCCACCCCGCGCCCCAGGTAATACGCGCCGCCGAGACAATACTCGGCACCGACATTGCCTTGCGCTGCGGCTTTAAGAAACCAGCTCAGAGATTTGGCTTCGTCTTTTTCAACGCCCTGCCCATACATGAAACAAAAGCCCAGATAACATTGCGCCTCCACGTCGCCCAGCTCCGCCGCCTGCAGGAAACATTTCACCGCCGCGCCAAAATCTTTTTGTCGAAAATAGGCGACCCCCATCTGCTGTTGCCATTTAGCCTCGTCGCTGGTTGCTGGGTTGCGCGACTCCTTGGCCGGTTCCTTTGGCAGCTCGATCGGTTTTGCTATCGGGGCCGGGGTCGGCTTGGCAACTTCGCGGTCACGGAAAAAAATATGGCCGCTCTTCTCGTCAATGTCCGCCTTGCAAACCAGACCGCGCTGACGAATCACCTCTTGAATGAGGCGCTGCAAAATTTCCATCCGCCGCTCCGCCGCCCACGGATACAACTTGCTCCAATGACTCGACGAACCAATATGGATGATGGCCTGCACCACGCCGCCGCCAAACTCCCAGTAAAACGACGCCGCCCGTTCGCCTTCGTAGTAACCGATGTAGCCGTCGCGCCCGCCCAGCGGAATTTCCACCTGCCATTCCACCGGCTTGGCGGGCGCTGGCGGCACGGGCGCCGTTTCCGGTTTGGTCAGCGTAGGTTCGGGCGCGACTGGAATCGCGGCCAATTTCGGAGGCAACGATTCTAGCGCCGGTTTGATGGCTTCCAACTTCGGCGATAGCGGCGCAGGTTCCGGCTTCGGCACCACCACTTCAGGCTTCATCGGCAGCGTTTCACGCTTCGGCGGCAAGGTTGCCGGCTTAAACGAAAACTTCTTAAGTCGCTGCAGAAACTTCGCCGCCGGCCGCGGCGACTCCACCGGCTTCGCCGGCAACATTTCCGCCTTCACGGGCAACGGTTCCGGTTTCAGCGGCGCGGGTGCTGCCACGGATTCAATTGGCGCCAACTTCGGTGGCGGCGGTGGCAGCACCGGTTTGGCGGGTTCCGGCTTTGGTGGCGGCGGAGTGATTGGTGGTGGCAACGGTGCCGGTTCCACTTTGGGTGCGGGCACTTCAGCGGCGGGCACCGCCGGCGGCGCTTTCGGTTCGGCAAGGAACAGGATGGTTTCCGCTTTGCAATGGGGACAGGTGATGGCGCGCTTTTCGTTCGGGCGAAGGAAATTGGCATCAAACTCAATCCCGCCTTTGCAATGCAGGCAATAGCAGGTGACGTAACGCGGCGCGGGTGATTCGACGGACGAATTCACGTTTTCGTTGGTCGTTTCCAAGCCGAGACTGTTCCAAGTTCCATGATTATAGACAATAAAAATCATGCTGTTCGCCAAATTTCGTGGGGTCCGGGCCTTGATTCTTGGGTTAGGTTCAATTGACTCGCATCGGAAAACAACACCCGGCAATCTCAGCACCATGAAAATTCTCTCGCGCATCTGGCTAGCGACCACCGTCCTGACGTTGACCTGCGGCGCAGAGGTTGTGACCAACGGTGGTTTCGAGTCTGGGCTTGCCGGTTGGCGACCGCTGTGGACGCGCGAAGACAAGGCTGGAACGTTGACCCTTGATGCCAGCACCAGGCACGGCGGTCAACAATCCGCGCGCATTGACCATCGCGGTGAAAAGGATTGGAGCCTGGAACCTGTGCAGCGCGTGACCGTTGAGGCGGGCGACAGCTGCGAACTCACCGCCTGGTTGAAATTGGAAAGTCGCGGCGGCAGCGTGACGCTCTGCGTTGCCACGCACGATGCGCAGGGGAAAGTGCTCGACTGGTCTTTCGGCGAACAGTCGTTGCATGACACCGCCGATTGGCAGCAGGTGCGGACCCGGTTCATCGTGCCGCCCGGCGTTGCGCAAATTCAGGCGCGTCTCCTCGGCAACGGTTCGGCGGTGGTGTGGCTGGACGACTTTTCATTGGCGAAAACGGGCAACGTGAGCGCCATGCGACCGGCGAATCTTCCCGGCGCGTTGAGCCTTACGAACTCCCGGCTGCAAGTTTCGCTCAACACTACCATGGCCACACTCACCGTGCTCGACCGGCGAACCGGTCAAAGCTTCGAACAGAATCCGCTTGCGAGCGAAGTGATGCTCACGAGCGCGACAGCGCAACGTGATCAATTTCAACTCAAGCTGATCAACGCCGCGTCCGGCCAGGAAATCACGGGCACGATTCATTTGGAAAAAGACTCGCCTGAATTCACCGTTGAACTCACGGCTGCAGGCGAGTTGCCGAAGGCACTGCACTTTCCCCAGCCGTTTGTTTCGAAGCGCGGCGAATACCTCGTCGTGCCGATGAATGAAGGCATTTCTTATCCGGTCGAAGATCAAAGCATCGCGCCGTTCAACCTGGTTGCTTACGGCGGCCACGGCATCTGCATGGCTTTCTGGGGTGCCACGGATGGTGTGCGCGGGCATATGGCGATCATTGAAACTCCCGACGACGCCTCGATTCGCATCGAGCGCCGGAATGGGCTGCTCGACATCGCGCCGCAATGGGAAGCCCAGCACCAGCAGTTCGGCTACACGCGACGATTGCGCTACGTCTTCTTCGATCAGGGCGGTCATGTCGCCATGGCCAAGCGCTATCGTGCCTATGCGCAAAAGATCGGACTATTCAAAACGCTCGAACAAAAACGGCGCGAGAATCCGAATGTGGATCTCCTCGTCGGCGCGGTGAATGTCTGGTGTTGGGAGCGCGACGCCGTTGGCATCGTCAAGGAACTTCAGTCCGCCGGCATTGAGCGCATTCTGTGGAGCAACGCGCAAAGCCCGGAAAATCTCCGCGCACTCAACGACCTCGGCGTGCTGACCAGCCGCTACGATATTTATCAAGACGTGATGGACCCAGCGAATTTTCCCAAACTCCGCTATGTCCACCCAGACTGGACCAGCGCGGCGTGGCCCCTGGATGTCATTCGCAAAGCCAACGGCGATTGGCTGCACGGCTGGGGCGTGGAGGGCAAACAGAACGACATGTTTGACTGTGGTGTGCTTTGTGACCGGCGCGCACCGGACTATGCCACGCGGCGCATCCCGGCGGAACTCGCCACGCATCCTTACCGCTGCCGGTTCATTGACACCACCACCGCCGCGCCCTGGCAGGAATGTTGGGACACCAATCACCCGCTGACCCGCACCGAGAGCAAATTCTGGAAGATGAAGCTCCTCGATTACGTTTCGCGTGCCAGCAAACTCGTTACCGGCTGTGAAACCGGTCATGACGCGGCGGTGCCATTCCTGCATTATTTTGAAGGCATGATGAGTCTCGGTCCTTACCGCGTGCCCGACGCCGGCCGCGACATGGCGCGCATCTGGACCAACGCCCCGGAGTCGGTGGTGAAATTCCAGCTCGGCCATCAGTATCGCCTGCCGCTCTGGGAACTCGTCTATCACGACTGCGTGGTGGCGCAATGGTATTGGGGCGACTACAACAACAAACTTCCGATGCTGTGGGACAAGCGCGACTTGTTCAACGCCCTCTACGGAGTGCCGCCGATGTTTATGTTCAACCATGCACTCTGGAGCGAAAACAAGTCGCGCTTTGTGCAAAGCTATCGCAACACCTGCCCGCTCGTCCGCCGCGTCGGCTACAGCGAGATGACGAATCATCGCTTTCTCACGGCGGACCGCAGCGTGCAGCAAACGGCTTTTGCCAACGGCGTCAAAGTCACCGTGAACTTTGGCCCCGCCGCCTTCCAACTCCTGGATGGCACACGCCTCGAGCCCCTGGCATTTCGTGTAGAGTAAACGCCTCGTCGGGCAGCCGAACGCGACCACGAACATTACTTGTCCGTTGAGGAACCAGCGTTCTTCTGCACCGCGCCAGTCACGCTGGCCTAAAGCGGAGGCGCTTTCCTGCCGATACCACGTTGATAGCAACCAAATCAGCTCGGCATATGAACATTAAAAACTTTTGCCACAGCCTCCTACACCACGGTCGCATCATCCACCGCTTTGGGAATGCCTGGCTGATCCAAATCGCCGGACGGAAGTTCAAACTGGTGGGCGGCAGCGACGAAGATCTTACCGCTGCCAAGGAATGGACCTCCCTCTTCGCCCATGACATTGTCTTTGGCCGCCCCGAAAAACACTGGCGGCAGACGCGCTTCCACTTCGAAACTTCGTTGCCTCACCCCGCAACCATGTCCGGTTTTCATCATCCGCAACTGCGGGAATAAGTTGGGCGCGTCGGACCAATGCAACGGCTCCTCGGTCCCTTTGAAGGCGACGCCGGGATCTTCACGGCAAGTCCCTAGTGTAGTGTCCTTCAAGACCGTGATTTTAACTGTGTGAGTTTTTGGCGGGCGCGCTGGAGCTTGGCCAGGATGTCAGCGCCTGCGGCACGCCAGACATACCGTTTGGGGTTCAGGTTGCGTTCGGCCAGATAGTCCG
>CAINLR010000154.1 GCA_903850425.1 uncultured Verrucomicrobia subdivision 3 bacterium | reverse complement strand
GCGGAGCGAAATCTGGCGCCCAAGCGATACGTCTGGCGCAAGAAGGGTGAGGAAATTCTGGCCAAGATTTCCAAAGCCCGGGCGGCCCAAGTCGCCACATCACCGTTATGACCCCTCATTTACAGAACACTACACTAGTGCGGCGGGGCAGGACCAGCAGGTTTGGAGTGCGCTCGCGGAGATCGGTCGCCAGTTGCAAAACTTGGCCGCTGCGCATTCACAAGGTCACTTCGCGCCGTCTTCCCCAACTCCGCCGGTGGTGGTCTATCCGCCGGACTCTCTGACCGTCGTTGAGTTGGTGAATCAATTCCTTTTGGCCAAAGCCCGCGCGGGCCGCTCTGACAGGTATCTCCGCGCCTTGCGCAATTCGCTTTCCAAATTCAACACCGGTCGCGCACATAAGCCCGTGATCGAAGTCACCGTAGAAGAAATTGAAAAATGGATGCGTCGCCCGGAGTGGGCCGCGCGCACGCAACGCGGCTATGTGGCCGATGTGCGGACGCTCTTTAATTTTGGCGTGCGCCGTGGACTGCTTAAAACCAATCCCGCCGCCGGCGTCGAGTTGCCCGTCGAAGATTTTGACGAAATTCAGATCCACTCGCCGGACCAGGCGCAAGCGGTGTTGGACTTCGCGCGCCGCTATGACGCGAACATTTGCCGCGCGCTGGCGTGCCGCTATTTCGCCGGCTTGCGCAGTTGCGAGGCGGAGCGGATGGAGGAAAAATGCCTCGGCGAGAAATTTATTGAAGTGACCGTCGAGACGGCCAAGGGCGGTCGTGCCCGCCGCCGCCGGCTGGTGACGATCCAACCGAACTTGCGCGCGTGGTTGGACCTGGGCGGGGAGTTGCCGGTGCGCGGGAGCAAGTCCAATGTCTGGCGAGACTTCACCGCAGCCATGACTAGGGCCACGGGCGTGCCGTGGCATCACAACGCGACGCGCCATTCGTTTTGCAGCTACCACTTGGCCCAGTTTCAGAACGCCGGCAAAACGGCTTTGGAGTGCGGTCACAGCGAGACGATGTTGTTTAAACACTACCGCGAATTGGTCCGACCGGACGTTGCCGCCGCTTTTTTTGAAATTCGTCCGAAATTGACGCGCTAGGATTCGATTACAGGCGTTTTGATTTTTGGCGAGGGTGATGACAACGGGAGTTTTGCTATCCACGCGGCAAAGGTGGCCGGCGGCGCGAGGTAGCGGCGCGCGGTGTAGTCCGCCCCACGCCAAAAGATGCGTTCTTCCATCGTGGCCACACACTTTTCCTTTTCCAGTTTGCGCCAGACGATGGGGTTGCACGCATGGACGATCATGGCCTTGCAGCCGGTGCCGGCGAGCGCGGCAATCAGGGGCAGGCTCTCGCGGTAGCCATCACGGTTCAGAATCTCATTCCAGAACACCACGTCGCCGCCGGGGGGCATTTGCGTGTCGTGGATTTCGCCGCGCAGCCAGGCGAGCGCGCTGGCGAGCGTGACGGGCCGCAGATCGTAGTTTTTCGCTGGCGAAGATGCGGGTGAGGATGTGCTTCTCATAGCGGTGCCGTTCCAAGGTGAGCCGGTTGCGTTCGTCAATTTGTTCCGCCAGGGTGGCTTTCATGCAAAACAGCGCGCCGGCTGGTATCGGCGCGCTGAGTCTTTGCTGGTATGGAGGACTGCTGGTAGAGCCGACGCCATTAAACGCCGGGGGTGAGAGTTAATCCGTCCAACCGGGCCGGAGATCGGGGGCGATGTAGGGTTCTTCAACCGTCGGGGCCGGTGGCGGCGGCGGCGGCGGCGGCGGAGCGATGGCGAGCGCCAAGGTCAACGCATCTTGCGCGGTGGCCAACTGCGCCTTGACGGTGGCGAGTTCGGCGGCGGTGGCATCGGGCTGCCAGGCGGGGTCACAGGCTTCGGCGGTGAGGCTGGCTTGAAACGCGGTTTCCTGCGCGTCGGTCCATTCGCCGCTTTGCTGGGCGGCGGAGCGGACGGACATCACAAATTTGTAACCGGCTTCCCCGGCGGAAATGATCGTGGGCAGATTGGCGAGGATGAGGGCGATGATGGCGGACATAGGAATTAAAAATTAAAAATTAAAAATTAAAAATTATAAATTAAGCATCAATGCGCCGGCTGGGGAATTTGGGCCAGATAGCCTTGCGCTTGACTGAGGGCGGTTTCCAGTGTGGCCAGTGCCGCCGTGAGCGCCGTCAGATCGTTGGTGGCGCCGCTCGCCTTGTAACGGTTCTTCACAGCGTCGGCACTGCGCACGATGGCTAGGCCGCGCGGATACGCGTTGGTGAGCGGGGCGAGCGTGACGGGTTGCCGGAGCCATTCGCAAAAAGCATGAAAGGGCGGCAGATTGGTTTTGTAGAACGCGCGGTTGGCGTTGTCCATGTGAATGGCGGTGTTGAGCGTGGCCGTGCCGATGCTGATGCTTTGCTCCGCGCGGACCACTTCGGGCCGCGCGCCGGGGGCGAGCGCCGCGCAGCCGGTGAACACCAGTGCCGGAATGATGAGCGCCAGCCACAAGGCCAGGCGTGTGCCGGTGCCGGTGGTCGGCGGCGTGCCATCGGGGTCGGCGTGGCTGAAGTGTGACCAGAGCAGCGAGACGATCAAGAGCACGGCGGCGGTCACGTCGGGCGTGTTGATGAGGCCGGCGGTGTCGGCCAGGCCGTGGCTGGCGAGCAGGGCGGCGGCGAGCTTCATCACCGTGCGGACGAGGGAGGAGAGTTGGTCAGTATTCATGTTTCTTTTTGGGGTGGTTCTTTTGGTGATCGGGCAGAATCAAGTCGAGCAAGGTTTCAATGCGCGCCAGCTTGGCGGATTGTTTGCTCGTGGTCAGCATGAGCCAGCCGACACAGGGCAACAGGATAAATTCCATGATGGCTTCGAGCGTCATAAACTTATTTTTTCTTGAACGCGCCGCGCAGCCAGGACGCGCCGCCGGCGTAAAGGAACAGCCCCACGCCGCCGATGATCCACCAGGCGACGGGGATGCCCAGGAACGGATTCTTGACCAGGTCCGCGACGCTTTTAAGGCCACTCACCGCGCCATCGGCGGCGGCACTGGCCACTTGCGAATTGTAGCTGGCGGTGTCGGCCTCCTGCGCGGCAAGGTGCGCTTGCGTTTCCGCAAAGGCGGCGTCGGCGGCAACCGCGCCCCGGTCGCTGGCAATCAGGCCGTAGAGCCGTCCGCCGGGGGCGTAGTCGGCGTTATTCATGGTGGCAAGCTGCGCGTCCAGAGCTTGGCCGCGCGCCGTTTCGTTTTGGCCGGTGAAGAAGTAGGAGAGATCAAACCAGGACATATTGTTTTTTTTGGGGGGGGTTAAAGATTGGTCGAAGTCACCAGTGCGCCGGCCGGGGTTATCCACGCTTTGAACGGCCAGCCGTTGGACGTAGTTGATCCTACTGTTCCAGGCATCCAGCCATTTGTGAACGAAGAAAGCGAGAACGAGTTGGTTTGTGCGACAAAGCCTTTGCCGGAGAAGCTGCCGGAGAAGCTGCCGGAGAAGCTGCCGGAGAAGCTGCCGGAGAATTTTCCCGCATTTGTTCCTTTCGACCAATCAAGCACAACGTCAGTTCCGTTCGTTCCAAAAAGTTTCCTTACTTTGGGCATTATAGCCAAATTTCCAGGGTCAAAGTGAGTTCCTATTCCGTCGTAAATACCACCATCTACAACCATTGGCGAACCTGCTGCAAACCACATTGTTTCGGCTCCAACCGATCCGCAAAACCAGACTGCGCCGTCTCCCGAGTTGGTTAAACTTGTCAACACCAATCCAGTTTGGTTGTCATCCTGACATATAAATTGATCTACACCATAAGTCCTGAAACCACCCACAAAAGAAGTGTCGGTGGTGTCTACTGTTTGGGCTGCAATCAAAGGAACAACATTGGAGAGGCCTGAACCGTCGCCCGAAAAAACACCGTTTCGGACTTGGTAGCCTTTGAAATCTACAATGCTGTAAATGTTTAATACGCTATCGCTTTGCGCGGTGCTCAATTCCAAGTCGCCATTATTCGCGTCCGATAGGCCGAACCATGAAACGCCTAATAGTGCATTGGTCGGATAAAAATACAAACCGGTGCCGGTATCAACATTGTCTCGGAAGTTCAACGTGCGGGCGTCCAAGCTACCGCTGAAAGCGCCGCTCAACACCACGTTTGTGCCCGCGCCGTTGTCAATGTTGTCGGCGTGGTAGGCGGCGGATTCCACGGCGGACCAGTCGGCAGGAAAAAAGATGAAGGCGTGCGCGGTGGCCGCGAGCAACAACACCAGGGAGAAAAAGAGTGCGCGCATATCAGTTAAAGGCCGGGCTGGCGGAGTAGATAATGTTTGTTCCCATGACGATCCAGTTAAGCAGCGAATACTGGCCCGCCGCCAGAGTCAGCGTTGATCCGACATTGCGCACGCTAAACAGCCCGCCGCTGGCCACCGTGGCCGAGTTCACTTGCACGCTGACCGAAGAGTGAACCAAAGCATAAACCTGTTGGCCGTCCGCCGCGTTGGCCGGTCGGAAAATGGCGGTGCTCGCCCCGTTCCCCGGAAACAGTTCAACGCGCTGCAATGAGCTGGCGGAAAAATCGAGGTTAGTCACCATGCTACCGGTAAAGCCGCCAATCACGGGGCTGGTGCGGCTGGGCGTCACCACGTTCGTGGCCGTCAACGTCGTCAACGTCATGCTGCCGCCGCTGGTAGGCACGCCCGCCAGGCCCGCCGCGACCGCTGCCGCCACGTCGCCCGATGTCTGGTAGCCGTTCGGGTTGGTCGTCCGGTAAAAATTATTCGTGTCACCGTAAATCGCATTGCCCAAGCCGGTGAGCCGGGCCGCTGCCACCGGGTCGTTGGTGTGACTGAATAACTCCGCGATCCGGTTCGTTTGCGCCGCGACCGCTGCCGTCAACAGGTTCGTGGCCGCAGACAAGGCAAAAAGGTTTGTGGCCATCGTCGCCTTGTTCGTGGCGTCCACCAAAAGGAAATAGGCGTTGCAATTATTCGCCAGCGCCGACGCCCCGGCGATGATTTGGTTGACGTTCGCCTGGCGGTTGGTGCCGGTCTGGACAATGGGCACCAGCTCATTGCCGGTGATGAGTTGAGTCGCCGGCAGGGCGGAGATTTTGACGAGGTTCGTCTGGGCCTGGCTGGCGAGCGCGAGCGCCGCCATTGCGAGCATTAAAAGTTTTTTCATTCAGTTGCGATGTATTTGTTATCTTCGGTTTGCAGTTCCGCGCCGTCTTCAGTTTCCAAAATCGTGCCAGCGGGTTGCGCCGCCGTGCCCGCGCCCGCGCCGGACTTGCTGGACACCAGGCCAGGTGTCGGTTCGCCAAAAAGGTTGTGCGGCGGCAAAATCATTTCGGATCGTCATGCTGTTCCTGGCCGTCCTCCGTCGCCAAGGCCACACCGTCTTCCGTGATGATGCCGCGCCCGTCTTCCGTGCTAAACGGGCTGCTGGACGGGGCCGCTGGCAACGTGTCGCCGCCCCGGCTCATCGAGGTCAACAGCGGCGTGGGTTCGCCCGCCAGATTGTTTGGCGGAAAAATCATCCATTGGAGCTATAAAAAATTTGGCCGATGGAAACCGACACCGAGCCGCCAATGCCCTTGACCGAGAGCGCCGTCGAGGTCATCAACACAATTTTATCGCCGCTGCCCAGCAGCATGAAGGCGTTGCCGTTCGGATCCAAAATCGCCAGCGGAAACGCCTGCCCCGCCGCCACGCTGAATGTGATTTGCTGCCGCCGGTAGCCATTGGCCGGGATGGCTAGCGCCGTCGCGCCAATGGTGAGGTAGCCGCCGACATCCGCCGGGGAGCCGGCAAACGCCGAGTTGGCCGCGCCGCCGATGCCCACGCCCAGATTGCCCAGCGCGAACGTGTCCGCCGTGCTGACGGCGTTGTTGGCCGGTGCGTAGTTCACCGGGTTGGCATCAATGTAAAACGTGATCGTCACGGCCACGCTCTGAGAATTGCGCAAATTGACGTAAGTGATTTCCGCGTCCGAACGGTCAATGACCATGCCGGCACTGATGGTTTGCTCCGGGCCACCGTTGAAGGCGGCGAGCAGCGGCAGTGAACACGCCTTGACGGACATGAATTTGCCGGAGGTTTTATTCATCGCCGCCGCGCCGGCGGCAAGCGTGAGAGTGATTTCTTGGCTCATGATTTTTTGCGTTTGAGAAATAAGTAGGCCGTGCCGCCAATGGCCGCGACCGCCGCGACCGTCTGCAAGGTGGTCAAACTAAATGCCGGGGTGGCCGGGGCGGCGTCCGTGGCCGGTTTGGGGGCGGCAGCCACCGGGGCGACTGCGGGCGCAAAGGCCGATGCCAGTGCGCTGATCGCCGCCGTCACGTCGGCACTGGAAAGGCCGTTGGAAATAGTGGCGTTGACCACGGGCGTCACACTGCCAGAACCGCCTCCGGAACTTTCCTTGCCGGCGTCTTGTGGCCGCCAGGGGCGAGTGTTCGTCCGCTGGCTGTTATCCGTCGCGCTGCCGATGATAATCTGGTTGCCCGTGTTCGCCGTGTTGCTATCGCCATGCACGGCCACGCCGGCGGTTTGCGCGCCAACCTGTTCGCTCGTCTGCGCCTGGCTGGCGTCGCCCTTGTGAAAACAAAGGATGAGGGATGAAGGTTGAAGGATGAAACCTTCGGCTTCGTCCAACCGCCCGCGTCGGAATTGCGGATGAAAATTTCTCACTTGGATTTGGAGTTGAACACGCTCAGGAGAATCAGCACGGCTCCGAAGATGCCCGCGCCCACCAACAACAGGGTTTTGTTCGCCGCCAGAAAACTGGTCAGCGTTTGCGTGCTGCCAGCCGCCGGCACATCGGCGGAGGTGGCGCCGCCGCCCAGCGCCGCCGTGTCCTTGTTCGTGGTGGTGGCCGGGTTGTTGCCAAAACTGCCGCCGCCGCTGATCGCCGAATAACCGAAGATCGGCGCGGCGTAGAACACATTGCCGCCACCGACCGTCCCTTGCGGGTTGATCGGGTTGGCTGTGCTGGTGTCATACATAGCCGGTTTAACCGCGACTACGTTTGAGGAGAAACGCGCCGACAAGCAAAGCCACTGCGCCGACAATCAGCCAGGGCACAATCTTCATGAGCGTGGCACTGCTGTTGTTGGCCGTGTTGGCGTTGAGCGCCGCGATTTGTTTGGCGGTGTTTTGCTGACCGGCGGCGGTGTTGGCCGCGACCGTGGAACCGTAAGCCGTGCCGGCTGCGCCCAGCAACGAGCCAAAGATCGAGGACCAGCCGCCGTTGCCGCTGCCGCTACTGCCAGCCGCGACGGTGGGCGATGGAGCGTCTACCATGTCGCTGGAATAATCGCTGGCACTGCCGCCATAGATCGCCGCGAGGGTGTCCGCCGTGTTGCCGTATTGATCGGTTGCTGCCATAAAAAAAAATTAAAAATTGTTGGGGGAGTGCGCGCCGCCCCGGATGGGCGGCGCGCGTGGGGTGATGACCGCCGGAGCGGTGCGTTTAATTCCTTAGTCGAGCGGTCCAATGCGCTCAATGACCGCGATGACATTGCCGGCTGCCGCCACGCTGAAGGCGACTTGCAGCCACAGGCTTTGCCCCTGCGCGTAGAGCGCGGAGTTGTTCGGATCATCCGCGTCGAGCACGATGTCGTAGCCGAAGGCGCTCGCCGTGGTGGAGTTGGCCGGCACCATGCCTTTGCCAATGAGCGCGGCGTAATTATCCTCGCGGACCACCTGGTCCATGATGAGGTCCGAATTGCGCTTGAGCGAAACCTTGGTGATGACGCCCGTGGTGGGAT
Organism: uncultured Verrucomicrobia subdivision 3 bacterium; assembly: GCA_903850425.1. Taxonomy (GTDB): domain Bacteria; phylum Verrucomicrobiota; class Verrucomicrobiia; order Limisphaerales; family UBA11358; genus UBA11358. The sequence continues at coordinate 27,029 of CAINLR010000154.1, read as the reverse complement.
GCTTCAGGCTGATGACTTGCAGCGCGTCTTTCTGGTCCAACGTGGTCACGTCAATGGACAGGCCACTCGCCGGGATTTGCTGCGTGTAAACTTTCTTGATGGACTGCGCCACGCCGCGCAACGCCGTGGGCACGTCTTCAATCCAGGCGTAGCACACCAGGGAACCGGTGCTGGGCATGGCCGTCGCCAGCTTGAGTTTCACTTGCAGCGTCTTCCAACCATTCTCCGCGCAGACATTCCACGCGAGGACATCGGTGTCCACCTTGTCTTTGCGCCACGGTTCCGCCATGAACACGGGCAAGGTCTGCCGCATGTTGGCCCCGGTGTTGACCTGCTGGCGCGCATACTGCGAGCCGTTCAAGCTGTTCATGTGGTCCAGATCGGAGGCCGACGCAAACGTGCGCTGGGGCGTGCCGTTCCGGTAAATGCCGATGTCCGAGAACATGGCCGTGACATCGGTCGGCGAGCCGCCGCCATCAATGTAAACGATTTGGAGATCGTGCAACCGGAAACCGGAGCCGATGGGAATGTCGAGCGTGCCGACGGTGCCGATGGCCGAGCTGGGCACAATGCCGGTGATCGTCGGAAGAAGAACTCTGCGTTTAGTGGACATATTTTTTTTAACTGAGGTTGCGGTTGCGGGGTTAAACCAGATGGGTCACGCCTTGAAGAAGCCACCCACCAACGGCACTTTGGCCGCGTAGGGTTGCAAGATCGGGTAGAGAACTTTGACGGCGACGATGGCGACCAGGCCGGTGATGAGATAGGGCACGAATTTTTTCATTTGGGGATGGGGTTGGGCCGGAAAGGATTTTCGCGGCGGGGCAGGACTCGGTTTATTTCGCGGCGTTCAGCGGTCGGTTGGGGTTCAGGTCCAACTCGCCGGCTACTGACTGCGAACCGTATGCAAGGACATTAACCGGAGTCTGCCCAATCACCAGATGGCAGAGGTGAGCGGTTTTCTTTTCCGTTTTTCACGCCCCGACCGCCTTATTATGGGGGGTTTTCCGGCTCATCCGCTTCCGGTTTGGGCTTCCGGCGATGCCGCTGTGACGGTGACCCCTTGTTTTTCCGTTCCCAAGATGTCCGGCGATTTGATTGCTTAATGGCGTTTCTTTGACAGTCGAAAAGGGTGTGTTATGGTTGCGCATGAGCTATCAAATACAGGTCAAAGGTGTAACGGACGAAATCAAGGAACGTCTTTCCGCGAGCGCGGAGCGTAATTTCCGCAGCATTAATCAGGAGGCCTTGGCGCGCATCCAGTTCAGTTTTGAAGTAGAAGACTCGCTTCGGTCCAAGTCACTGCAAAAGATGGTGGATGAAGGCATGGCCGGAAAAGAGCGGGCCGGCTCGCTGAATCGGTTGCGGGAAATCGCCGCCAAAGCCCGCGCCACCGTCAAATGAAACTCGTTTTTAGTTCGGTTTTTGAAGATGACTTTGCCGAGATCGTCACCCAGTTCGCCGGGGAGGTTTCGCCCGCTTTGTCCGTCCGCTTTGAAAACCGGATGCTGGCGGCAGTGGAGTTGATTGCCAGCCAACCGGAGATCGGACGCCGCCGAAAAGATTTAGCCCAACCCAATCTGCGCAGTTTTCGCGTGGCTGGTTTTGAGAGCTACCTGATTTTCTACCAAGTGCGGGCGGAGGATGTCTTTTTGGTGCGGGTGCTGCATGGCGCGATGAATCTGCCCGCCATGTTTCCAGAAGCCTAAAATAACTTTCCCGCCAGTTCCGCCCCGCTCTCGCGGTTGTATCCGATGAATGAACCGCGCGGGAGCAAGGCCACCTTGTCCACGTCGCGGAAATAGGGCCGCACGGCGTCCAGATCGCCCGGCTCGGTGGTGTTGAAGCAAATCCATTCCGTCACTTCCGCCCGGATGTCCCGATGGTAGTCACGCGGATGCTGCGTCGCGGTGAGCAGTTCCAAGTTTTCCGCCCGCCCGATGCGCGCGATTTTTTCCAGTTCCACCGGGAGCGATTGCGCATCCACGAATTTCCACAACTCATCACAGAAAAAGATTTTCTTGCCCGGTCCGCGCCGGCTGACTTCAAACACCCAATGGCAGAACCAGCGGAAAGCGTCCTTCTGCCGCTCCTGGAACATCACCGAAGGCTCGAAACAAACCAGCCGCGTGGACACCGCCGCTTCGCACTGCGCCGCCGTGCCAGCGGGCGTGACGCCCAGCCGGTGGGCCGCTTCCAGCTTCCAATCGAAAATAAAGACGCACGCCGCCGGGTTGACGTTGGCCGGCTGTTCGGCCAGCGCGTTGGCAATGTAGCGAAACGCCATCGTCGTCTTGCCGGAACCGCAACGCCCAAAAATCAGCGTCACGCACGGGGGGAGGGAGTAATCGGGCATGGGGCAATTAAAAATTAAAAATGCAAAATTAAAAACCAACGAAACGGCGGATGCCTAAAGGTGTAAATCAACCAAACCACCTTGCGCGCCTCGCGGTGAGCGCCATCCGCCGTCAGAGTGTTAATTTTTATTCGTGGCCATCGCCGCTTCCTTGGCGGCAATTTCTTTTTTGAGCGCGTCCGCTTTGGCCAGGACCAGCTTTTCGATCCGGTCCAAGCTTTGCAGATGCAGCAACACCAGTTCGCCGCCGGTCATGCTGAGATTGATCCAATGCGAATTGGCCGCGCCGGGCGTGTTGCGTTTGTTCAGTTCAACCGTGGCCGCCTCCGCCAGCGCCAGGTTGAAATCGTTCAAGACTTCATCCTTGTAGCGCAGATCGGCGGCAATTTCCTTTTCCTCCTCCGGCGTGAGTTGCAATCGGCGAACGTGCTTCATCAATGACCACACGCGCAGCCGGTCGGCAATCTTGGTGAGCAGCCGCGCCGGTTTTTCAATCAGCTTTTGCGACCACGGCACAAATAGCGGAGCAGCCACGGCAACGCCAGGAGCAGCAACCACAGCGCCAGACACAACAGCTGGACTCCCAGCCAGCGCCCCAGGCGCGTTTGCAGCCGGCGGCGTTGCACCCGGCAATGCCGGCGGCAGTGGCGTGCCTTTCTTTGCAGCGTTCGCCGCATTTTTGCGCTCGCGGTCTTTCTTGCGGTCAGCCTCGATTGCCTCCGGGCTGCCCGCTGGCAGGCCATCCGCGCGCTTCTTTCCGCCGCCGCGATGACCGCCAAAGAGCGGGACCGATTGACCCGCCGGAGCAGCCACAGGAGCGGGCTGCCCGGTCGTTGCCGCCACTGGCTTAGCCCCGGGCTGGGCCGGCGGAACCGATTTAAGAATTTCATTCATGGGCAATTTTTAATTTTTAATTTTTAATTTTGAATGGCCCTCAGTCTTCCTCGTCATCCGCGCCGATGATCGGCGCGAGCCAGTTGTGTTTCTTGACCGGCTTGGCGCGCGGCGGGGCCGGGATGCGTTTGAGTTCCTGCGCTTCGCGTTCCTTTTCGGCGGCGATAAATTCCTCGTCGCGCTGTTTTTTCTCCGCCGCTTCTACGCGGGCTTCGAGTTCAATTTCGCGTTCAGACTTGACGCCGTGGACCACGAGCTTGGTTGCGGGCGGCGGGGCTTGAACTTCCGGGTCCGGCGTGGCGGTCGGAACTTCTGGTGTTTCAGGGGCAGTCGGAGGTATGTCATCGGCCATAATTTTTTCGAGGTTGTTGGTTGTTGGTCAGTGCGTCCCAATGCTGTCAGAACGCCGTTTTTCTGTGCAGATGGCAGACGTGAGCGGTTTTTACCCGTGTGTGTAGCGTAGCGCGAGGAGCGGCCAAACACACCAACCTTGTCCCACTACCCCTTTGAAAAAATTAAAATAGGTGGGACAAGTTGGACAAGGTTGGACTGTTTTACGGTTGCGCGTATAAAGAGCGTGCCGCGACCGCGCAAAAGACTTGGCGAAAAATTCTTTTCATTCAAAGCGTCTTGCCCTTTTTTCTGCAAAAAAAATCGTCGGCACTTGCCGACGATGGGATTAAGGATTTTCGACCGATGCTTGCCTCAGTTTTAACCGCCGCTCCTTTTGCCGCCGCGTCTTGCGCTGGCGCGCGCAGATCGGGCCGCAGGTCTCCGGCCAACGCAAAAAACTGTTGGCGAAATATCGAGTCAACCACGCGCCGCACTCGGAGCATCGGTAAATGACGTTCATTTTTGTTTCCGGGTGATTTCGTAGTGCGAGATGTTTTGCGGCGTGGTCTTGACGATGCGGAGCGGCATCGTCTTGGCGAGTTCAGAGAGCATCCGCCCGCATTTATCAATGGACGAAAACAGCCGTTCGTGATGCCCGCCCTTGTCCACGTCGCGGATGGCGTTGTAAAACTCCGTGGCCGTGCCCTTCCACGGGGCCAGGTCGAGCAGGTCAATGACTTCAATGGCTTTGCACTCCGGCTGTTTTTCGAGCAGCGCGGCGGCAATCTCTGGGTGCCAGAAATCAATCACGCGACTGCGCTTGTTCAACACCGTTCGCTTGGGCACTTTCCACTTCAAAAGAAAATCAGCGAACGCGGGCAGTTCCTCCCGAATCTTTTTAACCCACTCCGTTTTTTCCGCCTCCGTCGTGGGTAAGCCGTCCGCGCGCCGGCATTTCAGGAAAATAATTTTGTCCCGCATCGAGTCATTCAGCGCCGGGGCGATGTTCAGCGAAGAATCTTCCATGTTACCCGCGATGATGAGCCACCAAAATGGCGAGACCATCAACGCATCCACGCCTTTGCCCTCCATGCGCTGATATTCAGACATGATGACGGATTTGAGCGCGTCGCCCCGCTGCCGCCGTTCGTCCAGATTGGCCGATGCGCCCTTGTCATCCATCACCAGCAACGCCGCTGGAAACAAATCCTTGTTGAATTTCCCTTCCTTTAGAAACGCCAGCGGGTCCGCCTTGCGACCGCCGAACAGCGGGGCCAACACCAGATCAATCAACGCCGATTTGCCCGACTGGAACTCACCGAACAGCGCCAGGCACGGGCACGGAATAAACGGTTGCTCCCCGGGCTTGGCCATCCGCGCGCGGAGATAACGCAGCCGTGCCGCCGCCACGGTGTAGAACGCGGTGATTTGATCGTGGTCCGGGTCGTCCAACAGCGATTGCGTCAACTGCTGAATCGTTTTCCACTTCCCCGCCTGGGGTTCCACCAAGCGCAACGCCTCGGTCACCAGCACGCGCTGCTGGCCCATAAAGTGACGGCCAACGGGATAGCCCGCCAGCGGGCCGGCGTAGTCCACCGAACGATTTTGCATTAGCCAGAGCAGCACGACTTCCGCCTCCGAGTTACCCTTGTCGTTCTTTTGCGTCCGGCTGTAACCGAACTGCCCCAGGAGCGCGCCGGCTTGCGTGTCTTTGTAGCTCGAAAAACCGCCCTCGCTGTTCGGGCCATACCATTTGCCGTGGCAACAGTGCAACGGCACTTTGCCCACCGCGTCCGCGTCCACGACGTTGACCAGCCCCGACACGGCCACCCGCTCAAATTCTTTGTGTTTAGACATAATCAAATCTTTCCCGCGCGGAAGTCTTTGGCGTTGGCGATGACAAACGACAGTATTTGCCGCCCAATCGGCGTGACTACGTAGTTCTTCCCGCGACAGGTCGAGCATTCCCCGCCACTTGGGTTTTTCCCCAGCCGGCAAGCCGGACAGGGCACTTCCAACTCTAAATCTTGCGGCTCGATCGCCGCCTCCATGAAACCGTCCGACAACGTAATTTTCATTTTTTGAGAAAACGGAATTTCAACTGTGCCGGGTCATCATAACCGCCGGCATATTTTTGGGAGATGACTTGCGGCGAGTGGCCGCGCGCCGTCCAGTAAGCGGACCAGCGCTTCAATAAGAGCTTCGCGCGGCGTTCGGTCCAACGGTGACAACCATTGCCCGCCACGCTCGGCTTGACGTTGAGGAGTTTCCACCAACGCTTGACCGTGCGCGGATGCAACTGCATCGCCACGGCCAAATCCTTGAGCGTCCAGAATTTCACGTCACGCCAGGGTGAGCCGTTGATTAAAGGAGAGTTGCTCCCCGCGTTCGTCCGTGGGGAAAAAATAAATCGCCCGGCACACCGGGCAGAAATACTTGTCGTGATCGCCCACCGCATGGAGTTTCACCAGCGGCCTCACCGCCAGCCGGGGCCGGTGGTTGACGTTGCCCTGATACTTCACCGCACATTTCGCGCAATTCATATCACGTCCCCCGGTTGAAAGTTCTCCCGCATCTTGGCGAACAGGAATTTCGCCCGCTCCGGTGTCACCGTGGAACGTGTGGGGATGTGTTTCACCCAAAACGCCGACGACCGCCGGCACACGGGACAGAACGCATCCTGGAACGAATCCCACCGCCCCACCGGGGCCGGCTTATTCACAATGTCATTGCACTGGCTGCAAAACCAGTGCCCCGTAATCGCGTCGCTCATTGTTCGCCTCCTTCGCGGGTAAAGGTCAATTCGTGGTCCGCCCAGATCCGCCGTTCCGTTCCGTTGGAAATATGCGGCTTATTCACCACGCGATGAAAAAACGCCCGCGCTTTTTCTTCCGTGCTACCGAGCGCCGTCGCGAGCATTTCCACACTGCCGCCGCCGGCGAGTTGCCGGAAGCCATTCACGCGCCAGACGGGGCAAAGATCGGGCTTCATAGTTTGCCCTCCTCGTCGCACACATAAAAGCCGTTGCCGGTTTTGGCCAGCACGGCCACGCTGAAAAACGTGTCTGCCAGCGTGGGGTTTTGGTTCCAAGTGTTAATCTCTGCCAGCGCCAGCCGGACCGTCATCGGGAAAAACCGATTGCTGAGTTTGTCGAAGATGCCCGCCGCGCCGGATTTACTGAGGGCGAATTTGAATCTCACTTTGTTCCTTTCTTTTTGGAGGGTTTGGCCGCGCGGAGTTGCGCGGCGGTGACGAGTTTGGAGGTTCTTGGTTTAAGGCCCAGATCGGCGAGCGCCGACTGGATTGATTGCCGCTGCGGCAGCGCCGCCGGCGTGATGCCCAGATGTTCCAACACGCGCGTGGCGGTGTCTTCTGGGTAGTTCTGTGGACGCGAGCGCCCCAGCGGTTTAATCCACAAGGCCTTTAACAGCCGGTGGAGGTGGACGAGATGGACCGGCTTCCCAGCATCGGTCATGTTTCGGAGGATGGTTTGAAGTGTCATGCGCCAAAACATTGCCAACATCATTTGTTGTAGTCAACAACAATTATAACATTGAGCAACCGAACGCAACCTGTCATAAGGGAGCACACTAACCAAAGGTTATGCTATGGAAACCACACTTGTTAACATCCGGCTAGAAAACGCAGAGGTCGAGGTTTTGGATAGAATGGCCGGCAGGGCATTGAACCGGCAGGCTGTCGCGCGCATGCTGCTAATCGCGGCTATCGAAGCCGTGGAAAAGAATCAAGGGCAACTGTCCTTCCCTCCCAAGCTCGTGATCGAGAGCAAAGGTTTAACTACTCAGCCAATTGACCGATTTAATCAACCACCCTTGAGCCACAAAGGGCCGCGCAAATGAACCAGCCCGACCCCAAAGAAGCGTTCCGGCAGATTTTTTACAATCTCGCGGCCATCTGAAAACCAGAAAGATGTCAAAGGTGAGTGGTTATGAAATCCTCAATTCAATCCGAACTGCGTAAATTGCGCCCGTCGCGGCTGTCTCAAAAACGCACAGAAGCCTTGAAAACAAAGGGTTTTATGGGCCATTCAAATCCTGTCGCTCCGACCACCTTTTCTTGGCAAATACGTAATCAAGTCCCCGTTACCTGTCGCCCACCGGTCACCCTGACTACAGCGAAGAACTCCCGCCCAACATTTCAAGCCAGGCGTTCTGCTCGACCGCCCGCACGGTAACTGGTTGCAAGGCGATGCCGGCGTCACCGGGATCACCGCGCAGCGCCACCGCCAGCATGTGTCCGGTCCTGATGCGATGTCGCCAGAACTGCCAACCGGCGGGCTGGCCGGCCACCTCGGAAGCGAATCGAACCTTCACCCGACGTCGGGCCTCGATCTCAAAGGCCACGTCCGACCAGCGCAGCGAAGGGCCGGGGCCACGGGCTTTGGCGTAGGCTTCCTTCAGCGTCCAAAACTCAAAAAATCGTTCCTGCCACGCCGCGCCAGAAAGGAGTTTCAGCGCCGCCAGTTCGCTGGGCGCACAGATGTTCGACGCGACCAGCGGCAGATCCTCGGTGCGCTCCATTCGCTCGGCGTCCACGCCGCCCTGGGCGGCCGACGTCACCAGCAATGCGATCAACCCACTGGTGTGGGACAGGCTGAATTGGAACGGTGGCAAGCCGCGCGGCGCGAGCACAAACGGACGCTGATCTTCCCGCCGGGAAAAAACCCACTCGTTCGGCCGCACCGGGAAAGCCTGCGAGAGTCCCAGCCGGACCAAGGACCAGGCGACCACGCGATCATGCTGCAGTTCGGATCCAACGAAGCGCCGGATGCTCTGCCATTCCGCCTTGGCCAACAGTTGCGTGCGCAAAACAGCCGCTTCGGCGGCACTCGTCGCGCCTGGGTCGGCGACTGCGATGATAGTTTGCCCCGGCTTCAAATGCTGCAAGTGATCGCCGCCAGCACCGTCGGCGCGGAGCACAGGAGGGTCCGGGCGGACTGGGAAAGTTTTTGCAGCGAATGATGCCAGGCCCGGCTCAACACCTGCACCTCCGGCTCCGTCCACATCGTGACGTGGTCGCCGGGGGTCTCGATAATCTCCAAGCCAAGCGCGAACCGATCTTTCCAGCCGAGGCAGCCATCATGATCGTGGATGTCGCCATAAATGGTGGTCGTGGCGCGAAACAGCACGCCGTGGCAGCCCAGCCGCTGCGGTTGGTAACCGCGCAAAGCGTGATCCCAAATGCGCTGGAAAATGGGCCAGGGAATTTCCCCGTTTGAAACACAGGCATCCGGCACGGGGGCTTCGCGAGCGGTCACCTGCTCTTGATGCCGCTGCTGGCGGCGCTGCCAACGCCCCCGCACGCGGTCCCAGAGGTAGCTAAAGCCCTTCGTTTTTGTATGGTGGACATGCCTTTGGACCAACACTTTTAACAGGTTAAAGCGGGACGGCTGCATGTCGGCGTCGAACAGAAAGACATCTTCAACCTCCATGCCCGCCGCCTGCAACCGATGGGCGACTTCGAAGGCAATCGTGCCATAGGACGAATAGCCGGCGAGATTCACCGGCCCCCGCAGGCCGCTGCCAAGAATCAAGGTCACATGCGGTGCCACCAACTCGGCCAGGCTGGGATAGGCGCTGGTTTCGTAGCGCCGCGCCGCCGCGACCACCGTGTCCGCGAAGGGCACTTCGCTGATGTAGAACGCGGCCTGGCCCCGCATCAGGTTGGCGACCCGGACGAATTCCAGCGGCGGATTCAGGAAAATGACCCTGCGACCACCGGTGGGGGAACCAATGGCAAAGAACTTGGCCACCCGGTCGCGAGCAACTTCGCGCCGCAAGACCCCGGCAAGTTCGTAGATCGTGGGTTTTTGATAAAGGGTCAGGGCGTCAAGATCCGATCCCAGCGTCTGGTTGATTTGCGCGACCAACCGAACGGCGAGCAGCGAATGTCCGCCCCGTTCGAAAAAGTTGTCGTGCAATCCAACCGGTTGTTGCAACAAGTCTTTCCAAATCGAGGCCAACTGGCGCTCGATCTCGGTCTCCGGCGCGACGTATTCAGATCCCGCCCCCAGTTCGGTGGCAACCTCCGGCAACGCGCGACGATTCACCTTGCCGTTTGGCGTCAAAGGAAACTCCGGCACGAACAAAAAAACGGTCGGGATCAAATAGTCCGGGACCTTCGTCTTCAGATGGGCACGCAATTCGGAGGCGGTGGGCGGCGGCGCGGTGGCCGGGACGAGGTAGGCCGCGAGTTGCTTGTCGCCCGCCGGGTCGGCGCGAGCCATCACCACGGCACCGCGCACGGAGGCATGGGTCAGCAATGCGGCTTCAATCTCCGCCGGCTCGATGCGGTAGCCGCGAATCTTGATTTGCTCATCCACGCGGCCCAGAAATTCCAGGTTCCCATCCGGCAGATAACGCACCAGGTCCCCGGTGCGATACATGGTGGCGGAAGTGTGCTCCACCTCGGCGAGGAAGGGATTGGTCACGAACAACTCGGCGGTCAACTCCGGCTGGTTCCAGTAGCCTCGCGCAACCCCGTCGCCGGCGATATACAATTCGCCGGTCGCGCCGATCGGCACCGGCTCGCGTTTGGCATCCAGCACATAGAGCTGCGTATTGGCAATGGGCCGGCCGATCGGAATCGCGCCCGTAAACCCCCGGTCTTTCGGCACAAAATAAACACAACAGCCCACGACCGTCTCCGTTGGTCCATACTCATTCACCAGCAAGGCCCCGGGCGCGCATTGCCGCCAGGTATCCAGACTTTCGCCGAACAGCGCTTCCCCGCCAATGATGAAGGCCCGGGTGGCGGCAATCGCGCCGTCTTTGGCGAACTGGGCCCCGAGCATTTCGAGATGCGCCGGGGTGATTTTGACCAGGCTGAAATCTCCCGCGTGGCGCAACGTGTTGGCGAGCCGGTCGAGGTTCTGGTCTTGCGGCAACAAGTGGACACAGCGTCCCACCAACAGGGGCGCAAAGAGACCCGTGATCGTCAGATCGAAGGAAATGGAGGAATGCACCAACGCTCCGTCACCGCGCACCACCTGATAGGCCGCTGCCGCCCAGACCAGATAATTGACCAGCCCACGGTGCGGCACCATGACGCCTTTCGGCCGCCCGGTTGAGCCGGAGGTATAGATGACGTAAGCGAGATTCTCCGCCTCCACCCCGCTGGACAAATTCTCTTGCGCCAAACCAGACGCGGAAAAAACAGCATCGGCGCGCACGACCCGCACGTTTTGAAACACGGCCCGGCCGTTGAATTTCCCCTCGGTAAGCACGATCTGCATCCCCGAATCACGGATCATGAAATCCAGCCGTTCGTGCGGATAGGCCGGATCAAGGGGGACATAGGCCCCGCCGGCTTTCAAAACCGCCAGCAGTGCCACGAGCAAAGTCAGCGAAGAATCCAGGCTGATGCCCACCAAGACTTCGGGCCGCACGCCGAGATCCTGCAAGTGCCGCGCAAGTTGGTTCGCCCGGGTGTTCAACTGCTCATAGGTCAGCCGTTCCCCCTGGCTCTCGACGGCCACCGCTTGCGGGGATTGCGCCGCCTGCGCCTCGAACAACTCATGCAAACAAGCTTGGCGCGGATAGTCCTGCCGCGTCTGATTCCATTCCACAAGCACTTTTTGCCGTTCGGATGCACCCATAGACTTGCGTTCCGCATTTTCGAGAATTTGCCTCATCATCTAGTGTGGGAGCGTAACCTTCGGACTAAGCCCGGCCAAGAAAAAAGCTGCCCGGCCAGCCGCCTCCGCCGCGACGCGCAAGGGACGGCCATGAAAGCTCCGGCAAGCTGGACCGCCTGGCGCTCGTCCTCAAGCCGGATTCGGGCCGCCGGCACAACGGGAGTCACTCGGCTTTCCCGCCCACCAGCCATACCGGCTGCGTGAAAGCGCCGTTCGCCGCAATGTCCCAGACTTCCAGACGCACCCAGGTGCGGCCTTTCAAATCGAGTGGCAGCCGCAGCGTGCGGGTGCCGAAACTCCCGGTGTCGGTGAGATCCATGCGCTGGCGAAAAACTTTCTCGCCGTCGCCGGAAATCACTTCGGCGAACGCGAGCGGGAAAGTCCATTCGAGTTCCGCGGCCAACACCGGCTGGTCGTTGTTGCGGAGCTTCAGCGTTTGGCCACTTTGCTGGCCGCCCACGGTGAAACGTGAAATCAAGATTTCGCCGGTGGTCGTGAAAAATTCGCCGCCGCGCAACGCCTCCAGCACCGGCTGCCAGCCATCGTCGTAGCGCGGCAGTTTCGCGAGCCGGAGATAGTTGATGTTCATGTGCGCGTAGGTTTCGTAGTCCGGCTCCATGCGGAACGTGTCCACCTCGCCAGGGGCTTGTTTCTTCGCGCCCCAGTTCGACATGTCATCAAGCAAATCCAACACGCGCCAGCCGAGCGTGGGGCGCGACAGATCCGCCGGCATCGCCTTCCACGCGCCGCCAAGAAAACGGTCGGAATGGAAAAATGCCGTGTCCTTGTATTGATCGGGAAAGCCGAATGATGCCTTGATGCGCGGATGGGCGGTCCAAAAAAGTCCGTGCTCCGCCTCGAACAACTGGAGCACATCGGCGGGACTCCCGACATGATAGACTTTACCGTAGCCGGCGACTTCCTCGACGAACGGTGTGCCTTCCGGGCGATTCAACGTCCAGTTCACCGGCTTCGGGAAGAGGCTCATCCAATGACCGCCGAGCTGCACATTCGGTTCTTCGCCCGGAAGCAGCAGCAATTCCCCGTCGGAAAGCCGGCGCAACTCATCATGCATCACCTTCAGCTTGGCCAGCCGGTTCGTCTCGGACAAACGCGAACCATCCTCGTAATGAAACTCCGCAAGATGCGCGATATCCACGCCGCGCGCCTTGAACGTCTTCACGAAGCCCGGCGTTTCCAGCCCGCGCGGCACGCCGGTTGTCTGCTGCTGTTTCTGCCTTTCGAGAAAATTCTTGGAATGCTCCACATGATAATGACTCGTGTAGGTCAAATGATCGGGCAGCCTTTTGTAACGATCGCCATGCGTGTAGCGCGCGACTTCCGCGAGCGCCGACCGCGCATCGCCGCGCGTGAGCAAATAAAAAACGCCGAGGTGCTGCTCCGTGCCGGGCGGCGCGTTGAACCACGGCACATAACGATCGTCGCCGGTCGGGGACTGGCGAATGCCGAAACCAAAATCTCCCACCCGCTTGGCGTAATCCCGCCCATACCAGACGAATTTGTTGTTGAACGCCTCGTCCTGCGGATAGAAAAACTGGTGCGGCGCGGGGAATACTGCCAGCGAACCGGTGCGGCCACTGGCGACCAACGCGCGGCCGGCCACGGCCAGCGGTTCCGCCGCCGCCGACGGATTCAGCTTCGCGCTTTGAAAATTTCCGCTGGTGTCATTCCAACCCATCCAATCCCAATCCGGTGTGGCGCTTGCCAGCCCAGTGTCGTAAATAATCGCGCGCCAATCCTCCTTGGTTGTCATGACCGTTTCGAGGTGGATGAGCGGGCTGTTGCGAAAAAACGTGCAGCGCACGTCGCCGCTAAATCCGCCGGCCGAGGCGTCAGCGAGACGGATCGTGGTGCGATTGCCCTCGTTCGTGGTTTGCACACGGCGCTTGCCCAGCGCGACCAGAAAGGTCTCGTAAGGTCGCGTCGAGGTCTTGTCGAAAAACGCGCCCCAGCCTTGTGGATTCTTGGAATCACGACTCCCCACCGTGAGCAGCGTCACCGGATTCAACGCCTTCATCACCACGCTCGCTGGCTGACGCGAGGCCGCGATGCCAAGCGATTCAATGAGCGGCTTGGTTTCATCCAAACTGAAAACCGCCACGCCGTTTTCCTGTTCGGAGATCGGCCACGTCACTCGCAACTGCTTTTCGGTTTGCTCCAAAATAACGCCCGAGTCGGCGGCCAGGAGCTTAATGCAACCCAGCGTTGAAATCGCCAGACCCAGTGCGAGGCGGAAAGAAAACAGCTTGTTCATGTGGTGAGGCGCAGTTTCAGCAATTCCTCCGAAAGTGGCAACGCGGAATGAGCGCGGGGCCAACAAAGACACAAGAGTGGCCTTCGGTCACGCGGTTGGGAAGTTCGCAATAACTTCGCGCGCCCATTGGACATAGCGATGCCCCGTCGGCAGCGTCTGGCGCAAATCTTTCAAGGCTTCCTTGGCCAAGGGCCGCGCCTCGGTGATGCGGCCGGCGAGTCGCAGGAAGTCGGCGAGGTTGGCTTTGGTATAGGCGGTCAGCGGATGCGCGGGACCGGCCGTGGCTTCCAGCATCGCCACGGCTTGTTTGAAATAGGATTCCGCCTGCGCGCTGCGGCCCGTAGTCTGCATGAGAATGGCGAGGTTGCTCAGGCACATGGCCACATTTTGATGGCGGGGGCCGTAGTTTTTCTTCCTTAGTTTCAGCGATGCCCGATAAAGCCGCTCCGCCGCCGCGCAACGGTCGGTGGCTTGCAGCAGATTCGCAAGATTGCTCAAGCTCGATGCCACGTCGCGATGCTCCATGCCGAGCAGCTTCTTTCGCAACGCCAGCGATTCCCAATAGAGCGGCTCGGCCTCCTCATGCCGACCTTGTTCCGAAAGCAGGTTAGCGAGCTGATTCAGGCTCTGGGCCACTTCGGGGCACTCCAAGCCGAGAACCTTTTTCCGCAGCGCGAGCGATTGCCGATAAAGCGACTCGGCGTCGTCGAGCTTGCCGTGATCCCGGGCAAGGTTGGCGCGATCAAACAGTCGTTGGCCGGGATTACGGACTCTCCGAGTTGAAAGTTTAGGCATATAACCGAACGCAATTAAGCTCGCCTACCGAAGTCCAATCGGTCGTCATTAAGTCGAATTACGGTTGCACCCGCACATGATAAAACCGGTTTGATCCGACCGGCCCGGTATTTGTCAGGGCAACGGAACCACCGGTGCCAGGGTTGGTTTGAATGGCCGTCCAGCTTGGATCCGTGAGTGTGTTCTTGAATTCCAAAACGTAATTGAAGCCGGCCACGGAAGCTACGGCGAGCGTGAAGTTCGTTCCCGTCCATCTCGGATTGGTGATTGCCGGGGCGCCCATGACGAATTGCCTCCAAATGTTAGTTTGCCAGAGCTTGCTGGTGGGATCGGTGCGGACATATCCCGTCGCGTCGTGAACCACCACTTTGACTTCATTTGTGGTGCCAGGCGCAAGCTGTGCGGCGGTGATGGCGAAGTTAGTTGTGGTCGCAAAACCAACGGCCACGCCGTTGGTGAACCATTGCACAGCCAGGCTGTTCGTCGGCGGCTTGAGAATCGCAATATTGAAGGCCGCCATCGTGCCGGGCCCGCCGAAGAAAAAATTGGTGGCGGCCGGGGACTTGGCCTGGATTGGGCGGAGGGCGTTGTAATAAGACAGCACCAGTTCCTGGGCGCAGACTTCACAATAAGCCACGCCCAGCGTGCGCATCTTGCAGTCGTGTTTAGGACGATACCAGCCCGTCGCGTGATAGTGCGCGCCTTCAAACACTCCCTCCACGGTGTAGTTGGAGGAAACGTCGGGCGTGGGAACCAGGGTGGCCGGGAGTATCCAATCGTTCCATTTCACCCCGCGGGTTGCGTTCGTAGTGGTGTTCGGTTCTTCCACGTCCGGATAGCCCGGGTAAGCCGTAGAGTATTCATCACCGAGTTTGGCAAAAGTATGACCGATCTCGTGATTGGCAATTTCGCCCGAAGCACTGTTCACGGACGCCAGGAGATATTGTCCGCCCGAACCGCCATAAACCGTGTCGTTCACAATCAAACCGGCCACGTCGTATTCGGGCACGAACTGTTGCAGCAAGGCCACCACCTTGCCGTAACCGTCATTGTAATTTCCGTCCCGGTCATTCGGCGGAATGGTCAGCAACCGCTGCGTGCCATAACTGTCGAACGTCGAGTTAAAGTAAGTGTTCACCAGGTTCGTCGTCGGCGTGTAATGGTCGGAGCCGGACTGAACCGACGCCACCGAAATCGCAAACACGTTGAAATAGTTGCTGTAGGAACTCCAGGGCGGAATCGTCAGCAGCTTGTTCATGGTGTTGGTGACATCCACCAGGAACTGCGGCAACTGGACGGTGGTGTAGCCTTCGGCGAGATAGACCAGGTTAATGCGCGCGCTGGTCGGCCCGTTCGTGCGGATGGTGGTCATCGTTGCCTGCCCAAGCAGCGTCGGGACAAATGCCGTTGGCACCACGCCAAACAGCAGCCAGAGTAGCCAGCGTCGTTTCATGAAGATTATTTGGCGGTTGACGGCAACAGGATGGTGCCAATTGCTTTTCGCGACGGTGCCGGCACATTGCCCACCAAGGGGCGGACGGCCGCGCCATTGGTTTCGGTGAGCGCTGGCACGAGAAAAAAGTTCACTTGATGTGCGTCGGGAAACACCGGCACGCGGACCGAAAATTCCGTGTTCGTCAATTGCACTTCCTGGTTGAGAATCTGTCCCGGATGGTCGGGGGCTTCATACTCCAGATGACGTCGCGAAGGGTCGGCCACGTTATTGGTCCAGAGCACCAGGCCGGCGGCCGTGGTCACTTCCAGATCGAAGGCTGGATGAGGTTCGGAAATTTGTTTGAGTTTTCCCGGCGCCAGCGCGGCCGAGACCAGCGCCACCTGATTGCTTTCCAGTTTCAGGTGGAGGAAGAAAATCTGCGGCGGCGGCTCCTGGGCGCAAAGTGAATCCACCGCGCCGGCCGCAAGCAATAACGCGAACCAACTGCATTTTCGCATCCAGTTTATTAGTCGCACGAAAGCAGGCTATAACTACCGCCACGGCCTGGCAAACTGTTACTTTTGCCGCGTGCGATGACAACCTCTCGCCGACATGAGGCCAAAAGGGTGGGACCGCTCCGGCTTCAGGGTGGGTCGAAGAACAGATAGAGCGGACTTTCATCCACGGACGCCGTGAGCAGCCCGCGATCCGCTTGGGTGGGCACGGGTTGGCCCGCCGAATCGGCGGTGAGCGGCATCCGCTGCGCGCCCACAAGCTTGCCGGGAACATTGGCAAGCGCGACCGTGAAATTTCTGCCCGCACCGGTCGGCGACCACACGACCCAAATGACTTTCTTGGAATCATTCCGATACTCCTGCACCCGCAAGCGACCGGATTCATTGGTGACGATGCGGTGAAAGCGATACTCGCCCAGCACCTGCTGCAAGTGAGCGAGCGCATGGAAGGAAGGCTTCGGTTGGAAATTTCGGGTGACGCCCGCGCTGGCGTGAAGACTCGGCTTGTCCTCGTCGTTGAAGAAATAAATATAGGCGCGCTCGACCGGCATCGCCGAAAACACCAGCAGCGAACGCACGAGCCATTGCGCTTGTTGCGTGTCCGTCACGCCAATCCATTTGGCAAAATCACCCTGCGGCTCCGGCGGCTTCGTGCTGCTGTCATAGCCAAATTCCGTGATCCACACCGGCTTGCCCGGCGCGTGCGCATCGCGCCACTGGCAGAGCGCCGCCACGTCTTGGAGATAATGCGGCAGCTTCGGGTCTTCGGGAAAACTCCGCCGCCACGTCGGCCAGCCTTCGAGTTGCGCGTAGCTGTGAACATTCAACACATCGAATAATTCGGGAAACTTCGCCACGCACTCGACGCTCTTCTCGTAATCACTGCTCTTGCCGGTGGTGAGATTACACGTCGCGATTTTCAGTTTGGGATCGCCGGCCCGCACGCCTTCGGCCAGCGCCTGAAACATCCGCGAATAGTCCGCATCACTCCACTTGCCCGGCTCGTTGCCGATTTCCACCGCGTCCACGAGCTTCCGTTTGCCCGAAGGTCCGAAGCCATGCGCAAACGCCCGGCCATAAGCCCGGGCGTCGGCTTGGAGGTTGTCCCAGTCGGCCGGCTTGACCGATTCAAACATCAGGCAGGCGTCAATGTTCCAGCCTTTGGCGCGCCACGAACCATAAACCTGATTCCAATCCACACCGTTCTTGGCGAACGGAAACCCCGGCAGTTCCGCAGTATCCTTGCCCAAGTCCCATTCCACCGGATGATAATCCCGCACCACACCGCACACCGGGCGGTAAAGGTCCGGCTTGAATTGCACCGTGTGCCCATTGATGCCAATGAATTCCCGCATCAGCGGAGGGAGTTCGCCGCCGCGAGCGCTCCATACTCCGACGCACACCAAGATGCTACCCAGCGAGAAAACGGAGAGAATTCCGGGGGAAAATATTTTTGGAATCGTCATCGTCAAATCGTAACGCACGCTCAGACAAAATGGAAACGTGATTCGGCCACGGCGCGACTGGGCTGAAAGCCAGTCGCCGCAGCGTTCGCATACACTGCCGCACCGGCAAATATCTCAGCACGTTGAACCTTTCGCCGGCTGGGTCGCGGAGACCCGCCGCAGCCGCTTCGCACTGAAGGACGCATGGCAAACACTCACCCGCTCTCGGCGTTCAGATTCCGCGCCGCCCCAGAAATCAATATTCACCCGACGCGGACCGCCTCCGCGCCACCCGCAGGTTTCATTTGAAACCTGCGGGCACCCGGACGCTTGAATAATTGTTTTCTTTTTCCCTTTCCCCGCGGCATCCTTTCGCGCGTGATTGCTTTACGCCCCAGATGACGCGCCCGCTCCAGCCATCCGCATGAATCCGCGGCACATTCATCCCTGGGTGTTCATGGTTCTGATCGTTCCTTTTGGCGTGGTCAGCGGCTATGTGTCTGTGACGCTGGCTTACCAACTCAAGCAGGCTGGCGCGTCCGTCAGTCAAATCGCGGCCCTGGTGGCGATGGGCATGTTGCCACAGACCTGGAAGTTTTTTTGGGCGCCGGTCGTGGACATCACGCTGACTCAGAAACGCTGGTATATCCTCGCCGGCATCCTCTGCGCCACGGGCATTGCCGCAATGGGTTGGTTTCCCGCGACCAAAGTCGGGTTGACCGCCTTGTCCTCGGTGGTTTTTCTGACGAATCTCGCCAGCACCGTCCTCGGCATGGCGGTCGAAAGTCTGCTCGCCCACAGCACGCCGGATGAATTGAAGGGCCATGCGTCCGGCTGGTTTCAGGCCGGCAATCTCGGTGGCGGCGGCATCGGCGGCGGCTTGGGCTTGTTCATGGTCGAGCGCCTCCCCGCGCCGTGGATGGCCAGTGGCATCGTAGGTGGCCTTTGCTTTGTCTGCTGCACGGCATTGGCCCTCGTGCCCACACCAGAGCGACCACAGGTGAACTCGACTATTTTCAAAAGTCTCGCCGCCACATTAAAAGACCTCTGGCAGTTGATCCGCAACCGTTCCGGCATGCTGGCTTTCATCCTATGCTTCCTGCCCATCGGCACGGGCGCAGTGGTGTTTCCCTCCATCGCTGGCGAATGGGACGCATCGTCGAACACCGTGGCGCTGATCACTGGCGTGCTCGGCGGCGTCATCTCCGCCGTCGGCTGCATCGTCGGCGGCTTCGTCTGCGACCGGATGGATCGCAAGCAAGCCTACCTCCTGTTCGGCATTTTGCAGGCCGGAGCGGGCGTAGCCATGGCCCTGATGCCGCGCAGCCAAATCATGTTTGTCGTGTGGGTTTCCATTTATACCTTCACCTCGGGGCTGGCCTACGCCGCCTTCTCGGCATTTGTGCTGGAGGTCATCGGCAAAGGCGCGGCGGCCACCAAGTATAACGCCCTGGCTTCCCTATCCAACATGCCCATCTATTACATGACCAACCTTGATGGCTGGGCGCACGACCGCTGGAATTCCGCTGGCATGTTTTTCATGGAATCGGGCCTGGCCCTGCTAAGTGCCGTGCTTTTCTTCGGCTTGGTAAAACTGCTCCTCGGCCGGCGGGTGCCAGCCAAAAGCGATGCTGAAAATTGATTGGGCAGCCCCTAAACGCGGAGGAAAATCTTGCGCTGGAATAGAAACCCGCAAATCAGAAAGGAAAAGCTGAGTGCCAGGAGCGCCGTCACCAACGCGCCCAAGCCGGGGTGAACGCGCTCGAGCGCCGCGTTGATTTCACCGCCGACAAAGCAGTCCGCGATGCCTTCCAGTTTTACGAAGTGGGCGATCAGATAGATCGTGATCGCATTCATCCCGATCCACACAAACGGCCGACACCAACCCCGGTGGTTCTTCATGTCGATGACGTAGTAGAAGCACGCTAATAATAGTGAACTGATCCCGGCTGTGAATAGAACAAAGGATGAACTCCAGATCTTCTTGATGATCGGAAACTGAAGATGCCACAGGAGTCCCGCCACCACGCCGGCGATGCCCCACAGCACCAGCAACCGAACCTTCCGGGCCGGTGCGACCGCCGGATTCTTGATCAGCAAACCGGCGAAGACCCCCAGCAAGCTCGAAGCAATCGCTGGCAGCGTGCTGAGGATGCCCTCCGGATCGTGGTCGCCATCCCATTTGCGAAACGGCAGATACATCCTGTCAATCCAGTTGGTGAGGTTGTGCCCCTCGGCAAAGTCTCCCGCGCCGAAGCCCGGGACGGAAATGAAGGTGAGCATCGCCCAATAACCAACGAGCAGCGAAACCGTGAGTGCGACCAGCTTGCGCGGACTCAGCCAGACAAACGCCAGACCTGCCGCGCCGAAACACAGCGCCAGCCGCTGGAGCACTCCGAGTAGTCGGACGTGCTCAATCCCACCGTGAATGCCGCCGTAGATCAGAATTCCCAGCAGATAGAGAATCAAACTGCGTTTGAGAATCTTCCGCGAGGTTCCCGCTTTGCCGTCGGTGGCGACGGACTTGGAGAGGGAAAACACCAATGACGCCCCGACGATGAAGGCAAAGAGCGGAAAGATCAGATCATAGAAATGGAACCCGGCCCACGGGGCGTGTTGTAGCCGGTCGTTCAAGCTGGGAGTCATTGGAAACATCGCCGAGAGCGCCTCGAAGACTTCCTCCACCCCGACGATGAAGAACATGTCCATGCCGCGAAGCGCATCAATGGACATGACCCGCTGCAGCGGAGTTGAAGAATCGGCTGGGCGCGAGAATGTAGCGGACATGGATGAATGCTGCCGACGAGAAACACAAATTTCAAGGCAATCAATGGTTAAATCACCGGCACCTGGTCACACGCAATTTTTACATCAAATATTCGCGCGTGGTAGTAATGAAAGGCAACAGCCCAACGACAGTGTGACCACAAACACTACCAACACCGATCGCCTTCACCGAGTGCTCCGCGCGACACCGAAGCGGGTTTGGGGCGGCAGCCGCCAGAGCCGCGCGCCGAGATTCTCGCTCCCCGTGCGCTCCAGATAATCCGCGTTTGGGATCTTCATCAGGTTGAACGGCCGCCAAGGAAGATCGTCTGGCTTGATGAGCTGATAACCTTGAAACGTTTTCACAACCTGAATTCGTTTGGGTCAGGGCTACTTACTGCGCCACGCGCACTTCAAAATGGTAAGGATAGGGCCGGGCCTGGGCGCGCGCTAACTCGGTGAGCTGTTGATCCGATCGCTCGAATTCCTTCGCGAGCGCCGCTGCTTTGGGATTAGTATCATTATGCTGCGCGCGAATCCGACCACCCATCCACATTTTGTCCCGCGCGTCCACCAGTTCCTTCACGGCATCGGACTGGGCATCCCACGGACCGCCCGGCTCCCAGCCATTCGCGGTCGCCGAGGCGATGTTCACGCCTTCAGCCAATTGAGTTGCGTCCCAAGTGCCGAGCAAACGTCCTTCCGCGCGCACCGTATAACGCCCAGCGTTCAGGCCTTTCACTGTAAGCTGATAACGATTCAACGTCTCCGGCACGGGAACAAATCGATATTGCAGCGCGCTCAGCACGCCAAGATTCATCGGCAATCCCGCATCCGAGCGCACGAACGTCACACCATCCGGGAGTTTTTTGATATCCGTGATTTTGCAACCCGTAGCGCTGACAACTTTCGCCGTCGCCGCATCCACCGCCGCGTCGGAAACGTCCGCTTCCGCGCCGAGTCCTTTCAACATCGCCCACGCCATGGTCAACTGGCCGAGCTCATTCAGATGAATGCCGTCTTCCACATGCAGCCGCGTGATATTTTTGGGATCTTTCTCCTGCGCATTCGCAGCCACCACTTTGCGCTGCACTTCCCGCATTCCGCGCGAGATGTCAATCGTTCCGGCCCCGAGTGATTTCGCCAGCGCCATGCCTTCGTCCGCCATCTTCTGCAAAAACTCAGTTTCGGCTTTTTCCGGATCCTGGTGCAACACCGCCGGCGAGCAAATGAACACGCGCATGTGATGCTTCTGGCATTCGGTCACGATCGTGCGGATCCCATCGAGGTATTTCTGTTTGTGTTCTTGATCCGCTTTCGTGCCCCAAGCGATGTCATTGATCCCAAACGCAACCGTCACCACCGTCGCGCCGTGCGCAAACACATCGCGCTCCAGCCGCGACACCGCGCCGGATGCCGTGTCACCGCCTTGACCGGCGTTCCAGAATTTCACACGCGCCTCGGGATGCCGCATCAGCGTGTAAAGCTCCACGATCTTGGTGTAACCCCTCGCAGCGGTAATACTGTCGCCGAGGAACACCATCGTGTCGCCGTCCTTTAGGACAAAACCAGTTTCATTGCTGCCCGCCCGACATGGTGCGACGAGAAACAACAGAGCGAGGCCTAGCAAAGTCAGCCGCGACACACTCGTTCTTTTCGGCCAAAGCTGTGCAACCATCATGGGCTTGTGCTGAAGTTCATTCGGTCTGATGCGGGCGTTGTATTCTTGCATGAGATTTTTACTTAGTCGCAGATTTCTCAGGTGAGTTCGGCTTGACATCATTCACCGTCGCCTCCGGCCAGCCGTCGGCATTCCACTTGAGCGGCATGATCGCCAGAGTCGCTCTGCCATTCATGCGAACATCGCCCTCGAAATCAGACGTAAACCAATTCTTGCCTTCCGCGCTCAAAGTCCCCGCGTGCCCCGGACCGATCAACGGACCGATTTTTGTCGCCAGAAAAATCGAGCCGCCGCTGTGCAGCATGTCCGCGCCGACTTTGTCCAGATAAGGTCCGGTGACCGTTTTGCTCCGCCCAATGCGAATGTTGTAGGAGCTGTTGGTTCCCTGACAGCA
Source organism: uncultured Verrucomicrobia subdivision 3 bacterium (assembly GCA_903850425.1). Lineage (GTDB taxonomy): Bacteria > Verrucomicrobiota > Verrucomicrobiia > Limisphaerales > UBA11358 > UBA11358. Next base: position 4,483 of record CAINLR010000154.1, on the reverse strand, counting down.
GCCGTCCCAGTTCACAAACAGATAATAGTAGTCGTCATGCCGGCACAGATAGGAAGCTTCGATGGAGCTATTGTAAGCCAGGGAATAGATCTTTGAATCCGGCGCAATCCGTTTGCCGGTCTGCGGATCAAGTTGGATCAGTTTGATGCCCGTCCAATAAGAACCAAACGTCAGCCACAGGCTGCCGTCGTTGTCGTGAAATACGGACGGGTCAATCGCATTGTAAGCATCGCCCGGCTGACCTTCCTGCGTCCGCACCACGACGCCTTCATCGGTCCAATGATACGCTGGATCGTTCGGGTCCAAGGTGGGATTGGTCGCCAAGCCGATGGCCGAGGTCATTTTTCCCATCGAAGAAACGGAATAATAAAGCAGGTAGTGGTCGCCTACCTTCATCACATCGGGAGCCCAACAGGACAGGTTGCGGTTTTCCGGAACGGTTCCGGCAACCCATGCCGGTGCCGTCTTAAACACGGCGGGACCGCGTTCCCATTTCACGAGATCTTTCGAATGATACGACGGCACGCCGCGCCCTGTGTAGAACACCCAGTATTCGTCTTTGCACTGCACAATGCTCGAAGGATCGCGCGTGACGATGCCACGGCTCGCCGATTGTTCCAGCGGGAGGACCGGGAACGAGTTTCTGAATTCCGGCCTGGGTGAATTTTCCTGCGCAATTGCCGTGGCCGAAAAAATGGATGCTCCAAGGAACAACGCAGCGATGAACCGGCGCCGATTGAGCGGGCGACTTGATGTGAATTTCATGCTCTTCAGTGTGGAGTGGATTCCGAGGCGATTCAAGACAGCCCCATTCCTTCTTTGAAAAAACGGGATTGGACGTCGGTGCGAATCGCCCGAGGAACCGCAGCGATAGTCTGAAACATTTTCATTCGGGTCTGTTTCCATCCGGTTTCGGCTTCTGTGGCTGTAGCCATGGTTTAAACCAGCGCGCCAGTTGTGGCATCACGATCCACGTCAGGCAACCCACCATCAGCGCGCTGGCGATGAATAGATAAAGCGCGAACGGAAGCTGCCGCAGATGCGGCGCCACAAAATATCCGATCAGCAGGCTTACCGGATAAACGCCAAGCAACGTCACCAGCGCCATCTTCCAACGCGGCGGCGGTCCGGTGGGCGAGCGGAACCACGCTTCCAATCCACACAACGACCGTTGCGACCAATCACCTTCCACCAGCGGCTGAATTTTCTGCTCCCAGTTTTTGAACAGCGCCGACGTGTAAAATTCGTCGCGCGCCTTTGCATCGGTGAACGTGCGGATGACCCCGAACTCTCGCGAACCCCGTGGCGGCAGAATCATCGTCACACCCAGCACGCTGTGGTGGGCGAAGGAAGCCTGAAAAAATTCGCGCAGCGCCTGCTGAAACTCCGCTTCGCAACCAGGCCGCACCGAACGCGTGATGGCAATATGAATAGGCATCCCGAAAATTAGAACCGACAACGTTCTTGAAATCAACCGTTCTGCGAACAGGCTGCGGCGGCGAAAGCTTGCGCGCTTTGCTGATTACCAGCTTGCGTTCGCGCCGCGCCACGCTTTAAATCTCTGGTCGCTGCGCCTGGAAACCTCCGTCGCAGCCAAGGAGAAACCCTAACCCTTTTGATCGGAACTTAACTTATATGCAATCCTGGAAAGCCCTGTCCGCCACGGTGCAAGTCGGCACCCTCACTGAAGGCTGGACCCTCGCCACGCCCGCGCCCGACGCTTGCGATGAAATCCGCGTCCTGCGCTTTACGGTTTATTTCAGTGCGCCGTTCGATGCGCCGCCCGTCGTCCACCTCAGCTTGACCGGCTTCGACCTCGACCAGCGCGATGCCAGCCGTCTCACGCTCACCGCCTCGGAAATCACCGGCACCGGCTTCATCGCCGAGATCGCCACCTGGCGGGAGACCCGCGTTTACTCCGTCGCCTTTAGCTTGCTCGCGCTCGGGGTGTAAACGCCGGTGGATATGCGACGGTCAGTGTTCCTTAAAAAATTTCACGATGAGCGTCGGTGCCGATGCTGGCACGATGTGTCCGCCGGCATGGATAAAGGTGACTACCGGCGTGCCCTTGGCCGACGGATAAAGGGTGCAATTGGTCGCCCACGTCTCGCCGGTTGCCGCACAGCCATCAATCTTGCGCACTGCGTCCATCATCCGCTGCTGCCAGGCGAATTTGACGAGCGGATCTTTTTCACCGGCAATGGGCATCGCCGGTTTTGGTTTCAGTTGCGCCGCGTATTTGGCCACCGCCGCGCAGGGCGCGAACGCCGCGAACAAATCATTGCGCGTCAGCCAGAGCAGATATGTGAAACCGCCGCCGTTGGAATGGCCGGTCGCATAGATGCGTTTGGCATCGACCTTGTAATCCTGTTTTAACTGCGCGAGCACGGCATCGAAGAACTTCAGGTCGCGATCGCCGTTATCCCCCGCCGCGGCCTGCCAGCCATTGCGTTTGCCCGCAGGGTCGGTGAGCTGGCCGACGGTCGGCAATCCCTGCATGTAAACCACGATCGCCTCCGGCCATTCCTGTTCGATGTGAAAACTGCGCTCGGCATTGCGCGAATTACCACCGTGGCCATGAAACACAAACACCACTGGCGAAGCATTTGTTTTCGCCGATCCCTGCGCACAGATGAGCGTCGAGCGCGCGACACCGTCGACCGTGAGTTGCAATTCGCGGACTGGCTCCGCACCGCGCACCAACGCAACTGGCAACCACGTCATCAAAACCAACCAAAAAAATCTCGCTTGCATGAAATCAAAGACGAAAAACTGATGAAAATGTTACCAAAGAAAAATGCGTCCCCTTGTTTGAAGCCAGAGCACAGGCCACGACGTTTGGCTGGCGACTTCGCGCGCTAAACCCTGAGCAAGCTGCGGAAGCCCCGACCGCTATAGTAAGACTCCGCGCCGTTGTGGCCGATGAAGACGCGGTTGTAGCGGCGATCACCATAAATCGCGCCGCCAAGTTCGCGGATCTCCGGCGGCGTCCGCAGCCAGCTCGATGACTTCGTGTCGAACTCGCCGAGCTTCTGTAGGGCGAAATATTCCTCCTCCGTCAACACCTCCACGCCCATGTCCGCCGCCGCATCCAGGACGCAGTTTTTGGGTTTATGTTCCTTCCGCGCATCCAACGCCGCGCGGTCGTAGCAAAAACTGACGCGGCCCTTGGGACTTTGCGCGGAACAATCCGTGAAGATAAACTCGCCCGATTTTTTATCCTGACCAACCACATCCGGTTCGCCGCCGGTGCGTTCCATTTCCGCGAGCGACCACATCTTTTCCGACCGGCCCTCCAACCGCGCCTGCACCTTGGCCCACACCAAACCTGAGTGGCGGCCCAAGTTCTTTTCAAACCGGGTTTTCAACGCGGCCAGCAACTCGTCGCGTTGTTTGGGGGATAATTCTTTTTTCATTTTAATGCTTTTCGCGGTGGTTGAGGCGGGCGCGGGTCATGCGTTCGCGGAGGCCGCCTTTTTGGACAAAGTCCGTTTCCAAACGGCGAACCAGCTGGTCGAGGAGGTAGTTGGTCTGGTGGATCAGGCAGATGGCGATGTTCGCGAGCACGGCGGGCGGCCTAGATTCCATGAAAGAACGATACGTCTCATAAGATTCATCCGGCTGTGAGCCGAGCTTGCGGGCGTAAAGGGCTTCCTTGGAGTTTTTCGCCCACTGGGGAAAATCGCGCACGCGGAGGAAATCCTGATAGTCGAGCAGCAGTTCCTCCAGGCTGGCGCGCGCGACGTTCATGAGCTTGATCTCGGTCTCGGTGGAGGTGACGGAGGCTTTGCTGCCTTCGGCGATGTTCTGTTTGCCGGAGCGCGCGGCTTGGATCATCTGGTCGCGCGTGCGGTCGCCGAGCGCGAGAAATTTTTCGCAGAAGCGAAAGGTGAAGTCGTAGAGCACCTCGGCCTTGCGGTAGGCGTGGAGCGCGCGGTAATTGCCGGTCTTCTGAAGGAATTTTTCAGGGGACTCGGGCATGGTGGATAGGGCTTATTGGACGGATAAGGCCTATGCCTTCGCGTAAACCTCCGCGCCTTTTTCCACGAACTCCTTCGACTTTTCTTCCATCCCCTGCTTCAGCGCCTCTTCCTCGGCGATGCCTTGTTCGGCGGCGTATTTGCGGACGTCTTCGGTGATCTTCATCGAGCAGAAGTGCGGGCCGCACATGGAGCAGAAATGCGCGGTCTTGGCGCCGTCCTGCGGCAGCGTTTCGTCGTGGAATTCGCGCGCGGTCACGGGGTCGAGCGCGAGGTTAAATTGGTCTTCCCAGCGGAATTCAAAGCGCGCCTTGGAGATGGCGTTGTCGCGGTATTGCGCGCCCGGATGTCCCTTCGCCAAATCCGCCGCGTGCGCGGCGATTTTGTAGGTGATGACGCCGTCTTTCACGTCCTTCTTGTTCGGCAGGCCGAGGTGTTCCTTGGGCGTGACGTAGCAGAGCATCGCGCAGCCATACCAGCCGATCATCGCCGCGCCGATGCCG
>CAINLR010000153.1 GCA_903850425.1 uncultured Verrucomicrobia subdivision 3 bacterium | reverse complement strand
GTTCCCTGCCAGTCCTGATGGCACACATGATGAATGCCGAGGACATCAAAACCGCAGCGCTGGCCGTAATAAAAGTTCAGCGCCTTCTCAATCACACCAAGCCAGATGTGGTCGGCGATGGCGAAAGGCTTGCCGGTGGCCGCGCCGGAGCGTAGAAAATATTCCCCCGGTTTGGTGAATGAACTGAAATCGAGAACCTTGAACTGGCCGCGCTTGTTTGCGGTGTCGCGCACCGGAAAGGTCGCGACGGTTTTTCCGCTGGCGGCATCCACGAGTTCGAATTGCGAACCAGCAGAACTTCCGGCAAAAGCCAGTTTCTGTTCCGTGGGCCGGTAGCCCACATGTTGGAATGCAATTTTGCCCGGCGCGATTTCCCACCCTTCATACGGCTCCGCATCCACGCGATCCACTGTGATCCGGTCGAAGTCGTAAGTGACGATGCCTTCATCCTCCGGCCCGTGACCCGTCAGCGTCGCGCCCACGTTGAACGCCGTCACGCGGTCGCGCTTGAGTTCTGGAATTTCCCAGACCACGCGGTTCCACTCGCCCGGCTTGAGATCCTGCACGACATGAGTGGCCACCGGATCCAGTGCGCCGTGCGGAGCGCCTTCGCAATTGAAACTCAGTTGGAGCGAATAGATTTGCATTGTGGTCGGATGGACATACACCCAAAACGCAATCCGATTGAAGCGGCTCCAGTCCTGAGGCGCGTCGAAATTGAGCCGCATCTCCGTGCTGCCACCCTGTTGCGCGGTGAACGTGCCGTTCTTCTGGTTGGCGCGAAGATACGCTTCATCGCGCATGGAAGTTTGAAAGCGCAACGACCGTTGACCATCCTGGGATCGCTCGCTGGTATAAGACATCTTGCCGATTCCAGACACGGTCCAATCGCGGTTGGTCTCCATGTCGTCCACAATCATCGAGTCATAGACCGGCTTGGAAACGTAGCGGGCATCGAGGGAGTTTTCATACGGCGCTTCAATCAGCGCCCATCGCGGCCAGGCTGAACCGCCTCCCTCCTGAGCGGTGCCAGCCGCAATCGAAACCAAAACCACAGCACTCATCAGTAAGATTACGCGTCTCATAATTTCAAATCTTCTGCCGAACCGTAGCCCCTCATTTGTTAACTGATGGGAATTTGCTTTTTATGCGTCGCCCATTTTGTGCGCTGCGCGAATGAAGAAAAATTGCTTTTGCCACAGTGATTATGGCGGCATGTTGCCAATCAGGCAGGCCGAGGTCGAGGGTCAATTCTTGCAAGTTTATTGCCTGTATTCGCTGATTGAATTAAATCGCCAGCTTTGATACAAAGCTGCTTGAATGCAAAAAGCTTCAGCCAAACAAATGCGATTATCCTCTCGTATTTGTGCCGCTTGCGTTTTTGCCTGCGTTTGCCTCCTGTTTAGTGCGGTGGCGGCAAGCAAGGCTGAAAATCTTCCCAATTCAATTTCCATCGCCGACTTCCAAAAGATTGTGTCTGGAAGTAATGGCGCGATTCAGTCTTTCCGGATGGAAGGAGTCGTTCGTGCCATTGTCTCGCAACGGAAGTTGATCGCGTTGCAGGACAGTTCAGCCACGACCTTGATCGAGGTGCCCTCGCTGGATCATTCCATTCGCGTCGGGGATCGGGTGAGTGTGGAAGGTGAAAACTGCTCGCTGGAGCGAAATCGCTTTTATACTCGACTCCACCTCACTCCGGTGGTGGACAACGATGGCCTGCACATGGCCGTGTTAAAATCGGGGCGCATCTTTCTGGAAGCGGGTAAGCAGCCGATCTGTCTGGAATGGTTCAACGGTCCGGCCGACGCCACGCTGGAGGTGGCTTGGCAGGAACCGGATGTTAAGCGCCAAAAAATTCCGAGCGCGGTGCTTTGGCATCGAAGTATTGGCGGCACAAACTCGGCTGAACTTAAACCTGGTCTGAATTTCTCCGCTTACAATGCGGAGACTTGGGATTTCTTGCCTGATTTTAAGGACTGGACTCCAGTTAGGACCGGAATCGCAAGCAATTTTGATTTGTCATACCGTGCTCGCCCCGAGAACACCGCCCTCGTTTTCAGCGGCTTCCTCGAAATCTCCAAACCCGGCAGCTATACTTTTTATCTCACCTCCGATGATGGCTCCAAACTCTACGTCGGGGAAACAAAAAGCTCGTGCAAAGTCATCGCGAAAGTGGGTCAATCTATTCAATCTGCAAATTTCAAACCTTCGCCGGACGATATAGGCAACCAATGGGGTGAGTTGGAGGGGGACGTGGTTTTTTCAAGTTTCGATCAACACCAACTGGAAATTGAACTTGCCGCCAAGGGAACGCGCGTGCCGGTGACAGTTTTAGAGGGCACTTCTCTGCTTTTGACAAACCTGCTGCACCGCCACATTCGCATTGCCGGTATTTTTGAATTTTCCCGTGAGTTGGACGGGAAGCGTTTTGTCGGTGTCGTTGTTCCCAGCTCGGAGCAGCTTGAGATTGTTGGTTCACCAATCGGTATTGATCAAGAGCCATCAACCAACAACCTACTTACCACCATCAAGCAGGCCCGCCAACTGAAACCGGCCGAGGCCGCGCTCGGCATTCCAGTTAAGTTCGAAGGCGTGGTCATTGGCACCTCACCAGGCAGGCTGGTATTATGCGACTCAACGGGCGGCATTTCGGTGCATCTCGACATCCCAGACAACTTGACCGGTCTGCCACAGGTGGGAGAACTTTTGGAGATCGAAGGCAGCACTATTCCTGGAGACTTCGTGCCCGCCATCGCGGCCCGCAAAGTAATCCACCTTGGAAATGCGCCGATGCCGAAGCCGATTCGGCCTAATTGGGATGAATTGATGAATGGCAGTTTGGATTGTGAATACGTTGAAATCGAAGGTGTGCTCACCGCCGCCACTGCCAACGAGTTGACCCTCCTGACACGGGATGGGAAAATAACCATAGACAAGAATGAGATGCGTCCGCTGCCACAACTGCCATTTCCCCCTGATAGTGGAAGGATGATAGGAAGCGTCGTGCGTTTGCGTGGTGGGTTAAACAACGAATGGGACTCAGCAGCGCGACGGGTCATTAAGGGAAGATTCAAAGTTATCAGCCCTTTGGTGAGCGTGGAATCCACGGAATTACCGTATCCGTTTTCCATCCCCGTGAGCAAAATCAAAGATCTCTTTTGGTATAATGCCCAAGCCAGCGGGCTTCAAAGAACCAAGGTGGCGGGGCAGGTTATTTTTGCGCGGCCGGGAGAATATTTTGCGCTGGATAATAAGATTGGATTTCGCATTTTTACTTCCGAGCCGGTGGCATTGGAAGCGGGTGACCTGATTGAAGCCTTGGGTTTCCCAAAGGTGGGCGGTTCCGCACCAGTCCTGCAGGAGGCCAAAATTCAAAAGACCGGTCATGCTTCACTGCCAGTTCCGGTTAAGCTTTCCGCTGAGGAACTGCTCAATCCGCAGCACGATTCCACGCTGGTTGAGATTGAAGCAAGATTGATCAATCATACTATTCGCCCCGACGCCCAATTACTTCAACTGCAAGCTGGCCCGATCCATTTTGAGGCCAAACTAAATTTAGGCTCAAGTCAACCTTTGCCATTGTCTATCGGTAGTCGGCTGCGATTGGTGGGTGTTTACGCTGCGATGGGGGCAGATAATCCTGGTCCAAGAACTGATCCGTTTGAATTGTTACTGAACAACCCGACGGCGATTACGGTGATTGAGATGCCGCCGTGGTGGACGGTGCGGCGGGCGCTCGGTGCGGCGGGCGCTCTGGGTGGAGCGCTCTGCCTGGCCGTTGTTTGGGTGACGCTACTCCGACGAAAAGTAGAAGTGCGAACCCTGCAATTACAAAAGGAAATCGAAGGGCGGCAGCAGGTGGAGCGGCAGCGGATAATGGAAAAGGAAAGAACTCGCGTGGCCCAGGACCTGCACGATGAACTCGGGGCTGGACTCACTGAAATGAGCCTGCTCGGATCCTTGGCTGGAAGGCCTGATGTTCCGGCGGAAGAAAGGGATCGTTATCTTGATCAACTCACGAAATCAGCCCGATCGCTCGTCACTGGCTTGGATGAAATCGTTTGGGCCATCAATCCGCAATACGACTCCATCGGCTCGATCGCCACTTACTTTTCGTTTTATGCCGAGGAGTTCTTGAATTTGGCGAACATTACCTGCCGTTTACAGGTGGCTGAATCACTTCCAAAATTTTCTCTGGAACCCCAAGTTCGTCACGGCATTTTTCTTGCCTTCAAGGAGGCATTGAACAATGTAGTGCGCCATTCAGGTGCCAGGGAAGTCACACTCAAAATCGAGGTGGTCGGAAATGAACTGGTCATTTCCGTTGCTGACAATGGTTGCGGGTTTGAATCCGGTTCTGTTAATCCAGGAAGCGATGGTCTCTCCGGGATGCGCGAGCGGCTTCAGAGACTTGGCGGTGTCTGCAAAATTACCAGCCTGGTCGGCCAAGGCGCGACGGTCGAGTTTCGCCTAAACATCTCAACTTAGTCACGCCCTATCATGACCAAAATCGCCATTGTTGAAGATAGCAAGACCACCCGCGAAGGTCTTGAACGGATTATCAATTTGACGCCTGACTATCAGTGCGTTTGCGCTTGCACCACGGCGGAGGATGCCTTGCGTGAGTTGCCGCCGTTGAAGCCAGAAATCGTGTTGATGGACATTCAACTGCCGGGTATGTCCGGGATAGAGTGCGTGGCGCGGTTAAAGGAACTGCTCCCCGACGTGCAAGTGATCATGCTGACGGTTTATGCGGATCCCGACCGGATTTTCAGCGCCATCCGCGCCGGTGCCAGTGGTTATCTTCTCAAACGTGCCGCTTCGGAACGGCTGTTCCAGGCCATCCGCGAGGTTCAGGCCGGCGGCGCTCCGATGAGTGGAGCCATTGCCCGCAAAGTTTTTGGCTATTTTCAAAATCAACAACCCAGCGCTGAAGCCGAAAAACTTTCCACGCGCGAACGCGAAATTCTGGAATTGATCATAGCGGGACTTTCCAACAAGGAAATTGCCAGCCGCCTCAGTGTGTCCGTCCTCACTCTCCGTTGGCATTTAAAACAAATCTACAAAAAGCTTCACGTCCATTCACGGGTAGAAGTTGTGTTGAAATTCCGACCCGGCGTATAGGCGTCTTACCCACATGCAAAAAACACCCCACTTGTGGGGCTGGTCACCCCATTATTAAGACTGTAAGTTCTAAGCAGTCTCAATTGCTTTAATTATTCCTGGAACAATACTGCAAGCTAAGTTTGATGCCATCTTGGTTAATCCTTTGCCTGCGTGGATAGCCAAGACGTTGGCTGAGGAAGTCACTGGACAGGCAAAGTTGAGGCACATGGTTGCTGGTCTGGACGTTCCTCCAGCAAACAATTTGGGCGCGCCATAATATGACCAACATTGCGATCGTCGAGGACAGTCAGACCACCCGCGAAGGGCTGGAACGGATGGTCAATTTGTCGCCAGATTACCGGTGCGTTTGCGCTTGCGCGACGGCGGAGGATGCCTTGCGCTTGCTGCCGCAGCACCGACCCGAAATTGTGCTGATGGACATTCAACTGCCGGCCATGTCCGGCATCGAATGCGTGGCTCGTCTAAAAGAACAGCTCCCGGACGTGCAAGTGGTGATGCTGACCGTCTATGCGGATCCAGATCGCATATTTAGCGCCCTTCGTGCCGGTGCCAGCGGCTACCTCCTTAAACGCGCCGCGCCGGAAAAGCTGCTTCAGGCCATCCGTGAGGTGCAAGAAGGCGGCGCTCCCATGAGTGGGGCCATTGCCCGCAAAGTTTTTGGCTATTTTCAGGATCAACAAACGCCCAGCGCGGAAGCTGAAAAACTTTCCACGCGCGAACGCGAAATTCTGGAGCTGATCATCGCGGGGCTATCCAACAAGGAAATCGCCAGCCGCCTGAGTGTCTCCGTGTTGACCCTGCGCTGGCATCTAAAACAAATTTACAAGAAGCTCCACGTCCATTCACGAGTGG
>CAINLR010000152.1 GCA_903850425.1 uncultured Verrucomicrobia subdivision 3 bacterium | reverse complement strand
TAATTCGCGCTTCACCGCGGGCAATAATTTTGCCGAATCGGCCTGGCCTTGCGCGGCGGCGAGGGTCAGCCATTTGAAGGCTTGCACGCGGTTGGTGGCGACGCCCACGCCCAATTCGCAACGCTGGCCGATGTCGTATTGTGCGATCGGATCGCCGCCTTCCGCCGCGAGTTCATACCATTTCGCCGCCTCACGCTCGTCTGGTGGCACACCACTCCCTTGTTCGTAGAGATATGCCAAATTATACTGGCCGGCGACGCTGCCATTTTCGGCGGCGCGGCGATACAGCTTGAGCCCATCCTCGAGGTGGCTCGCGCTTTCAGCAATCGTGATGATTTTCATCCGTGCGTTTTAGCGGACAATCGCGCTGCCGACAAGGGACATGTGCGGTGTTAAAAATCCCTTCTGTGAGCTGGCGTCATCCTGCATGACGCGTGGAAAGGCTCTACCCCCGTTTCCGGCGGTCAGCGTTCGCCGAGATCCGTCACCTTGCAAACACGCCATAACTGTGCCATGGTCGTGCCATGCAAACGACCATTGAATTGGATGCCTCCAACCGGATCGTGCTTTCGCGCGAACTGCGGCGGGCGGCCGGGATTCCCCGCCGGCAAAAACTCAGGGTCTCGGCGACGCCGGGACGCATCGTTTTGGAGATCGAAGCCAACCCTGCCGGGCGCATCGTCAAACGCGGCAAACTCAAGGTCTGGACGGGCGCGGTGCCGAGCACGCCAATTGAGGAGGCGGTTAAACAATCACGCGATTACACCCGATGACCTTCCTGGATACCGGGATCCTGGTCGGGGCGGTCTTGAAGTCGCATCCCGAACATGTGGTTTGCCGCGCGGCGCTGGAAGATTCCCCGCGTCCGTTCACCAATGCGCACGCGTTGGCAGAAACGTTTGCCACGCTCACCGGATTTTACAAAGTGCCGACGGAAGCCGCAGCGGAGTTGACGCTCAGTCTGGCGGATTCCGTCGCGGTGGAGCCGTTGGCGTTGGCGGACTATGAAACGGCCATTCGGGAGGCTCGCAGTCGAGGGGTCATGGGCGGGGGAGTTTATGACTCCCTGCACGCGACCTTCGCCCGCCGAAAACAGACGGTCCAGATCGTGACACGCAACCCATCTCATTTTCAACATGTCGCACCCGACATTGAAATTCTGACTCCGTAAGGCGCTTCGCATTGGTCTGCCGCAGTTCGTAGCTCGCTTCCAACCGCCTCCGTTGTGGCTGGAGGCACGGATCCGCGACCGATGTAGACAACGTCCGCCTCTGGGCCGATGCCTTGAATCCGTCGTTCAGCCGGCGGGCAACGCATGACCCGACCGCCACTTTTGATCCGCACCGTTCCTTGCTCGACAATTATTTCAACTCCGAGCTTCGCGGTCTTGGTCGCCACGGTTTTTCGATGGACAGCTTTCAACACCTTGCCATTACTTTCCGCCGGCTCGGCCACCCCCTGTGATGGTGTTGTCGATGATGAGGATGTTGCCAACCTGCTTTTAAATGCAACCAGCGGCGATTGCTTTGAGGATATATCGGTGAAAGCGACCGCCTCAGTGAGGATGCGGCTGTGCGATTAAACAATGGATTCCAAGAATTTTGATTTGGACAGTTTGCTAACTCCGGCGGAATTTGGGCGCTGGATTGGCCAGAGTGAAAGTTGGGTGCGACGGCGCCTCAGCACGCTCCCGGGCGTCATTCGAGAAAGCCGAAAGCACATCCGCATTCATCCGCGAACCTACCTCGAAAAGCGGCTGAAAATCGGGGCGGGTGCGCCGTCATGAAATGCGCGGCGATCATTGCCTTGCATCATGCGGCCTGCTAGGCCGGTTGCGGCTTCAACTGCCAAAACTCTTGCGCCTCATTTTTTGTGACCAAAGCCATGTAGTTCTTGCGGAGAACATTTTCGCTGTGCCCGAGGGCGGAGGCGATTTGAGCGGCGTTCCCCGTCTCGGCCAGCCAGTAGGTGGCGGCGCTATGGCGGGTCACGTCCT
>CAINLR010000151.1 GCA_903850425.1 uncultured Verrucomicrobia subdivision 3 bacterium | reverse complement strand
CGCTGGTTTTCAGACATAAATGCCAGCTGCCGGATCGCTTCCGCGATGGCTTCAGGGTTTTCGGGTGGAACGGTGATGCCGCAGCCGGATTCGGCCACCACGTCATTGCTGGCATTGACGGAATGGATGACCGGCTTGCTCGCCATCATGTAATCAAAAACTTTATTGGGGCTGACACCAAAACGGTAAATAGGCTTGTTTTGCCAGCCGATGTAGAGGGCGTCCATCTCCCGCAATAAGGCGGGAACCACGTTCTTTGAGACGGCTGGCAGAAAAATTACATTCCGTAAATTAAGAGCCTTGGCTTGGCCAGCGAGGTTGGTCTTTTCGGCGCCATCACCGACCAAAACCAAAGTAACGCGTTGATCCGCCACCAAGCGAGCCGCCTGCATTAGAAATTCAAGTGCGTTGCTGACGGCATGGCCTCCCGCATAGCCGAGGACGAATTGACCGGATTCGTGCAGGGTTCTTAAGGTGGCCGAATGGGTTTCGGGCAACGGACTGGCGCCTCTTTCCCATTCATCAATGGCAATGCCATTGGGCACATAAGCAAACTTCGCAGCGTTCATCCCATGTTCCTGCAGATGGATCTGCGCGTTTGGCAACATTGAAACAACCCGGTCAACCGAACGACAGGCATAGTCCTCCGCCCACTGCATCAGTCGAATGAACGGATGGCGTGGCGACATATTCCCCAGTTCGATTGGGGAGAGTGGCCAGAGATCGTGGACTTCGTAGACCAGCCTGGCGCCGCAGCGGCGGGCCATGAAACGAGCCGGCAGGGTGTCGAGCGGATAGGTGGAGGAGGCGATGATGACATCGGGCTTTTGATTTTTGATCAACCAACGGGCATGGCGGAACAACTGGCCAACGAACGCAAACATATTAATGGCACGTCTGGCACCATTGCCACGGTAACCTGGTGTTTTTAGCCAGACGTAAGAAATTCCATCAATATTCTCTTCCGTGATTGTTCCGGTCAGCTTCGGCGGTTTAATCCGCAGGTGCGAGCAGGACGCCGCCACAATTCGCACCCGATGTCCCAGCCGCTGCCATTCGCGCGCGAGATAATAAGGCCGGTATTCCATGCCATATTCACGCGAACCCGCATAATGATTGATGAGTAATATATTCACAATCGTCAAAGTATTCAACGAGCCCGAACTAGTCGGCCTTAAGATTCGGAGCGTTTGGTTGCGGCAATTTTCCTGACAGGTCAGCCCCCATCTCCCGGCATATTTGAATAATCTCACTAAAGAGCGGCCATGCCCGGTTGTCCATCAGAAAGGTTTCGGGATGAAACACCAGACAGACACAGCCTTGGGCATTTTTGACCTGTGTTAGAGCCTCGCGCAGTTCATTCACAATCTGTTGTGGACTGCAGTGCTGCATCACCGTATCCATGTAAAGTTGCGGCACGGAAAAGACGTTTGCCGGTCGCTCATTCAACCGATCGAAGGCCCGATGGCACCTCGCACTCCCATTGCGGAAGCCGATGCGGGTGACATAACCAATGCCGAGGTCAAACCGGATGCCGGCTTGCTCCAGTTGCGCGTAAAGTCTCAAGGGATCAAACCGCAAATAGTGGTTTCTATGAGCGGTGACGGCGCATCCGAGCATTTGCTCCAGAAGATTTTTTTCCTTCGCATAACGGTTGTCATCTCTGGCGGCAAAGCTGCCGTGCAGTCCAATGGACATTCCTGCTTGTTGAATGAGCTGACCGGTTGTCCGGGCGGAACGCCACCGGACATCCGTGCGGGTTGAATATCGGCCCAAGCCATACGGCCCGGACATCATGAAATAATGGGACCCGATGCCTTGGTTGCGCTCATATTCCAGCAGGCGGTCAATTGTCCTGATGATTGACTGCGAAGATCGCGCCTCATAGATCGGCATCCCCGAACCGTGGCGGAGGCCGGTGGCATGGAGCACGGTATTGAGGAGACAGGTGGGTTCCCAAGGCGTGGTCCGATCCACATCATGCGCGATGATGACCTGGAATTTTGCGCCAGTGGTGACAGGGGATGCGCCGAGTTTCTCGGCAAGTTCCGTCGCCTTCTGATCCACCCACGGCTTCGCGGTATCCCATTGCACAGCAGCTTCATCAAATCGTCCAAGCCTGTCGGTTCGTCCAGTTTCCGACTCGCGCGCCAGACTGACACTGTCAAAAATGGCATCCAACTCCCCGGAGGCGATGAGCAGTCGGTCACCAAGCATCAAGCCCGACGAGGTCAGCCGCATTGGGTTCAGCGTGAGTGGATCCAGACCTTGTGCGGCCATGACACTGCGTAGCATGGCCGCGGCGTATGTCTGTTTCTTAGTCAAGTGAGCGTCTGGGGTTGTCACCAGTCGTTACCAATATTCGCCGGCCCGCCGCATGAGCTGGCGCGGCGTAAGCGTGCCGGGCGCGT
>CAINLR010000150.1 GCA_903850425.1 uncultured Verrucomicrobia subdivision 3 bacterium | reverse complement strand
GTGAGTCGCCCCGTGAGGGGCATTGGATTTGCGCAACATCCGTGCTGCGGGTGCTTCAATCAAGGGGCGAAACACCGTTGTTCCCCGCCGGCTTTATTGGCTGCCGACCGCCAGTCTTGCGACACCATGCTCATCGGCCACGGTCGAGAAAACTAAAGCAAAAATTTAACGGCGAAAATTCTACCGCTTTTTATCGCGTGCCACCCGGACCGCAATTGTTTATGGTAAAACCACACCCATGAAAATATACCCACATCCAAATCGTTCATTGGTCGGACGGGCAATGCTCCCGGCCATCGTCGCCCTGATGACAAACCTCACGGCCTCCGCCGCCAGCTTTGGCGACGACGTGGCCTTCGTCCAAAACCACACCGGCGTGGTGGTGTTGCACGACAAGTCGCAGTCCGCGCAGGTGGCGCTCGCACCAGCGTGGCAAGGACGCGTGCTGACCAGCACGGCGAACGGCGCGAGCGGCACGAGCTTTGGCTGGATCAATCGCGAGCTAATTTCGTCCGGCAAACTTCAGCCGCACATCAATGTCTTCGGCGGCGAGGATCGTTTCTGGCTCGGACCTGAAGGAGGACAGTTCTCCATCTTTTTTGCGAAGGGCGCGAAGTTTGAACTGGCCGACTGGTTGACGCCCGCAGCCGTGGACACGATGCCTTACCAATTGGTGAAACAATCCCCGGATCGGGCGAGATTTGCCGCCGCGTTTGCGCTCACCAATTACAGCGGCACCCGGTTTGATATCAAAGTGAGCCGCGAAGTGCGCCTGTTGTCCGCCGCCAATGCCTGGAAAAAGCTCGGCGTCAAACCCGCGTCGGGCGTCAGCTTGGTCGCCTACGAGTCGGACAACCGCATCACCAACGCCGGCAAACAGCCGTGGCAGAAGGATACCGGGCTGCTTTCGATCTGGATTCTCGGCCAGTTCAATCCCGCGCCGGCCACGACGATTGTGGTGCCGATCAAGTCCGGGCTGGAGTCGGAACTGGGCGTGAACGTCACCTCGGATTACTTCGGCAGCGTGCCGCCGGAACGATTGGTGGTGCGCGACGACGTGCTGTTCTTCAGCGGTGACGGACTTTATCGCAGCAAGATCGGTGTGAATCCCAAACGCAGCAAAGGCGTGCTGGGCAGTTATGACGCCGCGAGCCGGGTGCTGACAATTGTGCAGTTCACGCAGCCGGAAGGCGTCACCGACTACGTCAATTCGCAATGGAAATTGCAAGATCATCCGTTTGCGGGCGACGTGGCGAATAGTTACAACGACGGTCCGCCCGCGCCCGGTGCAAAACCGCTCGGGCCGTTTTACGAAATGGAATCCTCCTCGCCCGCCGCCGCGCTGGCGCCTGGCAAAAGCCTGACACACATCCACCGCACCATTCACTTGCACGGCGAGGAGAAAGACCTCGACGCCGTCGCTCGCGCAATCCTGGGTGTTTCGCTCGACGAAATTCAGAAGGCATTGAAGCACTGAATCGCGAAAATTACTGACCAATAATTTTTCAGATGATACCGATCTTCAATTTCATTCTCACCGCATGTTTGCTGGCGGCAATGGAAGTCGCAGCTAAACCAACTGTCCTCAAGCCGACCCCGGTTGACTTTTCGCAACTGAAAGCTTTCGGCACCGTCGGCAAGGAGGTCACGCCGCTGAGTCAGGACCAGGAAGCCGAATTATTCCGGCACGAAGGCAAGGGTTGCCTGACGCACATGTGGTTCGGCGGCGGCTGGAAAGGCTGCGAACGGACGCGCATCCGCGTTTATGTGGACGGCGAAACGAACGCTTCGATTGACATGGAACTTTATCTCGGTCATGGCATCGGTTTTGGCGATGAATTTTCTCCGTGGGGTGTCGCGCGCATCGGCAAGATCGGAACGGGCACGAGTGTTTACAACACTTACCGCATTCCTTTTGGCAAAAGCATTCGCGTGACCGGCCAGCTTGGTCCCGACACGCCGGGCCATCCGCAATTTTGGTGGATTATTCGCGGCACGGAACAGCTGCCGGTGGAACTCGGCGGCGTGCGTCTGCCGGACACCGCGCGGCTGCGGCTTTACAAACTGGAAAGTCACACGGCTCAGCCGCTCGAAGAATTTGCGCTCTGCGATGTCAAAGGCGACGGCGCGCTTTATCAAGTCACGATGGCCGCGAAAGGTCTGCGCAAATTGACGGATGAAAATCAGCGCTGGAAGGATTTGAGTTTTATGGAAGCCTGCATGCGCGCTTACATCGGCGGCGCCAAAGAACCGCTGTTTCTATCGTCGGGCTTGGAGGATTATTTTCTCGGCACTTACTATTTCAATAAAGGCCGCTATGCGACACCTGTCGCCGGCTTGACGCACTTCGACAAAGATGAAAACGAATTCTCCGCCTACCGTTTTCACGAAGATGATCCGGTGTTTTTCCAAAATGGCCTGCGCCTGACTTGTCGGTGCGGCGAGAAAATCGGCGACAAGGTGTTTCACGATCCCCCGCCAGCACGTTATACCACTTACGTCTGGCTTTATCAGTGGTGAACAGAAAATGAAAAGCAATCCTGATTCCAAATCGTCAAACTGGTCGCAAGCGTGGCCGCGCCGGGAATTCCTCAAACGTGCGAGCCTTGCCGCCGGTGTGCTGGCCTTTCAGCCCTGGCGCACCATGGCCGGGCCGTTCACGCGCGAGGATTTTGACCATCTAGTTCCCGCCGACAAAAAACTTTCGCCGGATTGGGTCAAATCGCTTTTTGCGCGCGGCACGCCTGAAGTGCTGCGCGGCAGCGAGCTCAGATTTGTCGGCATGCCCATCGGCGGCATCGGCGCGGGCCAGCTTTATCTCGGCGGCGATGGGCGGCTCTGGCATTGGGATATTTTCAATCAGCCCGGCAAGCGGCCGACCGACGACAAACATTATCGCAGCCCGCTCACGCCCGCGTCGCCGCTGGCGCAGAAATTTTCGCTGACGATCGGCGATCAGACTCGCGCCCTGAACCGCGACGGCTTTTCAGATATTTCGTTTCGCGGCGAATATCCCATCGGCATTGTAGAATACGCCGACGCTGCCGTGCCATTGACGGTGAAGCTCGAAGCATTTTCGCCGTTCATTCCGCTGAATATCGACGACTCCAGTTTGCCCGCGACGATTCTGCAATTCACTTTGCGAAACACTTGCGCGGCGACGGTCGAAGCGATGCTGACCGGTGAATTGGAGAACGGCGTCTGCCTGCATCACCGCAATCAGGACGGCGTCTTGCGCAATCGCATCGTTCGCGAGCACGGGTTGACCACGCTGGTTTACTCGGCCGAAAAATCTGCCACTCCAGCGCCAGCGCAACGTCCCGACATTGTCTTCGAGGATTGGAACAAAGAAAAATTCGACGGCTGGCAAGTCGAAGGCACGGCGTTTGGCAAAGGGCCGATCAAGAAATCGGACCTGCCCGATTATCAAGGCGACGTCGGCGGCGACACGGCCCGCGTCGTCAATACGCACGGCGGTGCGCCCGGCGATTCCGTTTCCGTGCGCGACAGCGCCACAGGCAAACTCACCAGTCGCGAGTTTCTCATCGCGCGCAACTACATTCAATTCTGGATTGGAGGCGGTCGCGCTCCGCAGAATTCTCATCACGGGCTGACGCTCTGGGTGGATGGCAAGCCCGTTCATGCCGCCGCCGGTCAGGATAACAATGAGATGTCGCTGCAACATTTTGAAGTCCGCGCGCTCGTTGGCAAAACAGCGCACCTTGAAATCGCTGACGAAGTGACTGGTCCGTGGGGCAACATCGGCGTCGGCAAAATTGTTTTCACCGATCAGGCTAGCGACACCAAGCCGTTGGAGGAATTGGCCGGCTTTGGCACGATGGCCCTGGCTTTGCTGGGTGAAGCTGCGGATCAAACCAGTGCCGACGCGACCGCGCCGTTCACTAAAAAATTGTCCGGCGCACTCGGTCGCAACATCAAACTCAAGCCCGGCGCAACCACCACGGTGACGTTCGTGCTTGCTTGGTATTTTCCGAATCTTGGTTTGCGCCCGCCGTTACAAAAAGCCGGTCGCTATTACGCCACCAAATTTTCTTCAGCGCACGCCGTCGCGCAATACATTGCGGCGCACTTTGACCGGCTCTCCAAGACGACACGGCTCTGGCGCGACACCTGGTATGACTCGACGCTGCCGTTCTGGTTTTTGGATCGCACGATGTTGAACACGTCCATCCTCGCCACGTCCACGAGTTTTCGGTTCGAGAACGGTCGTTACTACGGCTGGGAGGGCGTTGATTGTTGCGAAGGAACCTGCGGCCACGTTTACCACTACGCCCACGCGACGGCGCGGTTGTTTCCCGAACTCGAACGCGGCACGCGCGAAACCGTGGATTTTGGTCTGGCGCAAATGGCCGATGGCGCCATTCACTTTCGCGGCGAGTTCAACAACTTTCCTGCTGTGGACGGACAAGCCGGAAACATCCTGCGCGCGTTGCGTGAGCATCAGATGTCGGCGGACAATGCATTTCTCAAACGGAACTGGCCGAAGATCAAGTTGGCCACGCAATGGCTGATCGCCAAGGACGCCAATAACGACGGTATCATCGAGAGCAACCAGCACAATACGCTCGACACCGATTGGTTCGGGCCGGTGGCGTGGTTGAGCGGACTCTATCTCGCCGCGCTGACCGCCGCTGCGAAGATGGCGGACGAAATCGGCGACGCGGATTTCGCGCGGCAGTGTCGCGGCATTTTGGCAGTCGGCGGGAAAAATTTGGTCGCGCAACTGTTCGACGGCGATTATTTCATCAACCGGGTGGATCCGAAACATCTGGACGCGATCAACTCCGGCACGGGCTGCGAGATTGATCAGGTGTTCGGGCAAAGCTGGGCATTCCAACTTGGACTCCCGCGTGTGTTGCCGGAGAAAGAAACCGTGACCGCGCTGAAATCTCTTTGGCGCTACAATTTTTCGCCAGATGTCGGACCGTATCGCGAAGCCTTGAAACCGGGGCGCTGGTATGCGCTGGCCGGCGAAGCGGGTTTGTTGATGTGCTCGTTTCCGCGTCGCGATTGGGATTACGCCCAAGCCAAGGGCAAAGGCCCCGAATGGGCAGCCGGTTATTTCAATGAGTGCATGAACGGCTTCGAGTATCAGGTTGCCGGCCACATGCTGTGGGAAGGACTCACGCTGGAAGGCTTGGCCATCACGCGGGCGGTGCATGACCGCTATCACGCGTCGCGCCGGAATCCGTGGAACGAGGTCGAGTGCGGCGATCATTATGCGCGCAGCATGGCGAGCTACGGCGTTTATCTCGCTGCTTGCGGTTTTGAATACGACGGTCCGCGCGGTCACATTGGCTTCGCGCCCAAGTTGACGCCGGAGAATTTCAAGTGCGCCTTCACCAGCGCGGGAGGTTGGGGAAGCTATTCGCAAAAAGTCGGTGGTGGTAAGTTGCAGGCAACTATTTCCGTGGGTTGGGGGAAGCTGCGTTTGAAGACACTATCGCTCGCCGTCGCGCCGGGCGTGAACGCCTCGCAAATGCGGCTCAGATTGGGCGGAAAGGAATGGCGTGGCCAATTGGACGTTTCAGGCCAACGCGCCGACATTACGTTTGCGGAAGAAGTCCGTTTGCAGCCTGGCTTTGGATTGCAGGTGACGCTGGGCTAGGCGGCAGGTCGAGGTGGCGACCTCGGGGCGCGTCAGGTCTCGCTCAGTGAATTGTGGTTCAAAACTGATCTTCTTTTTGTTGGAACAGCACGTTGAAGGTCGTCAGCGAGCCGTAGCTCTTGGTGATGTATTGCTGCATCTCCACCTTCTCGCCATCGGATAATTTTTCATGCGCGTTGATCTTCTGTTCCAGCACGCGGAGGTTGTTGCGGATCATAACGATCTTGTGGAAGAAGACCTCCAGCGGCACTTCCTTCGTCTGCAAGGTCGGGTCCGCCGGATGCAAAACCAGTTTGCCGCCGTGCCAGCGCACGCCGAGATTTTCCACGATCGCATCCGGTTTTTGCAGGCCGAGTTTCGCAATGGCGGCGGCCACGGTCTCGTTCACAAACTGGCTCAACGGCAGATTCAAGCCGCTGACGACGGCGTGCGGCTCCAACGGTTCCAATCCGCTCGGCTCCGGCGCAACCGCCCGTTTGTCGCCGGCGTCGAACTGGATTTCCGCTGCGAATTCAGAAATGGATTTCACTGTGCCCGAGCCGTATTGCGGATGGAGCACTTTCATGCCAATGCGAAGGGATTCGATTTTCATGGGAACGGTTTTACCACGGATGCACGCGGATGCACACGGATTTTTTAGGCGCAAAGCCTGGGCGCGACGGTGTCGTCCTCGACCAACCGCAGCAGGTTCGCATGGATATCACTGTGGATATTTCCAAGTCCGCTTCGCCAGTCATGGGCTGCGGCGGGTCTTCCGGACACAGCCGCGCTCCGGCTGCAAATCCTGGCAAACAGTTTTTCTTTAGCGCCAGCGGCGCGAAATCTCTGTAGCAACAAACCAAGAATTCAAAGCTCCGTCAGGAGCGGCATCTCGAGAATATGCCGCGCGGCCGGCGCTGAAAAATCGTGGCGACAGGGTTGGAGAAAGGAGGTAGGCTTTGAAGAAAATTGCAATGGGGACATCCGACGCAATCTGGCGCTACAATCTTTCTTTGGATTATCTGCAAGGCAAAACCTTGCCGCAGGACGATGCGAAGTCATTTGAACTAAATGCCGAGGCGGCAAGATTAGGGCATCGCGACGCCATTCTGGCAATGGGCTGGTATTACCTCAACGGAGCAGGCGTTGTTCAAGACTATGAAAAGGCTGGAAAGTGGTATCGCAAGTCTGCCCGTCACGGGGAACCGCGAGCGATGTTCAGTTTGGGCCAGATCGCTTACTTAGAAAGAGATTTTGTTGAATCGCTCTCTTGGTTTAAGCGCGCAGCCGGAGCAGGCCACGCACGTTCGCTCTATTGGATTGGCAAACATTATTGGTTCGGACGGGGCGTTGACCCCGATAAGAAAGCAGCAATGAAGCTCATTCATCAGGCAGCCGGTAAAAAGGTTATCGCGGCGACACGCGTTTTGAGATTTTTGTCGCGACGTAGGAAATATGGGGCAAAGATCTCTTGATATTATTTTTCAATGACCGCCAAGCTCCCCGACCGTTTTGAATTCGAGCGCCCGCTTTGGCAACAAGGCATCGGGCGTGTCGCGGGCGTGGACGAGGCCGGGCGCGGGCCGCTCGCCGGACCGGTGGTTGCCGCCGCCGTCATTCTGCCGTCGCGCTGGGCGGAAACCGGTTTGCCCGCTGCACTCGCCGGCTTGAACGATTCCAAGCAACTCACCGAGGCGCAGCGCGAAAAGTTTTTCGCCTTCATCACCACCTGCGGCGAAATCGAATTCGGCATCGCCATGGTGGATGCGGCGGTGATTGACGCGATCAACATCCTGCAGGCGACGCATCGCGCCATGAACGACGCGCTGGCGAAATTGCAGCCATTGCCACCGCACGCGCTCGTGGATGGCCGGCCCGTGAAAATCTTGCGCGTGCCCCAGACAGCGATTGTGAAGGGCGATGCGCGGAGTTACTCCATCGCCGCCGCGAGCGTCCTGGCCAAGGTCACGCGCGACCGGCTGATGCTGGAATACCACGCGCAGTTTCCGAAATACGGTTTTGCCGCGCACAAAGGCTACGGCACGGCCCAACATCTGGCGGCGATTGCGAAACACGGTGCGTGTCCGATCCACCGCAAAACCTTCGCGCCGCTAAAACCGCAGGGACCAAAACTATTTTAACCACGGATGGACACGGATCAACACGGATGGGGAAAAACACTGAGGCGCAGAGGCTGCAAAGAGTTGCCGCGATGTATTGCGCTGCATTTCGCCGGGTTATCTGCGTCTCGGCGTTCGGCCCCATCTGTGTCCATCCGTGGTTAAACTTCTTGCATGAGATTTTTTGAAAAAATAAGAGCACTGTTCGCCGGCCAGGCCAAGCCAGAGCATTTGCGACGCGGTGAACTGGGCGAACGCGCGGCGAAAAAGTTTTTGCAGGGGCAAGGGCTGAAGTTCCTCGCGGCCAATTTCCGTTCGGCGCGCGGCGAGATTGATCTGATTTTCCGCGACGCCGATTGCCTGGCCTTCGTGGAGGTCAAGACGCGTTCGTCCGAAGAGTGGACGCGTCCGGCGGCGGCGGTGGATGCGCGGAAACGAAAACTGCTTTCCCAAACCGCTTTGGACTATTTGAAACGGCTGAAGAATCCGCCGGTGAAATTCCGCTTCGACATCGTCGAAGTTCTGCTGACGGACGGAGCGGTGCGCGAAATCCGGCATCTGCCGAACACGTTTACGCTGACCCAGCCGTATCGTTACGGCTAGCGGATGGCCATCGCCTGGGGATCTTCGCCGCGCAAGCCGTGCTTCACCAGCAATCGCAGCAGCTTGATGCTGTAAGGCGAAGTCGAAGCCGCGCCAAGAAAGATGCGGCCCATGTGTTTGTTGATGTGCGGAAACGCCAGTTTCATGAGCGGATTTCCGCGCAGCTTTTCGCCGACGTTGAAGGAGGTGAACAGCCGGCCGTTGTAGTAGTAGCTCACGATCTCGTGCCAGATGGTCAGGTGATGCGTGACTTCCTTTTGATAATCTTGAAACGCCTGCGCCGAAGCGTTTTTGATGGCCTTGGCCAGTTCAAACGCGCTCGTCATGCCGATGAACAGGCCGCTGGAAAACACCGGATCAATGAAGCCGGCTGTGTCGCCGACCAGCGCCCAGCCGTCGCCAACCATGCGGCTGGAGGTGAGCTGATAGTTCGTGTATTCCATCACCGGCGTCAGCCGCTTCGCCTCGCCTGCGACCTGGCGCAACATGGAATCTTTCTTCAGAATGTTGTCGTAGCGCTCTTCTTTCGTGCTGCCAAACTGCGGCAAAAATTCGGAACCGATGACCACGCCGACAGACACGCGGCCCGGCAGCGGAATGCGCCAGCTCCAACCGTGATCCAGCCGCGTCGAGTGGACGTAGCCGTCTTGATACAATTTCGTCTGGTCCACATGCGCGAACAGCGCCGTGTCTTTGCGACCGCCTTCCCGGGCGGGAATGTCCAGCAACTGCGGCAGCAATCGCGCGCGACCAGTCGCATCCACGATCAAATCGGGTTGGCCGGAAAAATAGTCGTCGAGCACCGCGAGCGTCTCGGCGTTCAGTTGCACACGGTCGGAATTGCCCACGCGATCCAGGCCGGCGTTCACGTCGAACACTTTGGCTCCGGCCTTGCGCGCGTTGTTCAGCAGGGTTTCTTCAAACTGAATGCGCGGCGTGTTGTAGGCGTAGGGCGGAAAGGAGCCGCAAAAATCTTTGAACAGAAACGGGAAATCCGACTGGCCGAACAGGTCGAAGCACGCGCCGGGTTTGTATTTGCTGAACGATTTGACTTCGTCCTCCACGCCGAGCTCGCGCAGCATCAGCACGATGGCCGGCACGAGCGATTCGCCGACCAGCAGCGGCGCGGTGCGCGGACGATGCAGCATCGCCACCTTCAAACCGGCGCGCACCAGCAAGGTCGCGAGCGTGCTTGCCGCCGGCCCGGCACCGAGAATTGCGACGGTGTTAATTTTGCCATTCTGATTGGTAGTCATCTTCGGAAATTAATTTCGCGGAGAATAACGCCTCGCCGAATAAAGGCAATCTTGGCGGCGTCACCCCGTCAGCGCCGTTCGCGTGGCGGCACCACGCGCGGCCGCAAGGGCGGTGGCAGCGGCACTTTGGGCGGGCGCACCGCGGCCGCGGGCAAGGGCGGCGCCGGCATCGCCACCATTGGGGCCGGTTTGGATTCATGCCCCTCCTTTGGGGTCAGGGCCTCGCCAATCTTCGTCGCCAGTTCGCCAATTTTCATTTCTGGAAATTTCATTTCGCCAAAATTGAAACTGGCCATGGGTCCCGCGCCGAGTTCCTTCGTGGCGGCATCCACCAGCGGCGAAAAAACATTCTTGGCCGCCGCGACCGGCAACTGCCAGGCGTCATAGCCGTTGACCACCCATTCGAGTTTGCCGGTTTCGATGTCCACGAGGAGACCGTGAACTGGAACCTTCGGCCCGATGAGCGGGCTCGTCCGCACGAAGGCGCAGGCTTTAATGACGTTCTGCCGTTCGGACGCGAAGGTGCCAAAAAAATCGTTCACATTTTCCGGCAACAGATGACGTTCCACGCCGATGGCTTTCAATTTGTCCAGCAGCACGGTCGTGGTGGTCTGGCAAATCTGGCAATCCGTGTGGCCGATGATGGCGATCTCGCGTCCGCCCTTGACCGCGCACGCCAGCGCGAGCGACCGCATGGTGCTGCTCAACGGGCTGGTGATCACGTTGCCCGCGTTCCGCATCCATATGAACTGGTCAGCCGGAATGCCGAGCACATTTGGAAACAGCGCATTCAGGCGCGGATCAATGCACGTCAGCGCGATGATGGGCAGTTCGTCCGCGAATTCGGCCGGGTGCAGGCCGGCGGAACTGTCACCGGCCACGGCGCGATGGTTCGCATTAATGATGGCTTCAAATAGTCGCATAATTCACCTCAGGTTCGCTTGTTAAAACACACGCTTAAAACACCGTCACCGACACCCGTATCCACCGGTTTTACCGCCAATCTGCCGCGCCGGCGCTGGCAATTGACACATCTTCCGGTTGCTCTGACGCCTCTGCCAGGAACTAAATCGCATCTGACAATCCATTTCATTCTTCTGACAACACGTTTCATTTCTCTTACAACCCATCTGGCCCATCTGCCGGCTTATATGGACTGTCTGCCGGGTCATTTGACGCGTCTGTCTGGTCATCTGCCCTGTCTGCCGGCTTCTCTGACGTGTCTGCCAGCTCATTTGGCCTGTCTGCCAACTCATTTGGCCTGTCTGCCAGCTCATTTGACGCGTCTGCCAACTCATTTGACCTGTCTGCCAGCTCATTTGACGCGTCTGCCAACTCATTTGACCTGTCTGCCAGCTCATTTGACGCGTCTGCCACATCGTTTGATCCGTCTGCCGGCCTCTCCAACGCGTCGGTCGTGGCATTTGGACCGTCTAACTGTCTGTTATTGAGCGCTTTCAATGGTCGTGCTGCGGCTGGCGCGTATTCCAATCTGCCGGCCCATTGGCAGGCTCATCTTTCCACCTGCCACCACCCGGTGCTGCGCGCCAATGATGGCTTCAAAGCGGTGCATATCGTTAATCAAAGCGGGTGCGTGGATCGAGGGCTGAACGGACGAAAACCTGGCACGAGTCATATTCCGAAAGCACATGGTTGGGACGGTTTTTTACGCGTAGGGCCAGCTCTCCATGTGAATAAATAACTCCGCCACCCGCATAATTCACCGCATCAATCAGCGTTCCAGACTGATTGTAAAATCTTAAATCCAACTGCGGATTCTTCCACGCCAGTTCGCACTTGTTCGTCAGCACCACCACGACATAAATCAAAGGCCCGCGCTCATCGGGTTGAAAATTCATCCGCGATTCCACCACGGCAAGGCTGTCGCGATAGGGTGAGAAATCCACGCCCGGATTCAGCAGTTGGTTGACATAAGTCAGGAGTCCGATCACGGGAATAAAATAGAGCATAAACGCCAAGGTGACTCCAATGGCCGGATTCCTCAACGAAAACACCGCCAGCCATTGCCGGCAGCGCGGACACACTTTGGCGGACTGCTTTATTTCCTCGGCGCAATAGGGACAAGTCTTGTTCATAACCTTATCAGTTGCTATCCAGCCAAAATCCCGGCGGCTTGGCTTCAGCGACCGTGACGCTGAAACTGGCGTGTGCCGGCACGATTTCTCGGAACGGCAAATCGAGTCGAAAGGAGCGCTCGGCATGCGGCAACACCGTCAACTCCAGGTATTCACTGCCGGCATGGGCTGCGTCAACGGTTTTCCCCGAGGCATCGAAGAAACGAATCTCAAATCCCGTCAGCTTCCAAGTGTAGGCACTGGCGTTGGTCAACATGCCGGACATCACGACGTTGGTGCGATCACCATTCCTCTCCACTCCGAACTGCGTGCTCAACACCGTGATTTTATGCTGCGCCGGTGAAAACTGCCGGCGGGTTCCCCACAAATGCCACCCGAAACTAAAGGCCGCGATGATGGCCAGACAGGAAAATACCGCGAACAAATCATAGCGGGATAAAAAGAAAATCCCGCGCTGACTTCGGCGACAATACGGACAGACCTTTGCCGCTGCCTTGATGGTTTCAGCGCACAGCGGACAGACTTTGGTTGGTTCAGTTTCCGGCATAAAAGTTCACGCCGACTTTTTCCACGCCGGCACAGACCGTAAAAATCGTCGCCAGCACCCAGACGATGCGCCGACGGCCGGAATCCCAACCGAGATATTCCGCCAGCCCGCCGCCGCTTCCGGCAAGCCGACGGTCGTCATGTGCGCGGCATAGTTTCATGGTTCAAACGAGACGGAGCCACTGTTCCACCCGGCTGATATATCACAAGCGCGGGCGACAACCACCTTTATTTTATGATCATGAATTCAAGCCGGAAAGGGTGAAGCCACCATTCAGATGCTTCTGCGGCGGCGTTCCCAAATGAGACCCTGGAGGTCCGGCGCTGCCATCATTTTGTGAACCTGCCGCGAGTTTGCCTATGCTTTCCGGCACTTCAGCAGCGTGTGGTAAAGCCCCACCTGATCGTGTTCGGCGACCACCTTGAGTCCGCTTTCCGCCAGACAGCGAATCAGATCGCTGGAGTGATACATCTGGCTATTCCCGTTCGCGATGCAGGTGAAGTAAAGCGAAGTCTGCTGAAGACAACTTGCGGCGGCCGCATTCGGTTGGCGATCCCAAAACAGATCGAGGATATAGAGTGTGCTGTCGGCGGACATGGCCGCCGCGGCACGCTTCAAGATGGAGACGATTTCGGGTTCGGAAAAGCAATCCAGAAATTGGCTCATCCAAATCGCGTCGTGATCTGCTGGCAACGGCAGGGATTCGTCGAGCAGATTGATCGCAAACAAATCCACACGCTCCGCCAGATTGTTTTTGCGGATGGTTTCGCGCGCCAGTTCCAATTGCTGCGGCAGATCGGCGATCGTGATTTTCACAGCCGCATCAAATTTCGCACACGCAACGCTCCAGTTGCCGGTGTTGCCGCCGACGTCGAGCAGGCGTTTCGGCTTGTCGGCGAAGACGAGCTTGAGCGCGGCGGGAAAGGCAGCATCAGAATAATAGTGGTCGAACGCCAGCCAGCTTTCCCGCGCGCGAGGTGCCAGCGACGAGATGCCTTCGTAAATCGTCTTCCAGTCGCCGAGCGTTGGCAGTCCGGCGGGTTTGCCTTGGGCGATGGATTGGTCGAGGTCGAACAGGCCGCGATAACAAATGTCCTGCACGAAATCCATGTTCACGCGCGTCATCGGGTCGCGGAACATGAAGTAGCCGAGTTTGGTGAGCGAGTAACGTTCGGCGTTCAGGCAAAACACGCCGCTGCCAAGACCCGCGCCGAGGAGCACCTTGAGGCCGTAGCGTGGCATTTTTATTTGGGCGGCGATTTCGTTCAGCGTTAGGCCGGTGGCACCGCTCTGCTGCACCAGTTCCAGCACGCCGGCGTCGCGCAAAACGCGGCACGCTTGAAACATCACGGGCGCGAAGGCGATGCGCTGGGCCTCGGCCTTCGCGTCGAAGGCGGACAATTTGTCTTCCTTGAAAAATTCCATTACACCGCCGTCTTGTTTTGGCCCTTTAAGATTTGCGCCAGCAGTCCGAGCGCGCGGTCAGCCTGCGTGACGTAGGGATTTGATTTATCCCAGACATAGCCGGCCAGCACGGAACAAATCTGCCGCATGACTTCGGGATTGCGGTTCGCGGCGAAAAAAATCTGCGGCAGCTTGCCGTCATACCAGCCGGAAACATAGGCGCGAAATGCATTGATGCCTTGCATGACGTGGTCGGAATACTCGGTCTGCCAGTCCACGCGCTCGCCATTCAACTGACGAATGATGGTCTTGGCCGCGCGGTTGGCGGAGGCCAGCGCGAGTGTGACGCCG
The DNA here is from genome assembly GCA_903850425.1 of uncultured Verrucomicrobia subdivision 3 bacterium. Lineage (GTDB taxonomy): Bacteria > Verrucomicrobiota > Verrucomicrobiia > Limisphaerales > UBA11358 > UBA11358. Next base: position 20,276 of record CAINLR010000150.1, on the reverse strand, counting down.
GAGCTGAAAACCGGATCGAGAAATTCCGTCGCATTGCCGGCCAGCGCGTAATGCTCGCCGTAGAGTTGCTTGATGCCGCAGGAATAACCGGTGATCCGTTGCGACGGCATGGTGAATTCCATCTTGGCCAAGCGTGACGCCGCGTTCGGGTCGGAAAATAAAATGTCGCGAAGCTGCGCGTCCGGTTCGCCAGGATAGCGCGCGAAAAATTCCGGCGTGGCCACGGCTCCGACGCTCGTCTTGCCGTTGGAAAACGGAATGATCCAAATCCACGCGCCGCCGGGATGCATGCAAATCCAGATTTTTCCCTCTTCATTACCGACCGGCCGCTGGTCGCCGGCGACGTGTGTAAACAAGGCTTCGCGCGTCGGAAAGGTGGACGGCTTTTCCAAGTCCAGCAGGCGCGGCAGCGTGCGGCCGTAACCGCTGCAATCCAAAACAAAGCGCGCCGAAACCTGGCTCGTGGTTTTGTCCGGCGCTTCAATGGTCACCGTAGCCCCGTCTTTGTTGAATGAAATTGCGGTCACGCCGGTATTGTAGCGAATCTCCACGCCGCGCGCCGCGACGGCGTCGGCGAGCGTCTTGTCGAAATCGCCGCGCGGCACTTGGAAGGTGTATTTCCAACCGGCGGTGAACTGGCTGGAGAAATCGAAGTTGCACGTTTCGTTACCGCGCAGAAAAACCGCGCCGCCTTTGTGAATGAACTGGCGTGCCTCGACCGCTTCAAGCAAGTCGGCTTCCTTGAGCAAGTCCATGCAATGCGGCAGCAAGCTTTCGCCGATGACGAAGCGCGGGAACGTCAACTTCTCGACGACCAATAGCTTGAACCCTTGTTTGTGCAACAGCGCCGCCGCGGAGGAACCCGCCGGGCCGGCCCCGATAATTAAAACGTCCACTTCAGTGTTCATACATTTACAAAAATGCTTGGGGAGCGCGCCCGCCCCGGGCGCAGCCAACGACGCCCTCGTCGTTGGCATCGGTCGGCGTGGGTCGCAAATTCGGTTGCACAACCACGTTCGGGTTCGGCGCGAGGGCGCGCCGAACGGCAGCCGGGGCGGCTGCGGTCCCGAAAATGAAACCCGCCACTTCAGTGTTCATGAGATTGAGTTGCTGTGCGCAGGCAGTGTTGTTGCGCTGATTCCGATTGGAGCAGGGCGGTCACGCGCGCGATGTCTTCGTTGAGCGGGCGATCGCTTTCCAGTTTGGCTGAAGTGCCGCGCACCAATTCGTAAAGTTTTTTGAAATCGCCGCCGAGCACTTTTTCCGGCCCACGCAAATCCGCCGCCTGCACGATGGTGATCGCCTCGATGGCGAGAATTTTCCAGAGCAGCGGCAGCATCGTGCGCGTCATCTTGGCGGCAATGCAGCCCATGCTAACGACGTCCTGATTGTTGGCGTTGGTGGAAATGGTTTGGATGGACGCCGCCGTGCCGAGCAACCGCGCTTCGGCGGCGAGCGAGGTGGCGAGCAGTTGCGCGCCGCTCAAACCGGAATTCAGACCGGGTGCGCCGCCGGCGAGCATGGGCGAAAGCCCGCGACTGTAGCGCCAGTTGACGAGCCGTTCGATCTGGCGTTCCGCGAGCAGCGCCAGCTTGATGAGGCCGATTCGTTCGTAATCGCTGACCATCGCGATTTGCTGTCCGTAAAAATTCCCGCCGTGGATCACCATGCCCGTATCGGGAAAAACGAGCGGATTGTCTGTGCTGGCATTGAGTTCGCGCGTGACGACTTCCTCAACGTGCCAGTGCGCTTCCTGAAACGCCCCGAGCACTTGCGGCGCGCACCGCAGCGAATACGGATCCTGGATTTCCGCTCCGCCATCCATCGGCTTGGCCTGCGAACCCCACTGATGTTCGTCAATGCGCTTGGCAAAATCGGGATGCGTCCGGAGCGAATCACTGATGCGCTTGGCCACGAGCGACTGGCCGCGAAAGCCGCGCGCCATGTGGATCTGCTGGCAGAGAACTTCCGGTTCGCCGCCGAGCACTTGAAAAAGACACGCGGTCAAAAGCTCCAGCCAGTGCAATTGTTTCTCCGCTTCGTGCGCAGAGAGCGCCGCAAGACCGGTCATCACGGAAGTGCCGTTGACGAGCGCGAGCCCTTCTTTGCACTGCAATTCAACCGGCGCAAGCCCGACGCGTTTCAACGCTTCAGTGGATGGAAGTCTTTCTCCATTCAACCAAGCGTAGCCGGAGCCGACGAGCAATCCGGCCATGTGCGCCAGCGGAACCAGATCGCCGCTCGCGCCGACGGAACCTTCGCTGGGAATTTCCGGCAAAACATTTTTGTTCAACGCGGCAAGCAGCAGATCAATCAGCTTCTCGCGAATGCCCGAGAAGCCGCGCGCAAGCGCATTGGCGCGGGCGAGCATGATGGCGCGCGTTTCGGCTGCCGAGAACAGCGCGCCCTGGCCGACGGTTAGATGGTGCAGCAGATGAATCTGGTGCTGCTGCTGGTCTTCATTGGAAACGCGGAAACCGCTCAACGGACCGAAGCCGGTGTTGATGCCGTAAATGGCGCGCGGTTGCGCCGCGAGGGATTCCACGAGTTCGCGGCTGCGATTGATTTGCGGACGCGCTTCTTCGGCGAGCGCGCAGGGAAAATTGAGTTCGGCGATTCGCCAAGCTTCAGAAACGGAAAGTGTGTGGCCGTTGAGCGCTATCATTCTGATTAATTCGTGCCGTGTTCTATAATAAAAGGCTTGAACAAGCAAGCGTCGCCGTGTTTGCTTTCGCGCGCATCTTAAAACAACCGCGCAAACACTTTGGCTGAAAAATCCATCATCATCATTGGAGCCGGCATCGCTGGACTGGCGACGGGGTGTTACGCGCGGATGAACGGCTATCGCGCGCGGATTCTCGAACATCACAGTGACCCGGGTGGCGTGGCGAAGGCGTGGAAACATGGCGACTATCTCATTGATGGCGGCATTCATTATCTGATGGGCCATCGGCCCGGCGTGGCGTGCCACGAAATTTACCGCGAACTGGGCGTGTTTCACAACCGCACCTATCCCGACCTCACGAACTACTGCGATTTCACGGATGAGATCAGCGGTCAGCGCGTGAGCTTCACCGGCGATATGGACAAGCTGGCGCGCGACCTGAAAGCACTCGCGCCGGAAGACGCGCGGGAGATTGATGGTTTCATCGCCGGCGTGCGCTCGTTTCAGCGCACCGACATGTTTGGCATGATGGAAACGCCGCTGGAACTGGCGGGGATGTTCGGCACGCTGAAACAACTCTGGCACCTGCGCCGTTCGCTGCGCTATCTCGGCGGGCCTTACAATCTGCCGAATCAGGAATTCTCCCAGCGCTTTCAGAACGCCGCCTTGCGCCGGATGTTGACGCATCTATTTTTGCCGGAAGTGCCGATGTGGTTCAACCTGCTCATGCTGTCGCTGCTGGCGAATCGCCAGATGGGTTTGCTCGCGGGCAGTTGCCATGATTTCGTGGACAGCCTCGTGGAACGGTATCGCGGACTCGGCGGCGAAATCTCTGTCAATTCCACGGTGAAGGAAATCATTGTCGAGCACGACCGCGCCGTCGGCGTGCGTTTGGTCAACGGCACCGAACAGCGCGCGGATGTGGTGGTTTCGGCGGGCGACGGCAGCAACACGATTTTCAATCTGCTTGGCGGGAAGTATCAAGGCAAGGAGATCAAGGAGCGTTATCAAAACTGGAAACAACTGCGGCCGCTCATCACGTTGAGCTTCGGCCTGCGGCGCGAATTTGTCGGCGAATCCCCACTGCGCTTTCTCCTGCTCAAGGAACCGCTGAAGGTCGGCAACGAGACCGTGGATGGCTTTCCCATTCGCATCTTCAACTACAGCGACAACTTTTCACCGGCGGGCCGGACGGTTTTCCAAGTGCTGTTCATCACCGACTGGAAATATTGGAACGACTTGTTGCAGGATCGTCCGCGTTACGAAATCGAAAAGAAACGTTTCTGTGCCGAGGCGCTGGCGCGGCTGGAGCCCCACTATCCGGGCATCACGTCGCAGGTCGAAGTCACCGACATGGCGACGCCGCACACGACTTGGCGCTACACCCTGAACCACGAGGGCGCGTTCATGGGCTGGGCGCCCACGCCCAAGGCGCTGCGCACGATCTTCAAGAAAACGCTGCCGGGGCTGGATAACTTTTACATGGCCGGCCAATGGGTCGTGCCCGGCGGCGGCGTGCCGCCCTGTTTTTATTCCGCGCGCCACGTCATTCAGATCTTGTGCGACCGCGATGGGAAGAAATTTTCCACGAGCGTGGTTTGAAATAGGAACAAGATTTGAACTGGAGGTTAACCCTGGAGCCACGCAACGTTGAAGTCGCGCCCGTCCAGCGACCCGCACGGTCGCCCCGTCGTCACCGGAGAAAATCAACTTTGCCTTTCACCATGACCGGACACTTGTGCCGCCAAGGTCGGCGCAACCTCCGCCAACCCGAGGTCAAATACGAGATTGCATTCCCGGCCACGCAACCCCAAGCTGAGCGGGAACGGAAGGAGCGGTCTTTTGGAAAAAGGGCCGGGTGTTTCCTCTCCCAACATTCAAATCTAAGCGAGAGTTCGCCTTTGGCTGATGAGCCACTTGGAGAAAAGCAGTTTTGACCGGCCACTGGTCAACCAGCGGCGGAGCGGGGTTGAACCGCCAGACTGGGCGGCGGAGCGGAGATTCACACTAAAATCAAGGCCGGGCCATTTATGATAAAATTTTTGGGCAAAATTCTGTTTCCCGATCTGCCGCCTTGGACGCGCGATGTGCAGGTAAAAGTCATCCTCGGGGTCGCGGCGGGATTGCTCATGGCCGGCATCCTGGCGGGATTATACATCTACACCACCCACAAACATTGAAGCCAGCGGCGACGGGGCCGGCGACCGGCCAAACACCCGCCAGCAACCAAAATTCCCCCCGGCCGGCAAAATGACTGGCGTGCTTTCAACCGGCGGCCCGCGGTGTGGAACTTATCCACAATGCCACCGGCGGCGTTTGCCTGATACGATTCGCTTTAATTTCCATTTGTGAAAAACATTTCCGCGCGGCCGACAAATCCGGTTTGTAAGTGACGGTTTTTCTGTTTTGATTAGGCCATGATAGATTCTGTTTCCGACGCGCCAGGTGCCTCGGCGGATTTGAAGAGGTCGCGCCGGCGCAAAGTGGCGCCGACCGACGACGGCAAGTTGGATCGCCTGCCGCCGCACTCCACCGAGTGCGAGCAGGGCGTGCTGGGCTGCGCGTTGCTGGAGCCCAACCAGTGCATCGGCGAGTGCATCACCACGCTCAAGGACAACGGCAAGGAGGCCTTCTACGATCTGCGGCACCAGACGATTTATGAGACGCTGACGGAAATGTATAATGCGCGGCAGGCGATTGATCTGATCACGGTGCAGCAAAATTTGAAGGACCGGCAACTCTTGGAGCAGGTCGGCGGGATTGCGTATTTGAGCCAGTTGCTGGACGCGGTGCCGAGTGCCGCCAATTTAAGTTATTACCTGGATCATGTCCGCGAAAAGCATCTGCTGCGGCGCATGATCCAAACCTGCACGGGCGTGGTCGGGCGGATTTACGATTACGAAGGCGATGTGGATGCGCTGCTGGACGAAGTGGAGACGTCGGTGTTGCGGGTGAACGAATCGCGGGCGCAGGGGGAAATTTCCAGCGTGAAAGTTTTGGTGAATAAGGCGCTGGTGACGATTGAGAATTTTTTCAACCGCAAGGGCGAGTTGAGCGGCATATCCACGGGCTTTACCGATCTGGACAAGATGACGGACGGCCTGCACGGGGGCGAAATGGTGGTCATCGCGGCGCGGCCATCCATGGGCAAAACCTCGCTGGCGATGAACGTCGCGGAGCACGTGGCCCTGGAACTCAAGCTGCCCGTGGGCGTGTTCAGTCTGGAAATGAGTTCGGAATCGCTGATCCTGCGCATGCTGTGTTCGCTGGCGCGGGTGAACATGCGGAGCATCCGCGACGGGTTCATGAGCGAGTCGGATTTTCCGAAGCTGATGAGCGCGTCGGGCCGGCTGGCGGGCGCGCCGCTTTACATTGACGACACGGCAGGACTTTCGATTGTGGAGTTGCGGGCGCGGGCGCGGCGGATGCACCAGCAGCATGGCATCCGGTTGTTTGTCATTGACTATTTGCAGCTTCTAAATTCTACTGCGCGACGTTCTCAGGATAACCGGCAGCAGGAAATTGCCGATATTTCCAGCGGCGTCAAAGCACTGGCCAAAGAGTTGAAAGTGCCGGTGATCGTGCTGGCCCAGTTGAACCGCGAACTGGAGAAAGACAAGAGCCGCAAACCGCGGTTGAGCGACTTGCGCGAATCGGGTTCAATTGAACAAGATGCCGACTTGGTGGGTCTGCTCTACAAGCCGAGCAGCGGCGATGACGAAGACGGCGCGGCCCCGGATGAAAGCGTCGGCGTGCCGGTGAATTTGCTGATCGCCAAGCAGCGCAATGGTCCGACCGGCGATGTGGATTTGACATTCATGAAGCCCTATACGCGCTTTGAAAACAGATCAAAATTTAGCGATGACGATGTGTCCGTTGGCCGTTAGTTAAACAATGAAATCAATCATTCGACCCCTGGGTGTTTCCATGATGCTGGGCTGCGCGACCGCCGCGTGGGCCCAGAGCACGGGACCAAAAATTGACCGCGTGGACATCACGTTCGTCGGTCCCGCGACTGTCAGCGAAGACTTCATCCGCTCCAACATCAAGCTGAAGCCCGGGGCTAGTTATATGCCCGGGCTCACGCAGGACGACGTGCATCTGCTCTACGGCACCGGCCAGTTTTACAACATTCAAGTCGCGGTGGCCCCGGCTGACGACGGCGGCGTGGTGCTGACCTACAAGGTGCAGATGCGCCCGCGCGTCACGGACATCAAAATTGAGGGCAACAAAAAGGTCAGCGATTCCAAACTCAAGAAAAAAATCACGGTCAAGGTGGGCGAACCGCTGGACGAACAGAAGCTGTTCACCAACGTGCAGGAGATGAAGAAGCTGTATGAAAAATACGGCCAGGCCGACACGCAGGTCAAATACGTCCTGAACATCGAGGAAACCACCGGCCACGGCGCGGTCACGTTCCACGTCGAGGAAAGCCCCAAGGTCAAGATCACGGACATCAATTTTCTCGGGGCGGCGGCGTTTCCGCAAAAGGCCTTGCGCCACGAACTGAAGATCAAGCGGCGCTGGTCGTTCTCCTGGCTCACCGGCAGCGGCTATTTTCAGCAGGACGATTTTGACGGCGATCGCGACCGGTTGAGCGATTATTACCGCAACCACGGCTATCTCGATTTCGAAATCAAGGACGTGAAGCTCGACCGGCCCACGACCAACGTGATGAACATCATGTATTCCGTTTATGAAGGGCGGCAATACAAAGTGGGCGGGGTGAAAATCAGCGGCAGCAAAATTTTCAGCGACCCGGAAATCGTCAAGGGCCTGCAGGATGTCCACGCGTTTCAACGCGCCAAGGGCAAGCTCGGACCGAATGGTTTGCTGATGGATCAAGGCGACGTCTTCACGCCCGACGGCCTCACCAAGGACACCGACCTCATCAGCGATTTCTACGGCAGCAAAGGCTATGTGGATATTGCCCAGGGTCAGGCCCTGCATGTGACCAAGGTGCCCAACGTCGAGAACGGCACGATGGATGTGGAATACCAGGTGGATGATTCCCAGAAATCCTACGCCCAGAAAATCGAAATTCGCGGCAACCTCAAGACCAAGGACAAGGTGCTGCGGCGCGAACTCGCCATCGCCCCCGGCGACGTGCTGGACATGGTGCGCGTCAAGATCAGCAAGCAGCGCCTCGAAGGGCTGCAATACTTCAGCAAGGTGGATATTCGGCCCGAGCCGACCGACCCGCCCATCGCCGGCCGCAAGAACGTCATCGTCAACGTCGAGGAACAGAATACCGGCAACTTCACCGTCGGCGCCGGGTTCAGTTCCGTGGATTCACTCGTCGGTTACGCCGAAGTGTCCCAGGGCAATTTTGATCTGTTCCATCCGCCCTACTTCACCGGCGGTGGCCAGAAAATCCGCTTGCGCGTCCAACTCGGCACGCAGCGCCAGGACTACACCCTGTCCTTTGTCGAGCCGTGGTTTCTGAATCGCAAATTGGCGCTCGGCGTGGACCTCTACCGCCACCAGCTCAATTTCGAAAGTCCCAACAACATTTACGACGAGACCCGCACCGGTGCCAAGGTGAGCCTCACCCGGGCGCTGGGCAGCGACTTCCTCATCGGCAGCGTCAATTACACGATTGAAGACATCGGCATTTCGTTGAATAACGGCCGGCACGGCACGGAATATGACGCCTCGCAGTTTCCAAACCCGTTTAATTATGCCAACGTGCCGCAGGACATTCTCAATGAAAGCGGCGACCATCTTTACCAGCGGGTCGGAACCTCGCTCGCCTACGACACCCGCAACAGCACGCAACTGCCCAACCACGGCCAGCGCACCGAACTGAGCACCGAGGTGAGTGCGGGCGACAAGACCTTCTACAAACTCGAGCTGCACACCGCGTGGTATTTCCCCGGCTTTCTCAAGGGCCATGTGGTTGAACTCGTTGGCCGTTCAGGCATCGCGGACAGCATCAGTGGTGGCGACGTGCCCTTCTACGACCGTTACTATCTCGGCGGCCTCTATTCACTTCGCGGTTTCAAATTCCGCAACATCGGGCCACGCGATCCAAGCTACGGGATCAACCAGAACATGCCGGATGAACCCATCGGCGGTGACACTTACTGGTTCGGCTCCATGGAATACAGCATTCCCATCTTTGAAAAAGACGGCGGCGTCAGCCTTCGCTTCGCCTTATTTTACGACATCGGGGCGGTGGACGCGAAGGCCTACTCCTTCTCCAGTTCCTACAACGACAACTGGGGACTGGGCATGCGTTTGAACATTCCGCATCTGGGACCGCTGCGACTGGACTACGGCATCCCCATCTCCCATGACATTTACAACGGCAGCAGCGGCCAGTTCCAATTTGGTGTCGGTTATACCCGTGAATTCTAAGATGAAACTTTGCTTTACAAAAAAACTGGCCGCCCTCGGTTGCGTGACGGCGATCACTTGTTCCGGGTGGGCGCAGACGCCATCGCCCCTGGGCAAACTCCCTTTGTATTTCGAGGCGAACCACGGCCAGACGGCATCCACGGCGCCGTTTCTTGCGCGCACGGCCGATGCCCAATGCGCCATCTCCGCCAGCGGTGTGGAAATGAATCTCCGTCGCAGTTCGGGCCAGACCAGCCAACTGCTCATGAACTTCGTCGGCGCGAATCCATCCGCCGCCATCCACGGTGACGCCGCGCAACCGGGCCAGGTGAATTATCTCCTCGGCAGCGACCCATCGCAGTGGCACGCCGGCGTGCCGACCTACGCCCAAGTGCGCGTGGAAAAAATTTATCCGGGCGTGGACGTGGTGTTCTACGGCAACCAACAGCAGCTCGAATACGATATTAATTTTGCGGCCGGCGCGAATCCGAAGCTGGTGGCTTTGCGCTTCGGCGGGGCCGACAACCTCCAGTTGAGCGCGCATGGGGAACTGGTGATTTCCATTGGCGGCGGGGAAATCCGCCAGCCACAACCGGTGATCTACCAGACCGTCAACGGCACCCGCCACTCGATCAGCGGCGGTTATGAAATTGTCTCGACGCAGACCGTCGCCTTTAAAATCGGCGATTACGATCATGCGCTGCCACTGGTAATTGACCCGGTATTAAGCTACTCAACTTACTTCGGTGGTAAGAACGGTGAAACCGCCCGGGCGGTGGCGGTGAACCCAGTGGACGGTTCCATTTATATCGCCGGCCAGACCTTTTCCACGCAGGTTTCTTCAAACACACTTTTTGCCACCGCCCCTGGATCCTTTCAGACGAATTTTCATGGTGGCGCTTTGGTAGGTGATGCGTTCGTGGCCAGACTGGACGCGGCGGGAACCAATTTGCTTTATCTTACCTATCTCGGCGGCAGTCTCGATGAAGCCGTCTATGGTCTGGCGGTGGACGCCGCCGGCAACGCCTATGTGTGCGGGGCCACCGACTCGCAAGATTTTCCGATCACCAATGCCATCCCCGGCGGCTCCCACATTCACGGTCTCTTGGACCCGACCCTCAAAATTTATCCCACGGAAGGTTTTGTTGCCAAGTTGAATCCCAGCGGCTCCAGCCTGGTCTATTCCACCTATCTTGGCGGCGAAAGTTTTGATGCCGCCTATGGCATCGCCGTGGACGCCGCCGGCAACGCCTTCATCACCGGGTTTTCGTATTCGACCTATTTTCCAATCACGACCAACACCGCTTACCAACCGCGGATTGGCCGCACGAATTCAGCCTACGCCTATTACTGCAATGCGTTTCTCACCGAGATCGCCAGCAGCGGCACCAACCTGAATTACTCCACCTATTTGGGCGGCACGAATCTCGACATTGGCCGCGCCATTGCCCTCAAGAACGGGACCGTATTCATCGCCGGCTCCACCACCTCGGCCAAGTTTCCGACGACTAACTTTATTCCGGGCTGCAGATTTTTGAACGGCTCCACCAACAAGAACAATTTTCCTTCCGATGCCTTTGTGGCGGCATTCACCATCGCATCCGAAACGAATCTGACGATGCTCTACTCCACCCTGCTCGGCGGGACCAACAGCGATATTGCCAACGGCATCGCGGCGGATGCCGCCGGCAACGCCTACGTCGTCGGCTCGACCACCTCGATCAATTTTCCCTGCACCAACGCGCTGGCCAGTTTCGGCACCAACTCGCCCTCGTATGTTCACACCAATGTGGCGGTGTTCGTGCTGGCCACCAACGCTTTTCTGACCCAGGTCCAATGGAACGGCACCAATGCGCTCATCGGCTACTCGGCCATATTCGGCGGCAATGGTATTGATGTCGCTACGGCGGTCGCTTTGGATGCCGCCACCGGCGTTGCTTATGTCACTGGCTATGCCTCCTCCACGAACTTCCCCGTGGCGACCAACAACCTTAGCGGGTTTCCGCGGGCGACCAACTCCGGCGGCAGCGACGCTTTCGTCACCGTGTTCAATGCCGATGCCTCGGCCCTGCTGTATTCGACCTATCTTGGCGGACGCGCTGAGGATTACGCCTATGACATCGCGGTTGATCCGGCGGGCGCGGCCTACGTCGTCGGCCAGACGCTTTCCACAAATTTTCCCACCGTCAATGCCCGCCAGACTTTTCGCAATGGCACCAACGATTCGTTCCTCGCCAAGATATCCCTGGACGCCGCCCCGGTGGTGACCGTGGTGCCGCCGAACAATTCTGCTCATCCAAAACTCCGCGGCGAATCCTCCCTCTCCAGCGGGAGCACCCTCCAACTGGCGTGGCGCATGTTTCCGCCCACTTACGTTTTGCAATGCAGCCCCGACTTCAACGGCACTGACACTTGGGTGACCGCCCCGTGGCCGACCGACTACAGCAACGGCTGGTTCAATGTTTCGGTGCCCGCCACCAACCGCAGCCAGTTTTTCCGGCTGCGTAAATTTTGAACCAATTTTGATTGGCCTTGTCAGACAGTTCTGATTTCTTATGCCCTTTATGAAAAACATCCGCACTATCATTGTAACCCTGTCGCTGCTGGCATTTTTGAGGGTGCCCGCGTTCGCGCAAACCAAAGTCGGCAGCGTGGACATGCCGAAACTTTTCAACGGCTACTGGAAGACGAAGCAGTCCCAGGTTCTACTGGAAAATCGCAAGGGCGAATTGCGCAAGGAAATCAAGGACATGGCGGACGGCTTGGAGAAGTCGCAAGCCGACTACAAGCGGTTGGTGGATCAGGCCAACGACCAGGCCATCTCTGCTGACGAGCGCGACAAGCGCAAGGCCGCCGCCACCGATGCGGCCAAGGATATGAACAGCCGCAAGGTCGCCATTGAACAGTTTCAACGCCAGGCCGAGGCGCAGCTCGCCGACCAAAGCCAGCGCATGAGCGCCAATCTCCTCGGCGAAATCAAGAAGGCGATCAACGACAAAGCCAAGGCCGGCAATTATAGTTTCGTGGTCAACTCGGCCAGCTCGCCCAACAACGAAGCGATTGTTTATGTCAGCGGCGACAATGACCTGACCAGCGCCGTGCTGGCCCAGATCAATGCTGGCGCGCCGATTGACCTGACCCCGGCCACCCCTGTCGGTCTGCCGCTGAATATCAAAACCAATCTGCCGTGAACCGCCGGGCATCGTAAAAATATGAATTAATTGGTTGCACATATTTTTACGGTTGCTATGTTTCTCGCCCGCTTTTGAGTTCAAGAGCGGGCATTTTAGTTTAACCATTAACAGACAATCGTTCTTTGTATGGCCCAACGTATTCGAATTCGTCTCAAGGCCTATGACTTCCGGGTCATAGACCAGTCGGCACGCGAAATCGCCGACACCGTCAAACGCACTGGCGCGCGCGTCGCCGGCCCCATTCCCCTTCCGACCCGCATTGAGCGCTTCACCGTGCAACGCTCGCCGCACTCGGACAAAAAGTCGCAGGAGACTTTTGAACAACGCACCCACAAGCGGCTGATTGACATTCTCGATCCGACCGCCAAGACCGTGGACGAATTGAAGAAACTCAATTTGCCCGCCGGCGTGGACATCACCATCAAAATTTGATTTAAGGAGAACACCATGCCACTAGGAATTTTAGGAAAAAAACTCGGCCACACGCGCGTCTATGATGCCAATGGCAAAGTCGCGGCCGTCACGGTCGTGCTCGCCGGTCCCAACCGCGTGCTGCAAGTCAAAACGCAGGCCGGCAAGGACGGTTACAACGCCGTGCAACTCGGCTTTGATGACCAAAAAGAACAACGTCTCTCCAAGGCGGAACTCGGGCACATCAAGAAGCACAACGGCGCGGCGGTCAAACGCATCCGCGAATTTCGTGATTTCTCCAAGGACGTTAAGCCCGGTGATGTCATCGGCGCAACGGTTTTCGCCGTGGGCGATTTCATTGATGCCATCGGCGTCACCAAAGGTCGCGGCTTCGAAGGTGTTGTGAAACGTCACCGGATGGCTGGTGGTGATTCCACGCACGGTGCCAAAGGTTGGCATCGTCGCGGTGGCGCCATCGGTCAGCGTTTGTTCCCCGGAACGGTTATGCGCGGTATGCGCATGCCCGGTCACATGGGTCAGGACACGCGCACGACGCAGAACCTCGAAGTCATTCAGGTTCTCGAAGCGGATAATTTATTGCTCATCAAAGGTTCCATCCCTGGAGCCGAAGGCGATTACGTCGTCATTCGCGAATCCAAGAAACGTCCGAAGGGCTGGAAACCAGCGGTGAACGCGTCCATGTCCAAGAAAAAAGCTGACGCGAAAGCAGCAGCTACAGCCAAAGCCGCGGCCGCACCCGCCAAGAAATAATTAGGCCATGAAAATTGCCATTAAAAATATCGCAGGAAAAGACTCGGGCGAACTCGAAGTAAAATTCGAGCTCATCGAAAACGGAAAAGGTTCCCAGGCGGTCCATGATGCTGTCGTCGCTTACAACGCGGCCCAGCGCAGCGGCACCGCCTGCACCAAGACCGCCGGTGAAGTCCAGGGTTCCAACAAGAAACCGTGGAAGCAAAAAGGCACCGGTCGCGCCCGCGCCGGCTCCGTCCGTTCGCCCTTGTGGGCGGGTGGTGGTGTCGTCTTCGGTCCGAAGCCCCGTGATTTCACGAAGAAGATCTCCAAGAAAACCCGCGGCCTCGCGTTGCGCAAAGCTCTGAGCGCCCGGCTCAAGGCTGGCGACGTGGTGGTCGTTGACGACTTGAAGCTCGCTTCGGCCAAAACCAAGGAATTCGTCAAGGTGATCTCCGCTTTGGATCTGACCGGCACCACGCTGGTAGTTTCCAACGGCGCGGAAAAGAATCTGTCGCTCGCGGCGCGCAACGTCGTTGGCGTCACGCTCACCACCGGCGATTCACTGAACACTTACGACGTGTTGCGTCCGGACAAACTGCTTTTCACCAAGAGCGCGTTTGAAACTGTCGAAGCCCGTTTGAACAAGGAATAACATGAACGCTTTCGAAATCATCAAGACCGTCCGCCTGACGGAAAAAGGCACGCGCCAGAGCGAGAAGTATAATCAATACACCATCGTGGCCGACCGCCTCGCGACCAAGCCGGAAATCCGGCAGGCCGTGCAGGAACTGTTCAAGGTCAAAGTCACCAAGGTAAACACGCTCAACGTGCGCGGCAAAGACCGCCGCAAACGCACTGCCCAGGCCGGCCGCGCGTCGAACTGGAAAAAAGCCATCGTCACCTTGAAAGAGGGCGACAAGATTGTTTTGACCTAGTCGGAATTTGAATCACGAACGGCGCGGAACTTTTTCCGCGCCGTTTTTTTATTTCAAACCGGGCGGTTATGCGACCGAGGTGTGACGCCAAGAAAAAATTTATTTTCTGGAAAACCTCTCCTAATTGCGACAACCTATGAATCCAAATTTATGGACGTAAAACTTCCCAAGCTGGGCGAAGGCGCTGATTCCGGCGTCGTGGTCAATCTCTTCGTGAAAGAGGGCGACACGATTTCCAAGGACCAGGCCATTATGGAACTGGAAAACGAAAAGGCCGTGGCCTCAATCCCCTCCACGGCGGCGGGCGTCGTGACCAAGGTTCATGTGAAGGCAGGCGACCGCATCAGTGCGGGCCAGAAGATTTTGACAGTCGGGGGAAATGTTCCCGCCCCTGCTGCTTCCGCCCCTGCCCCGGCAGCCGCCCCGAAACCGGCCGCCAAACAGGCAGCAGTGAAAGCCGCGCCGGAACCGGAACCGGAAGCAACCGTTGAAGCCGCCGTCGAAGTTGAGGAAGAAATATCTAACGCGGAAGTGGTCGCGTCGCCTTCGATCCGCAAGATGGCCAGCGAACTCGGCCTTCATCTCGGAAAAATTCGCGGTAGCGAAGCCGGCGGACGCATCGTCCTGAGCGACGTGCGCGCTTACATCCAGCGCCTCATCCAAGCGGCGACGAAACCCGCGCCAACGGCAGCCACAGCCGCGGCCTCGGCCCAGCCGGCGGCGGTGCAAATTGATTTCTCGCAGTGGGGACCGATTCTCAAGAAGCCGGTGACGCCCCTGCGCAAAGTCATCGCGCGGCGCATGTCCGAGAGTTGGCACGCCGTCGCCCGCGTCACGCAGTTTGATGACATTGATTTCACTCGTGTCGGCGAGTTGCGGAAACAATTCGCGGCCGCCTATGAGGCCAAAGGCGTCAAGCTCACGCTCACGCCGTTTGTGCTGATGGCAGTGGCACGCACGCTGAAGAAACACGCCATCTTTAATTCCAGCCTGGATGAAGTCGCCAGCGAAATCATTCTCAAGGAATACATCCACCTCGGTATCGCGGTGGATACCGATCAAGGTTTGATGGTGCCGGTCATCCGCGACGTGGACAAAAAATCCATGCTGGAAATTGCGAAAGAACTGGAACTGCTGGCCACGCGGGCGCGCGAGCGGAAAATTTCCGCCGATGAAATGAAGGGCGGCACGTTCACCATTTCGAATCAAGGGGCCATTGGCGGTGCGCATTTCACGCCGATCATCAATCTGCCGGAAGTGGCGATTCTCGGCCTCGGCCGGGGCGCGCTCAAGCCGGTGGTGCGCGAGGGCAAAGTGGAAATCCGCATGATGACTCCGATGGCCTTGAGCTACGATCATCGCGTAGTGGATGGCGGCACGGCGGCGCGGTTCACGGTGGACCTGCTGACGGCGTTCCACGATTTCAGCGAAGAAACAGTTAAACTTTAAGCACAGAATAATTTCATGGATTCAATCAAAACAGACATTGTGGTTGTGGGTGCCGGCCCTGGCGGTTATGCGGCGGCGTTCTATGCGGCCGATTTGGGCAAGAAGGTCATTCTCATCGAGCGCGAAAAACGTCTCGGTGGCGTGTGCCTGAACCGGGGCTGTATTCCCTCCAAGGCGCTGCTCTACGCCACGCACCAGATTGTGAACGCGCGCGAGTCGGCTCATCGCGGCATTACTTTCGCCGAGCCAACGGTGAATTTGGCGCAGATGCGGACGTGGAAAGAATCCATCATCGAGAAACTCGCCGGCGGCGTGGCCGCACTCGCCAAAATGCGCGGCGTGCAGGTCATTCAGGGCCGTGGTTATTTTGAAGGCTCGAACAAGTTGCGCGTCGAAACGGAGACCGGCCAGCAGTTCATCAAATTTGAAAAGGCGATTCTCGCGGTCGGTTCCAATGCCGCCATGCCCAAGGCTTTTGATCTGGGCAATCCGCGCATCATGACTTCGACGGGCGGACTGGAGATCGAAGACATCCCTGAAACCTTGTTGGTCGTCGGTGGCGGCTACATCGGCATGGAACTCGGCACCGTCTATGCCGGCCTCGGCAGCAAGATCACTTTGGTCGAGGCGCTGGACACCATTCTCGCCGGGGCCGATCCCGACCTTGCGCGCCCCGTCATCGCGAACGCCCGCAAGATGTTCAAGGAAATCCGCCTCAAAACACGCGTGACTAAAATGTCCACCGTAGGCAAGCAGATCAAGGTTGAATCTGAATACAACGGCGAGAAGCTCAGCGAACTTTACGACCGCGTGCTGGTGGCCGTCGGCCGCGTGCCCAACAGTGCCGATCTCGGCCTCGAAAACACGAAGGTCGAACTGGATGAAAAAGGTTTCGTAAAAATCAATCCGCACCAACAGACGGATGACCCGAACATCTACGCCATCGGCGACATCGCGGGCGGCGTCATGCTTGCACACAAGGCGCACAAAGAGGCGCGCATCGCCGTTGAGAACATCAACGGCCAGCAGACGGTTTTTGAAAATGTCATCATTCCCGCCGTCGTCTTCACCGATCCGGAAATTGCCTGGTGCGGTTTGACCGAAGCCGAGGCGAAGGAAAAAGGACTCAAATACGAAGTCGCCAAATTCCCGTGGTCCGCCTCCGGCCGCGCTCTGTCTTTCGACCGCACGGATGGCGTGACCAAGATGCTCATGGACCCGGACACGAACCGTTTGATCGGCGTGGGCATCTGCGGCGCGGGCGCGGGCGAACTGATCGCCGAAGCCACGCTCGCGATGGAGATGGGCGCGACCCCGGCCGACATTGCCTTGACGGTGCATCCGCATCCGACGCTCTCGGAAACCTTGATGGAATGTGCCGAAGTCTTTTTCGGCCACGCCACGCACACATTCAGCAAGCGCAAGCCGGCGGAGTAATTGTCCGCCTCACAAATCCCGCTCGCCACCGCTGGAAGCCTTTCAGCGGTGGCGATTTTATTTCAGCCACGCGCAGGGCGCGGCTTGGATTTTTTCGGTTTGGCCGCCGCCACTTGAATCGCCCGTTGCGCCCACGCGGTGAGTTCCGGCGCATTTTCCAAAACATCGGGCGGCACTTCATGGTAAGCCATGCTCATCACACGGCCCTTCATCTCATAAGTGAACGGTCCCATGCCGCGCTTCGTGTAGTCCGCCTGCGAATGCGCGTCCGTTTTGAAGAACAACCGACCCTCGTCCAGAATCGCGAAAAACTTCTCGCCGGCATAAATCCCATGCGCGCCGAACATCGCCCTGGCCCGCAGATCCGGCAACGTGTGCAACTGGTCGAGCACAAAATCTTTGAAGGAGTTGTCAGCCACGGAAAAAAAGATAACCCAAACGAGTTGGAGATGCCCACGCCTTTTTTCCAATGGCCGAAACGTGCTTTCTTGTTGCCGGCACCAGGAAAATCTGAAATGACATGGGCCATGAAACCCGCCGCCAGTTTTGCCGTCGTCCTCGTCACCGCACCGGATGTGAAATCTGCGCGCGCGCTCGCCAGGGCGGCGCTGGCGGCCAGGCTGATTGCCTGTGCGAATCTCCTGCCGCGCATCGAGTCTCACTATCTCTGGCTGGGAAAAATCGAATCCGCCACGGAAGTGCTGCTGCTGATCAAAACGCGAAAGTCCAAACTGGCCGCGCTGGAAAAGTTGATCGTCGCCCAACATCCCTACGACACGCCGGAATTCCTGGTGCTCGCGCCGACCGGCGGCCACGAAAAATATCTGGGCTGGCTGGCGGAAAACTGCCGTTGAGATTTTTCGCGGAGCGCAGCGCTGTGCGCCGGCGCCCCACCAAACTCCCAAAGCGCGCCCATGCTTTTGGTGACGGCTCGCAGAGCGCCATTTCTGCGGGCCACCCACCCGCGCTCCGTTCCAAAATAATCATTGCCAATTTTTATTTGAACTCGTGCGGCCAGCGCGTAAATTCACGCCATGAATTCAGGGAACGCCATTCCGCTGATGCTGCTCGCAATGCCACTGCTTGCGCTGGGGATCGGCTTCTTCATGCTCGGCTGGCTCGCCGCCCTGCACCGCCGAACGCCCGCGGCCAAGTTCCCTTCGCTCCAAAATTTCTTCCCCGTGCCACAACGCGCCACGCCGGCGCGGCCGGACGCCTGGCTAGCCATCCGCTCCGTTTCGCCCGAAGCCGTCAAACTGGCGCTCGGCTTGAATCGCGCCACGCCCTGCTCCTGGGCCGAAGGCATTGCGGGGGCGCACGAATTTTTCATCAGCCCGCGCGTCCACGGCTGGGTCATCGTCACCGGCGTCGGGCTGCCGAATCCCTCGGACGACGTGGACGGTTGCTTTTTATTTCTCACCGCCATGAGCCGCCAGCTCGGACACATCCAATATTTTTACGCCAACCGCCTGTTCCAGCATCATGGCTGGGCGCGCCTCGACGACGGCGTGGTCACGCGCGGCTATGCCTGGACCGGCGAAACCGTCTGGAACCAAGGCATCGAGACCCTCCCCGAAATCGCCGCCGGTGTGAAAACCTTTGCTTACGGAGAAAACACCGCCACGCTGCTCGACGCGCAAATGAACTTTGAACGCGTGCCCCAGCTCGCCGCCCGCTGGAGCCTCGACCCCGCCGAGGTGAAATTAAGCTCCGTCCGCGAGGCCACCGGCATCGCCGGCGAATCCGCCTGGAGTTGAAAAATTTGGTTGCGCCCGCCGCCCAAACCAAGCAGAGTGCCACCCAAGAAAGGAAGCCCATGTCATACAACATTGAACTCGAACTGCAGAAATTTCCTAAAACCGTCAAACTCAAGGACGGCAAAAAAGCGACCCTGCGTTTGTTGAAAAAGGAGGACGAGAAAGATTTTCACCAGCTCTTTCAAGGCATCCCCGAACCCGAACGCATGTTCATCAAGCATCGCGTCCAGGACCTCAAAGTCATCCGCGACTGGTGCCGCAATATTGACGTGGGCCGCAACCTGCCCATCGTCGCCCTCATTGACGGCAAAATTGTCGGCGATGCCACCCTGCATCAGGATCTCGGCGGCTGGAAACGCCACATCGGACGCGTCAGCGTGCTCGTGGATCCCAAATTCCGTGGCCGCGGCCTCGCCCGCGCCCTCATCAACGAAATCTTGGACATCGCCCGCAACGCCGGCCTGGAAAAAGCCGAGGCCGAATTCATCGGCGAACAGGCCGCCGCCGTGAAAATGTTTGCCATGCTCGGCTTCAGCCAACTCGTCCGCCTCGATGATTATGTCAAAGACATGCAATCCATCCGGCACGACTACGTCTTGATGGGACTCGATTTGAAGACCGACGAAGAATACGCCGGCGTGGGCGGGTGAAAGCAAATGATGAAGTATGAATGAAGAATGATGAAACGGTTCCGCCGCGCCGCTGGATTTCATCCTTCATCCTTCATAATTCATCCTTCAAAAATGCCCCCCGACGCCTGTCCCCATTGCGGCGCAGACCTTCCCCGCCACGCCAAGGCCTGTCCCGGCTGCGGCTCCGATGAAACCACCGGCTGGTCCGATTCCGCCCGGGCCGACCACTTGGGCATCCCCGACGAAAACTTCGACTACGACCAATACGTGCAGGCAGAGTTCGCCCCCGAACGCGTCAAACCCCACGGCCTCCATTGGCTCTGGTGGATCACTGCACTGATACTGGTTGCGCTCTTCCTTTTTTACTTCTTCCATTGACCCGCCGCCGCAAATCCCCAAGCCCCCGCCCAACCGCCACGCAAAACCGCGCCGGCATGGCTGCCGACGCGGTGTTCGCTTCCGCCCGCCCACCCGGCCATTATTTGGGCGGTTTGACTTTTGCTTTGGGTTTGGCCCGTTCACTCGTGCGCGTGCCGCCGAGCTCCTCCACCGCGCTGCTGTCGCGCCCGAACTGCGCCTGCGCGCCGAGCAACGCCCGCGCCGAGGCTTCGTGGAGGTCCGTTTCATCCTGGGCGATCACGTTGCCCAGCTCATCCGCCTGCGCGAGCAGACCGTTGTAGGTTTCTATGTCCCCTTCCGCCTTG
>CAINLR010000149.1 GCA_903850425.1 uncultured Verrucomicrobia subdivision 3 bacterium | reverse complement strand
TCGTTGGTGCCCGCACCGACGCTTCCAACGCCGTGCGTTGATCCGAATCCAGTTCCAAACCGCGTATGGGTCTTGCCATGCACCCAGTTTAAACAAATATCATGTTATGTCCACTGTATTCGAGAACACAACACTAGGTTGTCACTGCTGCGTCAAAGGATTGTAAAAGAATTGTCAGCGCCGTGCGCGGGAAATTTTCTCCGCGCGGTTCGTTCAGCCGGTGACCAAGCCCTCACCACTTCGCGCTGCGTTCGCTGGTGGCTCAGACTTTGGTGCGGAAATAAGCGATCGTATCCGTCAAGCCATCCGCGAGTTTCACCTTGGGTTCCCATTTCAAAATGGCTTTGGCCTTGGTGATGTCGGGCTTGCGCTGTTTCGGATCATCCTGCGGCAGCGGTTTGAAGACGAGTTTGCTCTTGGAGCCGGTGGCCTTGATAATTTGTTCGGCGAACTGAACCATCGTCATTTCGACCGGATTGCCAATGTTCACCGGCATATCGTAATTGCTCATCATCAGGCGATAAATGCCTTCGATCAAATCCGAGACGTAGCAGAAGCAGCGGGTCTGCGTGCCTTTGCCAAAAATGGTGACGGGCTTGTTTTTCAAGGCTTGGCTGACGAACGCCGGCACGACGCGACCGTCGTTGATGCGCATCCGGGGGCCATAGGTGTTGAAGATGCGGACGATGCGGGTTTCGACTTTGTGTTCGCGATGATAGGCCATCGTCATGGCTTCAGCGAACCGCTTCGCCTCGTCATAACAGCCGCGCGGCCCGATGGTGTTGACGTTGCCCCAGTATTCTTCCGGCTGCGGATGCACGAGCGGATCGCCATAAATTTCCGACGTGGAGGCGATCAGGAAGCGCGCGTTTTTTTCCTTGGCCAGACCCAGCGCCTTGTGCGTGCCGAGTGAGCCGACCTTCAAGGTTTGAATCGGCAATTCAAGATAATCAATTGGGCTGGCGGGCGAGGCGAAGTGCCAGACGAAATCCACCGGGCCTTCGAGAAACAGGAATTCCGTGACGTCCTGCTGGATGAATTTGAAATGCGGATTGCCGCCGAGGTGCGCGATGTTGTCCACGCTGCCGGTGACAAAATTATCAATGCCGATGACCTTGTGCCCGCGCGCGACGAGCAGATCGGTCAGGTGCGAGCCGAGGAAGCCGGCGGCCCCGGTGACGACCGAGATGGGTTGTTTCTTTTTCATTTCAGTGCGCAGAGCTTAGTCAAACAACGACGTGATTCAATGAAGAAACCGCCCCAAACCGCTGCGCTTTGGGCGGAATCGCGTTGCGATTCGAACGCGAGCGGCGGGCGCTTGTTGCGCGCCGTCACGCGGCAGGCATCGTGGCGACCAGACTCAAGGAGCTAAACCCGAAGGGCGAATCGTGTGCGGCGGCCCATTCTGGTCCGGCGGAAAGTTGGAATCTCCTCGCGCCGGTGGCTAGGCAGGAACGCGGCGGGGCCAGCTAAAGCTTGAACTCCAACGCGCCTGTCCTACTTTGTTCGCGTTGAAATCGGTTTCGCCAAACCTGCTCCCGCTGCTGAAGCAATACTTCGGTTTCACTTCTTTCCGGCCGTTGCAGGAGGAAATCATCCGCGACTCGCTCGCGGGCCAGGACGTCTTTGCGCTGCTCCCCACCGGCGGCGGCAAGTCGCTTTGTTTCCAGCTTCCCGCGCTCGCTCGCGACGGACTCACCGTGGTCGTCTCGCCGCTGATCGCCTTGATGAAAGACCAGGTGGACGCCCTGCAAGCCGCAGGCGTGCCGGCAACTTTTCTAAACTCGTCGCTCGTGGCCGGTGAAGGGCGCGCCCGGCTGCGTGGTTTGCACAACGGCGAATATCGCCTGCTCTACGTTGCGCCGGAGCGGCTGCTGCTGTCCGGTTTCCTCGAAGATTTGAAACGCTGGAACGTCCAGCTCGTGGCCGTGGACGAGGCGCATTGCATCAGCGAATGGGGCCACGATTTCCGCCCCGAATACCGCCAGCTCGCGCAGTTGCGAGAGCTATTTCCAAAAGTGCCGTTCATGGCGCTCACCGCCACCGCCACGGGCCGCGTGCGCGAGGATATTGTCACGCACTTGAAACTGCGCGAGCCGAAATGTTACGTCGCTAGTTTCAATCGCCCGAACCTGACCTACCGCGTCATCGCCAAGAACAAACCTTACGATCAACTGCTGGATTTTCTCCGCTCGCGGCCGAAGGACAGCGGCATCGTGTATTGCCTGTCGCGCAAAGCGACGGAGAGCGTGGCCGAGCGGCTGAATGAAAATGGCATCAAGGCCAGACCCTATCACGCTGGACTCACACCGAAGGAACGCAGCGAGCATCAGGAACTTTTTCTGCGCGACAACATCCGGGTGGTCTGCGCGACCATCGCTTTCGGCATGGGCATCAACAAGCCGAACGTCCGGTTCGTCGTCCACTACGACCTGCCCAAAAACATTGAAGGCTATTACCAGGAAACCGGCCGGGCCGGGCGCGACGGGCTGCCCGGCGAATGTGTTTTGCTCTTCAGTGCGGGCGATGTGGTGAAACAGACGACGTTCATTGACGAAAAACCGAATCCGCAGGAACGGCAGATCGCGCGGGAGCAATTGCAGCAAATGGTGCATTACGCCGAGTGCGCGAACTGCCGGCGCGTGGAATTACTGGCGTATTTCGGCGAAGATTATGGTAGGGCCGTGCTGCTGCACGGCCAAGCTGACCAGCCGGCCAGCCCTACCGAAGCAGGTTGTGGCGCGTGCGACAATTGCCTTTCGCCGCGCGCCACGTTCGATGGCACGCTGGCGGCGCAGAAATTTCTCTCGTGCGTCTATCGCATCCGCGAGAAAAACGGTTTTGGCGTGGGACTGAATCACGTCGTCGAAGTCCTCACCGGCGCGGACACGGAAAAAATCCGCAAGTGGGGCGACGAACAACTTTCCACCTACGGCATCGGCAAGGAACATGGCCGCCCCGAATGGGCCGCGATCGGTCGCGAACTCGTGCGCCTCGGTTTCCTGCGGCAGACCGCAGAGAAATTCAGCGTGCTGGAAATCACCAACGAAGGCCGTGCCGCGCTCAAGGAGCGGCGCAAAGTCACGCTCACCAAGCCTGTCGCCGCGCCGGAAACCAAAGTCCATCACGTCGGCGAAATCTCCTGCGACGAAACCTTGTTCGAGCGTTTGCGCGAACTGCGCAAGCGGCTGGCCGACGAACGCGACGTGCCGGCCTACATTATTTTCTCCGATGTGGCGTTGCGGCAGATGGCGCGAAACTATCCCGAGAGCGAGCGCGATTTTGCGCGCATCAGCGGCGTCGGCGAGAAGAAACTGCGCGAGTTCGGCGAAGTTTTTCTCAGGGAAATCGCCGCGCATCTGCTCACGAATCCGCGTCAGATCTTCGCGGATGATTCCTTCGTCGTTCCGCTGCCGCAGCGTTCCAGCCTGGGCGACACCGCGCGCGAAACGCTCCGGCGTTTTCGTTCCGGCGACGCCCCGGCAGAAATCGCCAGCAGCCGGGGGCTGGTGGTGGGGACCATTTACGGACATCTTGCCACGGCGATTGAAGCGGGCGAGGCGATTGATCTTGGGCAACTCATCAGCGCCGAAGCGCAGGCCGAAATCGCCGCCGCGTTCAAGCGAACCGGCTGGGGCAATATTGTCGGCGCGCGGGAACTGCTCGGCGAAAAATACGATTACGGACTGCTGCGCATCTTCCGCGCTGCCGCGAATGCGAGAACGTGATGGCGGGCCGGTGGGCGGGACCGCCCGACCAACGCCACCTTGCCCGCAGCGCCGCCAGCGCCGCCCAAAGCCTCGCCTTGGATATTTGTCGAGCCATCTCACCTCGGTGCTGGCGAATCATTTGCCGTTGAAGCGGACAGAAACGATTTGTATCGTGCGGGCAATGTCGTCGCCGGGAAATTCAACTGCGCCGCCCGCTTCGCCCGCGAGCGAGATGGTCGCGCCTTTGCGACAACCTGTCTCCACCGTCTGGGGCGTCGGCGAGGAACGCGCGCGACTGCTGGCACGACTCGATATTTTCACCGTCGAGGATTTGCTGCTGCACAAACCGCGTCGCTACGAGGACCGCCGGAAATTTCTCGCCATCCGCGATTTGAAACTCAAGGAGGCCGCGACCGTGCGCGGCAAAATCATCGCCGCCGGCGTGAAGCGTTTCCGCCAAGGCGCGCGTTCGTTGTTCGAATGCGTGTTCGACGACGGCACGGCGCATCTGCATTGCCGTTGGTGGCAGGCGCAGCCGTGGATGGAGGATTGGTTCACCGTCGGGCGCGAGTTCCTGGTTTTCGGCAAACCAGATTCGCTGAGACCGCGCAACATTGACTATCCCGAAACGGAATACGTCGAACCGGGCGACGATGAATTCATCCACGTCAACCGCATCGTGCCCATTCATCCGCTGACCGAAGGGCTCACGGCGCGCGTGATGCGCACGCTGATCTGGCGGGCGTTGGAAAAGTTTGAGAATGAAATCGCCGAGCCCGCCATCAAGCTGGATGTGAAAAGTTTTCCGACCCGTTCCAACGCGGTGCGCATGATTCATTTCCCCAACGAGTTGACCGATGTGGAATTCGCGCGGCAGCGGCTGGCGTTGGATGAATTCGTGGTGCTGCAATTCCAAATCCAGTTGCGCCGGAAAAAATTCGAGGCGCTGTCGAAACCATTGCCGTGCGGCGGCGACAACCGTTTGATGAAACCGTTTCTCGCGGAGCTGGGTTTCAAACTCACCAATGCCCAGTCGAGTGTGTTGCGCGAGATTCGCGCAGACCTGGGCGGCGCACATCCCATGCGACGCTTGCTGCAAGGCGATGTGGGTTCGGGCAAGACCGCCGTGGCGGCGTGCTCGGCGTTGATGGCGATTGAAAGCGGTTTCAATGTGGCGCTGATGGCCCCAACGGAAATTCTGGCGGAACAGCATTTTCGGAATTTCCAAAAATGGTTCGCGCCGCTGGACATCAAAGTGGAATTGCAAACAGGGAATCGGAAGACAGTCCAAGACGCCGCGCCAAACACCCAACGCGTGGCGCGCGGAAAACCTTCCACCTTTAACCTTCAGCCTTCAACGCTGTTCATCGGCACGCACGCTCTGTTCACGGCGGGTTTTGAGATACCCATGCTCGGCCTCGTGATCATTGACGAGCAGCACAAGTTCGGCGTGGCGCAGCGCGAGACGCTGGTGCGCAAAGGCAATTACCCGCATCTGCTCGTAATGACGGCCACGCCGATTCCGCGCACGCTCGGCCTGACGCTCTACGGCGATCTCGATGTGTCGGTGATTGATGAATTGCCCGGCGGGCGCGGCTCGATCAAAACCTTCGTGCGCGCGGCCGACAAGCTGCCGAAGGTCTGGGATTTCATCCGCGAAAAAATCACCACCGGCCGGCAGGCGTTCGTGGTGTATCCGCGCGTGGAGGAAAATGCGGACGGCTTCAAGGCGGTGACGAAGGAGTTTGAGCATTTGAAAAAGCTGCTTGCGCCGTTCAAGGTCGGCCTGCTGCACGGGCGTTTGAAAGGCGCGGAAAAAGAAGCGGTGATGGCGGAATTTCGCGCGAACAAAAGTCAGGTGCTGCTCGCCACCTCGCTGATTGAAGTCGGCGTGGACGTGCCGAACGCCACGGTGATGCTCGTCGAAAACGCGGAAGCCTTCGGGCTGGCGCAGTTGCACCAGTTGCGCGGGCGCATTGGTCGCGGCGCGCACGAGAGTTATTGCATTTTGATTTCCGACGCGAAAACGCCGGACTCGATCGAGCGGCTGAAAGTTTTGGCGGAGACGAACGATGGTTTCAAGATTGCCGAGGCGGATTTGAAATTGCGCGGCCCGGGCGAACTGCTCGGCCAGCAGCAAAGCGGCCTGCCGCCCTTGCGCTTTGGCGACCTCGCGGAGGATTTGCATCTGATCAAGCAGGCGCGCGCACTGGTAAAATTGCAATTGGATTCTCCGGCCAGAGGCGTAAATTGAGCGCATGAAATTAATTATTTTCCCGCTGGCGCTGGCGACCTTGTTGCTGGCCGGTTGCAGCGACAGCAGTGCCACCAAGCCCGTCGCCGCCACGAATGCCACGCCGAAGTATGACTCCGGCAATCCGCTGACCGCCCCGGCGGATTATCTGGGCGCAGTGGTGGAGGCCAAAAAGCACTCGGAAAAAGTCATAGATGTTGCCGCCATTAACCAGGCGATCCAATTGTTCAACGTGCAGGAAGGTCGCCTGCCGAAAGATTTAAATGAACTGGTGCCGAATTATTTGGGCAAGCTGCCCGCCGCGCCGATCGGAACCAAACTGGTTTATGATGCCAAGGCCGGCACGGTGAAAGCCGTCAAGCAGTGACCGTCGAGAGGATTTGCAGCGGCAGTTATCCAGCAACGCCCTAGAACGACAGATATTTCAACACCTCGACTTCTTTTTTGAAGACCAATTCGATGGTGTTGTCATGGAACTGCACCGCCACCGGCGCGCGATCTTCCGAATAGTCCCATAGCGTCCGTCCGTTTTTAGGATTGAGGCGGGTGAGGTGCATGAGGGCCGGTTTTTGCAGCATGTCCAGCGCGTCGCTCAACTCATCTTCCTGGTCGCCGGGATCATACGATTCAACGGTGTAAATAAATTTGCCCGCCAGGTAGGAAACAAACCCGCCGGGCTGGACGCGCCACAAGGTCTTGCCGTTTTTCGGATCAAGTTTCAGCAGCACGGCGGCGGTGGATTTATTGATGTCAACCTGCCGGGAATACCGGATGTCGTCGGGATTGCCGGTGGTGGTGTTGACATAGAGCATGCCCGCATCGTCAAAAAATAAACCGACCACACCAATGGACGGCAAACGCCAGCGCGCGTTGCCGGTCGTCAAATCGAAAGCGGCAAGCACTGCCTGGTCGAAAACATAAAGGGTGTCGCCATGTTCGACACATGGGCCGGCACCGAACTGCGATTCGCCCTCGCCGCCGCCGGCGATCGGGTAAGTCAGCGCGGCCTGCCACAGTTTTTTATTCGCCTGGTCAAGCACGAAGACCGACTTGCCGCCCGCGACGACATTCACCGTCTTCAACGGGAACAACTGCGGCGGCCCGACCACCTCGCCCATCCAGTCGGCGGCGGGGACCGTTCCCGGCAAATGGACCGTCACTTGATAGCGACTTTCATCCTCCGTCACCACATCGCCGCCACGATTGCGCTGCATCTCGTTGAGGATTTCATTGGCGATTTCGCCGGTCTTGGCGGCGTTCACCTGGCCGTCGAGCGCGGATTTTTTCGGGGCGGCCTGCATCGCGGACCGCGTGACCAAATGTTCAGCCATCATCCGTCTGGAAAATTGCACGAAACCGTTCGGGCCAGGAACAAGCCGGAACATTTCCCCTGCTTTTGACCCCCGACCGGCGCCCGACGAACGGGGAGGTGTCGGCTCATCCTGGAGCGCTGCCTCAAGCTGCTGCTCGTGCTGGGCGTTGGCCAGCAGCGCGGGCAAGGCAATCTTGGCGGGCAGTTTTAAGTTTTGCGCCTGCGCGGCAACTTTGGCCGGGTCAAGCGGCGGGCCATTGCTCGTGCTGCCACCCAACGGGAGTCCCCCGGTGGCCGCCTTGGCGGTGCCGACCAAGGCCAGGGCGCGCGGATCGCGGAACTCTTCGGTGCGGGCCTCACCGCTGGCGAGGCTGATGTGCGTGACGAATTGTTCACCCCGCAGTTGCAGTTCATCGCCCACCTGCACCAGTTCGCCGCCGGCTTCAGGCACGGCTATTTCGCGCAACACCTTGCCGCTATCCCAATCGTAATGCGTCAGCCTGTCGCCGTGGCCCACCCAGATGTTCTGGCCGGCGACGCGCAGCGACAACGCGCCTTCCAGTTCGAGCCGCACGCTTTTTTCCCGCCGGCTGGCGGTCATGGTTTGACCGAACCGCCCGCCTTCATTTTCGTGCGCGATCAAATCATCCTCTCGTTTGATTTCGCCGGCGATCTGCGCGGGCGTAACCAGTGCGAGCGACCAGACGATTTTTTCCGTTTTCAAATCACCGCGACCGAGCGTGCCGCCATGCAGATAAACCAGTTGATCTTTGCCCACCAGTTGCGCAGCGCCCGAGTGTGATTTTTGGTCGAATCGCGTGGAAAAAACCGGGTGCGGCATCGAGCCGAAAAACGCATACCAGACGACGCCGACGACCGCCAAAGCGACCATGGCA
Source organism: uncultured Verrucomicrobia subdivision 3 bacterium (assembly GCA_903850425.1). Classification (GTDB taxonomy): domain Bacteria; phylum Verrucomicrobiota; class Verrucomicrobiia; order Limisphaerales; family UBA11358; genus UBA11358. The sequence continues at coordinate 1,657 of CAINLR010000149.1, read as the reverse complement.
AATCCGCTGCCGAACAGCAGCCCAGTCTTGCGCCAGAATTTCGCCTCGGCCGCGGACTTCTGGGCCGCTTTCGCCCGCGCCGCCTGGTTCTTGCACGCCACCGAGCAAAAAAGACCGAACCGTTCGACGCATTGCGGACACATCGGATGCAGGCACACGCCACATCGGTCCGTGGCATGCACGCCAGGATGTTTGGCGCAGGACGGTGACTCGTCCTGGGCGATTTTCACCGGTGCCGGCGGCGCTGCGGCAAGCGATACTCGCAGGCTTGGTGCGGCTGGAGCCACGGGCGGCGGCGGCGGGGGAGTGCTGGTGGCCGACACGCCCAACTCACGTTGCACGAGTTCATTCACGAAACCAGACGAGTCCTGCCCGCACGCCGGGCACACAAAGCGCACCGGGTTCTGCGCCATAGCGGGCGTGAGCTCGAACGCATATTTTGCGCCGCAAGAACATTGGAGTTTCATGGTGGGCTAAGGTTTGGGATTCAAGAGCACGACGCCCGGCGCGGCAGCCAGTGGCGCGGCCAGTTTCGCCGGACTGGCCTGCACGCTGCCGTCGCCCAAAAGAAAATTGCCGCCGTATTGGTGATGATTGTTGCCGGGCGATTTTCCGTTCGCCGAAAAAATAAATTCACCCGCGCGCTTCGGCTGCGTGTCCACCTGCCGGTCGGACAGCAAAACCGCTGGAGGCGCGTCCAGACGTCGGCCCATGAAGTAGGCGTAGCTGATTTTGTGACGGCGCAACGACTCGCCGGATGCGATTTCCGAATCGCGTCCACCGGGACAGATAAAGATGGCGGTGTCCGCCGCATAAACCGGAACCAGCGCGTCCAACACCTCCTCGGAAGTGACGGCATTAGTGTTTAGCGGCAACGCGCCCTGGAAATCATTCGCATAAAGCTGCAACGACACGAAAATCTTCTGGAGATTATCACCGCAAAGTTTCTTCTGGGAACGCTGACGGCTGGCGGACCCGAAGCCGAACATCATCACCGTCAAGATGAGCATCAGCGCCAGCACACAGAGGAGTTCGATCAGCGAAAAACCATCGGGCGCAGTCAGCGTGCGGTGGGACGGTTTCATTCGGGCTTTGTAGCGCAATCCCGCGCGCTTGGCAAATCGAAGTTGCGCCGACGCGCGGGCGCATTGCAACCCCACAGTCGGTGCAGCCGTTTCAGCTTGTAGGCTAGGCCGACCAGCGCCCATTCCAGAGTCCCTTTGCCCACCCGCACCAACGAAAGTGCCGGATAGCGCTTGCGGTGACGGCTCGGACTTTCGTGCCGACGCGCGCGTGGTCCGCATCCGCTTGGATCAACTTTCACTCCAGCGTCCGCGTCAATGGGGCGGCTGCTGGCTCGCCCTCGAACGCTATCGCCCGTTCGGCCTGGACACCTTCTTCGCCGAACATCTGCCCGCCTCGCGCAAGTGGAAGAAGCCTTCAACCTAATGGCCGCAATTGAAGTGGTGGTCAAAGGATGAAAGAGTGAATAAAATTGGGGGCAATGAGCACATTGGCATCGCTGGTATCGGTTCACCTTGCGGGTGAAGGCAAAGACGAGATTTCTTTGGACACGTTGCCGGGCAAATTCACGGTGACGCGCACGGACGAAGCGCTGACACCTTATGGCGGGCTGGCCGCGTGGAGCGGTTTTCTC
>CAINLR010000148.1 GCA_903850425.1 uncultured Verrucomicrobia subdivision 3 bacterium | reverse complement strand
CCGAGCCGTAAAATCTATTGTCGCTTTAAAACCAAAAACACCAGAACGCGTTACTAAACGTAGCTCGGAAGTTGTAGAGGAAGCATTTCGGGTTTTTACTCACCAAGCCTCCCAAGCAGGTGCTGACTCCAAGTTTCTTGAGGAGTTACGGAAACTCACCGGCCATGATTCAGTTGAGGCGATGGTCAAGAGATTTCAGAAGCTTGCAGGTATATGATAAACCGGTCGCCTAAAACGGCAAGATAGAGCCAACCACCACCTCGTAAATATCCAACCTTCCCGCCTCAATCGCCGGCCAGGCTTCTGCAAATAGTGTTCGCGTTGCTCAATAGAGACGGCGCGCAACTCTTCACGGTCTCCACTCACGACGATCATCGCCGCGCGCGGTTGCCGACGCTCATGCACGGCCAGTCGGCTAACGCCGACTGACGCCGTGCACCGGGCCGCCATCGCAGGTTTGCGAATGGTTTCTCACGGCGGCCCTTTCGCTACCCCGCGCGCGCCATGGGCGTCGCAGGTTGTCGAATGGTTTTCGTTCCTGCCGACCGTTCAGGTTGGCGGATGATTTTAGCGCGGGGTCGGCAAGAAAAGTTAGTGAATTGATTCCCTGTCGCTATCGCTCCACCCAAAAAACGCCCGGCGTCAGCGAGCCTCGCCATCTTTTCGCTCAGGGACTACGAAGGCTCCGCCCGTCGCTCGATCTGGCTCGGCACGCTTCCGCCGCGCCCGGTGGCTGACTCGCCAGTTTGCTACCGGCTCCAGTCCGGCCCGCTGCATTGCGCAGGCTTCATTCCGCGACCTCCCTTCCACTCGTCCGCAAATCTGCCGAGACAGCCAGGAGAAAATCCGTGCGCTCCCGAAAAGGCATCAGCAAAGACCTCGTCGCTGCGCTCCTCGCGCGGCTCGAACCGTCACTGCGTTTCCGGTTCTCGCTGATCGCGCTCGGGCGAGCGTGGAAAAGCAGGCCGCGAGACTTCGTCCGGCCAAGACGTCAGCAATACGGCGCGAGGCGTTGCCTGTCGCCGAGGACAAAGAATTAGCCCGCGATGCTTCGCACGGGCAAGGCGTCAGCAATAAGCTCCAAGACCGACGGCCTTTTCTTCGCGACCACTTCGTTTTCCGCTTCGAAAAACCGCCGGACTTGTCGCCCCTTTGAAGTTTGACCGACACTCCGGCAATTCGCTTCACGGCCTGCCGTCTCGTCTCCCCCAATGTTCCCACGGGAGCGGCCGGCATTCCGTTCCGCTGATTTGCCGGAGAGTCGGGAAATCTTGTCATCGCGCTGGCGCGACGATGCCAGGACACGAGTCCAGACGCCCCGACAAAATCGCGTGAGCTTCGCGGCTCCGTTGTCATGCAGGATGCTTCCGGGACCGCACACAACACATATTGTGCGTGACCCTCCGGTCATTTATTCCGGACGCACAGGGAACCCCGAGACCCTGTGCTGGAAGTAAATGACGCACAATATGGCGTTGTGTGTCATCCCGCTGCTTCACTGTCACGCTGATTGCTGCCCGGCGCAAAGACCCCGGCGCCGGCACGCTCCTGCCCTCGTCGCGTGGCAATCATCGCGCCAGCTTGCAGGCATCCTTCAT
>CAINLR010000147.1 GCA_903850425.1 uncultured Verrucomicrobia subdivision 3 bacterium | reverse complement strand
GTTCCAGCAAAACCGACGTCATGAGCACCGGCACCCAATTGAACGGGAGCACACGTATATCGTCGCTGGACGAGCCCGCCGGGGTGGAAGGTGAACTGGGCGGCGAACCACTCACGTTCAACGACGTGCTCTCCCAGGATCAGGAAGACCCCGCCATGATCGCCGCGCGCCATCTGGACTGGCAAGCGTTACTGGCCCGGCTGACGGAGCGGGAAAAGGCCATCATCACGTTCGTGCTGGAAGGCCGGACGGTGAGTGACGTGGCGCTGGTGTTCCAGGTCAGCCGGTCGGCGATGCAGGACACCAAGAACCGGCTGGTGGAACTGATTCAGGAGTTCATGGGCGTGGACATCCTGGTGGAGGTGCGGCGCGTGCCGGGCTGGCGGAATGATATGAACACGAACCGGGAAAGATTGGCGTGCCGGTATGATCGGCGGAATTAGGCGAGGATCACCGCGCCCCCCCGTTCCTCCCAACAGGCTTCCATCACTGACCGGCGATGGAAGTCTGCATTCGTTTCAAGTCCGGGTTGTTTGGCGTCGTGGCACTCGGCGTCAAGGTCAGCGTGCGGCCATCCAGCCAGCGCCAATGTTCCGCGTGGCCGTCCGCGTAAGAAAAATTGCAGCCGCGCGAGTGCCACGTGGCCGGGATGTCATTCCAGCTATCGCCAGTCACCGTCAAGGCAAAGTAGCCGTCATTGATACTGAGCAGGCTTTCATCACCAAACACGATTGCCACTGAGGGTGATGGTTTGGTTATCTGGTTGTCCACATACGCCGGCGGATACCCGGGGATGCCATTGGCTGCCTGCGCGTCGTAACGCTGCCCCTTCTTGTAACAAGCCAGCTGTGACTGCATGCTATAGCTCCGCACATGGCTTGTCCGGTCCGCTGGACAACGACAAACGCCAACGTTTGGCACGCTCGGATAAAGCAATCCCTGTTGAATCAAGGCGAGGTTGGTGGCTGCGGTTGGATTGGGCATTTCGCCGTAAACCCAACTGGGATAGTTCGTGCCGCCCCAGGGATCATCCGCCACCAGATGGCCACCGTTGTCTTCCTTGTAGAGGGTCCATCCCAGCGCCAGTTGTCTGTGATTGCTGACGCATCTGATTTGAAAGGCTTTTTCCTTGGCGGCGCTCAACGCGGGTAACAGCATCGCTGCCAGAATCGCGATGATGGCAATCACCACCAGCAGTTCGATGAGCGTGAAGGCGTTGGCCTTGGAGTGTCGGGCGCAGAATTTCATGCTCCAAGTTTTATCCGCAAAATAAGCCGGCAGCACAAGACCCATTGTTGGGATGGTTACTTGGCAGCACCCGGCAGCCAGCTTTCAGCGTTGCGCAAGCCAGGGAGTTCTGTTGCCATGGCCACATGAAGCCGGTCTGCTTGCTTTGGCTTGGGTTGCTGTGGGCGGCTAATGGTGTTGGGCAGGTGGTGTTGCCGCCGCCCTTTTATCCCTACACCGGGCCGACGGTGGCTTATCCCGATACGCAGGTTCTGTTTGAACTCCGTGCGTCCGGCGTTGCCGGGTTTGAACTATTGGCAGCACCCACCAACACGGATTTGCTGGTGGTGGATCTCGGCCGTGGCGCGTTAATCAGCTGGCGCACGCCCGCGCGTTCGGCCGTCGGCACCACCAACCAGTTTGTCGTCCGGACCATTGCGGGCGGTGATCCGTCCTTGACCGTAACAGGCACGGTTAGTTTTGTGGTGATCGACGTGCCGCCGATTCGTTCGATCGTCACTTCCAATGGACTCGCGGTGCTTCGCTTTGATAATCCGCTCCCCATTCAGCAATTGGTGGTCCAGTGGACCGACGCCTTGCCGCCGACCAATTGGACCGAGTTGGCCGTGGTGAACTCGACGGCACCATTCATCACTTTGACCGACACCAATGCGCCGACCGCCCAGCGATTTTACCGACTCATCCCGCGTTGGGATGCTTGGTGTTGGGGCTTCGACTGCCCTTGAAAATCTTAGTCGCTGAGGCCCCGGCAACCGCGCAACCGCCCTTGATTCTGTGCTATAAGTCTCTGACCAAGGCCCTAAGTCTTGGTCGGATGCCCGGCGGTTAAACCGACTGGCATCTCTTCCCACCATCCCCACCAAAGCCCCGGCTTCCCGCCGGGGTTTTGCTTTTCTGGGCTTGCTTCGAAAAAACGGAGAGTAAAATCGAGTCATTTGGTTAATTGTTTTTGGCTTCGAAGTCAACTGGGGACAGGAAATTAAGGGCGCTATGCAGGCGCTTGGGATTATAGAAACATTCGATGTAATCGAAGC
>CAINLR010000146.1 GCA_903850425.1 uncultured Verrucomicrobia subdivision 3 bacterium | reverse complement strand
TGGTAGTGGCGCGCACCAAGGCACGCAACTCGACGGCTTGTGCCGCCGTGAGTTCAAGGTGGGGGGCGTGGCGTGACATCGTTCACCCACAATAATCCCCATTAGCAGTTGTGTCACGCTTTTAAGGGACACTACACTAGTGGCTGCAAAATAAAACCCGCCAATGCCCCAGCCGACCATTTATCTCATCGCAGGCTGCAATGGTGCGGGCAAAACAACCTTCGCTTGGGAATTTCTTCCCCGGGAAGTCAAGTGTCTCCGATTTTACAATGCTGATGAAATTGCGCGTGGCCTATCCCCCTTGAAACCGTCAACTGCCGCCATCAAAGCCGGCCGGTTATTGCTTCAAGAAGTCCACGCGTCCATTTCCAAAGGGGATACTTTTGCGCTCGAAAGCACTTTGAGTGGGCGGACAATCTCCGGCTGCTGCGAAGCGCACTTGCCCAAGGTTATGAGGTCGAACTTCATTACTTGTGGCTTGCGACACCGACTCAAGCCGTCACACGCGTGCGCCAGCGCGTGCGCATGGGTGGGCACAATGTTCCCGTCGCCGATATCCGGCGGCGATTTGAACGCAGCCGCCAACACTTCGCCAATGATTATCTTCCCTTGGCAACACGCTGGACGGTATGGGACAGTCGTTCGCTGCCCGCAAAATTGCTCGCTTCCTCCGACACGCATGATATGAATTTTGTCAGGACATTTTTCAAACCATGAACCGCACCAAAAAAAAACAAACGCGCCTTCATTGCCCGTGCTGAACGGGCTTTTCTGCGGGCCGCCACCAAAGTCCGCTCCGACTACCGCCGGCAAAAATTGAAAGTCGCGGTATGGGCCAACTAAAATTGAATCAGATGCTGGAAGACCTCGGCCTCGATCCGAATTGGGACAGTCACAACTCCAGCGATCAGGAAGAAGATGGCTGTGGGTGTGTTAAGGAAAGCTGGGAGACGGAAGCAGTTCCGGCCTAATTTTGGCGCAATGGATATAGCGTTGATGAACCTTTCTCAAATTTGGAATGCAAACCGCAAATTGGCCCTCACGATTTTCATTGGCGTAGGGATAATTTGGGAAGTTGTTGTCATCATAACGGCATTTAGCCTGCCCAAGATATACCGAGCAACTGCTGTCGTTGAGGTGCAAGTTTCCGGTGCAAATAGGGAATGGAATTTGATTCAAAATGACGCCCAAGCCATACTATCAACCAAAAGCACCATGGGTGTGATAGACAAACTGCATTTGAACGAGGAATGGGGGCGACGCTATTTCAACGGTGACAAACTGACATCTGTTGAATCCTTAAGAATTTTGCTAAAGCGTCTCTCGGTCGAGCCCGCGACAAATTCACCGGTGATTTCAATTTTGTCTTTCAATGACAACTCCGAGGAAGCGGCGGACATTGCCAATGCCTTGGCCGAAGCTTACCAGCGACACCATTTAGAAAACACTGTAACATCTCAAACAAATTTATCCGGCAAAATGATATCTCCAACTGTCTCGGTTCAAATAATCAACAAGGCTCAACCCGACCACCGGGCCTACAAACCCAACATTCCTTTTGAGATTGGTAAAGGAATACCCATTGCCGCCATTTACGGGGCGATCGCGGCCGCGTTGGCTGTAGGTCTCAGGCTGCTCCTCAAAAAACTACCCGTTCCGAAGGCATTGGATTCCAATAGTAATAAACCGCCAATGCCTCCGATAGCCCCCAAGTATTAGCCGCGATGGCATTACGTCAACGCCGGGCTGATTAATTTCAATCCTCTCAGGATTCAATTGGTTGCATTTTCATGGTGCCGTAGGCGCGGCATTTTTGTAGAAACCCAAACCAAAAATTCCCCAGCCCCGTCGGGGCGGCATCTGCCCTTGCCAGCCGCCGCCGGTTTTTGCTAAAACGGCGGCATGAACTCCGAGGCTTTTATTCTTTGGGCGCTGGATAGTGCGCGCACGGTGGAGGAGCGTTTCACTCTCGAACTGCTCGTGGAACAGGGCGTCGGCTATTGGAACGCACAGCACCAGACTTACGCCGCTATGGATTGGGAGGCCCGGCGGGAGTTGGAACGGCAGCGCTCGCTCAATCCCGCCTATCAGCCGAAGTTCAGCGAACGGGATGTGCGCCGCACGGCCGCGTGCCTGCATCTCTTCAAATCGTGGTGGAATTCCCGCGGGGCCGGTGAACGCCAGGTCCGCGACCTCAAAGCCTTCGCCTTTCTCACAGAAATGGAAGATTTCAAAATCTCCTGCGAGGCGGCAGATGTGACCGTGTTCGCCACCCTGCCCAAGCTGCGGGTGTTGCATTTCGCCAGCGCGGACTGCGAGGATTTGAGTCCGCTGGCCGGCTGCCGGCAGTTGCGTGAACTGGGGTTGACGCTGGGCAAATCCGGCTACCGCGTCGGCACGCACTGGCCAAAGGTGCAGGGGCTCGAACAGTTGCAACAACTCGAAACGTTGAGCCTGAGCGGCAACCTGTTCGCGTTCGCGCCCGGCGTCTGCTGGCCGAACGTCCGCACCGCGTCGCTCCAGTGCGATCCGCTCCCGGCGCGGTCCGTGCGCGAACTGCCGCAGTTGCCGGCGTGTGAATTTCTCACGCTCGGCGGCGTGGAGCGGCTGGACGGCATCGAGGCCTTCCCGCGCCTGCGCAACCTGGCCCTCACCGGCGACACGCGCAGTTTCGAGCCGCTGACGGAGTTGAACGAGTTGACCGCGCTGTCGTGCAGCGGCTGCGCGCCGCTGGAAGTGCGCCCGCTCACCCGGCTGCTGAAGTTGCAGTGCCTCCTCTTCAACGCCAATTATCAATACAATCTGGCCGCGCCCAAGCCGCGCGATTTCTCGCCGCTGGCCGACGCGCCCGCGTTGCGCGCACTGACCGTCGCCGGCTGCCCGCCCGTCGAGGAGGAAGTCCGGACGCTGCAAGCGCTGCTCCCGCCGTGGGACGATGTGCTGCTCGCCGCCGCGCCGTGCCCCGTGCCCCCGCTGCGACTCATCATTGCCCCACTCAACCAAGGCGGTCCCCGCCACGACCAGCCGCAATGCGAACCCGCCGACCACGGCCTGCCCGATGTGGCCCTCCGCCAAGCCCAAAGCACCTGGCTGGGTAACTACTTGTTCAAAGCCATCAGCAAAAAAATGGGGTGCGCCGACTGGGGCACCGCCAGCGCCGATTGCCTTTACCGGCATTTCTCCGTGGAAATCCACGCCTATGCCCTCGTGGAAAGATCGCGCGAGATCCTCGAAGCCACCCGCGCCGCGCTCGCCGGCCTGCGGCACGATTATGTGGGCACCTTCTGGATCCGCCTCCAGACGCCGGTGCTGGAAGCCACGCCCGCGCAGAAGGAACTGGAGGCCCAATTCCGCGAGGAACAAGACAAGGCCCAGTGGGAGCTCGATCACAAAGACCGGCTGGATTTGCTGGAACGCCAGCACCGGATTGAATTGAAAAGGCAGCTCGGCGAAGAAATCAAACCGGAAGAATTCGTCGTGCCGCCACAATCCCCGCTCCCGCCCGCGCCCTGGGAACGGGACGAGGAGGACGAGGGCGATGAGGCCGGCGATGAGGCCGGCGATGATGCCAGCGGCATTGCCGTGAAAGAGAAAATCGAGCCCCCGCCGAATCCGTGGGACAACGACCATCCGCTGGCCGATGAGTATTCGATGCTAGCCACGCTGACGCTTCAGGAACTCTGGGTCTTGCCCCACCACCGTGACGTCGCGATCTATTTGATGCACCAACCGCCGGATCTGGAAATTCCCGAAGCCCCGAAGCCGCAGTAGAACCTTCTACCGCACCCGGACATCCCCAACTCGAAAGATGGCATCTGGGCTTGCTTCGAAAAAACGGAGAGTAAAATCGAGTCATTTGGTTAATTGTTTTTGGCTTCGAAGTCAACTGGGGACAGGAAATTAAGGGCGCTATGCAGGCGCTTGGGATTATAGAAACATTCGATGTAATCGAAGC
>CAINLR010000145.1 GCA_903850425.1 uncultured Verrucomicrobia subdivision 3 bacterium | reverse complement strand
TAGCAATACGAATTTTCCACTACAGACGCTCAATGAAGTTTTCAAAGTCCATCGTTACGTGACGAATTATCCCGGCTTCGCCGGCAAGGATTTGACGCCACGCGGCACAATCGAAACCTACACCGGCGCGGCGACCGACACCGTCGGCCTCGGTCTGCCGGATGTTTGGGTGCGAGCGCATTTTGGCACTTTGTCCGCCGTAAATGCGACGAGCAGCCATTCTGGTAACGGCCTGACAGACATTCAGGAATATCAATACGGCCTTGATCCGAACGTTTGGTCTTCAGCCAACACCGGTATTCCCGATGGCTGGGCGATCAAATATGGCTTTGACCCCACGCTCGCCTCCGTCGCGAGCCTCGTCAACTCGAACGGTAACACCACGCTACAAAACTACACCGCCGACCTCAACCCGACGAACGCCGCGTCACGCCTTGCTTTCACCGGCTTGAATTTTAGCAACACCAACCTTCAATTCACTTGGATTGGCGGCGTGAATGCGACGCAATACCTGTTGTCGTCGCCGACGCTCACGGCCTCGCAATGGAATGTGGTCTTCACGAACACGCCGCCGACAAGTATCACAAATTATCTGGTGCTGCCGGTGGGGACCTCAAATCTCTTTTACCGGATTGAAGCAACGAGATAAAGGGCAACCCAAGTTATGGGGAATTCGAGATCGATGCTATTGCGTAAAATACTTGCACCCACTAACGCATGGCATGGACACATTAAAACTTTTTAACGAAAACTTGCGAAGGTGCTTAATCTTGGTCGTGTCTGCTAGAAATATGAAAATGAACATTCATTTGGTCGCGGCGCTGGGAGTCATTTTATGTTCTGCGACCAATTATCATTTAATAGCTGGTCCGGCGGCAAACATGGCGCTGATTCCGGCGGGCAAATTCGAGATGGGTGACCACTACGGATACCTCGACGAGAAACACGAGAGCCATGAAGTGCCGATCCATCCGGTGTCGTTGGATGCGTATTACATCGGCATCTACGACGTGACGACGCGCGAGTATTGCGAGTTTCTGAACTCCGCGCTCGCGCAGAAATCCATCGAGGTTCGTAATGGTGGCGTTTATCTCGTCGGTGGGCAGGATCTGCTATGCGACACGCGCGCGTTCTCGCAATATTCCCGGATTGGTTGGGATGGGAAAATATTTACCGTGCTCGACCAAAAGGACGATCACCCGATGATCTGCGTTCGTTGGCACGGTGCGGCGGTTTATTGCAACTGGTTGAGCGCACAGAAGAACTTTCCGCTTTGTTACAACACGACGACGTGGGAGTGCGATTTCAACAAGAGCGGTTTCCGGTTGCCGACCGAGGCGGAGTGGGAATATGCGGCACGCGGCGGCAAGTTGAATCCGTATTGCAATTATCCGTGGGGAAATGACTCTGATCCGAAGAAGGCCAACGTGCCGCAATCAGACAACCCATTCCGCTCCGGGCCGATGCCGTGGACGACGCCGGCCGGTTTTTTCAACGGCAAGTTGCAGCGCAAAGCTGACTTCAACTGGCCGGGCGCGGCAGAGACCTATCAGACGGCGGACAGCGTGAACGGTTTTGGCCTTTACGATATGGCGGGCAATGTCTGGCAATGGTGCAACGACTGGTATGCCCACAATTACTATTCCTTCAGCCCAACCAACAACCCCGTCGGTCCCTTGCAGGGCAACCTGTTGCCCGACGGTAAGCCTTATCACTCCATGCGCGGCAGCAGTTGGTATAACGGCGACTATATGCGTGCCCGCATTTCCAATCATGTCCCGTCGTATTTCCGCGGCCCCGATCCCGCCACCGGGAGCAGCGACCCCGACGGTCCTTGGTTTCATTACGGTTTTCGCGTCGTCCGTCCTGTGGATGCCGAGCAGCGCCCGCTCATCAAACCGATTCAGATACCGCTCGAAAACCGGCGTCCCGGTCCGCGCGGCAACCGGCCAGCTCGCGATTCCAATCAGTCGCCATCTCCCGACCAACAGCGCCCAGAACGCAGCGATGCTCCGCGCGCCGAGCGCACGGAATCGAGCACGGCGATTCACAAGTCAAGCGGTTCATTTGTCCTGCGCAGTTCGGCGGTGAAGGACGACGGGGTTTTGCCGAAGGAATACACCGGCGATGGCGACAGCATTTCGCCGCCGCTCGAATGGAGCGGCGCGCCGCCCGAAACCAAAAGTTATGCGGTCATCATGCACCACAACGCGCCCGACATGTTGAAGTGGTATTGGGTGCTCTACAACATCCCGACCGATGTGACGAACCTGCCGAAGAACGTGAAGAGCATCGGCACGGTCGGCAACAACAGCGTCAACAATCGCGGTGGTTACGCGCCGCCTCACTCGAAAGGACCGGGCGCGAAGACCTACATCCTGATGGTCTATGCGCTCTCGGCACCGCCGCAGATCACTGTTTCTCCATCCGAGGTCAGTCGTGATGTTTTACTCGCCGCGATGAAGGATAAAATTCTGGCGAGCGCGGAATTGGATGTCACCTACACGCGCAGCGGCAATGTTCAAGACGGCGGCGACAACCCGGAACCCGGACAAGAGCGACGACCGCCGAGCGATCCCAACCAACCGAACAATGATCGTCGTCCACCGCCATCGAATCAATGAAATACGGAGAATGACCATGAAAACAAACTGTCAAAAACTTCACCGATCCACCGCGAGCGCTTTGTTCATCCTGCTGGCGTGTGGTCTGACTTTGCAGGCTTCCGCTCAGGACAATCGTCCGCCGCGTCCGGGAGGATCAGGTCCGGGCCGCGAAGTCGGTGGCGGGCGGCGCGAGATGCCGGAAAACAAAATTCCGACCTCGCCAAATCCCGGTCAGACTGTCGGCCTGTATCTCAACACCTCGAACGCCTGTCCCGGTTACAC
>CAINLR010000144.1 GCA_903850425.1 uncultured Verrucomicrobia subdivision 3 bacterium | reverse complement strand
TGCCGCATCTTGTCGAGCGCCCGGCTGACTTCATCGAAGAACGGCGAACCTTCACACTGTGCAAGCACTTTCTTGGTAGCTATCAGCGCGGCTGCTTCCCCTTCACCGCAAAAAATCCGCCGAGCAGCAAAACGATCTGCGCAAACGCCAGCCCCAGTTCGCCCCACGTGATGCTGCGCCCGCTGCTCAACGAGTCGATCGGCGAAAAACCCTTCACGAGATTGATGACCGCCAGCGCGCCCTTGAAAACCGGCAGCGCCACCAGGTCGATGACCGAATGTCCTTTCACGCCGCTCTCTTCGTCCACGCCCGCGATCGTGCCGCTCTCCACCGCGTTCGCCAGCGTGCCGCTCGACAATCCCACGATCAGCACCGCCAGCGAGAAGAACGCCGCCACCGGGAACGACAGCTGGCTCGCCGCCGCCAGCCCGATCGCTGCCAGCAGGCCCATCCAGCAGAAAATGATTCCCAGCCCGCGCAGAAAATTTCCGCCGAAGCCGCCCATGCGATACAAGACCTCCATCCCGTCCTCCAACGGAAACAGCAGCGTCGTGCTGTTCGGGTTCGCGAACACGATGGTGAGCACGCCCTTTTCGTCCAAAAGATTTGGCGGAATCGCGAATTCATGGAATGTATCTGGCGCGAGGCTCATCGGTTCGAGCCGCGTGACCTGCGGCGTTTCCGGCGTCCCCACCTGCCACAGCGCCGTGAAAGTTCCCGCCGGAGTGGTTTGCGCCGCGTTGAATTTCACCCGCAATTGCAGCGGCACATCGCGCAGGCTGTCGCGCGCCGAAGCCAGATCAATCTGCCAGATGCGCGCCTGACCGGGCGTCACAATCTGCCACGCAGTCTTGACCTGTTCGCGAATCTGCTTCCGCACCTCGGGCAGGTCGGTGGCGGAAACCGGACTGTTCTTTAATCGCTTGGTCAATTCCTGTTCCGTCGCGGCATCAATCTCCTTTTCCCAACTGCGCTCCTTCGCCGAGCCGCGCGCCACGAGAACTTCGCTGCGCAACTTTGCCTGTTCCGCCGCCGGCAGCTTCGTCGCGCGCCACTGGAGCAGGCCATAGACCGCCGCGCCCGAAAGCACCAGCAGCGCCGCGTTCAGCGACATGATGCCAAGCCATTTGCCGAGCCAGATCTGCCAGCGCGCGATGGGCTTCACCGCGAGCATCTGCATCTGGCACTCCTCGATGTCGCGCGCCAGCGTGCCGCACGCCAGCCACAACGTGGACAGGCCCAGCAGCCCGGTGATCGCGCCCAGCGTGTAAGTCAGGAGAATCTGCGTGAAGCCGCTCGCCGTGCCGTCGTCCTTGATAAGAATTGGCAAGCCAACCACCGCCGCCAGCAACAACGCCGCGATGACAAGGAACAGCCGAAACCGCAGTGCGGCCTTCCAAGTCAACCAAGCGATGGCGAAGAGTCTTTGCATTTTATTTGCCCGCAGATTGCGCAGATGAACGCAGATTAAAATGGAACTGTAATTTCATCTGCGAAAATCTGTGTAATCTGCGGGCGAAAATCATTTCGGTTTACCGAGCAGCGACGACAGCTTCTCATCCGCCTTCGACAAATCCACCGGCTTCTCCGGTTCGGGCGCGGGCTTGGTTGGTGCGGTGGGCTCGGGCGGAGTCTGCGTGAGCGCCGCCAACTTCGTCTCGTTCACTGCGGTCGTGGCGGCTTTCGGCGTGGGCGCGACGGGCGCGACCTGCGGCAGCGTGAGTTTCTCCAAGACTTTCGTGGC
>CAINLR010000143.1 GCA_903850425.1 uncultured Verrucomicrobia subdivision 3 bacterium | reverse complement strand
GGTAAAACGATGTCTGCGATAATTTTTCGCGAACGACGGGCATGGTGCCCCGGTCAGCTTCGAGGAAATAATAGACACGTTGTGTCGCCCCATGTTTGTCGACGTATTCCAACGCAAACACGCGATCGGGGATGACGCCGAGTTTGATGCCGTCACGGATTTTCACCCGCCAATGCAACGGCGCTTCGACGAGCAGATTTAATTCGTCCTCATGCAATAACCGGATGCCATGCTGCCGACACGCGAGTTCCAACGCCACCATGACATCGGAAACCAACAGCGCATGCGCCAGATACATCCGGCCGATGGCGCGATTCTTTTCGCCCCAAGTCGCCGGATTGAGTTGCAGCAGTGAACCGCTTTTATTTCCTAACCCGTAGGCAATGGTTTGGGAACCGCTGCGTTCGTAGTATTGAAGCTGGGCACGCGGGCGTTCCAAGTAGCCGTGATGAAACAGCCATTGCAACCGGCGGGACAACGGCTGGGCGCTGCCGCCAATCAGCGCGACAATCTGGTGGGAACGCAAAAATCGGTGCCGATGGATGAGCCGGATGATTTGGTGGTCACGTTCCGTCAATATGATCGGCGCAATCTTGGTGGCACGCTCAAAGCGTGGAAGGCGGGACATCCCGCAATCATGATTGCATTTTTAGCAAATCAAACGACGTGTGGACTTGCCTAATCTGACAGCCAGTGAATCATTCCAGAAAATCACCATCGCGACAAGTGCCTGCATAAAAACGCCAGCAGAACCAAATGGAGATGGCAAGGAAAACAGCGGTAACAAAGTATCCAAAATATTTGCAGGGGTCAGATGTCGCAACCAAACTCATTAACAAATGCGCCCGTTCAAGCTGGTCCATAATTTCAAAGTAAACAGCAACCAGCCCTATGAATTTTACAAAATGCAGTTTCATTTTCTTTGGCATATTTTTCCCATTTGGTTAAGGCCAATGCGATGGCTTGCTAACGCTGCGCTCGGCGCGGGCTTGATCTGCCCAGCCCTTTGTCCAGTTGCAGGAACATTCTGGCTTTCTCGGTTTTTCTGCCGGCACTACGCCAAGCAAAGGCATGCCAAAATCAAATTGAAACCTCTGATGTGGCATAGTTGCTGCGCCGAGAATCCACGTTGCCGCATATCCAGCCTGCATAGCGCCAATG
Organism: uncultured Verrucomicrobia subdivision 3 bacterium; assembly: GCA_903850425.1. GTDB lineage: Bacteria > Verrucomicrobiota > Verrucomicrobiia > Limisphaerales > UBA11358 > UBA11358. The sequence goes on along the minus strand of CAINLR010000143.1, from coordinate 3,094 downwards.
GTTGTGGTCATGTAGCCAACGGTCAATTCCCTCGGTGGCTTATCCCCCCAGTATTGCTCACCATCAATGCCGCGCTTAACCGCCTCGGCGGCGGCTTGGGCACGTTGCTCGCGTTCGGCGTCGGTCATCAATTCATAAGCGAGTGCCTTTTGATTGATCCGACCAAGACACCACGGGCATGGTTCGTCGGGCGTGTAGCGGGCAATTTCCCCCACCTGTTCGGTAAGGTCACCTTTTTTGGCCCGCATCAATACGGCGACATCGAGGCATGGCAGCAAGTAATGGCTCGCAAAATCTCCAAGCGCGGCACGACTGTGCTGGCTATCGGTGCAACCAAGCACGAGGTCACACAACAAAAGCTGGTCGAGAACATTTTCATCCAAAACATTCCCCCGGATTAATGTCACCTCGGCCTTGGGATTTATTTCCAGAATCAACCGGCGCAAGATTTCAACTTTCGGCGGATAAGTTTTCAAATCATCCCAAGTGCTGCCATGCATCCGTTCAAGGTTTGAAGGCGCGAACAATTCAGGGTCAACCAAAACAAACCGGCGCACTCCGGCACGAACGAGAACATGAACTGCTGGCGAGCCGGTTCCGCTGCATCCAACGATACCAACGACTGAATTCGGAAGTCGTGCCACGCGGACGCCAATAAGCTCCGTCAAGCGCGCGGTGGTTTCACTAGATAGGTGGGGCTGACTATTTAATTTGCGTTTCATATTCAGAAGTTTCCCGTTCCAGTTCTTTGCCGACAGTCAGCCATTCAACGATTGGTATTTGTTCGCCGTTAATCCACGCCTCGCCGCTGAAGGAAAAAACTCCGTCAGACGATTTAGCCACACGCAAGCTCACATACGGACGGCCATTGCCATAAGCGGCAAATTCGCCGGAGAAATATCCGTCCATGTCGTTGTCGAGACTGCTCGCGCCGGTGCCGCAATCTTCCGGGTGCGAATGAATCACGCCGATGCCGAGTCCAGTTTCGTTGAGAGCCAATTGCGCGCGCAGAATGTAGCCCGCGCTGAACTCGACGATACCACTCTCTTCATCCAAATCACCGGCGCGCGGTTCAATGGCATCAACGAAGCTGACATGGATTCCCCATTCCGTCAGCCGGTAGCCGAACCGGAAGAAGGTGCCCCACTCGTGATGTGGGTAGCGCTTGAAAACAAGCGCATGGAGCTTCTCCCGGTCGGCTGCCGTGATCCGAAATAATCCGTATTTTCTGTTTGAGGATTTCATTGGATTACATCAGCCGTTGGCGCGGTGAATCCAGCACAGGATTTCATCGAAGTAAGTATGTAATCCGTGTTTATCCTTGTTCCACGGCGGAGCGCCGCCACCGTTGTGGGGATGATAACTGATGAGTTGCCAGCGCCGCCCGTCAGCCACAACGATGCCTTGTGGCGCACCTGCGACGCGCCCAAGTAGTGGCGAACCTTCCGGCAGATGAGCGCCGTCCAGCGGCTGACCGGGATAACCTCCCGGCACAATCACCAGCACGTCAGTCATCGCAATATGCGCGTAGCCTGGACGTGTCGGCACGTCACGGTAAACGACAGCCGGGAACGGTTGCTGGATGAAATCCACGCGACAACCGCCTTGCTTGAGTTTGTCCAACTCTCGTTCGAGACGCGTCGGTTCGATTAAACCACCGGCGACATTATTGCGAATGACGCGAAACTGGTCGCAGTCCTCGATGCAGATTTCTTTGTCGAGGGGCACGGCTTCCTGCCCGCCACCCTTCAATAATTTGAACACCTCTGTGTTGCGCGGAGTCTCACTGACAAGGGCGGCGATTTGCAGGCCGGTCATCTTGTGCTTAACGCCTTCCGCTTCTGTGAACGGCTTGTTGTTCACGATGATTTTGAGTTGCGTGCGCTGGCGGCGCGTGTAAAACACCGGCCCCTTGTCAAATGGTGCGGCATCTTCAAGGCCGATTGGCTCATCATTCTGCGACTCATAATCGCGATACAGATTCACGTCATCGTTGAACCCAAACAATTCGCGAATGGTTTTGCCGGTCTGATGCGCGCGAATGGTCAGTTCCGCCCGGTCATCAACGAAGAACGCGAGCTTGGGCGGCGTGTTGCAATGGCCACGCGGCTTCACGTCGCAAGCTGCCAACCGATAAATGACGTTGCCTTTGGCAAGGTCAACGGTTTCTTCATCGCCTAACACCACGTCATCCGGCGAGTCGTAATCCCGAACCAGCACGAAGCCGGGGGGAATTTCCGCCTGTGCCTTGATGACGGCGACCTTGACCAGTTGCCGTGGCATCGGAATCGGTTGATCATCAACCAGTGCGGCCCACTTTGGCGCGGGGCTGCAATTCTGCGCATGTTCTGCCACGGACGAACCGTGGCCCTCTATGAGATGTTCGTTTTTCATGATGTTTGCTAATAACTTCCAAGGCATTTGCGTCGCGGCCACGCGTCGAAAATACCCTCTATAATAAATGGCTAGTGAGGAATGGTCTTTTCGGGAATAATTCTTTAGCTGATATTTATTCCCGAAACTGGCTCGCTCACTAGCCAGTATAAATGACGGACAACAGGTATGAACGAAGGCCAACTGGAATTCCTGAAGTCCCATCAGCAGGAAATCGGTCTCAAGCTTTTGCGTTTTGCAAGGTGGCTTGCGGCTGACAAATACGGCTGGGATGGGCAAACAAAAACACTGCCACTGGGTAAAGACCCAGATGACATAGTGATTCATGTTGTCGATGACTATCTACGCGACATCAAACACTTCAATCCCAACTATGGAATTGAGCTTCAGTTGAAGCGCGCAGTTCAGAGCGAGCTTTGGGCCCTGCACCAGCGTAAAGAAGCCCATGCAATCCCATGGGACTCAGAAGAAGACGATGGCCCCAATTCCAAATGGTATGCCGAAGGTGACCAGTTGCCCGATGAAGCCGCAACGACTGCCCTCGACTGGAAAATGTTATTTGAATTGTTCCGAATGCAGCCAGAAGTTAAAGGTGACGATGAATTGGAACTGTTGTTGATGGCCATTGAGGACGGCGCGGAAAAAGCACCAGAGATGGCAAGCCAAGCGGGGATAAGCGTGGAACGCATCTACGAACTGG
>CAINLR010000142.1 GCA_903850425.1 uncultured Verrucomicrobia subdivision 3 bacterium | reverse complement strand
TACATCGAATGTTTCTATAATCCCAAGCGCCTGCATAGCGCCCTTAATTTCCTGTCCCCAGTTGACTTCGAAGCCAAAAACAATTAACCAAATGACTCGATTTTACTCTCCGTTTTTTCGAAGCAAGCCCACATGATGATTCCTTTCGGTGGAGGGTTATAAACGAAAAATCCCCGGCACTTGAAAAGCGCCGGGGACGTGACAGGGACGCGGGGTCGCTATCAAGAGTTCATAACACAAAAGGTGGGGGCGGTTGCAGTGGAGGTGGGATTACAACTTTGAATCCGGAAATGTGGGAAGCGACCATGACAAAGTCAGCTTCCGCAAATTGTGCCACTTTTTGTGCCACTTTCACCTCTGACTCGAGGAGGGTTGCAAGCATTAATAAAAACCTGAAAAACTATAATGCGACCAATACTTGCAATGTGTTTATGAAGTTAACTGAAACGTAATAGAAGCTACTGAAATCGCTAAAATAGGCATTATGAGTGCTCTGCTCTAACCATTGAGCTACAGGCCCGCCGCGCCGACCACTATTTTGCGCGCACGCAACGGGGCGGCAAGTCAATTCGCCGGCGGCGGTGGGTTCTGCCAAAAGGATCGCGCTGCGCGCGGACGTTCGGTCTGGTTTGACGTCAGGGCTTGGGACCGGGCACATCTTCCACATCCAGGAATCCGTCCAACTGCTTGAGCCGGGTGGGATGGCGCATCTTGCGCAGGGCCTTGGCTTCGATCTGCCGGATGCGTTCGCGGGTGACGCTGAATTGGGTGCCCACTTCCTCGAGCGTCCGCGCATTGCCGTCGCCAATGCCGAACCGCAATTCCAGCACCTGCCGTTCGCGCTCGGAGAGGCTGCACAGCACATCTCCCAAACGGTGTTTGAGCAGGCTGAAGCTGGTCATGTCCAGCGGATTGTCCGCCGCCTTGTCCTCGATGAAATCACCGAAGCTCGCCTCGTCGCTGTCGCCGACGGGTGACTGCAACGAAATCGGCTGCTGCGCCATCTTCAACACCGCCTGCACGCGCTCGACGGGGAGATACATTTCATCGGCGATTTCTTCGGGCGCAGCTTCCCGGCCGAGTTCCTGCAACAACTTTTTCTGCGCGCGCATCAGCTTGTTAATGATCTCAATCATGTGGACCGGAATGCGGATGGTGCGCGCCTGGTCGGCAATGCTGCGGGTGATGGCCTGCCGGATCCACCAGGTGGAGTAGGTGGAAAATTTATAGCCGCGCTTGTATTCAAATTTTTCCACGGCCTTCATCAAGCCGATGTTGCCTTCCTGGATCAGGTCGAGGAACGACAGGCCGCGGTTGGTATATTTTTTGGCGATGGAAATGACGAGGCGCAGATTGGCCTCCACCATTTCGGTCTTGGCCTGCAACGCCTGCGCCGAAGCCACGCGCAATTCCTCGAAGGTGCGCAAAAAATCCTCGGCCGGCATGCGCACAAATTCCTCCAGGGCGCGGATCTTTTGGGGTTCGGCCTCGACGAGATGTTTTTGGGCGCTGGACTCGCGCTGCATCTGCGCATCCATCAACGCCCGCAGGCTGTATTGCAGCTTGTCCTGGATGTTTTCGGCCACGAGCGCGATCTCCTCGATCACATTCTGCTTGTAACAGAATTTGGGGTAATGCGCCTGCAGCTTTTTATCGAGTTTGGCAAATTCGCTTTGTTCGCGGCTGCGTTTGGCATTTTGATGCGCGCTGCGCCATTCGTTGAAATGCCGGTCCACATCCTGATCCAGCTTGCGGCATTGGATGAGCAGCCGCTGCAGCGTGCGCAGATGCGTCTCACGGTTGGCCACTTTTTTGTCCACCACCACCCGATCAAACCGTTCGCGCGGCGGCTCGGCCAGCAGTTTTTCCGCAAGCGCCATGTGCTCCTTGCCGGCAAAACCGAAACTGTAAACCACGTGGCGCAAGGCCGTCTCCGCCGTCTCGATGCGCTTGGAAATTTCCACCTCCTGTTCGCGGGTCAGCAACGGCACCGCGCCCATCTGCTTGAGATACATCCGCACGGGATCATCAAGCGAATCAAGCCGATGGTCGTTTTCCTCTTCCTCTTCCTGGTCGGGCGACGGTTTGACCCGATCTACTTCCGCCGCATCCACCACTTCCAGCTCCAGCTCGCGCAGTTTGGCAAAAACCTGATCCAGATAAACCGGCGTGGAAAATTCCTCGGTCAACACCTCGCTGACATCCTCGAACGTCAGTTGCCCCTGCTCCTTGGCGAGCCGGACGAGTTCCTTGATTTTTTCGGTGAAGGCCGCCGCGGGATCGCCGTTGACGGCGCGCAGTTTCTCCAGTTCAACCGCCGGCCCGGCTGGGAGTTTGCGAGGTTTTGTCTTTGACATAATGACGCACGCGGCCGGCACCAATGCCGGCCGCGGCGCGAATATGGGAAGTCGCAGCCGCTTCGTCAAGCCACGAAGCGAACAGAGTTACTTTTTGGGCGAAATATGGATGCCGCGGGCCGCCAGTTGCGGCAAAATCATCCCCACCGTGCGCTCGATGGCACCCAGATTTTCGGCCACCACTTCCTGCGCCTGGCGGCCCAGCGCGGCGCGGCGCGGCGCGTCTGCCAGCAAATCGCCGAGCGCCCGCTCCAATTCCTCGGCGTTTTTCACCTGCACCGCCGCGTCCTTGTTCACGAAGCTCCGCGTGATGTCGGCAAAATTTTGCATGTTCGGCCCGCACACAATCGCCTTGCCTTGCGCGCCCGGCTCCACCGGATTCTGACCGCCGATCGCCGTCAAACTCTTGCCGATGAACACCACGGTCGCCGGCTCGTAAAAAAATTTCAGTTCGCCGGTCGTGTTCACCAGCAGACAGTTCACCTCGCCGGCCACCAGTTGGGTGCGCGGAAAAATTTCGTTGCGATAAATAAACTTCTCACCCCGCGCCCGCAATTTCTGGCCGAGATCCTTGCACCGCTCAAAATGGCGCGGCACGAGCACCAGAAACAGGCTGGGGAATTTCACGCGCAAGCGCGCCGCGATTTCCGCGAGCAACAACTCCTCGCCGTCATGCGTGCTGCCCGCCACCAGGATGAGCGCGTCCGCGGCGACGCCGATCTGGCGCAGCAATCCCCGCACGTCCAGCGCCCGGCGTTCACTGATTTTCGCCGCGTCAAACTTGAGGTTGCCCACCACCGTCACCCGCTCCGGCCGGCAGCCGACTTCGCGCAACCGCTGCGCGTCGGCCTCATTTTGACAGCCGACACCGGCCAACGAGGCGAACAACGGCCGGAACAACCAACTGAATTTTTTATAGCGCGGAAATGAACGATCCGAGAGCCGGGCGTTAGCCAGCACCACCGGGATATTCAGGTCGCGGGCGCGCCAGAGAAAGTTTGGCCAGATTTCCGCCTCGACCAGAATGATGGCCTGCGGATTGATGGTGGCCAGCGCGCGGCGGACAAATTTCCGGCGGTCGAGCGGATAATAAATTTTGCTGACGTGCGAGGGCAGCCGGCCGCGCAGTTCCGCCATGCCGGTGGAGGTGGTGCAGGAGACAACCATCTTGACGTTGGGAATGCGCGGTTCCAACGCCCGGATCAACTGCGTGCAGAGGTTGACCTCGCCCACACTGACGGCATGCAGCCAGACAATGTGGGTGTTCGTCAGCGTCTGCTTCAGCGCCGGGTCGTAAATGGCGAAGCGGCCGCCAAAACCACGCTGCCAGTTGCCACGCCGCCACATGCGCCAGAAATAATACGGCGCGGACAGCGTGAAAAATATCAGGAATAAAATGTTGTAAAGAGTTCTCACCCGGGCTTCCCAAAACAATTTTTCAGATCGGACGGCTCACGCGGGAAATGATTTCAAAAATGTCGCCGCATTTCAACCACGGAAAAAGAGCAGCCAGACCATGACCAGCACCGGCAGCAGGAACGGCACGGTGAATTTCAGGATCAATGCCAGGAACGACGGCATGGGCACCCCGTTTTGTTCGGCAATGGCTTTCACCATGAAGTTCGGGCCGTTGCCGATGTAGGTCGCCGCGCCGAAGAAAACCGCGCCCACGCTCAGGGCGAGGACATGCGCGGGAGTGTGGGCCAGCAGTTCAGAGATTTCCCTGGCCCCGGTCACGCCCAAAAGCGCGCTCAGGAAACCGAGATACGTCGGCGCGTTGTCGAGCGCGCTGGACAAGATCCCCGTGCCCCAGAAAAAGGCGCCCGGCGACGGCTGGGCGCCGAGCACCGCAGGGGCGTTGGCATTGAGCCAGCCTAGCGCGGGCAGCATCGTCGTAAAAATTCCCGCGAACAAAATCGCGACTTCGGTGAGCGGATGAAAATTAAAGTCGTTGGCCACATGAACGCTTCGCGGCGTGGTGAAATACGAACCCAGCGCGGCGGCAAGCATGAGTCCCTCGCGGAGGAAAACCGGACGTTCCACAAACACCGCGCCAAGAATCACCGCGAGAAAAAACAAATTGGACAGCCCAGTGACGGTCCAGCCTTCGCTTGCAGTTTCCGTTTCCGCCGCCCGGCGCGGGGCGCGGTTGAACTTGATTTTGTCGAGCGCGTAAAAAATGGCCAGCAGTCCGCCCACGCCGACCGCCCACATCGGCCAGCAATTTTTTGCCACCCACCAAAACGGCACGCCCTGCAGATAACCGAGGAACAGCGGCGGGTCGCCGATGGGTGTCAGGCAGCCGCCGACATTGGCGATGATAAAGATGAAAAAAACAATGTGATGCGCCATGACGCGAGACTTGTTCAATTGAATCCACGGGCGGATGAGCAGCATCGCCGCGCCGGTGGTGCCAAACACATTGGTGAGCACCGCACCGACCAAGAGAAAAATCACATTCGCCAGCGGCGTGGCCGAGCCTTTGACGCCGATGTGAATGCCGCCGGCAACGACAAACAGCGAACCGACCAGCGCAAGGAAACTGATGTATTCATGAGCCGCGTGGCTGAGGCTGGCGCGGTCGTGCAAAACCAGAAGATAAATGGCGGCGGTGAACGCGCCGAGGCCCAGCGCGACCTTGGCATAATGCCGCAGCCACCAGCGCGGGGCGGTGACGGGAGCCAGCGCCATTGCGCCGAGCAGCAGGGCGAATGGCAATATCAACCAGGGATTGGGCGAAACCATCCCGTAAGGTTGCGCTGCGGTTGGGAATCGGGTCAAACAGAAACGCGAAACATTCAGATCGGCGTGGTTCACCAACGTTCGTTAGGCGGCTTGACGAAACTGATTTGCACTGCCAGCTTACCCCCCGTTTGGCGCCTAATGACACCCCGTCAGCGGCAGGCAAACGGTTCGCTGACATCGCGCGAACTCCCGCCGTGCAATCCCTGACCCGGCGACTGGAGGCAGGCGGAGCGCTGCCCGGCTTGGAAATCTGCGCGTCCGCCCAGCCGTTTCTCGCCGCGCTGCTGCAGCAACAATTTCCGCAGCGGCTCATCGTCCTCGTCACCGACAGCCTGAAGACGCAGGAAAGTTTTCAGCAGGACCTGGAGACCTGGCTGGGAGCGGTGCGGCATGAAACGATCGCGCCATCCTCCATCCTCCATCCCCCAGCTGCGCCGCTGTTCTATCCAGCCTGGGAAGTCTTTCCGCACGAAGGCAAATTGCCGCACGCCGATGTCATCAGCGACCGGCTGCAGACCCTCATCGCGCTGGGGCAGCGGGCGGAGATTTCAAATCGCAAATCGCAAATTGTGGTGACGAGCGTTACCGCACTGCTGCAAAAAACCTATGCGCCGGATGATTTGCAATGCCGCACGCGCGCCCTCCAACGCGGCGACAAGACTGCGCCGCTCGACCTGATCGAGTGGCTCGAAACGCAGGGCTACGAGCCCGAAGCGCAGGTCACGCAGAAAGGTGAAATCGCCATGCGCGGCGGCATCGTGGACGTTTTTCCGCCGACGAGTCCGTGGCCCGTGCGGCTGGAATTTTTCGGCGACGAACTGGAATCGCTGCGCGAGTTCGATCCGCTCACGCAGATTTCGCGCGAAGAAATTTCCAGCCTCATATTGCCGCCCGCCGGCGAGCTGGGGATTTTGAAACGGAGCGCGGACAGCCTCTCCGCGAGTTCAGCGCAATTTGCCACGCTGCTGGATTATCTGCCGCGCGAGTCCATTTTTCTTTTGTGCGAACCGGAAATGCTCGGCGTCCACGCGGAAAACTACGCGCAGCAAATTCCAACAGGCGATCCGTTCTTCATCGCGTGGCCGGATTTTCTGCTCGACCTAAATCGGCGCGGATTGACGTCGATAGAATTGCTGGACGGTGAAGTATCCACCCTCACCCCCGGGGAGAGGGAGAAACGCTCCCAGCTTTTTGGCGAAGCAACATCGGCCAGCGGCTCCATTGATTCACAACCCGAGGAAGACAGGCAACTGCTGTCCCCTTTCCCAGCGGGAGACGGCCAAGGCGAGGGTGAAGCGGCTGATGGGCCGAACCGTGCAAGTTCAGAGCTAAATGTTCCGCTGTTTACCTCGCTCGAAGAGTTTCGTCCGCTGGGCGAGCGGGCACCGGAACCGCAGCTCGCCGAGGCACAGCGCCGCGAATTTTTCGCGCAACTGCATCGTTGGTTGTGCCAGGATTTTTCCGTCCAAGTTTTTTGCAACAACGACGGCGAACGCCAGCGCTTTGAAGAAATCTGGAACGAGTTTGGTTTTACCGAGGTAGGGTCGGCGTGCGGCGCCGACCGGACATCGCAGCGCGATGTCCCGACCATTCATCTCGGTGCCCTCGCGCGCGGCTTTCTTTGCACCGAGGCGAAGCTGGTTGTCGTGACGGACGCGGAGATTTTTGGCCGCTATAAAGTGCAACGTCCGCGCCGGCTGAAGTCGCCGCACGCGCTCGCCGTGCGTTCAGCGATGGAAATTGATTTTGCCGATTTGGAGGAAGGCGATCTCGTCGTGCACTTGCAGCACGGTATCGGGCGCTATCTTGGCCTGAAGAATTTACCCATCGGCAGCGGCACGCGCGGCGTCAATCCCTCGACGCTCAACGCTCGACCTGCGACCGAATGTCTCGTCATCGAATACGCGCAGTCCGACAACGACGTCGAACCGCCGAAACTTTTCGTCCCCGTCAGCGAGGCGCATCTCGTCTCCAAATACGTTGGCGCGGGCAAGGCCAATCCGCCGCTGCACACGCTCGGCGGCACGCGCTGGCACAAGGCCAAGGAGCAGACCGAAGCGGCCGTGCGCGATGTCGCCGCCGAAATGTTGCGCATCCAGGCCGTGCGCGAAACGCAGGCTGGTCACGCCTGCAAGCCCGACACGCAATGGCAGCGCGAATTTGAAGGTGCTTTTATTTACGAAGAAACGCGCGACCAGATCACCGCCATCGCCGACACGAAAGCCGATCAGGAACGCCCGAAGCCGATGGATCGCTTGATCTGCGGCGACGTTGGCTTTGGCAAAACCGAAGTGGCAATCCGCGCCGCGTTCAAGTGTGTGATGGATGGGAAACAAGTTGCCATCCTCGTGCCGACGACCGTGCTCGCGCAACAGCATTTTAATAATTTCCGCGAGCGTATGGCGGATTATCCGATTCGCATCGAGCTGCTCTCGCGCTTTCGCACCAAAGGGGAAGCGACGCGCGTCATCCGAGACTTGGCCGCCGGAACGGTGGACATCGTCATCGGCACGCACCGCATCGTGCAGGACGACATCGCGTTCAAAGATCTCGGACTCGTTGTGATTGATGAGGAACAGCGCTTCGGCGTGCAGCACAAGGAAAAGTTCAAGCGGCTGCGCACGTTGGTGGACGTGCTGACATTGAGTGCCACGCCGATTCCGCGCACGCTTTACCTCGCGCTCACCGGCGCGCGCGACATGAGCACGATCCAGACGCCGCCGCATGATCGCCTGCCAGTTGAGACAATCGCCACGCCTTACGACGAGCGCACCATCCGCGACGCCATCCAGCGCGAACTGAATCGCGGCGGCCAAGTTTTCTTCCTGCACAACCGCGTGACGACAATTGACACGATGCTGGCGAAATTAAAGTCGCTCGTGCCGACCGCGCGCATCGTCATCGGCCATGGACAGATGCACGCGGATGATTTGGAAGAGGTGATGACGAAATTCGTCAACGGCGAGGCGGATGTTTTACTCTCGACGACGATCATCGAGAGCGGCCTGGATATTCCGAACGCGAATACGATCATCATTGACCGCGCCGACCGTTTCGGCTTGAGCGAGCTTTACCAATTGCGCGGGCGTGTTGGGCGTTACAAGCATCAGGCCTACGCGTATCTGCTGCTGCCGCGTCACGCGCGCTTGCTCACCGACGTGCGCAAACGCATCAGCGCGATGAAGCAATACGCCTCGCTCGGCAGCGGCTTCAAGATCGCCATGCGCGACCTCGAAATCCGCGGCGCGGGCAATCTGCTCGGCTCCGAACAAAGCGGCCACATCACCGCCGTGGGCTTTGAACTTTATTGCCAGTTGCTCAAGCAAAGCGTCGGCGCGTTGAAAGGCGAGAAGGTGAAGCCGCGCGTGGAGGTGCGGATCGCGCTGGATTTTCTTGGCGACACCAATGCGCTTCCCCAAAACTACGTCACCGAGGCGCATCAGCGCATCGAGATTTACCGCAAGCTCGCCCAGGCCACGGACAAACCCGCCCTCGCCGCTTTGCAAAAAGAAATGCGCGACCGTTTCGGCCCGCTGCCGCCGCCGGTAGAATTGCTGCTGGCCGTGGGCGAACTGAAAATTCTCGCCAGCGAAAAAGCCGTGACCGACATCGAGGTCGAAGCCGACAAATTGAAGATCACCCGGCGCGGCGATTTCATCCAGCTTGGCGGCAAATTCCCGCGCCTGACCAAAAAAGATCCCACGGCGCGATTGAAAGAAATTAAGCGGCTGTTGCTTGCGATTTAGTCAACTGACTCGCAGCCACACCGTCTTCAAATACGCCGGTTCGGCGCGGCTGATGGGAAAATCCGGCGGTTGCGGGACGTAATGCCGTTGCAGAATTTTTCGCTTCGCGGCGTGAACCGCCGCTTCCACCGCCGCCAGAAATTTTTCCGGCGGCCAGTCCGCCGCGTTCGTAGAGGCCAGCAACACGCCACCGGCCTTGAGCACCGGCAGCGTGGCGGTAACGAGCTTGCCGTAGTCTCTATCGGCGCGGAACGTGCCGTGTTCCTTCGATTGCGAAAACGTGGGCGGGTCGAGCACGATGGCGTCGAACGCGCGGCCTTTCTTCGCCAGCCGCCGCAGCCAGTCGAAGGTGTCGCCGTAAATGAAATCGTGCGCGCTCGGATCGAGGCCGTTCAGCACGAAGTTGCGCTTGCCCCATTCAAGATATTTTTTCGAGAGATCGAGGCTGGTCGTCCGCGCGCCCGCCTTGGCTGCCGCCACGGAGAAACCGCAGGTGTAGGCGAAGCAGTTTAGGAGTTGGAAGTTAGGAGTTGGAAGTTGGCAAAGGGAGAAACCAGCGGCAACGTGGCCGGTCAGCAGCCGGCGACGATTGTCGCGCTGATCTAGAAACAGGCCGACGGAATAGCCTTCAGTGAAACTCATTTCGTAGCGAATGCCATTCTCCAGAATTTCAAACCGTTCCGGCGCTGCCTCGCCAAGCACCAGTTGTGGCGAGGCGTCTGGGACCTTGGACTGCCGGACGTGGCGCGAGAGGATTTTGTGATACGTGCCGCGCGATGAAATTTTTCCAGCGAGCCACGACAATTCCTCGCTTTGCTTTTCCGTTAGCGGCGCGTCCGATTGCGAGAGCAGAAAGTCGCCGAGCTTTTCGACGAACCAGCCCGGCCAGCCATCGCTCGCACCGTGAATCACACGGAAGGCATTCGTCGCCTCCGGCGCGATGACGGCGGCGCGCAGCGCAAGGCGCGGCTCGACCTCAAAATTCACCGGCGCAAAAAACTTCACCCGCTCATGCGTGGCCGGATGCGTGAAGGCAATCTCGGCGGCGTGCAGAAAAACCCGCGACGACGCGGTGCCGCCGTAAAGTATGTCGCCGAGTATGGGAAAACCGCTCTCCGCCGCGTGGACGCGAATCTGGTGCGTGCGGCCGGTGAACGGTTCGGCATGCATCATCTTCAATTTGCCAATTTCGAATTTGGCGTCGTGAACCGGCGTGAATTTTGTTTCCGCCACTTCTCCGCCCGACTGGCTCGCATATTTTTCACCGACGCGAGCGAGTGAGGTTTTCACCGTGAACTCTTTTGCTGGAACGGCGCGGTCGGTGAGCAGCAGATATTTTTTGTGGACGCGCCGGGCGGTGAATTGTTCCGTCAGCGATTTGTTGGCGAGCGGCGTTTTGCCGAAGACGAGCACGCCGCTGGTTTCCTTGTCCAACCGGTGCTGGATGGCGAGCGTGGACCATCGCGGCTCGCGATGCTTCAGCCAATCGTAGATGCCTTCGCCGGCGTAGGGCGAAGGTGCATGCGTGTTCCAGCCGGCGGGTTTGGAAACCACCAGCAGGTGCTCGTCCTCAAAAATCACGCACGGAACCATGCGTCATGAAACCACGATTCCGTTCGTGAATCAAAGCGGGAATCCACCCGCGCGAGCGGCGATTATTTCACCCCGGGAAACGCCATGTAATTTTTGGCGTTGGCGTAACAGATGTTCTTGATCATCGGGCCGACGAGCTTTTCGTCATCGGGAATGAGGCCATTCTTGATGTCGCGGCCGAGCAGATTGCAGAGCGTGCGGCGGAAATATTCGTGGCGCGGATAGCTCATGAACGAGCGCGAATCCGTGATCATGCCGATGAAGCGCGAAAGCAGGCCGAGGTTCGAGAGCGCATTGATCTGCATTTCCATGCCTTCCTTCTGATCCAAAAACCACCAGCCGGAACCGTATTGGATTTTGCCGGGAATGGTGCCGTCCTGAAAATTGCCGATCATCGTGGCGAACGCGTAGTTATCCGCCGGATTCAAATTGTAGATGACGGTTTTCGGCAGCAGGTTGTCGGAATCCAGTTTGTTGAGATACGCCGACAGCGTTTGCGCCTGCGGAAAATCGCCAATCGAATCGAAGCCCGTGTCCGGCCCGAGCTGCTGGAGCAGCCGGTCGTTGTTGTTGCGCAGCGCGCCGAGGTGAAGCTGTTTCGTCCAGCCGCGCTGGGCATCGAGCTGGCCGAAGAACAGCATCATGAACGAGGCGAACTGCGAATGTTCCAGCGGCGAAACGAGTTCGCGCTTGCGCGCCTTGTCGAAAATTCCCGCGGCCACTTTCTCGGAACAAAAATCTGCGAAGCAATGGTTCATGCCATGGTCGGACAGACGGCAGTTCTGCGAATGAAAATATTCGTGGCGCTGCGCCAGCGCGCTGATAAAGGCGTTGAACCCATTGATGTCCACATTCGCGGCGGCGGCGAGCTGTTCCACCCATTTATTGAAACCGGCTGGTTGATTGACCGTTAGCGCCTTGTCGGGACGAAACGCGGGCAGCATTTTTGTCGGATGACCGGACTTGGCGAAAGCGCGGTGATGCCCGAGATCGTCCACCGGATCGTCCGTCGTGCAGACCACTTTCACCTTCATCTTTTTGAGGATACCCTGCGTCGTGAACGCCGGCGTGGCGAGTTTTTCATTCGCCGTCTGCCAGACCTTTGCGGCGGTCTTTTCGCTCAACAAATTCGTGATGCCGAAGTAGCGCTGCAGTTCCAAGTGCGTCCAATGATACAGCGGATTGCGCAGCGTGTGCGGCACCGTCTTCGCCCAGGCGTTGAACTTTTCCTGCGGCGTGGCGTTGCCGGTAACAACACGTTCGGCGACGCCGTTGCTGCGCATCGCGCGCCATTTGTAATGATCGCCTTCCAGCCAGATCTCAAACAGGTTTTTGAACTGCCGGTTTTCCGCGATGTCCTTCGGCGAAATGTGGCAGTGATAATCGAAAATCGGCTCGTCCGCGGCGAACTCATGGTAAAGCCGGCGGGCCGGTTTGTTGCCCAACAGGAAGTCTTCGTTGATGAATGGCATAGGCTGTGGGTCAACGATAATGGTTTCAGGTGCGGCTCGAAAAGAATTTTTATGCAATTTTTGCAAGCGCCACCACGCATGAAATCTGCAACAAGCTCACCTAAAAAACGCTTACTGATGCTGATGACCAGGTCCATCAAGGCGGCCCAGAAATATGTCAACAAGATCAACGCCCAAGCAATCATCTCTGCGGCTCGTTCCGCACTTCGGGCCACCGACCCGGAAGCCTGCAAAGGCTTTCGGCTGGGGCTGTTTGCGGGAATGCGAACAGCGGAAATTGATTCCGTTGAATGGCGGATGCTGGATCTTAAGACGAGCATGTTAGGGCTCCAAGAAACCGAGTGGCTTCGACCAACGACACCCGACTCTGCCGCCGACGTCACCATTGACCCGGAAGTCATGGCCGAACTCCGCGCCCTGATGCCGGCCTTGGAGATGGAACCGGCCCGTCCCGTCCTCGACAAACAGGTCGCCTGGGCCGCTGATGATCGTGCCGCGTCCATTGGGGTGTTCATCGCTCGGGTCGTCCACGTCATCGAGCTCGCGCAAGACCAAGGCGCGCTTGGTGGGATTGTCAATGAAGTTTAGTCCGGAGTGGTTGTCCCAAAACCAGGAGGCAAAACGCTCGACCACCAGCACGGGCTCGGGACTTTCGCCGACGGTGAAAATATTTTTCGCGCCCGTCATCGGTGTCGGGAATTTCAGGGAGGCTTCGCAGCCGATGAGCCGCCGAACGCGGCCCCGAAGGATAATCGGTTTTTTCAGCACCACGGTGCCGCGCGACAGGCAGACGGTGGACTTTCCGGAATCAATCGCGGCTTGCAGCGCGTCGCTGTCGTCGCTGCGGCCATCCATCTTCGCGCCGTAATCGGTGATCACTGCCCAGTCTTTCGGATCATCCCACGGCACGTCGGGTGTTTCCTTGACCGGCAGCCCGAGCGAGCGTTCGCCACTGCCCGGCAGTCTTCCCGAGGAAATCCATTCCGCGACTTGCGCGCCAGACACAGTCGGGATGGGTCTTGTCGTCGTTTTGAATGGCGCTGGCGTAGCCGTTGACGGTGGGGTTGCGCGCATACAATCCGCCGGCCTGGCGGTGAATCGCGGGCAAGTTGGAGGCCGCGCCACGGTCAGGGGTTGATGGCTTGGTGGATTTGCCCCGGCGCTTTAAGGGAATGGACTTGGTGCAACTGTGGCTCCAGAACGACACAGTGCCGCTCGGCAAGGTGTGGCCACGTTTGGCGAAGCGAAATCCGAATTCGCTGATCGAGTCGCGCACGGCTTGGTGGTGCTTGCCGCGTAGGTCGCAGCACAGCCGTAACCAGTCGCGCTCAACTTCGATAGCGGCGTGGAGATTTGGGTGATTGGCGTGGAGCCACGCCAAGACTTCCGTCATAGGGAGTTTTTCTTTCGTGGTTTGATTACCGTTTGGGAACGTTACGTTTATGAGTGGTTCTGATCGGAATTTGAGAAAGTAGCGTGAAGCCGGTCCTTTTCTAAAACGAGCGAGGGGCGGCGAGGCAAACGAACCGGCGGTGTGCTTAAGGAAAATCGCAAATCGCCGATATGTCTCTATCTGCCCATATCGGCATAATGTTTTATACATGTCAAACGACCCCATTGCTCTCAGCCGCAGTGAAGATCCGGTGCTTTTAAGGAGCATGTTGGACGCGATACCTTCCTTTGTCTTTGTGGTTGATGATGACGTCCGGATTTTGGACTACAACGCCGCCGCCGCCGGGTTGCTCGGCGAGGACCGTCCAAAGGTCTTGCGGCATCGCGCGGGCGATTTGCTGCATTGCATTCATTCCATGGACGCGCCGGAAGGCTGTGGCCACGGCAAAGCTTGCTCGACCTGTGTCATCCGGGGATCTGTGAGGAAAGCCTTGACCGGCAGTCAGAGTGTAAGAAGCCGGGCCAAAATGGAGTTGAAGACGGGCGAGAAGGTCGCGGAGATTTATGTCCTCATCTCGACTTCAGGGTTCGATTACAATGGGAGCAAGCGAGTGATGTTGGTGGTAGAAGACATCAGCCAGATCATGGAATTACAACAGATCATTCCCATTTGCATGTATTGCAAGAAAGTTCGCACGGATGATCAATATTGGCATCGAGTGGAGGCTTATTTTGGGCGGCGCTGGGATGTCAACTTTTCCCACGGCCTGTGCCCGGATTGCGAGCAGGTCGAGATGGCGAAGTTAAGTTGAGCCGTCGGTTTGGCTAGACGATCTTGCATGGAATCACCGCGTCCTCATCGAACGAGTAAACCGCGCACAGTCGGTGGTAGCCGTCGGCGATGACAACTTTGCCGTTGGCTGCATCTCTGAGCAAAAGCAGCGGCGATACTCCGCAGCCGGACCGGATCTTCTCCTGGTCTCTCTGGACATGAGAATTGCTGACGCCAAGCAACGGAAGTTCGGAGGCCCTGAAGATGTCCTTGGCTTTGAACTCTGACATCGGTGCTCGGCGCAGATTATTGACAAGGCTAGTTGCCGGCCCCTCACCATAGATCAAAGCCAAATAGGATAGAGCGGCGGGATAATCGTGGTCATCCGGCTTGTTGAACGAAGCCGCTGCGCGGCGACGAAGGTTTGAGTCTTCTTTCACAGGTTTGATCGTCCTTCAGTTTGATTCCAACATACTGCCGGTGCATGAAACATATCAATCCTTCATTCACCAAAGCCACCCCCATTCAAT
>CAINLR010000141.1 GCA_903850425.1 uncultured Verrucomicrobia subdivision 3 bacterium | reverse complement strand
TTCACCGTCCGTTCCGGACCCCGCTGGCCCAAACATAAGTGCCAATAGAATCGTTTCGAACCTTCCACCGGGCTTGTTCAACCAATGGCGTATTTGCTGGCTCCGCTTCGCTCCGCAGCAATACACCCTTTATTGTTAGGCGTCTGGGTTTGATGCTCTGCCTTCTTAATCTCATCACATACCGCCTCAAAGCGATCAAAATAATCTCGCTGGAGCTTGCGCTGCGACAGTGAAAAAAGCGCGTGTGTTGTCGCCAAACCTAAACTCTTGGAGAATCTCGCCGCATCGGTCTGGAAATCAGGATACATAACCTCAGCGTTCAAAAAGTCACCAGCGTTTCGCATCATATAATCCGTGACCCAGAGACAATAAACTAACCGCTCCCAATCACTCAAGCTCGCCACGCCAGTCTGTGCCTTCTTCTCCACGACATCGCCGCCTCTATCAACCACCCACGACTGATTTTCGGTGTGTGCCATAGACGCCTAACTAGTAATGGGCGGCGGGTTGGTTGGCCTATCAAGAATCAAGAACAGCCTATCACGGTTCATGGATTCGACTTTATTTCTCAATTTGTCTTTTGTCGAGAGCGGTTTAGACATCCTCCCGTTAAAATGGTTGGCCAGCCAAAGGCGGCCCGGTTTCTTTCGCGCGCTGGCAGGGCCACCGGGCGGCGTCCCTGCCAAGGCTGGATTTATTTCGGCGTGGGTGGCGGCGTGGGTTTGGCGTGCGGCACGGGGGTGTGTTTTTCCACGTGGCTGGCGGTGGCCCAGGCGGCGAGTTTGGTGGGGTTGTTTTTGTAGGTGTTGGGCACAATGGTTTTGAGGATGTGCAGGGCCACGGCGGCTTTGTGCGCGGCATCGGCCAAGCCGCCGGTGGCGCCGGCCTGGCCGGTGAGGGCGGTGCCTTTGGTGCTGATGAGGCCTTCAAAGGTGGTGATGTCCGCATTGAGGTGCGCGATGAAATCGGCGGCCTGGCCCACGCTGATGAGGGCGGCGGAGAAGGCGAGGGCATCGGCGGCAAAGGCGCGAGCGGAATTAAGCAGGGCCTGGTCGCCGGTGCTGTGGGGCATGAGGAATTTGCCGCCGATGGTGGGGTTGCCGAGCAGCACGAGGGTGTGCGCGGCGTTGATGATGGCGAGGAGGTCATCGTGCAAATGAAAGCGGCAGGCGACTTTGCCGAGGACGGCGCTGTGGGTTTGCTCACCGCCGGAGACTTGGCCGGCTCCGAGGGTGGCGGTGCTGGTGACGGCAGTGTGGATGAGCGCGAATTGCTGTCCACCGAGGCCGGCGACGGGAAAATCGGCGGCGTTGGCGAGGCCAAAGGCGTCCACGGTTTTGAAGGCGGCTACGAGGCTGTTGATTTTTTGTTCCATAATATTTTTCTTTCTGGATAAGTTCCCTTCCCCAAAAACAACGGGTGGAAGTGCGGCGATTATGCGCCGATGCCGGGCGGTGGCAAGCGCTTTTTGGCGGGAATCGCGGCGGCGGGCGCAGCTCCCATGATTGCGAAACGGGAGTCACCGTCGCTGAACCCCAAGGGGATTCGGGTCCAAAGCCCAAGGTGGCCGAGTCGGCGAGGCGACCTTGGGTCTGCGTTGCCCCCCAACCCAACCCCAACGGGGTTATGGCCCACTGAATTGCCACAACCCCGTTGGGGTTGGCTTCAGCGGGGTGGTTTCCCCAAGGTAGCTCGGGCCTCGCTAACTTGGGCTGAAGGACTCAATCCCTTTGGGATTGGGATTTTGGGTTTGCCATAACGTGAGCTGCTCCCCAAGGCGGCCAAGCTGGGCAAACTGTCGCTTTTTGCCCAGCGCAAACCGGCTGAAACGTCAATAAAACCGAGTTTTTGGCGTCGCAGGTCGCCCGCAGGCCGTCGTGAGTGGTCCAACCGGCGTCGTGAGTGGTCCGAAGGTGGTCGTGAGTGGTCCGAAGGCCGTCGTGGGTGGTCCGAAGGTGGTCGTGGATGGTCCGAAGGTGGTCGTGGATGGTCCGAAGGTGGTCGTGGATGGTCCGAAGGTGGTCGTGGATGGTCCGAAGGTGGTCGTGGATCGGAAAATGGGCGTCGTGGGTGAATCGCGGAGGAATTCGGCGGGGCTATCTCAGGTCGCGGTCACCGCCCCCGCCTTTTGCCCCCAACCGAAGAGTTTTTTGGCTTTGATGACTTCGAAGATGGGCGCGGGAATGAGTTTGGCGAGGGCTTCGTCGCCGGCATGGATCTTGGCCAGGACTTCGCCGGAATAAATCTTGAGCAGGTCGGCGTTGTAATCGGCAATGTCCACGATGAACTTGTTCTCGACGAGGTGGGCGTAGAGGTGGCGGAGGTGCGGGGCGACTTCGAGGTTCTCCACGGTGGTGAGCTTGCCAGTCTTGCGGTCGAGCGAGGGATAAACGTAGAGCTTGGCACCATTTTTGAAGAGCTGGCCGAGGGATTCCATCAGGCCGCCGGGGAGATCGGTGTAAAATTTTTCGTCGAGCACGTCGCGGAGGCGCACGAGGCCGATGGGCAGGCCGATGGGGCGTTGCGTCTGGCGTGAGAGGTAGGTGACGAGGCGATGGTAGCGGAGGAAATTGGAGATGAGCACGGGCTTGCCGAGGGCGCCGAGGGTGTCCACGCGGTCGAGGAAGTCGCGATGGTCAATGCAGTTCTCCACCTGCAACTGGCGCAAGGTCATTTCGAACATGACGACGGGCTTTTCGCCCTGAAGCGCGGGCTCCTGGACGAATTTCGCCTGCGCGCGTTCGAGCATGTCGAGCATGGGATTGGTGAGCGGGCGAAAGCTGCCGCGTTCGAGGAGGACAGGCTTCTTGTAGAGGATCTCGCTGGGAATAATGGTCTCGCCATCGGCGGTGAACATGGCCGCTTCGGTGAGCCATTGTTCGACGAGTTGCAGGGCCATGAGCCGGTTGTCCACGCCGGTGAAGGCGGGGCCGGAGAACTTGATCATGTCCACTTCCACGCGCTGGCTGGTGAGGCCGTCGAGGAGCGTGCCGATCAAAATGTCGGGGTCGGTATGCTGATAGAAGGCGCCGTGGATGAGATTCACGCCGAGAATGCCGACGGCTTCCTGCTGGCGGGGCGTTTCCCAATCCAAGAGCCGGCAATGGATGATGATGGTGGCGGGATCGCCATGCGGATGGACTTGAAACTTGATGCCGAGCCAGCCCTGACCTTCCTCGACGCCGGGGCGCGGGCCTTGCTTGGTGGCAATGGTGTTGGCGAAGGCGAAGAAGGTGCATTTGTCGCCGCGCGTTTTGTCGAGGCGCTGGAGAATGAGATCGAATTCCAGATCCAGCATGGACTGGAGACGTTTGCGGCTGACATAGCGTTCGGCCTGGCCGTAAATCGCATCGCTGACGGCCATGTCGTAGGCGGAAATGGTCTTGGCAACGGTGCCGGAGGCTTTGCCGACGTGGAAAAACCAGCGCGCGACTTCCTGACCCGCGCCGATTTCGGCGAAGGTGCCGTATTTTTTGGCGTCGAGATTGATCTGGAGCGCTTTCTGGCCGGTGTTGAGTTTTTCTTTGCTCATGTTGCTTCCTCGCGGCGGAAAATACCGGAAAACCGCGCCGTGTCCAACAAGATGCGGTTTCAGCTTTTCGCATCCAGCGCTTTCGCTACACTGATTGGCATGTATCGGACGCAGGATTTACATGTTAAAGAAATAGTGCCGCTGCTCTCGCCGCGCGCACTCAAGGCGATTACGCCGGTGAGCGAGATTGTGAACGCCACCGTGGCGCAGGCGCGGGAACGCGTCGTTCGCATTCTGGCGCAGACAGACCCGCGCTTGCTGGTGGTGCTCGGGCCTTGCTCGATTCACGACCGCAAAAGCGCGCTGGAATACGCTGAGCGATTGAGCAAGCTGCAGAAGGAGTTTGCCGGCCGGATGGAAATCGTGATGCGCGTCTATTTTGAGAAGCCGCGCACGACCATCGGCTGGAAAGGGCTGATCAATGACCCGCACATGGATGGTTCGCAAGACATCGAGGCGGGATTGAAGGTCGCGCGGCAACTGCTTTTGGAAATTAACGGCATGGGCCTGCCGGCGGCGACGGAGTTCCTCGACCCGATTGTGCCGCAATACATCGCCGACCTCATCACGTGGGCGGCCATCGGCGCCCGCACCACGGAATCGCAGACGCATCGCGAGATGGCGAGCGGTCTGTCCATGCCCGTGGGGCTGAAGAACAGCACGGACGGCAGCCTGCAAGTAGCGATTGACGCGATGGGCGCGACGCGCCACGCGCATAGTTTTCTGGGCATCAACGAAGACGGCGTAACGAGTATTGTGCGCACCAAAGGCAACCAGGACGCACACGTTGTGCTGCGCGGCGGCCGCGCGATGACGAATTACGACGCGGCCAGCATCAAGGCGGCGGAGGCGAAGCTGGTTTCGGAAAAGCTGCCGCCGGTGTTGATGGTGGATTGCAGCCACGCGAACTCGGAAAAGAAGTTCGCGAAACAGGAAGAAGTTTGGCGCAGCGTCATCGAACAGCGCGCGGGCGGCACGAAATCGGTGATTGGCATGATGGTGGAAAGCCATTTGAGCGAAGGCAACCAGGCGATTCCTAAAAAGCTCTCGGAGCTACGCTACGGCGTCAGCATCACCGATTCTTGCATCGGTTGGGAAGCGACCGAGCGGATGCTGCGGTGGGGTTATGAGACGCTGGCGAAGAATGGTTAGCTGGCCATAATCACGGCCAACTCCATTGGTAGGGAAATTTCAGCCGGTAGAACCGCGGATCATTGGTGGGGCTGACGAACAGGGATTGCGTGACCGTGAGACTGCTGAAACTAGAGTTCGTCCGCCAGACAGCGGGCGCGAGATTGGTGGCATATAGAACCGCGCCGTTCAAGCCGACGGGCATGTTCACGACGTCCAGCTGGTTGCTGCCGGGGAGCGCGATGAGCTGTTTGAATTGCACTGGCGCGACGAGTTGCTGCACCACATCGGCGATCACGGCGTGCATCTTCGCGGTGGGATTCTGCGAATCCCAAAAAATATAATTGGTGCCCGGACCGTTCAAGGCCCACGGCGCAAGTGCCGCGGTATCCAGCACGTCCGACACCACCCCATTGCCGTCCACCGCATTGATCAAACCAAACTTGGCCGCGTTCGCCTCGACGTCATCGAGCAGCGCAAAAATGTCCGGCACATGAATTTGCAGACCGGGACACGCGGCCTTGGCCAGATTGACGGTGGCGCTGAAGTTCGTGTTGAAATAAATAATCCGGCCCCGCACAAAACTTTTGTCGGCCGTGGAGACAATGCCGGCATATTGCGGCACCTTGGTGAGATCCACCGCATTGGGCATGATCAAGGTGCGGACCCCCTTGGCATATAGCTGGAGGATGGCTTGATAATGATTCGTGAGCGAAGCGCTGATGGCAGTGTTCCAAGTGGCCAAATTGGGGTTGGGATAATAGTTTTGAACGTCATAAACAAAATCGGCATCGCTGGCCCACACGATGAAAAGGTCGTTCGTGGCGTCGGCCGGGGCCGTAAAGTGATTGATATTGTTCCGCAAACTGGCGCTGTCCTGACCGAAATAGGACCAGTTTTTGCTGGCGTCATACGGCAGCCCTTGCCGCTGTGCCAGCACTTCAATCCAGACCCGGCCGTTGGAAAAACGCTTGCCATGATAGAGCGCCCCACCATTGTCATTATTGGTCGTGGTGCAAACGCCGTCCCCGAAAGCGTAGAGGGAATTGAAGGCCGACGCGGTTGAAAAAAGAACCGAGCCGAACAACAAAACCGCCGCGCTCAACGAATGAAAGTTTTTCACGTTGCCATTTTAATGCGAGTTGAACCAAAGTAAAGCGAGGAGGCTCGCGCGCGACCGGGGGGCGAGTATTTACTGGCCGACCGGCCGGCAGCCGGTAAACTTCGGACGCCAATGCGCGCTCGCGTCGCGGTCTTGGTTGAGCCCGACAAAAAATCATGAACCGCTTAAATTTATTGACGCTGCTGACGCTGCTGGCCGCCGCCCAGGCCGCCCAGGAAGTTGCCGCGAACGGTTTTCGGCTGGCCGGGCAGGATGCGCTGGCCACCGCGCGCGGCGAGGCGTTTGTGGCCACCGCCGACAATTCCTCGGCTGTTTACTACAACCCCGCCGGCCTGACGCAATTGACCAATACGAGCATCCGCAGCGGCATTTATGGCATCTACCTGGACCCCACCTTTCAGCCGCCCGCCCACCGTGCGAACAGCGGCAACACTTACACGATCAATGACCAACTCGCCGCCGTCCCCCAGTTGTTTGCCACCCACACGTTGAGAAAACTACCGTTGAGTTTTGGCGTGGGACTTTACGCGCCTTATGGTGGCAGCATGGGCTGGCCGGACAACACCGGCTTCCGCACCGTCGCCACCAAAGGGGCGCTGACGTATTTGCGGCTGAGCCCGGCGGTGGCGTATCAAATGTTACCGTCCCTCTCGCTGGGCGTCGGGGCCATGCTGGATTACGCCAAGATTGACCTGGAGCAGGGGCTGCGGCCGGCGGCCGTGCCGCTGGTGAACTATTTTCATTTTTCCGGCGACGGCTACAGCGTCGGTTACAATGTCGGCCTGCGCTGGCAGCCGCTCGAAAAAATTTCGCTGGGCGCGACCTTCCGCAGCGCCACCCGGCTGGGATTCGACGGCCGCACCGAGTTTGAGCAACAGCCGATCATCCGGGCCGACGAGCGGGCCGCGCACATGGATTTGAAATTTCCATGGACCGCCGTGCTGGGCCTGTCCTACCGGCCCACACCCAAATGGAATTTCGAAGTGGATGCCGATTACACCGACTGGAGCAGTTTTGGCCAAACCAGCATCCAGCAACAGACGCCCGTGCCGTATCCGATGAACCGGACCGGCAATGTGCCCGTGACCCTCGACTGGCAGGCCAGTTGGATGTATGAATTCGGCGTGACGCGCTATTTTGACAACCACTGGCACGTCAGCGCCGGCTATGTTTTCAACCAAAGCTCTGTGCCGGACAAATATTATACCCCGCTGGCCGCAGATCTCGACCGGCACTTTTTCAGTCTCGGTGCCGGTTTCCAGGGCCGGCGCTGGCGTTTCGACCTTGCCTATCAGTTTGGTTACGGCCCGGCGCATACCGTCACCGGCAGCACCCCATCCTCCAGCCCCGGCCTGTTCGCCGGCCAAAACGCGGATGGCACTTATGATTTCATCAGTCATGCCATCATGCTCACGTGGGGGCTGCAATTTTAAGCGCAACTAGCGCGTTGTTTTGCCGCGCCAGATATTCCATGCTCACCGCAAGATGACTCTGGTTGTTAACCAAGCCCGTCGCGGCAACGGCTCCGGCCCGCCGCCGCATTTTAGTCCGCCGGACCGGTCGCCGTCAGTGTCTCCGTTGCCTGCCAACGCCGATATCCAACTGGTTTTTCAAACGGCCGAAGGGCGAATGTGGCGTGGCGCACCGCTGCACCTCAGCCGCCACGCGGTCGTGTGGGAGCTTTACCCGGCGGATCACGCGCCGCGCCTGTCCGAAACCCTGCGCCGCTTCCAGATTATTTTTCAAGCGCGCCCCGTCTATGCCGGCCGCGCCGTCATCAGCCACCTGGTGGACGCCGGTTCGAAAATAATCTGTGACGCCGCATTGGACGAAGCGAACTGGACGGGCCTGGATTTCGCGGCGCTCCCGCTGGCCGACGGCCAAGTGGCGCGGGCGTTCCAAAGTTTCCTCGGCGAGTGGCAGAAATCCTACCCAGTGTCACCGGAGTTCAAAATCGTCGTTGCCGACATGCAGACATTTCTCACCGATCTGCGGCTTTGGCTGGAGCAGGTGGAACTCGGCCTCCGCGCCGCGCCCGCCGGCCGCCGCGATGAATTGGCGCACACACTGGCCGGGGAACTGGGGCGGCTGACGCTGCCGCGGCTGACGGATTTTTTTGAGAAATTTGAGCATGTGCTGGGCGGCCTCGAGCCGGATCGGTTGCCGGCGCACCAGACGTTTGCCCGGCGGCAACTGCATCCGCTGCTGTTGTGCGCGCCCTTCCTGCATCGCTGTTTCACCAAGCCGCTCGGCTATGCGGGCGATTATGAAATGGTCAACATGATGCTGCGGGAACCGCTGGAAGGCGGCTCGTTGTATGCGAAAATCATCAATCTCTGGTTCGTCCAGCAGCCGCCGGCGGAAGCGCATCGCAACCGCATCGCGCGGCTCGTCCGGCACCTCCAGGAAACCACCCAGCGCACCACGAGCCGGGGCCGGCCGGCCCGGATTTTGAACGTTGGCTGCGGCCCCGCGCATGAGGTGCAGCAGTTCATGCAGGAATCCCCGTTGGCCGACCGCGCCCAGTTTACCCTGCTGGATTCCAACGCCGAAACCCTCGCGCATTGCCAGTCGGTCCTGACGGCGGCGGCCCGGAAATATCATCGCCGGACGCAGTTGAACCATGTAAAAAAATCCGTGCAGCAACTCATCCGGGAAGCCACCCGCCACCGCGAAGCCGCCGCTGTTGAGGAATACGATTTGATCTATTGTGCCGGGCTGTTTGATTATTTGAGCGATGCGGTCGGGCAGCGGTTGACGGATATTTTTTACGCGTGGCTGGCCCCCGGCGGACGTCTGGTGGTGACCAACGTGGATGATTACAACCCGCGCCGGCTCACGATGGATCAGATCATGGCGTGGCATTTGTTTTACCGCCGGAGCGCCGACCTGCTGGCCTTGAAACCGGCGGCGGCCTCGGCGGACGGGTGCCGGGTTCACGCCGATGCCACGGGCGTGAATCTCTATTTTGAAGCGCAAAAACCGGAGCGTGAATAGAACTTCCACCAACGCCGAGGCCGGTCTCGCGGCGGCCTTCAATGCTTACGAGGCGCAGCAGCGCATCGCCAACACGAAGGTCGGCTGCGCGCTGGTGGTGACGCTGATGCCGCTGGGCAGCCTGATGGATTATTTTTTTTATCACGGCTCTGGCTGGCCCGGACGCGACTGGCTGTGGCCGTTTTTTTTCCTCCGGCTCCTTTGTTCGGGCCTGGCCGCCGCCATCTGGATTTTTCTTTTGACGGAAGCGGGTCAAAAACGGGCCAAGCCGCTGGGGGTGGTTGTGCCTTTGCTGCCGGTGGTTTTCCTGGCGGGGATGATTGCGGTCACGGACGGTTTTGGCTCGACCTATTATGCCGCGTTGAACCTGGTGTTGCTGGCCGTCGGCGCGGTGCTGCATTGGACCTTGCGCGAAAGCATCGTCGCCGTGCTGCTGGCCTTGGCGATGTATATCGGGGCGGGCTGTTTTCAAGGGCATTTCCCGGAGCTGAAATACATCCTCAACAATTTTTATTTCATCGTGCTCATGGACATCATCGTGGTCGTGGGCACTTATTTTCAAAGCCGGCAGCGGTTCCGCGAATTTGTGCTGCGCCACGAACTGGACCGCAACCGCGCGGCGCTGGAAACCAGCCTCGCCCAGCTCAAGGAAAACGAGGTGCAACTGGTCGAGTCCGAAAAACTCGCGTCGCTCGGCCGCATGAGCGCGGGCATGATTCACGAGATCAACAATCCGCTCAACTTTGCCACGACCGGATTATTCACGCTGCGTAAAAAGGGGAAGTATCTCGCGCCGGAGCAGCAGGCGGACTTCGCGGAAATTTTGCAGGATGTCGAGGAAGGTGTGAACCGCGTGAAAACCATCGTCTCGGATCTGCGGATTTTCACCCATTCCGACACCGAACCGCGCGACGCGGTGGCGGTGGGCGACGTGGTTGCCGCCGCCTTGCGGTTCTTGAACAACGAAGGTGCCGACAAAGTGGCGATTGAGCTGGATTTGCCCGCCGGCCAGACCGTTTGGGCGAACAAAAACAAATTGATCCACGTCGTCACGAACCTGCTGCAAAACTCGCTCGATGCGCTGCGGACGAAAACATTTACGGAAGGCAAGCCCACCGTCCGCATTATCGGCCGGATGGAAAACGGCGTCAGTTATTTGACCGTGCATGACAACGGTCCCGGCATCGCGGCCGAGCATCGGGACAAGATTTACGATCCATTTTTCACCACCAAAGAGGTGGGCGCCGGCATGGGGCTGGGCCTGAGCATCTGCTACCGCATCGTGCGGGAAGCCAAGGGGAAAATGACCGTGAAAACCGAGCTCGGAAAATTTTGCGAATTCACCCTGGAATTTCCCGCCACCGAAAAACCCCCGACGACGAACTGAAACGGACGCATGGAAAACCTCTACGATTATAAAAAATTCGCCATCCTCTATGTGGACGACGAGGAAAAATCACTGAAGTATTTCGCCCGCGCGTTTGGCGATGAATTCCGCATCTTCACCGCCAACAGTGCGCAAGCCGGGTTGAAATTGCTTGAAGCACACGCCGATGACATCGGCCTGCTCATGACGGACCAGCGGATGCCGGGCGAGCAGGGTGTCTGGCTGCTGGAACGCGCCCGGAGTTTGCGCCCGCAGATTCTGCGCATTCTCGTCACCGCCTACACGGACATGGATGCCGCCATCGCCGCCATCAACAGCGGAGCGATTTACAAATTCATCACCAAGCCGTGGGATCCGCCGCAGCTCGAACTCACGCTCCGGCAGGGGCTGGAATTTTTCATGGTGGCGGCCGAGCGCGACCAGTTGTTGCACGAAAAAATGTCCGTGCTGCGCAACATGATGATCGCCGACCGCATTGTCAGCCTGGGTCTGCTCGCCGCCGGCCTGAGCCATCACATCCGCAACTCCATGGTCGCGGTGAAAACCTTTTTGGAACTCGCGCCCGTCAAGATGGCTGAGGAAAAAGCCCAGGCCGAGAGTCTGCGCGACCCGGAATTCTGGCAGGAATATCACCGGAGCGTCCAGGGCCAGATTGAAAAAATCAACGGCCTGCTCGCCGATCTCCGCGTCACCTCGGAACATAATGCCAACGATCCGTTCGCGGATGAAATGGATTTGAAAACCGCCGTCACGCTCCGGCTGGCGGCGTTCCAGGAAGCGTTCGCGGCCCGCCGCCTCACGGTCGAAAACCACCTGCCGGACCACCTGCCGCCGCTGCGCGTGGACCGGCCCAAATTCGAGCGGCTGCTCGATTTGCTGTTCAAGGATGAACTGGCGATGCTGCCCACTGGCGGCCGCGCGACGCTCACCGCCGAAGTGCAGGGCGCCGACATGGTCCTGCACCTCGCCGACAACGGCCCGGCGCTGCCGCCGGAAACCTTGCGCGTGATTTTTGATCCCTTCACCACCGCCGCCGGCGGCCCGGCGGAATACGGCATCAATTTGATGGCCTGTTTTTTCATCGCGCACCATCACGGCGGCAAAATCGAGGCGCACAGCCAGCCCGAAGGCGGCAATCTGTTTACGCTCCGCCTGCCGCTCCAGCCGGTGCCCACTCCGGCGTCACCGGACGAAACGCAGTTTTTGAAAAAGGCGCTGCTCAACGACAATCTGTGGAAAAACCTGCTGGCCAACCGCTGAGCCATGACCGGCCGGGTTGGGGCGACTCGGAAGCGATCGCGCTGCGGGGAATTCTCGGATTGCATTGACCTGCCGGTGTATTCGGTAGAAAATGACGCGCAAGTGACCGCCAATCCACACCGTGATTTCATTTCGGCCACACCATGAAAACCATTCTGGTGTTGTCGTCACACCCTGATTTTGCGGAAGCGATCCGCACGAGTCTTTCCCCGGAACACTTTAGAGTGGTCCACCGCCGCGATGCCGAAGAAGGCGAACCGATGCTCCTTCCCGGCCTCGCCAGTGTCTGTATTCTCGACGCGGATCTCTTGGGCGTCGAAAGTGTCTGGGTCCTCGAACGGCTGCGCCGCCGCAATGCCAAAATCCCCATCCTCGCCTACACCGAATTTGTGCAGGCCGACTGGGAGGAGCAGGCGTTTCTGCACGGGGTGACGCAGGTGCTGGCCAAACCCGTCCGGCAGCGGCTCTTAAATTCCGTGCTGGAACGGCTCCCGCAGGCCACCGTCGCGGCCCGTCCGGTTTTGCCGCTGGCACCCGCACCCGCAGCGTTTAGCCGCCCGCCGGATTCGATGGGCAGCGCGGCCATCAATGCGGGCCAGACGCTGGATGTCCTCCGCGATTTTTCATCCATCCTCACGCACTCGCTCGACGCCGAAGCGATGCTGAAACAGTTTCTGCAGTTCCTCCGCGAGATTTTGAGCGTCAATCGGGCGGCCATTTTTTTGAACCGGCCGTGCGCGCCGCTCACGGAAATTTCCAGCGCCGAGGATGCGCGGCGACTGCGCGCGGCGGCCGCCATTGGCCTGTCCTCCGGCCTGCTGGAGCATTTTGAGCTGTCGCTGGATTCCGGCATCGGCGCGCAGTTGTCGCAGCTCGGCCGGATTCTGCGCCGCGACAGCGACGAAGCCCGCGCCGACAGCGAGGCCCAGAAGGAATTTGAACTGCTTGGCACGCAGGTCGCCGTGCCGATCAACAACCGGGACAGCCTCATCGGTGTCGCCATTTTTGACCGTCGCATCACGGGCGAACCGCTGGTGAACAGCGAACTGGAACTGATTTTCCACCTGCTCGAGCAAGTCGGCCTCGCCCTCCGCAACATCTGGCTGCATGACCAACTGGCCGGCAACCATGAGATGATGACCGATGTGCTGCGCGAATTGAGCAGCGCCTGCATCGTGGTCGGACGCGACCTGAAAGTGCTGCACGCGAACAAGGCGGCGCGGCGGCATTTCGGCAAAAAAAACGAGCGCAGCGGCGGCCTGGAATTCAGCGACCTGCCCCAGCGGCTGGGCGCAAAAATTTACCAGGTGCTGAAAACCGGCGCAGCGCTCGAAGCGTTTCGTTACGAGCCGGAAAATTCGCCGGGCATGATTTACAGCATCAGCGTGGTGCCGTTCCAGCGCGGCAATGCCACCGTGCCCAGCTCGGCCCTGCTCACCGCCGACGACCTCACGCAAAGCGAGCAATTGCACACGCTCAAGGAAGAAGCCGCTAATTTGCGACTCGTCCGCACCATGGCCGACCGGCTCGCGCACGAAATCGGCAATACGCTGGTGCCGCTTTCGACGCACCAGCAGTTGCTCACCGAAAAATTTGCCGACGCGGAATTCCGCGCGTCGCTGGACCAGGCGATGAGCGAAGGGGTGAAGCGGATCACGCGGCTGCTCGAGCAGATGCGTTTTCTGGCGCGCGACGGCATCGTCCAGCCGGAATCGTGTGCGGTCGAAAAACTCGTCGAGGAAGCGTATCAGGAAGCCCGGCGGCAGCAGCCGGCCGAAGGGGCGAAACTGAATCTGGACAATGGCGGCAAGGTCTTCAACGTCACCGGCGACCGCGCGGCGTTGAAACACGCGCTGGCGGAAATCCTGCTCAACGCGCTCCAGGCCAATCTGAAAAAACCGCACATTGGCGTCCGCCTGCACGCCGCTGGCAGCGCCGGGGACCGTGCGCTGAACATCGAGGTGGCCGATACCGGCGCGGGTTTCAGCGCCGAGGCGGCCAAGCGCGTGCCCACCCCATTTTTTACGACGCGCAACGTGGGTCTGGGCCTCGGGTTGGCCGTCTGCCGGAAAATCATCGAGACGCACCATGGCACGCTGGAAATCGTGCCATCGCCCTCCGGCCTGGTGCGGATTTCCCTCCCGCTGGAAAGCCTGCCGCCGGGGAGCAACTGAAATATTTCGCGTAAAAAGTAAAAGCCAAAAACCCGCCGGATATTTCCGGCGGGTTTGGTTTTGAAAGAGTTGGCGGGCGGGAACTACGCGCCGTTGTCGCCGATGGCTTCCACGGGGCAGCCTTCTTTGGCTTCCTTGCAGCGCGTTTCTTCCTCGGGCGTGGCGGGCTGCTTGTGCACGAAGGAGTAGCCGCCGTCGTCATTGCGCTGAAAATTGTCCGGGGCCGTTTCGCGGCACAGGTCGCAGTCAATGCATTGGTTGTCCACGTAGTATTTGCCGGGGGCGTTTTCGGGATATTTATTTGCAGCGTCAGCCATAAATTTAATTGGTTTAAGTTACGGTTGAATTATGGCTGGCCCCCGGAGGAGTGGCAAGCCTGATTTCAGTTGCAGGCAATGAATAAAAGCTTTTAATCGCCCTCAGTAAGATTATTTTCCCACCATGCAACGAGGAACCGTTCGCCGCACCAAAATTATTTCCACGCTTGGCCCTGCCACCGACTCCGCCGAAATGATCGGCAAGCTCATGGACGCGGGCGTGAATATTTTCCGCCTCAACATGTCGCACGCGCCGCATGACTGGGTGCGCCGCGTGTTCGCCAGCATCCGCGCGGAATCGGCCAAGCGCGCGCGCCACACTGGCATTCTCATGGACACGCAAGGCCCGGCCATCCGCACCGGCGACCTCGGCGTGCCGCTCGATTTGCAGCCCGGCCAGAAATTCACCCTCACCGTGCGTGGTGAACGCGATCCGGAAGAACATTCCGTGGACGTAAACTACGAGAATTTCATCAACGACATCAGTGTCGGCGACGTGGTGCTCATTGATAACGGCACGATCCAGATGAAGGTTCTCGCCAAGAACGGAAACAAGGTGGAATGCGAAGTCCTGACCGAAGGCAAGCTCGGCAGCCGCCGCCACATCAATCTGCCGGGCGTCAAAGTCAGCTTGCCCGCGCTCACCGCCAAAGACATCAAGGATGTGAAGCTCGGCCTCGAATTGAACGTGGATTTCATCGCGTTGTCCTTTGTGCGCGAAGCCCGCGACCTGCTCCAGCTCCGGGAGATGTTTGAGCCCGGCGAACACCATCCGCTCGTCATCGCCAAAATCGAGGACCAGGAAGCGCTGAAGAATTTGGAAGCCATCGTTCACGAAGCCGATGGCATCATGGTGGCGCGCGGCGATCTGGGCATTGAGATTCCTTACGAAGAATTACCCATCGTCCAGCGCCGGATTGTCAAAATGTGTCTGCGAATCGGCCGCCCGGTCATTGTGGCCACCCACATGCTCGAGAGCATGATTGAGGCGCCGATGCCCACACGCGCGGAAGTGACCGACGTAGCCAACGCCATTTTCGAGGAGACCGACGCCATCATGTTGAGCGGCGAAACCACGGTCGGAAAATATCCGCTCAAGTGTATCGAGGTTTTCGACAAGATCGCCACGCGCATCGAACGCAGCGGCAGTGCGCTGTTCCACGAAGCCGCTGAACTGACCAGCGCCCGGCAGAAGCTGGTGAAAAGCGCCGTCGTCATGGCCAACGAATTGAAGGCCACCGCGCTGCTGGTCTTCACCCGCCACGGCAGCATGGCCCAATATGCCAGTTGGATGCGCCCGCATTATTCGCCGATCTACGCGATCTGCGAGACCGAAAAAACGGCGAATGAAATGGCGTTGTGCTGGGGCGTCACGCCCTTCGTCATGGAGTTTGATTTCATCAATCCGCAAAACACGATTGAGATGGCGCTCAAAGATCTGACCGCACAGGGCCGGTTGAAAAAAGGTGAAACCGTCGTCATCATCGGGGCCATTTCCGTCGGCACCGAAATCGTGGACGCCGTGCAGATGCGGACGATTTAGGCGGCCACCGACGCGCGGCGGCACCCGCCACCGCTCCGTGAGCTCACTGACCCAGGGACAGGGCCGCGATGGCGAACGTGTCGGCGAGCAGGATTCGGGATGAGATTTTCATACGATCGTCCGGTGCAGGCTGTTTGGTGGATGGGTGATCGGTCGGGTTTTATATATGGAGGTCTCTTAAGGGCGTGGACGGGCGGCTGGGCATCCCGTCGGCCGGTTTTGGTTGCTACTTTGCTAAATGGCTTGTTTTCTGCGGCTAATGCGAACCTGATGAGACCGATTGTCTCACTTCTGTCGGCCAGGATGGCATTTTCGGGATTGCCAGTGGCATCCTGGCCGAGCGGATGGGGGTTGGCGGGACTGCCCGTGGCAATCCGGCGTGGCGGATGGCGGTTGGCGGGATTGAAACCGGCAATCCGGCGTGGCGGATGGCGGTTGGCGGGATTGAAACCGGCAATCCGGCGTGGCGGATGGGGGTTGGCGGGATGGCCAAGCGTGGTTTGGCCGAGCCGAATGGCCTTGGCAGGATGGCCAGCGGCACTTTGGCCCAGGCGGATGGGGGCGGCGGAATGGCCGGCGACGTTCCCATTGGCGGGAAGGTGGCGGGCGGGATGGAATGTAGCGGTCGGGCAGCGGCGGGTAAGCGGGACGGGGAGAGCAGGGTCTGGGGCCGGCCGGAAAGCGCCCGCCCCGCACCCGGTCGGCCAGGGCAATGTGGTCAAAGGCCCACTCGCGAGCCAAACCCTGGCCCAAAAAACGGAACCCCCCGAGGCGTTTGCATACCACCTAAACCGCCCAGTGAGGCGTCGCGCGCAAATCAAGACTCAAACGACGGGTCAAGCGGGCTGCTAAAAAATTGGCGGCAGCAGCGGCGGGGGGCCGCCGGGCGCTTATTTCAAATCGGATTGCACTGTAACCAATACGGTGGATGGTGACGGGCGGGGGCCATGCGGTAAATTGTCCGCATGAATCCCATTGCGGTTATTCGCCGCCCAAATGTTCCCTGGCTCGTGATCCGTGGCGTCTGGCTGGCGGGCTGGTTGGTGGCCCAAGCCAGCCCGGCGCAGACGCCGGCCTTTCCGGGCGCGCTCGGCTTCGGGGCGAAGGTCACCGGCGGTCGCGGCGGCTCCGTTTACCACGTCACCACGCTGGCCGACAGCGGCACGGGTTCCTTTCGCGACGCCGTCGCTCACAGCCATCGCATCGTTGTCTTCGACGTCGGCGGCTACATCAAATTGAATTCCGCCGTGTCCTGCGCGGGCGATCTCACCATCGCCGGCCAGACCGCGCCGGGCGGCGGCATCGGTTTTCGCGGCGGCGAAATTTCCTTTTCCAGCCGGAGCAACATCATCTGCCGCTATATCCGCATCCGGCCCGGCAGCGAAACTTCAAGTTCCACCGATGACGCCCTGGCCATGGCGGACGGCCGCACGATGATTTTTGATCACTGCTCCATGGAGTTCGGTCCGTGGAATAATGTGGATGCGGTGAGCAGCGACTGGCAGGCGTCGCCCGTGACCGAGGTGACGTTTCAAAATTGTCTCGACGCGGATCCGACCGGCCAGCAGTTCGGCGCCCACACGGAATCTCCGAACAGCACGATGTCCTGGTTCAACACCATTTTTGCCAATTCGCACAACCGCAATCCGCTCTCGAAGATCAATGACATCTTCGTCAACAACGTGCTCTACAACTGCGGTGGCGGCTACACCACGCACACCAGCACGTCGTTCAGCCACGACCTCGTGAACAATTATTTCATCAGCGGCCCGGGCGCTGGTGGCAGTTCGGATTTCCCTTTCTTTCAATTGGACAACAACCAGAGCCTTTACTACGTCGGCAACTTGTTTGACTCCAATCAAGACGGCGCGCTGAACGGCACAGCCAACTCGCCCTTTTGGTATCAAGGCGGCGGCACGATCCTCGCCACGCCGTGGTCGGCGCTCACGTCGGCGCTGACCAATATGAGCGCGACGACGGCCTATCGTCTCTGCGTGTCTCAAGCGGGCGCATTTCCGCGCGACCAGATTGACGACCTGGTGATCAGCCAGATCAAGACGCTCGGCAACGGCACAACCGGCACGAGCGCAGGAACCGCCGGGCCCGGCAGCGGTTTTTACACGAGCCAAACGCAAACCGGTTTGGGCAACAACGGCTATGGCGTGATCAACGGCGGCGTGGCGGCGATTGATACTGACAACGACGGCATGCCCGATTACTGGGAGAAGGCGATGGGGCTGAACTTTACCAGCGCCAGCGACACGATGACCCTCGGTGCCGACGGCTACGCGAACCTCGAGCGTTACCTGAACTGGCTCGCCGACCCGCACGCGATGACGGTCACGAATACGCCCGTGGATATTGATCTCTGGCAATACACCAGCGGCTTCACCAACGTGGCCCCGGCCTACTCCGTGACGGTTTTGAGCAACGGCGTCGTCACGTTAAACAGCGGGCACATCGCGCACTTCACGCCGGCGGCAAATTATTCCGGCATGGGCGCTTTTCAATTCACCGTCACCGGCAGTGATGGCACGACGTGGACCAACTCGGTGGCCGTGCTGGCGTCGCCGGTAGTGCCGCCATCCAATCTCATTTGGCAGGGCGACGGGATCGCCAATCTCTGGGGCAACGGCAGCGGCGTGAACTGGCTCAACGGCCCCAACCTCGTCGCCTTCAACTCCGGCGACAATGTGACGTTCGACGACACGGGTGCGAATACGCCCGCCATCACGCTCAGCGGCAATCTGCCCGCGACGACGGTTTATGTTTTGGCGCAGCAGGATTACACTTTTACCGGCAGCGGCGCGATCAGCGGCGGCGCGGCCTTGTTCAAAACCGGCAGCGGCCAGTTGACCCTGCTCACGGCGAACACCTTTACCGGCGGCACCACGATCAACGACGGCGTCGTGCAACTTGGCGACGGCCTTTCCGCCAACGGCAGCCTCACCGGCAGTATCACGAACAACGACACGCTGATTTACGCGAACCCCGCCACGCTGAGCAGTTCCGTGAATCTCTCGGGTTACGGCGCGCTGATAAAAAATTCCGCGGGGGCGCTGACGCTGAGCGGCACACACACCTGCAACGGGCCGACGACGGTCAACGGCGGCTCGCTGCAATTCTCAACCACCGTCCCGCCGTGCGACATCAGCAACAACACGTCACTCATTCTCGCGCCGAGCGGCTATGCACTTTACACGAACGCCATCAACGGTCCCGGCAGCGTGACGCTGAACAGCTCGACGGCGATACTTTACTTCACTGGCTCGAACAGTTTCGCCGGCGGCTTCACGAACGCCGCGGGCAACGTGGTGTTTTCCAACAACGCTGCCGCCGGCACCGGCCCGGTTTCCTATGCCGGCGGCTGCGTTCTCGTCGGTGGTGGCATTGTGATCACCAACGATTTTTCCATTCTCAACGGCGCGACGTCGGATTTGATGATGCAGGGCACGAACGGCACCGGCATCTGGGCGGGCAACATTTATCCCGGCACCGGTCAATGGCGGCCGGGCGCCGACACCGGCGGCGCCTTCACATTTACCGGCAACGCGCTGCTCGGCTCCAAATATCTCATCGTGCCGCGCGGCTCGGTGACGTTCGCGTCCAATGCCGTCGTCACCACGTCGCAAGCCGGCTGCGCGCTGGGCCGCGACGGCAGCGGCGGCAATCGCAGCGCCAACATCACCATTCGCGACAATGCGGCCGTCACGCTTGGCGGCTGTAATCTTGGCGGCAACCTGGCCGGCGGCAACGTGACCATCACCTTGCAAAACAACGGCCAGCTCAACCTCGGCGCGGCCAGCCTCAATTTGAACGATGTGAACCGCACCACGGCACAATCGTTTCTGCGGCTCAATGGCGGCACACTGACTGTCGGCGGTTTCACGAAAACTAAAACCGCGCAGACTAATTCCATCGCGCTCAACGGCGGCGTGGTGAAGGCCGGTGCCAACAACGCTGCGTTTCTGCCGGCGTTAAACTACGCCACCAACCTGGTGCAGTCCGGCGGTGCGATCATTGACGACGGCGGCTTTGCCATCACCATCGCCGCGCTGTTGATTCATGATCCGGCCCTCGGCACGACCGCAGATGGGGGATTGACAAAACTGGGCGCGGGCACGCTCACGTTAACGACTGATGAAGGTTACACGGGGACAACCATGATTCTGGCAGGTCGTCTCGCTGCGACTGGCGATACCAAGATCCTTTCCAACACTTCCGGCATTTATCTGGCCGCAAGCGCCCAACTGGATGTGACGGGATCGCCTGGCTTCACGCTGGTCAACAAACAAATTCTTTTTGGAGGCGGCGCCGTCAACGGAGATTTTCGCATCGCCAGCGGTGCGATTCTTTCACCCGGCAGTAATTCCATCGGCACACTCACTTTCAGCAATTCGCTCACGCTCGCCGCCGGCAGCACGAACATTTTTGAAATCAGCCACTCGCCGCTGACCAATGATTCCGCCATCGTTTTTGGTGCGCTGACCAGCGGCGGCACGCTCATCGTCACCAACAGCGGCGGAACGCAACTCGCGACGGGCGATTCGTTCAAGCTGTTTAACGCGGCGAGTTACAGCGGCGCTTTTTCCAGCGTCAAACTTCCGGCGCTGCCGGTTGGTCTCGCGTGGAACACCAATGCGCTGAACAGCGCCGGGACGCTTGCCGTCGTGCTCGCCACGACGCCCGTCATCGGCAACATTTCAATTTCGGGAAGCAGCCTGGGATTGAGCGGAACCGGCGGCGTGGGCAACGCGAGTTTTTATCTGCTCGGTTCAACCAGCATCGCAACGCCGTTGAACAATTGGCTGCGGTTGTTGACAAACCAGTTCGACAGCGGTGGCAATTTCAATCTCACCAACACCCTCGGGACGAATGACCAGAATTATTACCGGCTGCAACTCGTGCCGTAAGGACTGGGCAGGACGAATTATTTCGTGAAGACTGCCGCCGCGAGATTGGTCATGTTCAAGACCGTGTTCGGAAACAGGCCGAGCCAGAACATGCCAGCGATGCAGGCCCACAGCGAAACTTTTGCTGGAGCGGAGAGTTCGATTGGCGACAAGTCGGTCGGATCTTTGCTCCAGTAAATCGCGCGGATGACGCCGAAATAATAGTAGAACGAGATGACCACGCCGGCCAGTGCCGTGAACGTGAGGCAATAGTAACCAGGATGCGCCGGGCCTTGTTCAATGACGGCTTTCAGCAACAAAAATTTCCCAAAGAAACCCGCGAGCGGCGGAATGCCGGCAAGCGAAACCATTGCCAGCGTCAGCGTGGCGGCAAGCAACGGCGAACGTTGATTCAAACCGGCGAGACCGCCGATGTCTTCCGTAGCCAGATGGCGCATCACCAGCGTGATCACGAAAAATCCTGCCATCACAGTGAACACATAGCCGGCGAGATAATACATCAGTGCGGATTGACCGCTGGCGCTCAACGCGGCCACGCCGAGCAGCAAATAGCCGGCGTGCGCGATGCTGGAATAGCCGAGCAGGCGCTTCAAATTGCGCTGCGGGAGCGCGCAGAGATTGCCGTAGAGAATTGTGATGGCGGAAATGACGATGAGCAGGTTCGCCCAATGCGCCGTTACGCTGGGCACGGCGGTGAATAGCACGCGCAGCAGCAGCACAAAACCGGCGGCTTTGGAACCGATGGCGAGAAAGGCGGTCGTCGGCGTGGGTGCACCTTGATAAACATCCGGGGCCCAGATCTGAAACGGAAACGCGGCGATCTTGAAGCCGAGGCCGACCAGCACCAGCAGCACACCGAGCAGGAAGATGCGGCTGTCGGCAAATTGCGGCGCAACGGCGGCGAGCTTGGTGAAGTTGAGTTCACCAGTCGTTCCCCAAATCAGCGCGATGCCAAACACCATGAACGACGAGGACAGCGCACCGAGAATCAGATATTTCACGCCGGCTTCGAGCGACTGAAGTTTGCTGCGTTGAAAACTGACGAGGACGTAAAACGTAATCGTGATGAGTTCAATGGAAACGAACAGCATCGTAAAGTCATTGGAAGACGCGGCGAACAACATTCCCGCCAACGCGAAAACGATGAGCGAATAATATTCGGCCACGCTGCCGGCTGCGAGTTTGTCAGAGAATTCCGCCGCCATGAACAGAACCAGAATTGCGGCGACGATGAACAGTTGTTTGAAGAACAGGGACAACGCGTCGTTGACGAACATACCGCCGAACGCGGTGCCAAACTGACCGCAGCTGCCGTTACCGCTCAAACTCGTGACGAGCAATACGCCCAAGGCCGCGATGGCGGCGTAACCGATGAAACGACGGCGCTCGGCGGGCACAAACAGATCGGCCAACATCAGCACAAGGCCGAGGCCGATCACCGAAATTTCCAGCATGATCAGGGAGGAATTCATTTGTTTTCGATTGCCAATTGCCGATTGCCAATTGAAACAGTTTCGGGGAGCGCACGCGTCTCGCGTGCATCGGCCGGCGTCGCGCCGGACGAAAGAGTCGTTGGCGCGACGCCAACGACAACAGCCGAGACGGCTGTGCTACCAGTTGCCATGGCGACAATTTTCTGCGCGTCAGGATTGATCTTTTCTGTGAGCAGCTTCGGGAGGAAACCGAACACTAACAGACTCACCAGGAGCAGCGCGTAGGGCAGCTTGCGCCAGAGATTCGCGTCGGTCAGGGAATTCCATCTTTCCGGCAGCGGTCCGTGCAGAACGTTGCGGATGGCGCGCGTCATGTAGATGCCGCCGATGACCAGTGCGCCCCAGAGCGCGATGATCGTGATGGCCGGAAACATTTTCCACGCGCCGAAGAACACGGTGGCTTCACCGACAAAATTCGCAAAGCCGGGGAGACCGCAGCCGGCCATCGCCGCCATCAAGAGCGCGGTGCCGATGAACGGCAATTTGCGGCAGAGTCCGCCGAGTTCGCTGATTTGCAGTGTGCCGGTTTGCTTGTAGATGTAGCCGCTCAGCGCGAAGGTCAGTGCCGCGAGGAAGCCGTGCGCGACCATGATCAGCACCGCGCCGGTCACGCCGATGAGGTTCAGGCTGGCAATGCCCAGGAAAATGAAGCCCATATGCGCCACGCTGGAATTACCGATGAGCAGGTTCAAATCCTTTTGGCGCATCGCCACCCAGCCGACATACAAAATGTTGCCGACGCAGAGCCATGCGATGACGTGCGCCCAGTTTTGCGCGGCCTGCGGCAGCAGCGGCAGCGCGATGCGGATCAAACCGTAGAGACCAAATTTTTTCAGCACGCCGGCGTGGAGCATCGCAGTCGGCGAGGGTGCAACGCCGTAACCGAGCGGCGCCCATGAATGAAACGGCCAGAGCGAAACCAGAATGCCGAAGCCGAACAGCAGCAGCGGGAAGATGAAGTTTTGAACCTTCTCTGCCAACGGATGGTTCTGGTCGTGGACGTAACGAATAATCCCCGGAATATCAAATGTGTTTGCTCCAGATTGCAGATAAAGCGCGATGAGGCCGATCAGCGCGATGAGCGCGCCGATGCTCAAGTAGAGCGTGATCTGGAATGTCGCGTAGTTTTTCTTTTCGCCACGACCCCAAACGCCGATCATGATGAAGGTCGGGACGAGCGCGAGTTCGTGCAGGAAGTAGAAGAAGAAGAGGTCGAGCGACGCGAACGCGCCGAGGATGCCGCCGGTCATCACCAGCAGCAGGATGTAAAACTCCTTTTCGCGCGTCTGGATTTCCCACGAGCAGAGCGCGGCCGCGAAGGCGACGACCGCGCCCATCAAAATCAAACCGACATTGATGCCGTCCACGCCGACGTGATAGCTGATGCCGAGCGATTCGACCCACGGAATTTGCTGCTCGAACTGGAAGCCGTCCGCGCCGGGCACGAATTGCGCGAACATTTTCACCGCCAGCACCGCTGAGATGAGCGTGGCCAGCACCGCGATGGCGCGGATGATGACGCGATAATTGCGCGGCACGACGACGAGCGCCAACGCCGCCAGCAGCGGCCAACCTGCGATGTAAGTTAGTATGGACATTTTATTTTCCCAAAACGAAATAGAGCAACAGCGCCACGCCGAGCACAAACAAGAAGGCGTAGGTCTGGAGATTGCCGGTTTGCGCGAGGCGCAATGCGCGTCCGCTCAAATCCGTGCCGCCGCGAATCGCGCCGATGATCGCGCCTTCCAAAATCCAGCGATCAATCCAGTCGGCAACGGCGGCGAGAACATCGTGGAAGCGAATGAAGGTGGCTTCGTAAAGCTCGTCGAAATAAAATTTGTCACGCATCCACGTTGCCAGCACGCCCAGCTTGGCCGGCAATGGATCTTTGTCTCCATTTTTGTAAAGCGAGAACGCGAGGAAAATTCCGGCGAGCGCAACGCCGATGCCGATCAACATCGGGACGGGCGTTTTCAGCGGTTCAAATAACTGTTGTGTGAACGAAAGCGTTTCGTGGTCTGCGGCGAATTGCGAACCGTAGTTGTTCGTGATGCCGATGAAACCGCCGATCGTCGCGAAGATGGCCAGAATCACCAGCGGCGCGGTGATGATCAGCGGCGATTCGTGCGCGTGCTTGGCGTGATCGGTTTTTTCCTTGCCGAAGAAAACGACGAAGAAAAGACGAAACGTGTAAAACGCGGTCAAGCCGGCAACGAAAACGGCGACGGCGAACAGTAGAAAATTTTTCTGTTCCAAGCATTGCGCAAAAATTGAATCCTTCGAATAAAAACCGGCAAACGGCGGGATTCCGCTCAATGCCAGTGCGCCGATGGTGAAGGTCCAAAACGTGACGGGCATTTTCTTTTTCAGTCCGCCCATGTGCCAGATGTCTTGCTCGTGGTGCATGCCGATGATGACGGAGCCAGCGCTCAAGAACAGCAGCGCTTTGAAAAAGGCGTGCGTGGTCAAATGGAACATCGCAGGCGTCGGACCGCTCAAGCCGACGGCCATGACCATGTAACCGAGTTGTGACAGCGTCGAGTAGGCGATGATGCGCTTGATGTCGTTTTGCTGAACTGCCATCAGCGCCGCGAGCAGCGCGGTGAATCC
Source organism: uncultured Verrucomicrobia subdivision 3 bacterium (assembly GCA_903850425.1). Taxonomy (GTDB): domain Bacteria; phylum Verrucomicrobiota; class Verrucomicrobiia; order Limisphaerales; family UBA11358; genus UBA11358. The sequence continues at coordinate 251,183 of CAINLR010000141.1, read as the reverse complement.
GCCGATGTAGGCGATGACGTGGAGCGCGTCGGCGTTGTATAAAAAGAGCGTGCGGCAGAGCATGTAAACACCGGCAGCCACCATCGTCGCGGCGTGGATCAAGGCGGACACGGGCGTCGGGCCTTCCATCGCGTCCGGCAACCAGACGTGCAGCGGGAACTGGGCGGATTTGCCAGCCGCACCGCAGAAAATTAACAGACCCGCGATGGTCGCCATCCCCGAGACGTTAAGCGTGAAGGTGTTCATCGCCAGCGCGGAGAAATTCAGCGAACCGAGCAAACCCCAAACCATCAAAATGCCCGCGAGAAAACCGAAGTCGCCGAGGCGATTGGTGATGAAGGCTTTTTTTGCGGCGTCGCCGGCGCTGGGTTTTTCAAACCAGAAACCGATGAGCAGGTAGCTGGACACGCCGACGAGTTCCCAGAAAATGAAGGTCATCAGGAAATTATTCGCCAGCACGATGCCGAGCATGGAGAACGTGAACAAACTCAAGAACGCGAAAAAGCGCGCCTTACCCGCATCTTCGTCCATGTAGCTGTAGGAATAAATGTGGATCAAGCCGCCGACGCCGGTGACGACGAACAACATCATCATGCTCAACGCATCGAGCTTGAGGCCGAAGTCCACGTTCAGACCGCCGATGGTGAGCCAGTTGACGGACGTTTCGCCGCTGTAGTGAATTCCGTTGGCATTGACGAACAGGCAGGTCAGCACGAAGCCCGCCGCGACCGCGCCGATGGAGATGAGGCTGCTGACGGTTTTACTGCGCAACGTGAACAGCGCAATCACTGTCGCTGAGAGCAGCGGCAGAAACAGAATCAGCCATGGAAAAAGTTCGTTTTTCATCCGTCAGAGTTTCATCGAGGTCAAATCTTCGACGTGCGCGGACTGGCGTTTGCGGTAGAGCGCCACGATCAGCGCAAGGCCGACCGCCACTTCTGCCGCCGCCACCGTGATGATGAAAAACACCAGCACCTGGCCGTCGAGCTTGTTGTTGAACCGCGAAAAGGAGACGAGCGCCAAGTTGGCGGCATTGAGCATCAGCTCCAGCGACATATACATCACCAATAGGTTGCGCCGCATGATGACGCCGAGCAGACCCAGCGAGAACAGGATCATGCTCACCGTCAAATAATGTTCGAGTCCAACGTGCATGTTATTCGAGTTTCTTTTTGCTCAGGAGAATCACGCCGATCATCGCCACGAGCAGCAGCACGGAGACGATTTCAAACGGGAGCGTGTATTGCGTGAACAGGAGTTTGCCGAGCGCGTAGGTGTCGCCTTCGAGCGCGGGCTCGGCGGCGTTGGGTTTGATGGACGCGAGCGATTTAATAAAGATGCTGACGACCGTGCCAACCGAGATCAAGCCGGCGATAAGGCCGAAGAATTTGATTTTGCGGCGCTGTTCTTCCTTCAAGTCGAGCAACATGATGACGAACAGGAACAGCACCATGACCGCGCCGGCATAGACGAGAATCTGCACCGCTGCCAGGAAGAACGCATGCAGCAGCACGAACAACCCGGACATGGAGATGATCGTCAGCACCAGAAACATCGCGCTGGTGACGGGGCTGCGGCTGAGCGGATTCGCGATGACGAGCACGCCGCACAGCAGCGTCAGCGCCGCGAAGACGTAAAACAAAACATCTTCCACCGCGCCGCCGCTGATCAAATTGTTGATGGCTTCCATTGCTGATTAGACTTTCACCGGGAAATTTTCCTGCGCTGGCGCTTCGTCCAGTTTGAATTTCTGTTGGTTACTAAATGCTTTGTTCATGCCGAGGCTAATAAGCGCCGCGACTCCAAGAAGCGACAGCGTGGTGGGTTCCGGAGTTGGAGTGATGATAGCAATATTTGGAGCTGACTCATAGGCAAACTCTAAAACGCTCGGCCAAGGTAACTGGGGTAAATCCGGTGATGTATTTGGAATCAGGCCAAATCGAATCCAGCCGTAATACCAGTCCGAGCCATCAGCGAATCTCACACCCAGATAGTCGCCTGAATCAGGAGCACCAACACCAGCCACTTGACCAGAACTGCCAAGTTGTGTCCAAACATTCAAAGTGCTACTGGCATCTGTCCAAGATCCGCCAGTTGGTGTTAGTGAAATTGTGATGCCAGAGGCGAAAGCCGAAACGGCGCTGCCTTGCGCCAGAACTTGACTTCTGCCGTCCCCCACCACGTTCAAAAAAAATGTTGCCGCACTGCCAAGTGGAGAGATGGATACCAAATTAAAAGAGACGTCGTTTGTTCCGTCGTTATTGAAATCCACTGGCGTCCAAGAAGCAGCAACGTTTGGCTCAAAGGTCAAGAATGTATCAACAACTTCGGCTTGCGACGTCTTCCAAGCTAGGAGCACGAACGCAAGCAGAACAAAAATTGATTGTCGTTGAATATTCACGTTCAGACTTTCACCGGGAAATTTTCCTGCGCCTTGGCTTCCTCCAGTTTCAGTTTCCATTTCTGGATGCCGCCAACTTCACCGCCAAGCGACAGGAGTTTTTCCTTGTCGTAAATCATCTCTTTGCGGGACAAACCGATAAGCGAGTAGTTCTGCTGCAAGAAAATCGCTTCTTCGGGGCACACTTCCTGGCAGAAGCCGCAGAAGATGCAGCGCAGCATGTTGATCTCGAATTCCGCCGGCATTTTTTCGGCATTGGTGCGATCAGCTTTTGCCCCGGTGTCGCCGGGCGGCGTGATGCGGATGGCTTTCGGCGGACAGACAAATTCACAGAGCTGGCAGGAGACGCATTTCGTATTGTTGTCCTGATCCTTCACCAGATAAGGCGCGCCGCGGTAGCCGGTCGGCAGCGTCCATTTCTGTTCGGGATATTCCATCGTCACGACCTTGCGCTGGATGAGCGTGGCATAGGCGTGCTTGAGCGTTACTTTCAACCCGCCGATAATGGCCGGCAGATAAAGCTTTTCCCAAAAATTCAATGGTTTGCGGTCAACAATCATGCGTCATCCTCAATCCAAAATCTCTTTCGCACCGACGAATTCTGTCAGTTTCGCGAACGGAATATCCACGATCAGTTTCTGGCCGTCACAAAATGTCAACACCGTCGCCACCCGCGTCGGCTGCATGGCGATCACATACTCAGTATTGAAGCAGAACTCGGAGTTCTTGCCCGTGATATCGTCCGTCAATGTCGTCTTGATGAAGGCCATAGAGGTTTCGTTCTATTTGCTGCTCGTGAACCACAGCCAGATGGCGGTGACCAAAATGTTTGCCAGCGCGAGCGGCAGAAACCGCCGCCAGCCCAAATCCATCAACTGGTCATAACGGAAACGTGGGAACATCCAGCGCACCCAGATGAACAGCACCATGAACAAGAGCATCTTCGCGATAAAAACCAAAATGTGCGCGATGCCCGCCACCAAGGTCGTGGCAGGATGATCCAGACCCCAGAACGGCAGCGACCAACCCCCGAAGAACAGCGTCACCATCATGCTCGATGATCCGATCATGTTGGAATATTCACCCAGAAAAAACAGGGCGAATTTCATCGAGCTGTATTCGGTGTGGTAGCCGCCGACGAGTTCCGTTTCCGCTTCGGGCAAATCGAACGGAGTGCGGTTCGTTTCCGCAAACGCGGCGACGAGAAAAATAACGAACGAAAGCGGCGCATACAGCACCAGCCAGCCGTGGGTGCCTTGCCAGGCCACGATCTGGCTCAGGTTCAAGTTGCCGGCGATGAGCAGCACGGGGATCACCGACATCCCCATCGAAATTTCATACGAAATCATCTGCGCGCTGGAACGGATGCCGCCGAGAAATGGATATTTCGAATTCGCCGCGTAGCCAGCGAGCACGATGCCATAGACGCCCAGCGACACGATGCCGAAGGTGTAGAGGATGCCGACGTTCAAATCCGCGATGACCATTTTCTGGCCGCCGAGCGATGAACCGAACGGAATCACCGCCACCGCCAGCAGCGCCGGAACCATCGCCACGGCCGGGGCCAGCCAGAAATAGACTTTCCGAACCCCCGCCGGCATGAAGTCTTCCTTCAGAAACGCCTTCAATCCGTCGGCCATGGGCTGGAAAATTCCTAGGCGCGTCAGAAATTGTCCGCCCGGGATATATTTCAGGAACGGCGGCGCGCAGCGGTTGGGCCCGACGCGGTCCTGAATCCACGCCGAGATTTTGCGCTCGGCCAAAACGGAGTAGGCCACCATGGTCAGCACCATGCCAATGACCACGGCGATCTTGACCGCGCTAAAAATGATAAAATACCAGTCCATTTTAAATTTGCACCGTCACGCCGGTGTCGCCAAGGGCTTGCCACGTCAGGCCGTTGAACGCGGAGACTTCCTTCGCCATTTGGTTGAACAGTCCCTCGATCGTCACAAATCGATTTTGGCCGGTGACGTTATGAACGAGGTCGTGCAAAAATTCCCATTCGGCGCGCGCGTCGCCGGGCGCCTCGACGGCCTTCATGAATTTCTGGACGCGGCCATCGGTGTTGGTAAACGTGCCGCGTTTTTCCGCGTGCGCGCAACCCGGCAAAACATAGTGCGCCAGCTTGGTCGTTTCGTTTGGCAGGATGTCGCTGACAATCAGCGTATCGAGCTTCGCCAACAACTCCGCCGTGAGACTATGCTGTTCCACCACTTCGGAAATCGTTTCCTTTTCACCCAACACCTTGGCACTGACGCCATGCTTGACGAGATTTTCACCGAAAACAATCAGCGTCGTGATCTTGCCTTGCTCGATGCCGTTCGCAATCTGGGCCAGATTGATGCCGGCTTCCGTGAAGCACATGCCGGTGAGGCGCGCGCCGTTGAAGTTGGGGTTTTTGTCGTCGCAGACCAGCAGCTTGTCCGCTGCGCCGATGCGCGCAATGGAATCACTAACCGCGCCAAGTTTGGCTTTTAGTTTGCTCAACAGCCAAAGCTCTTCATTCGTTTGCCGCGCCGAAGCGATGATGGCGACGGAACCCGCCGGAGCCTGCTTCAGCTTGTCGGAAACTTCATTGAGCGCCGCTGTCCAAGTGGATTTTTGTCCGCGCACCAAAACGTCTTTCAACCGATCCGCGCGACCGATCCACTTGTAATTCAAGCGACCGGCATCGCACATCCACGAAGCATTGACTGCGTCGTTGTCGCGCGGCGTGTAGCGGTAAATTTTTTCTTCGCGCGAACCGATGAGGATGCTGCAGCCCGTCGCGCAGCTCGTGCAAACGCTCTTGGTTTCCTTGAGGAACCACGCGCGCATCTGGAAACGAAAATCTTTCGACGTCAACGCGCCGACCGGACAAACGTCCACGGTGTTCAGCGTGTAATTGTTGTCAAACGGCATGCCGGGGAACGTCGCAATCGTGTTGTAGCTGCCGCGATTGATGATGCCGAGCGCGTCGTCGTGGGCGACGTCGCGCGTGAAGCGGATGCAGCGCGTGCAGAGAATGCAACGTTCCGCGTCGAGCATGATGCGCGGTCCGAGATCAACGGCCTTGGGCTTGTGAACTTTTGCTTCAACGAAGCGGCTCTGGCTCTGGCCGTAATCAACCGAGTATTCCTGCAGCTTGCATTCGCCAGCTTGGTCGCAGATCGGACAGTCGAGCGGATGGTTGATGAGCAGCGATTCGAGCACGCCTTCGCGCATCTGCTTCACCGCTGGCGTCTTCGTGTAAATTTCCATGCCCGGCGATATCGGCGTGGCGCAAGCAATGGCTGGACGCGGCGACTTGGCGATCTTCGGTGTGCCGTCGGGATTCATGACCGGCTTGCGATCTGGTCCGAGCGCAGGCGTGCCGAACTCGACGAGGCACATGCGGCAGTTACCGGAAATCGGGAGCTTGGGATGCCAGCAATAATGCGGCACATCCGTCTTGGCCAATTCGCACGCCTGAATCATGGTCGTGGGCGTGAGCTTGCCCGACCAGTCAGCGATGAGGCGCGGCACTTCGATTTCGCGACCGTCCACCTTCACCTTGATCTTCTCGATCGCGGGCGCGGCGGGCTTCGTTTCAGTTGTGGCGGCGGTGGACATTGAAATCAGTGGTGCGCGGCTTCCAATTGCTTTTGTTCCGGCGCGGAAACTTCCTTCGCGCGACGATCTTCATCGGCGGCACCTTTGGCGACGAATTCGTCTTTGAATTTCGCGAGAAAACTTTGCACCGGCCAGGAACAGGCTTCGCCGAACGCGCAAATTGTGCGACCACCGGGAATGTTGTCAGCGATCTTGCCAAGATAATCGGCGTCGCTCGCGCGGCCTTCACCATGCGTGAGGCGTTGGAGTGTCTTGTTCATCCAGAGCGAACCTTCGCGGCAGGGCGTGCACTGACCGCAGCTTTCGTGAGCGTAAAATTCAGACAAGTTTGCGAGCGCCTTGACGATATCCACACTGTCGTCCATGACGATGATCGCACTGGAACCGCTCATCGTGCCCGCCTGTGCGAGCGAATCGAAATCGTAAGGCAAGTCGAGCATGTCGGTCTCGACCAGAATTTCTTTGCCCTCGGCGTCTTTTTTCTTGAGCTTAAATTTTTCGCCTGCCTTCAACACTTTCGAGGACGAGCCGCCGGGGATGATGGCTTTCAACTGACGCCCATCGCGCAAGCCGCCGCCGAAATTTTTGTCGTAAAGCAATTCACGCAGCGTCGCCTTGCCGACTTCGATTTCGTAGTAGCCGGGACGCTTGACGTGTCCGCTCAAGCTGACGATGCGCGTGCCGGTGTTGTTCGGCGTGCCAAGCTTGGCGAATTCCGCGCCGCCCATCGTGACGATGTGCTTCACGTTGCAGAGCGTCTCGACGTTGTTGACGATGGTGGGACACATCCACAAACCGAGGATCGCCGGAAAATATGGCGGCTTAATGCGCGGATACGGACGCTTGCCTTCGAGCGATTCGATGAGGCCGGTTTCCTCGCCGCAGATGTAAGCACCTGCGCCGCGATGCACGTGCATCTCCAAGTCGTAACCAGTGCCGAGAATATTTTTGCCGAGGAAATTCTTCGCGCGGGCTTCTTTGAGCGCCTGATTAAGGATCTTTGCGCCTTCGGGCATTTCGCCGCGGATGTAGATGTAAGCCAGCTTCACGTCGTTCGCGAAGCAGGAGATAATCATGCCCTCGATGAGTTGATGCGGATCCTTGTGAATGATCTGCCGGTCCTTGAATGTGCCCGGCTCGGATTCGTCGGCGTTGCAGATGAGATAAATCGGCTTGCCGCTCTTGCGATCAACGAAGCTCCACTTGAGGCCGCAGGAAAAACCAGCGCCGCCACGGCCGCGCAAACCGGAAACTTTGACGTCCTCGCGGATTTGTTCGGGACCGGAAAGTTTTTTACCATCGGCCAAATCTTTCGGCTGAATGGCGAGCGCTTTCTTCAGCGCGTCGTAGCCACCCTGACGCAAATAGCACTCGATGTCCGGTGTGTAACCGGGTGCATCGGCGTGCTTCAAAATTAATTTGTATTCTTGCGCCATATCAGCAACTTGACTCTTTAAAAATATTCTCTAGCTTAATGCGTCCCATCCTGCCCGATGGTGTAACGGTAGCACAGCAGACTCTGAATCTGTTTGTCGTGGTTCAAATCCACGTCGGGCAACCATTTCATTGGCAGCCACCCACAATTTCATCAGCCTTCTGGTGGCTGACCCCTTCGTAAAATTTTTCGCCGACCATCATCACCGGCGCGGTGCCACAACTCGCGAGGCACTCGACAAATTCAACGGTGAACTTGCCGTCCTTCGTCGTCTGCGGTCCGTGCTTGTGCGCGTCCAGACCGAGCTTCGCGCAAAAATGCTGATGCAGTTCATACGCACCGCCGAGCGCGCAGCTCAACGTGCGGCAAACTTTGATCGCGTATTTTCCCTGCGGCTCCTGCCGGAGCATCGGATAAAACGTCAGGATTTCAAAAACATTGATCGGCTGGAGTTCCAGCTTCTTCGCCGTCCACTGCACGGCGTCAGACGAGATCCAGCCGAACTGTTCCTGGATCGCGTGCAGCACCATGAGCGATGCGGCGCGTTTCACCGGATAGTGCGAGATCAACTCACTTACTTCCGCTTCAAGTTCAGATGTTGGTTGAAAACTCATTTTGCTTTTACAACCAAGGAATAAAGTAACGAAGCAAAGTCCTGTCCGAAAAACTTTGTTCCTTCGTTTCTTGGTTGTTTGAAAATTTCATCGGTCACTTTCTCCCATCACAAAATCGAGTGAGCCGAGGATGACCGGCACGTCGCTGATCATGCAGCCCGGCATCAGTTCGCCAAGGATGCTCAAATTGACGAACGAAGGGGCGCGGATCTTCAGGCGATACGGCGTGCCGCCGCCCTTGCTGTTGATGTAAAAACCGAGCTCGCCCTTCGGATTTTCGTGGCCAAAATAAATTTCGCCGGGGGGACAGTTCACGCCTTCGGTGACGAGCATGAACTGATGAATCAATTCCTCCATGCTCGACAAGACCTTTTGCTTCGACGGCAGGCTGATCTTTCCGTCCTGAATGCAGACCGGTTCGCTCGCCTTGTTCTCGGCACCGCCGGGGATTTTGGCCAGGCACTGTTCGAGAATCCTCATGCTCTGGCGCATTTCCTCCATGCGCACCAAGTAACGATCGTAGCAATCACCCGCGGAGCCAACGGGGATATCAAATTGCAGATCTTTGTAGCAAAGATACGGCTGGTTCTTGCGCAGATCGTATTCGATGCCGCTGCCGCGCAGGTTCGGGCCGCTCAAGCCATAATCAATCGCCATCGTTTTCGAGATAACGCCGACGTCGCGCAGGCGATCCACCCAAATGCGGTTGCGCGTGAGCAACGTCTCCGACTCGGCGAGCGCCACGGCGAATTCCTTCAGAAATTGGCGAACCTGATCGCACCACGTCGGCGGAATATCCCGCATCACGCCGCCGACCCGCGTGTAACTCGTCGTGAGCCGCGCGCCGCTGATGGCTTCGGCAAGGTTGTAAATCTTTTCGCGTTCGGTGAACGTCAACAGGAAGACGGTAACCGCGCCAGTATCCATCGCAAACGCACCGAGACCCAATAGGTGCGACGAGATGCGAGCCAGTTCGCAGCACATCACGCGGATATATTGGCAGCGCGGCGGCAGCTTGTCGTGGATGCCAAGAAGTTTTTCAACTGCGAGCGCGTAGGCGACGTTATTCGCCAGCGGCGCGAGATAATCCAGCCGGTCCGTGTAAGGGATGAACTGGGTGTAAGTCATGTTCTCGGCGATCTTCTCGTCGCCGCGATGCAGATAACCAATGTCCGGATCGGCTTTGGTGATGACTTCGCCGTCCAGTTCCAGCACGATGCGTAACACGCCGTGCGTCGCCGGGTGCGACGGTCCCATGTTCAGGACCATGCGTTCGCCTTGAACGGCTTCAAGCTCCTCCGCCCCTTGTGCAGCGCGCGCAGCGGAGTCGCGAATTTCAATGTCTTGAACGGTGGCCATGAAAATTATTCTTCCGGATTGCGAACGCGCGGTTCGCGGGAAATTGCGTCCGCGCTGCTGGGCAAAGTGACGAACGGCCCGCCTTCGAGTGGTGCGGGTTTGGTGAATACCACGCCCGGCATCTCGCTCGACTTGCCCGCCAATGGAAAATCTTTGCGCAACGGGTGATACGGATAGCCCTCCCACATTAAAATGCGGCGTAAATCCGGATGGCCCGCAAAGCGGATTCCCATCATGTCGTAAATTTCGCGCTCGTGCCAATTGGCCGTGCGCCAGACTCCGATAATGCTCGGAAGCTCGGATTTCTCCTCGCTCACGTCAGTTTTGAGGCGGATTTCGTCTCCGTTACCGATTGCGCGCAGGTGATACACAATCGTCCAGCGCGGGTCTTCGCCGTAATTATCCACGCTGGAAATATCCACCAGAAAATCGAAGCCGAGTTGCTTTTTGGCAAACAGGCAAACGTCACAAATCTTTTCCGCGTCGGCGATTTTCAGCGTGATTTCGCCACGAAACTCCGTCGGTTCGGTGACGAGGTCACCGAACTTGGCTTTGATTTTATTGGCGGATTCGAGGGCGGACACGAAGTTAGCTTTCCTGTAGATTTAAAAGTTTGGCCGCCACGGTTCGCTGCAAAATGGGCTCCTTGCCGATTTTATCCTGAATTTTCATCAGCGCATCGAGCACGGCTTCGGGGCGGGGCGGGCAGCCGCCAATATAAACATCCACGGGCACGATGTTGTCCACGCCCTGCAAAACGGCGTAGCTGCGATACATGCCGCCGGTGGAGGCGCAGGCTCCCATCGCGATGACCCATTTCGGCTCGGCCATCTGATCGTAAATGCGCTTGAGCACCGGAGCCATTTTGTAAGTGACCGTGCCGGCAACAATCATGCAGTCCGACTGGCGCGGCGAAAAACGCATGACTTCGGAACCAAAGCGGGAAATATCAAAGCGACTCGCGCCGGACGCCATCAATTCGATGGCACAGCAGGCCAACCCCATCGGCATCGGCCACACAGAATTCTTGCGAAACCAAGCCAATGCGGCATCAACGGTCGTCAGGACGACGTCGCCTTCGATCTTTGAGTTGTAGCCGTATTCGCTTTGTGTCTGCATGTCCTTAAAAAATCAGCGCTTGGAAAAAAGCACAGCGAAAGCCTAACCGCGCGGCAAAATACGGGCAAGTTGAAACTTGTGATTCTTTTCACAAGCAAAGGTGATTTGCCGGTTTTGTCACCGGATATTAACCGCCCGCCGGCAAGAAATGTGGTATCAAGTAGGGCTTGTGACCGTCACCAGTTTCGTTAAATTAGAAAAACGCGCGCCGCGCCACGCATGAAATCATTTGCCGAACTCAATTTCCCGGGCCGCCTGATCGCCGTCGAAGGACTCGACGGCTCGGGCAAGTCCACGCAGATTTATCTGCTTAAACGCTGGCTCGAAGCTGAGGGCATCAAAGTCTATTTCAGCGAATGGAACTCGTCGGAAATCGTCAAGTCCGCCACGAGCAAGGGCAAGAAACGCGAGTTGCTGACGCCGACCACCTTCAGCCTGATTCACGCGACGGATTTCGCCGACCGCTATGAACGGCATCTGGTTCCGTTACTGCGCGCCGGCTACATCGTGTTGTGCGACCGCTATATTTTCACCGCGTTTGCACGCGACGTGACGCGCGGTTGTCCGCCCGACTGGGTGCGCGGCAATTACGCTTTCGCCGCGCGGCCTGACCTGACCATGTTTTTCAAGGCGGATTTGGAAGTGTCGCTGAGCCGGATTCTCGAAGGTCGTCCGAAATTGAAGTTCTTTGAGGCGGGCATGGATTTGAATCTGTCCAAAGACCCGTATGAAAGTTTCCGTATTTTCCAGGGACGCATCCTCGATCAATACCTGGCGATGAGCAAGGAATTCGAGTTCGTCACGATGGACGCCAACATGAATGTCGAGAAACAGCAAGTCATCGTCCGCAAGCTGGTCAGCGAGGCGATTGATCTGAAAAAATTCAAACGTCGCAGCCCGCTGCCGCTGCCGCCCGCCCTGCACATTGACCGCGAACCGCTGGAACTTGAAGAAGACAAAGCCGCATGAGCACCAAGAAACCACGCCGTTTTTACGGCTACGGCATTCCGGGGGTCAAACCGGAAGAACTCGGCGGCAAACTGATTGCCGTCGAAGGGGCGGATGGTTCCGGACGTTCCACGCAGATCGTCGAACTGGTGAATTGGCTGGAAACGAGCGGCCGACCGACCGTGCAAGTCGGCCTGAAACGCTCCACCCTCGTCAGTGCCGAACTGGACAAAGCGCAGGAAGGAAATGTCCTGAGTCGCACCACGCTGAGTCTGTTTTACGCGACGGATTTCGCCGATCAGTTGGAAAACATCATTCTGCCCGCCCTGAAAGCCGGTTTTATCGTGCTGGCCGACCGTTACATTTACACGTTGATGGCGCGCGACATGGTGCGTGGCATGGATGATAAATGGTTGAAGAATCTTTATGGCATCGCCCCCGAACCGGACGCCGTTTTTTATCTGTCGGTCGAACCGGAAGAACTCGTTCAGCGCAACCTTGCCAAAAATGCCACGCTCGACTATTGGGAAAGCGGCATGGATCTCGGCCTCTCGCGCGATGTGTTCGACAGCTTCCTGAAATATCAGGGGGCGATGCAAAACGCCTTCAAAACCCTCCAAAAAACTTACGGCTTCGACATCGTGGACGCGAACCGGTCAGTCAATGCCGTGAACAAGGAGTTGCGCAAGAAGATCAGCGCGGTGATTGACGCCGAATAATCACCGGCTGCTACCCAACGCACGCAGTCGGTTTGACTCGATCAACATTATTTGCGCCTCCGGCGAAAGGGCCGACGCGGGGACTGTGTTGGTAGAATTTGCCGGCCGGCGTGGCGTCCGGAACTGCTTCAGCATATTTTCAAATTCCTTCTGCTGTTCCGGCGTCAGTTGCTCGCGGATCTGGTGCCGGGAATCCTGCATGACTTTCCGCATTTCCGCCGTGCTGTTCGTCCAAATGGTGTGATTTTGGGCCTGACCATCCGCGATGATTTGCTTGATGGCCAAGGACTGCTTCGTCGAGAGATGCAAAACGTCGTCAATCTTCGTCAAGAAATCTTTGTCCAAAATCTCCGGTGGGCGCAGCTTGGGCAGATCCGCCGACCGCGCCGCCGGGTTGGTGGCTGATCCATGCGCGTCGGCAACGGCGGCCGCCCGGCGCCCGGGTTTAATGTGCGAGAGATTTACGTAATTCACCAGCAACCCGCCCGTAATGACCCCCGCGCCGAAGATGACGACGGTGGCAAAAATGACCTTCCAATTATTCACGGCAGCGCGACGTCGCTCTGATCCACCGAGGCCAGCAGCGTGTTTTCAAAATCCTGCGACAAATCATTGGTATTATCCGGCGTGGCCGGCGCGAACAGCGAAACTGCGCCGAACACCACGGCCACGACCACGCAGGCCCCCGCCGCGCGCCACAATCCCTGCGTCCAAAACACCCAGCGTTCCGCCACGGCCCGGGCGGCGATCTGGGCCATGATGCGCTTTTCAAAAGCGTAGGGCACGCGGTCGTCCGGCGCGCTCAAGCGCGCGGCGGCAACCAGTTTTTTCTGCAATTCGACGAGTTTCATAAACGCTACAGTGAGTTGGACGCTTTCAGGATTTTGGGGTTACAAATACTTCTCCTTGGTCATGCGGGCGAGAATTTTCCGCATTTCGCCGCGCGCCCGGAAGGCCCGGACCTTCACCAGCGGCACCGACCAACCGGTGATTTTCGCAATCTCCTTCACCGAACGGTCTTCGATTTCCAGTAATTGGATGACCAGCCGCGCCGGCGGCGAGAGCTTTTCCAGCACCCGGTCAATCAGCAACTTCGCCGCGTCGGCATTTTCCGGCGCACTGCCCGGATCCGCCACGAACCGGTCCAGCCAGTCGTCTTCCGGCTCGGAAATTTCGCTGAAGGAGGACTCGCGATTCCGCTGGTGTCCGCGCAAAAAATCGTAGCACGTCCGCACCGCCATCCGCATCAGCCAATGTTCAAAGGGGGCTTCGCCGCGAAAACTCTTCAGTTTGTGGAACGCCTTGAGCCAGACCTCCTGCACAATGTCCTCGATCTCGCTTTCGCGCCGCGCATACCGCCGCGCCGTCGCAAACACGCGCGGGGAATATTTCACGACCAGCGGCTCGAAGCTCGCGCTATCGCCCGCCAGCACGGCGGCGATGAGTTCGGCTTCAGTCCGGTCCATGCTTGCGCCTCCCTGCGTGGTTCAGCCCTTCAACAAGCCGAGCTGCGTTTCGAACTGCTGCGAAAATTCCTTGAGGCTCTCCGCCGCTTTGAACGGTTGCTCCAGCAACAGCTTCAGCGTTTCCCCGGTCGTGTCCGGCCGCATCCGCATCACCTCGGTCGCCGCGACGATGTTCATCAGCCGGCCGTTCACATCGTGGCGCATTTTGCGCAACTCCCCGTGCAAGGCCATGATTTGTTCTTCGCTCAACGTCACCGGGCCGCTCGGTTTGTAACTACTGGAAAACATTATTTAATCATTGCGGAAGTTCGTGCGAAAGCAAGCGGGTTTCTAACTACACCAACCGCCAAGCCCCAAGCTCCAGCGCCGCTCCAAACTTCAAATTCCAAAGGAAAAGCCCGGCCGCAGCATTGAGGCGGGTGTTTGGTTCTTGGAATTTCTCTGGCGCTGGGAGGCGGGCGCTTGGAATTTTTGTAGAACCTCACGCATAAAAATAACCCAATTCTCTCAAGGACGAATAATCCTTTGTCCGTTCCGCCGTCGCGCGGCCGATGATGACGTGGTCCACCACCTCGATCTTCAAAAGCTGCCCGGCGCGGATCAAATCCCGCGTCACTTTGATGTCCGCCTCGCTCGGTGTGGGATCGCCGCTGGGATGATTGTGAACGAGCACCACGCCCGCCGCGTTCGCCACAATCGCCGCCCGAAAAACCTCGCGCGGATGGACTAAAATGGTATCCAGCGTCCCGTCGGAAATATCCGCCAAGCGGATCAGCCGTTTGCGCGTGTTCAGCAGCAGCGCCTGGAAAGACTCCACGCTCCGTAGCCGGTTGGTTTCGCGCATGAAGCTCACGACCGTGGCCGGATTGTCGAGCACTGGCGAATCTTCGCGCCGTTCCTGCTCCATGCGCCGCGCCAGTGCGAATGCCGCCACCAGCGTCGCCGCCTTGTCCGGGCCGACCCCGGCAATCTGTTTCAACTCATCCACCGACGCCAGCGCCAGCGCATTCAGCGAGCCGAATTTCTGCACCAAATGTTGCCCCACCTGCACCACGTTCGTGCCCTTCAAACCCGTGCGCAGCAGGATCGCGATCAGTTCCGCATGCGTCAGCGCATCCGGTCCGCGCGCCACGAGCCGCTCGCGCGGCCGCTCGCTCACCGGCTGGTCCTTGAGCCGAAGACTATCTGCCATGAAAAAGTTGTAAGCGAAGTTGCCGCCAAACACACGCGGAAACTTTGCCGGAACGATCACGGTGCTTTTTTGCGCGATCATTTTGGTGGCTCCTCGGCCTCCATCAAACGCGTAATTTCAGCTGGTGCTTGGGGGAGAAAGCTTCTACGCGAATGCCACGTATTATCGCGAATGGAATTTGAATCCGCGCCAATTGGCGTAATTCGCGTCAACCTCTTTTCATTCCTCCGTTTCGCTGCTAGCCTGCGAACGCCGCATGGAACCGCCGCCCCCAAAACACGATTTGCTCACGCCGTCCCAACGGCACGCGGTGGCTGCGCGCGGCAACGTCCTCGTCATGGCTGGCGCGGGCACCGGCAAAACCAAAACGCTTGTCGCCCGCTGCCTCGACTGCCTGGATCGCGAACGCGCGTCGCTCGACGAACTGCTCATCGTCACCTTCACCGAAGCCGCCGCCGCCGAGATGCGCCAGCGCCTCCGTCGCGAACTTGAAATCAAATCCGTCGCTGCGCCCGAGGATGACCACTGGCCGCGCCAGCTTGCGCTCTTCGACAGCGCGCACATTGGCACGCTCCACAGCTTTTGCCTGCGCCTCGTGCGCGAGCATTTTTATGAACTCGGCCTCGACCCGCAGCTCGCCATCCTCGACGAAGGCGAAGCCCGCCAGCTCGCCAACGAAACGCTGGACGAACAATTTCGCTCGCATTATGAAGGGGTGGATCAGTTTTCGCTTGCCGTCCAAAGCCTGATCCAGATCCACGGCGGCGGGCCCGATGAAAAAATCCGCGCGCTTATTTTGCGGCTGCACAACTACTCGCAGACCCGGCCTGATGCCGCCGGCTGGCTCGCCGGACAAATCCAAAAATTCTCCGCCACCGAACCGACCGAGTGGCAAGGCTGGCTGCTCGCGGCCATTGAAGAATGGCGCGGCGAATGGCTGCCCGTCCTGGAAGTTCTAAACCGTGACAATGAAAAATCCGCTGAGTTAACTCGCACCTTGCAGCGTCTCGGGGCGCACTTTCCCCGCGAACTGGCGGCCGAAGTTCTGGAGCAAATCCTGGCCGCCGACGGCAACTGGCCGGCAAAACGCAAAACCATTCTGCGCCAGCCGCTGGAAGATTTTTTCGACGAGGCGGCGTTTCTCGCCGCCCTCGCGACCGTCAAAAATGGAACCGATCCGCTTGCCGAAGATTGGAGCTGGGTTCGCGGCCACATGGAAACCTTGCTGCGCCTGGCGCAAGCATTCGCCAATAATTTTGCCGGACGCAAACGTGCTGATGGCGTGTTGGATTTTCACGACCTCGAACAGTTCGCGCTCAAACTGCTTTGGGATTTTACCGCCGACCAACCCACCGCCGTGGCCGAAATCTGGCGCAACAAATTGCGCTTTGTCTTCGTGGACGAATATCAAGACATCAACGCCGCGCAGGACAAAATCATCGCCGCTTTAAGTCGTGGCACGGGCGGCCCGCCCGAGAGTTTAAGAACCTCATCACACGGGCAGGATGCCCGTGCCACTACCGGCAACCGCTTCCTCGTCGGCGACGTGAAGCAGAGCATCTACCGTTTTCGTCTGGCGGATCCAAAAATTTTCCGCGCTTACGCCCGTGATTGGCGTGGTGAAACTGGCCAAGTCATCGCGCTGTCAGAAAATTTCCGCAGCCGCGAAGGCTTGCTGGATTTTGCGAACTCGGTTTTCAGCCCGCTGATGCGCGAGGAAGTTGGCGGCGTGGCGTATGACGAAGCGGCAAAATTAAGATTCGGTTCGCCCGCCACGCGCGCGGATTTCAGCGTGGCCCAAAATCCGAGCCCGCGCGTGGAGCTGTTGCTGCGACTCAAGCCCGGTCGCGATGACGTGGCGGCGGACGACGACCTGGCGGACCTGGCCGACGCGGACAAGGAAGCGCGCTTGGTCGCGCTGCGCCTGAAGCAACTCGTCGCGGAGAAACATGAAATCTGGGATGACGAAGAGAAATTGTTTCGCGCCGTCGAGTGGCGCGATGTCGCGGTGCTGTTGCGTTCGCCGTCAGGCAAGGCGGAAATTTTCGCCAAACAATTCGAGCTCGCCGGCGTGCCGCTGGTCGTCACGCGCGGCGGATTTTTTGACGGCAGCGAAATTCTGGATCTCTTGAGCCTGCTGCAATTGCTCGACAATCCGTTGCACGACGTGCCGTGCATCGCGGTGCTGCGCTCGCCGCTCGTCGGCTTGGCGCTGGATGAGTTGGCGGAAATCCGGCTCGCGGCGAAGGCGAAGCATTTTTGGACGGCGCTCAATGCAATTCAAAATGAAAAATTAAAAATTACAAATGAGCTGCGAGAGAAAGCCGCGAAATTTCTCGAACGCTTTTCGCGCTGGCGCAAGCTGGCACGGCAGGTTTCGCTCTCGCAATGTCTCGAAGCGGTGCTGGGCGAAACCTATTACGCCGACTGGCTGCGGGCGCAGCCGCGTGGCGCGCAGCGGGCCGCCAACATTGAGCGCTTTCTCAATCTCGCGCAGTCGTTCGACCAGTTTCAGCGGCAGGGACTTTTCCGGTTTCTGAAATTCATCGAGGCCCAGCGCGAAGCGGGCACCGAACCGGACACGCCCGCCGTCCCGGCGGAAAACGCCGTGCGGCTGATGAGCATTCATCAAAGCAAGGGTCTGGAATTTCCCGTCGTCGTGCTGCCGGATCTTTCGAAAAAATTCAACGAGCAGGATCAGCACGGCGAAATTATTTTCGACGAGGAATTCGGTCTTTGTCCGAAAGTGAAGCCACCGCACACGGGCCGGCGTTATCCGAGCTTGCCGCACTGGCTCGCGCAACGGCGGCAGAAGCGGGAGCTGCGCGGCGAGGAGCTGCGCCTGCTTTACGTCGCACTGACCCGGGCGCGGGACACGCTGGTGCTGACCGCCACGCTCGCGGAGAAAAAATGGGCGACGCGCTGGGCGCAGCCGGAACCGGTGACCCGGCCCCAAATTGCGGGGGCAAGTTCGTTTGCCGACTGGCTGGGGATGTGGTTCGCGCCCCATGTGGGCAATGCGAATTCCCACCATGGCAGAACGCCTTGGATGCACTGGCGGTTGGTGGACGACGCCGAACTGAGCGGCGAATCGGTTCGTGGCCGCCAAGGTGACGGGGCGCAAACTCAAAACAAATTAGCGCCTCCCCACGGCGGCTCCCACCCAGCGAGCCGGGCGCTCGACGCGGCGGCGGCGGAAAAGTTGCACGCGGTTTTGAGCTGGGAATATCCACAACTAGCCGCCACGAAACAAAAGGCCAAATCGTCGGTCACGGAACTGCGGCGCGCGGCGGAAGCATGGGCCGAGGAGGCGGCCCCAGCTTTCCAACGGCCCCGGTTCGCCGCCGGCAATCGCCAATCCAAAATTCAAAATCCCAAACTGAACGCAGCGGAAACCGGCGCGGCGCACCACACCTTTCTCCAGCATGTGGCGCTGGGGGCCACCGCCGACCTCGCCGCGGAAGCGGCGCGTTTAAGGCAGGAGAATTATTTATCGGCGGCGGAGTGCGCGGTTTTGGACTTGGCTGCGCTGGCGGCGTTTTGGGATTCCGAACTGGGCAAAAAAATTCGCAGCCACGCCGAAAACGTGCGCCGCGAACTGCCGTTCACCGCGCGGTTCAGCCCGCCCGAGTTGGAGAAAATCACCGGCGTGAAAACGGCCGCCGGACTGGAGACTGAGTTTGTCGTGGTGCAGGGCGCGGCGGATTTGGTGGTGCTGCTGCCGCACGAAATCTGGCTGGTGGATTTCAAGACCGACGCCGTTCACGCGGACGATCTGGCCGAGAAAATCAAAACCTACACGCCGCAAGTGCAGCTTTACGCAGCGGCGCTAGAGCAGGTTTTTGGGCGCAAGGTCACACTTTGCGCCCTGCATTTTCTCGCGGCGCGAAAGACGGAGAAGCTATAGTCCGAAATTTTACTGGTGCAAACGATGCGAACGGAGGCAGGCGGAATTTGTCGCGCTGCGAGCAGTTTTGTCCGCGCAGCGGACACCTGGGCGCTCAAATACTTTCCGCCGTGGAAAAGTCCGCAGCGCCGCTCGTCGCGGCGCGACGAGTTCCACCACTTGGGAAGGTTAACGCGGCAGCTTGCTTGCGACCTCTGTTAGCTTCGTTTGCTCCGGTTCAAGTTCGGGTTCACTCCGCTTCGATCGAAAGCTGGGCGGGCGCGGCAGCCTCAGGTTTTTCCGTCGCGGTTCCCGCCGTTGCTTGGACTGGCGCGGGCGCCGGCGCGTCGTTCAGGCGCACCAGCGCGGGGCGGATGAGGCGGCCTTGAAACGTCAGACCGGGCGCGAGGGTTTCTGCGACGATGCCAGCCGCTGGTGGTTTTTCCACCCCGTGGACGCGTTGCCGTTCGGTGTCGAACGCCTCGCCCGGTTCAATCGCAAATAGGGTGACCCCGACGCGGCGCGCGGCATCGCGACAGGCGTTTTGGAATTGGCCGATCTGCTCGGCCAGCTCCGCCTGGCCGGAACGCGCGGCGGCGTTGTGCAGCGCGAAAATATGGTCGAGGATGCGCGCGACGACTTGCAGCCATTCGCTCTCGGTGCGGCGGAGTTTTTCCACTTCGAGCCGCAGCGTGGCTTTCTCGGCGTCGTTCATCTTCTGTTGGAATTCGTTGAAGTCACTGACCTCGGCGGCCATGCGCTGGGTGATTTCGTTGGCGGCGGCGGCCGTCTTTTCGGCGCTGCCTTTCGTGACTTCCTGAACGCGCGCCCATTGGTCGGTGGCGGTGGCGATCTGGGCGGAATAGGACTTTAAATTTTGCATTTGCTCGGCCACGGTCGTGAGCGCATTGGCCTCCAGCAATTTCACGGTCGCGCGATATTCCAGAATAAATGGCAGGCAGCCAAGCCAGGCACCAAACGCGACCGCAGCGCTGGCGGCGACCATTTCCCACAGCGAAATCGGATGCGCGGCCCGGTAGATCAAGGTGGCGGCGCTGGCGAGCAAAACGGCGTTGGCGACCAGAAACGGCCACTTGGGAACTTTCCAGTTGGAGACTTCGTTCATGTTGTCAGTGTCCGAAAAATGCGGGCGCGGCGCAAGCCGGCGGCGCGTTTATCCTCGACTAATCGGCCGCGCTGGAAATCATTTGCGCGTGCGCATCTGTGTCATTTTTAATCCGGCCGCGCGCGGCAACAAGGCCCGCCACTTCCGGCGCTGGCTGGCAGGCATCGCGACCGAATGCACGTTGAAACCCACCGCTTGTGCCGGCGATGCGCGTCGGCTGGCCGCCGAAACCGTTGGCAATTTTGAGCTGATTGTGGCCGCTGGCGGCGACGGCACCGTCAATGAAGTCTTGAATGGAATCGGCGACGCACCGGATGGATTTGCCCGCGCAACATTGGGCGTGCTGCCGCTCGGCACGGTCAATGTTTTTGCCACGGAGCTGAAAATTCCCGCGCCAATTGCCGCGGCCTGGGAAGTTCTGCAGCGCGGGCGTGAACTGAAGATAGACCTGCCGCGCGTGGAGTTTTCGGCGAATGGCAAAGCGGAACACCGTTATTTTGTGCAGCTCGCGGGGGCTGGCCTTGATGCCCGGGCGATTGAACTGGTGAGCTGGCAGCTCAAGAAGAGGATGGGGCCGCTCGCCTATGTCGTCGCCGGCTTGCAAGCACTCGCGGAACGGCAGCCGCACATTACCGTGCGCGGGGATCACCAGGAAATCACGGGCGAGCTGGTTTTGCTTGGCAACGGAAAACTCTACGGCGGCAAGTTTGAACTTTTCCCCGCCGCCGATTACACCAACGGCGTGCTGGAGGTCTGTGTGGTTCCGCGCGTGAATCTGTGGACGCTGCTGCGCGGCGCGCCAGGTTTTCTGCTGCGCCAAAAGTTGCCAGAAAAAATGGTCCGCCGACTGAGCGCCGGGAAACTGGCGCTAACCAGCGCCAAGCCGGCGGCGTTTGAACTGGACGGGGAATGGGTTGGAAGCCTGCCGGCGACTTTTTCCGTCGAGCCAAAGAAGCTGCGCATCATCGTGCCGTGAACATCGGCGGCGGCTTGGGATAGAGCCACGCGCAACCAAGCGGTGCTGAAGCAACCGCAGTCCAGACGCTTCGCGTTGGCCGGACGTTTCCAAATTGCGCGAAGCGTTTGGACTGCGGGCGGTTTATCGCCGCCATCGTGCGCCGATGGCATCAGCTAAACCGCCAGACGGCCGAAACTTTATTCGTCACCGTGGCGTCTGGACTGGCAACCATGAATTTCAAAACCGCCGTTTTTGCCACGCTTGCCCTGGGATCGGCCGCGCCAAATTTCGCCGCCGTCATCGGCACCAATGTGCCGGCGACGCCGTTGACGGCAGAGCGCGTGGCGGCGCTGCCCGCGTGGAAAATTTATCTGGAAAATTCCGTGCGCCAACGGCAGGCCGACCAGGATTTTTTGCACGCGGAAATGAAGGCGCACGCGTTGAATCAAGCGATCGAACCGCCCAAGTCCGCTTCGCCGAAGGGCACGCCGCTGGACCGCACGGCGAGTTGGTATGGCGGCGCGGAGGCCGGACGCATCGCGGACTGCGTTGCCTCGTTCCAGACGCCGGCGGGCGGCTGGAGCAAGCACACGGATTTCGCGCAGCACGTCCGCGCGCCGGGCGAATCGTTTGCCGGCGACAGCAATTCCCGCTTTATCATCCCCAATGATTTCGATGCGCCCGCCGAGGTGAACTGGAGTTATATCGGCACGTTCGACAATGACGCGACGACGACCGAACTGCGCTTTCTGGCGAAGGTGATTGCGGCGCACGGCACGAATAACGCGGCGTGGCGCCCGGCCTTTGAGCGCGGACTGGACTACATTTTCGCCGCGCAATTTCCGAACGGCGGCTGGCCGCAGGTCTGGCCCTTGCAAGGCGGTTATCACGACGCGGTCACGTTCAACGACGATGCCATGCTCAACATCGTGAAATTTCTGAGTGAAGTGGCCACCGGGCAAAAGGAATTTTCCTTTGTCTCGCCGCCGTTGCGCGTCCAAGCCGACGCGAGCTGGCAGCGCGGCGTGGATTGCATGCTCGCCGCGCAGATTGTGGCCCATGGCCAACGCACCGTCTGGGGCCAGCAACACGACGCGCTCACTTTGCAGCCAGCGTCGGCGCGAAATTACGAGATGCCGGCCGCCGCCTCGAGTGAGAGTGGAACGATTGTCTTGTTTCTGATGCAACTGCCCAAGCCGGATTCAAATGTGGTCGCGGCCGTTCACGCGGCCGCGGCGTGGTTTGAGAAAACCAAAATCGAAGGCAAGTCGTTTCAGGTGGTCGGCACGGAAAGCCGCAAGCTCGTGGACGCGCCGGGCAGCGGGCCGATCTGGGCGCGCTACTACGAGATCGGAAGCGACAAAGCAATTTTTGGCGATCGTGATAAAACCATTCATGACGATGTGAATGAGCTTTCGCGCGAGCGGCGGAAAGGCTATGGCTGGTTCAAGGACACGGCCAAACGGGTGTTGCAGCATTACGAGAAATGGGCAAAGCTGCATCCGCAGCAATAAGTTTCCGCAGCTGCGGTGAGAAGCGGCAGGAACAGCGGTAGTGGCCTATCTCCGTATCAGGCGTCATGACATTTACCTCGGCGCATTTATTTTTCCTCAGGTCAGGCGGCAATTCCAATGGGTCGCGGCAAGGAATATCTAGCTCGATTTCTTGGCTTGTCGCCGGCGGCCCTTTCCGCTAAGGTCGTCACGGTTTGGTTTGGGCAACTTTGTCTGGGGATCAAAATTTATGGTTTGGACTGAGCTATTCATCGGCGGTTTGATCGGGCTGGCCACGAGCGTCAGCTTGATTGTTTTGGTGCTGCAAGCGAGTCGGCGCTACGGCCTGCCGGGCCGGGTCGGCGAGGCGCACCATACCCACAAAACTCCCATCCCACGCATTGGCGGCATCGCATTGGCGGGCGCGATGGTGGCCGTGCTTTTGTTCTTCTTTTTTTTGTCGGGGCCGGACTTTCTGCGCAGCAACGAACGCTGGCTGGTCATTCCCGCTTCGCTGGCCATGTTCGCGCTGGGCTTGTGGGACGATCTGTTCGGGTTGGGGGCCAAGCGGAAACTTATCGGCCAATTATTCATCGCCATCGCCACCTTTTATTGTGGCATTGGCATTTTCCAATTCAAGATTCCGATCACGTATGAAATCATTGATTTGGGCCATTGGGCCGGGCCGGTCACGGTGATCTGGCTGGTGGCCATGACCAACCTCATCAACTTGATTGATGGCATTGATGGCTTGGCTGGCGGCATTTGTCTCATGCTGATGGTGCTGCTGATGTATGTCTCCCTGCAGGCGGATTTGGTGCCCGTGGTCGCCGCCGGCATGGCGGGCGCCTTGTTGGGATTTCTACGGTTTAACTTTCCACCGGCCCGGATTTACATGGGCGATGGCGGGGCCTATTTCTTGGGCTTCTTCATCGGTTGCAGCACGATCGTAACGTCGCATAAGGGGACGATTGTGACCGCTTTAATGGCCCCTTTATTCGTGCTGGCCCTGCCCATCATTGACACCTCGGTGGCGATTCTGCGGCGCGGGCTGAAAGGCCTGCCCTTGTTCCGACCGGATCGCAAACACATTCATCACCGCTTGCTGGCTTTGGGCCATTCCCGGCGGCGGGTGGTGTTGGGTCTATACGCGTTCACGGCCTTTTTTCTACTGTTGGGGTTCTCCACTTTTTGCTGGCGCGGTCAATATTTTCCGGTGTGTTTGGGCACCGGGGTCTTGATCATCCTCCTGGCGGCGGGAAAATTTAGTTTCAGCCGCGAATGGTTCTCCGTCGGAGGGGTGCTGGGGAATTCGTTTGAGGCGCGGACGGACATTCAATATGCCATTTGCCTGTGCCGCTGGCTCGCCTTGGAAGGCAAGCGCGCCCAAACCCAGGAAGATCTGGCCGAGGACGTGGTTTTCATCGCCCGCAAACTGGGTTTTGCCAGCGTCCGGATTCGCTTGGAAGACGAGGAGAAGACGTGGTCGTTGATCGCCATCGCCAAGGAAAACTGCGACGTTTACAAGCATCCTTTGCCTGGCCAAAAATATTGCTTTCTGGAACTAAGCGTCGGCCGACCCGAATTACAAACGTCACCCACGCCCGGGGTTTCCATCAGCACCCATTCCATTTCTGATATTCTGGCCGATCTGCTGGCCGAAGGTTGGATCAAGGCCATTGGGGATTGGACCAAGCTCCACCAACTGCCGGTCCGTTTCGATGCCCGTCCCAAAGTGCCGGCGGTGGGTGAAACGGTTTTGCCCAATACGATTCAGTCAAGGGCGGAGACTCCCCCGCTTGATTTGTGAACCTCGTGAGCGCGCGGCTTTCGGCTGGACAATAAAAAAATGCGCCGAAGAAGCATCCTCGGCGCGCGGCTGAAATACGATCTCAGAAATTTATCTCAATCCGCCCGCCGGCACTGGCTCGCGCTCGATTATTTTCTGGAGCTGGTTCTGAAAGGCGGTTCGAGCTTGAGCTTCATTTAAATTGCCGGTCAGGGCGATTTTCAGTGAGCGCTGGCCGGGATTGCGCAAACCAGCCAACACGGGTGCCAGGCGATTCCCGTAATTCAACGACAGCGCGCCCCGGCCTTGGGCGCTGGTGCGGTCATATCCCACAGGCAATAGAAAACATAAACCGGTTTCAGCGTGTTGTGGATGGTGTAAACGATGAATGGCAGCCGCAAGCCGCCGGCTCCAAACCACGCCGGTTCGGAAATCGTCGTCAACGGATGGCTGGCGGCGGTCAGGTATACTTCAGGCGTGTGGTTTTGTGCCAGATGCAGCGCCGTGCGACCCGGATTCCACCGCAGGAACACCGCCTGCCACACAATTTCATCCGCCGCCCAAGCCACGCTGCGGCCTTCATCTTAACGGAGCAGTTGCGGGTGCGGTCTGACAACACAGCGGTTTTGAAGGTGGGATTATGAGTCGGCCACGACATCGTCCAGAGAGTGGCCGACGGCATTCGTATTTCGTGCCAGCGATACCAGGCTTCGACTGAAATTCCGACCACGCCGAACCAGACCACCAGCGTCAGCAGCAGCGGAACCAAGCGGCGTTTCGATGGCGAGACTTCAGCCGGATGGCCGGATAGTGAGCGAGGCGTTGCGCCTCCTCGACCAAAAATTGCACGGTGAAGCCGGCATTTTTGCCGCCGGCCGCCCAAGCCAGCGCCCCCCCCAGACTCAAAACGTTCCGGTGCAGAAACAGCACGTCCAAATAGTCGCGCCGTTCGCCGCGCCCAGCCCGGGCCAACACCTTGTTCGTCGCCCCGTCCAGTGGATGCAGCACAAAACCAAGCTCGGGGTCGGGTTGCACCGGAAAAAACGGAAGGCGGAATCCTACGGATGATATGTTCAAGTTGTTGCCGAGCCTCGGTGGAAGCGGGCTTTGACTGCCCAGACTTCCGCCTGCGGGAACACGCCAGCGAAGGGCGAATATTGCCGCCGGCGCTGTTGGCTGTAAAACGCCGTCCGCGCTCACAGCCACGGTCCGCCAACCGAAGCAAAACCCGCTTCGGCGGGTTGGACGGCAGAAAGGGATCAGCGCTCGTGAGCCAGCAGGGTGATTCATAGCTCATGACCAATAACAGAATGACATTGATGCCCCGATGTGACTTTTGACTGACGAGATTCCGGGGCAACCCGGTGCGGGCTTTCCAAGGTTTTTGCCAGGGAACGGTTCGTTGCTTGAGCAAGGTGATGATGCGGTCGGAGATCTGCTCGTGGATGTGAGCATTCAAGAAAGACGCCATCGCCTGGCGCCGACAGGTTCGGCGATGGCCTTGGAGGCAGTGCAACCAAAGCCACCCCAGTGCCTTAAAATACGCGACTAAAACCTGGTCAGTTTTTCCAGTTCCCGCACGCGTTTTTCAATGTCGGCGCGCTTGGTCTTGGTCGTGGCGTTCAAACCAAAACCTTCGCAGCAGAACGAGGCGGTGACGCTGCCATAAACCATGGCGCGGCGGATGTTGGAATCAACTGACCCTTTCGCCGTGGCGAGATAACCCATCATGCCGCCGACGAAGGAATCGCCCGCGCCCGTCGGGTCTTCGACGGTGTGTAGCGGATATGCCGGGCAGATGAAAATGCCTTTCGGCCCGGAGAGAATGGAGCCGTGTGAACCTTTTTTGATGATCACGTATTTCGGGCCGAGTTTGTGAATCTTCTTCAGCGCCACGAAAACGTTGTCTTCCTTCGTGAGCAGTTCCGCCTCGCTGTCATTCAGCACAAAGCCGTCCACGCGCTTGAGCAGCTTGAGCAGGTCGGCGAGCGCGATGTTCAGCCACAAATCCATCGAGTCAGCCACGACGAACTTCGGCTTCTTCATCTGGTCCAGCACGCTGAGCTGCAGGGCTGGCGCGATGTTGCCGAGCAAGACGAAGGCGGTGTTTTGATATGCTTTGGGCAGCACCGGCGAGAAAGTTTCAATCACGCCCAGTTCCGTCGCCAGCGTGCGGCGGTTGTTCATGTTGATCTCGTATTCGCCCGACCAATGAAACGTTTTGCCGGGCAAGATTTGCAGGCCGGCCAGGTCAATCTGGTGCTTGCGATAAAGCTCGATGTATTTCTTGGGGAAATCCTCGCCCACGCCGCCGACGAGTTTTACCGGCGAGAAAAAACTCGCGGCCACAGCGGCGTGGCTGGCGGAACCGCCCAGCAGGCGCGGGTTTTCCTTAGTGGGGGTTTTGATGGAATCGAGTGCGGTGGTGCCGACAATTAATACGCTCATGGTGAAATAATTTTTAGTTTTGAGTTTTAGATTCTGAGTTGTAGCGGCGCTCTGTGAGCGCCGGCGACGGCCACAGACCGCGTTACAGTTTTTTCTGGATCAATTCGATTTCATAGCCTTCGGGCGCGTCAATGAAGGCGAAGGTCGTCCCGCTCGAACTCGTCGTCGGGCCGTCGGAATATTTCAGGCCGTGCTGCGCCAGGTGTTTTTCAAATTCGGCCAGGCTTTCCACCTCGAATGCCAAGTGCGTCAGGTCCGGCTGCACTTGCACGGGGCCGCTGCCGGGAAAGCAGGTGATTTCAATCAGTTCCTCGCTGCCCGCCGTCTTCAGGAAAACGAGTTCCGAACCGCGCGGCGATTTGTGCCGCTTGATTTCTTCCAAGCCGAGCACATCCCGATAAAACGCCACCGTGCGCTCCAGATCGTTCACGCGGTAGCGCGTGTGCAGGAGTTTGCCGACTTTATTCATGCGCGGAAACTAACGAATAATTTCACAGGAGGAAACAGAGAAAACAAGGTGGGAGCGGAAAATGTTTCTCCGTTCCCTCCGTTTCCGCCTGAAAAAACTGCTGCCTGTAGTTTTTCATTTCCCGTGCCGCGGTTATGCGGCACTATGCTTCAATATGGGTAAACGACGCGAAGCGCGCGAACGCGCAGTCCAATTTTTGTTTCAGCACGATCTGAATCCACCGGATAATCTCGAACTGGAGCTGTCCACGTTCTGGAATTCCCAGCGCGCGGCCGCCATCGAAGATGAAAAAGGCCACGCCAAATGGGGCGAGGTGACCGAATTGCCGCCGCCCACCGTCGAGGAGGCCGAGATGCGGCTCTTCG
The DNA here is from genome assembly GCA_903850425.1 of uncultured Verrucomicrobia subdivision 3 bacterium. Taxonomy (GTDB): domain Bacteria; phylum Verrucomicrobiota; class Verrucomicrobiia; order Limisphaerales; family UBA11358; genus UBA11358. The sequence continues at coordinate 223,802 of CAINLR010000141.1, read as the reverse complement.
CCGAACCGCTCATCAAAGGCGTCATCCAGCATCGCGACGCCATTGACGAAAAAATCAAAGGGCACGCCAAGAACTGGGATTTTCATCGCATCGCCGCCGTGGATCGCAACGTCATGCGGCTCGCCATTTATGAAATGCTCCACCGCGACGACATCCCGCCCGCCGTCAGCATCAACGAGGCGGTGGACATCGCCAAAAAATTCTCCACCGAGGACAGCGGCAAATTCGTGAACGGCATTCTGGACAAGATCCGGAGCGAAATTCTCCGTCCGGCCAGACCCGTTCAATGAACAATTCCAAATTCAAAATTCAAAAGGGCGAGCGTGCGCGGCACGCCGGGCATTTGAAATTTTTTAATTTTTAGTTCCCGATGTTCGCCGACCTCCATCTGCACACGTTTTTTTCCGACGGCACGTTCACGCCGGAAGAATTGGTGGCGCGCGCGAGCCAGCTTGGGTTCAGCGCCATCGCTCTGACCGATCATGACACGCTCGAGGGTTGCGACCGCGCGGCGGCGGCGTGCGTGGCGGCGCGGATCGAATTTATTGCCGGCACCGAACTCACGGCCGAACACGCGGACATCGAAGTCCACATTCTCGCCTACCTCGTGGACACGCAGAACCAGGTTTTGCTCCAGCGCATCGCCGGGTTTCAAGCCGTCCGCCAGCGCCGCATCCGCGAGATGGTCGGCGCGCTGAACAAACTTGGCCTGCCGCTCAAGGCCGAAGCCGTGTTTGCGCTGGCCAATTGCCAGTCGCCCGGCCGCCCGCACGTCGCCCGCGCGCTGGTGAAGGAAAAGCTCATCGGCAGCCTGGATGAGGCGTTCGACAAATATCTCAAAAAAGGCCGGCCCGCCTGGGTGCCCAAAACCAAGATGTCCGCGATGGAAGCGGTTGAGCTGATTCACCAGGCGGGCGGGTTGGCGGTGATGGCGCATCCCGGTTTGAATCGCTCGGACGAAATCATTCCCGACCTCGTGGCGGCGGGCCTGGATGGGATTGAATGTTTTCACACCAAGCACTCCACCACGATGGCGGAGCGGTATCTGGAGTTTGCGGAGAAATATCATCTGCTCGTCACCGGCGGTTCCGATTGCCACGGCTTCAGCAAACAAAAGCCGCTCATCGGCACAGTCAAACTGCCCTACGAACACGTTCAAAAGCTCAAAGACAAAGTCGCCGAACGAAAACGATAACCACGGATGGACACTGATCAACCCGGATGGGACCAAACGCAGAGATGCAGAGGCCGCAAAGAGGCGCAGAGATTTTTTTGCTCTGCGTTTGGTTTTGTTATCCGTGTCCATCCGGGTTAATCCGTGGTTGAAAATCTCATGGGACTTTTTTCCAAATTCAAAGCCGGCCTGGCCAAGACGCACGCCAAGCTCACGCACGAACTCAAGCGCATCATCACACGTTCGCCCAAGCTGACCGCCGAGTCGCTGGAAGAAATCGAACACGCCCTCATCGCCGCCGATCTCGGCATGCCGATGACTTCGCAGATCGTGGCGGCCGTGAAGAAAGCCTACGAAACGCAGGGCACCGCCGGCCTCGACTACCTCGCCATCGCCCGCGCGGAAATTGAGAAGAGCCTGGCCGCAAATAATCCGAAGCTCCGCGAAATCCCCGGCAGCACCTGCGTTGTCTCCATCGTCGGCGTGAACGGCACGGGCAAGACCACGACGAGCGCCAAGCTCGCGCATTATTTTCAGGCGCAGAAAAAATCCGTGCTGCTCGCCGCGTGCGACACGTTTCGCGCGGCGGCCATTGAGCAGATCAAATTGTGGGGTGCCCGCCTCAAGGTCGAGGTCATCGCGAGCGCATATGGTTCGGATGCCGCGTCCGTGGCGCACGACGCCGTCACTGCCGCGCAGGCGCGCAAGGCGGATTACCTGTTTATCGACACCGCCGGCCGCCTGCACACCAAGCACAACTTGATGCAGGAATTGCAGAAGCTGCACCGCGTCATCGGCAAGCAGCTCGCCGGCGCACCGCATGAGGTTTTGCTGGTGCTCGATGCGACGACCGGCATGAACGCGCTGAACCAGGCGCGCGAATTTCACAAGGCCGTCCCACTCACCGGCCTCATCGTGACCAAACTGGACGGCACGAGCAAAGGCGGCATGGTGGTGGCGATCCAGAAGGAACTCGGCCTGCCCATCAAATTCATCGGCCTCGGCGAGCAACCGGATGACTTGCAGCCCTTCGACGCGAAGCAGTTCGCACAGGCGTTGTTTGAGGAATCGTAGCCGGCAACCATTTGCACTGCCGGAAAGCGGCGGAGGGCGCCAGCCTTCTGGCGCTCTGGTTCCGGGCGCGACGAAAATTTTTCTCCTGCCCACGCGCCGGGTTCCCTGCTTTATTCTGCGCCCGACCGGCTGGCGGCCGGTTCCACTCCGAAGCCTGCTGCCGGGTTCCCGTTCCGACCGGCCCGGCTTTCATTTTGATGGGAGAATCCTCCCGCCGTCGCCGGTTGGTGCCGCGACAATTCACTTTCCTTGCAGCAGATAAAACCGCCTGGGCGCGGCGCGGTTCACGGCATTGGTGGCGGTGAGGGTGAAGGTGCCGACGGTCGGCACCTGGGTTGCCACGGCGGTCCAGTTGGTCAGTGGCCACGCCAGATTGGTGGTCAGCCATACGGTATAGACGCCGCCGGTAATACTGTTGGCCACCGTGAGGACCAGATTCGTCCCGACCAGACTGTAACTGGTGATGACGGGCGCGGGCAGCGGGATGGTATAATCGGCCACCACCGGCAGATGATCGCTGGCATAGGTGAGGTCGAGTTCGAGTTGCGCGGCGCTGAGAAAGACCGGCCCGTTCGTGACCAGCCGATGGTCCAGCGCGGTGTTGGAATCGGCGTCCACGCGGTCGTAATAGGCGGTTGTGCCGTTGTTGCCGAAAACGTGATAGGTGCCGGGAACATATTTCAATCCGCCGGCCGTCCCATAATAGACATTCGTCGTCATGAGTTGCAGATCGTCACGGTATTGGAGCGACGTGGCCGCCTCGGTTTCCAGCATGAGAATATTGGTGTCCGTAGTGTCGGTGCTCCAGTTCAAGTCGGTGCGCGCGGTCAAATTCATCGGATCAACGCCCTGCGCCTGGGCCACGCCGACGGGCGCGAGGTTGGACAAGAGCGTCAGATAGCCCGCCTCCCCGCTGCTGGTGACGTTGTAATCGCCGACGTAAAGAATGCGAGCAGTGGTGGGCAGATTCGTCGCCGCGTGGTTGCGGATGATCCGCGCCTCGCCCAAGCGATAGGTCTCGTTGGTGATGCTCGGCAGCGCTTTGTAATGGCTGACGTAAAGGTAAAACTCATTGGTGGATGTGGGCGCGACGCCGGCCGGTGCAAATTGATAACGCATGACCTCGCGATACTCGCCGCTGCTTTTGCCCAGGTTGCCGGTGCCGCCGGGCGGATCCACCGGCACGGACGCGAGCAGTTGCACCGTCTTCGTGTTATAGACCAGCGCGTTCGGCCCGTTGCCGCTGCCGACGAAACCGCCGCTTTCCGTCGCCTGATAACTGCTGTTGGAATACATGCCGGCCACGCCATAGAAGGAGTTTAAGCCACTGACAATCGGCGCCACCGTGAGCGGATTACTGGTCGTCTCCTGCAAGGCCAGAATGTCCAGCGGTTGCGCGGGGTCATTGCCGACAATTTCTTCGCCAATCCCTGCAAGCACTCCGCCCGCCTGCACATTGTTCGTATCGCTCGGTGGCGCGAGCAAGCCGGGCAGGGGCGTGGTCGCGCCCCCGGTGTCCGCCTGGAGGTTGTAAGTGACGATGCGCAAAGTGCGGGTCTGGGCCAGAGCCGTCGCCATCAGGCCGGCGGAGGCCCACCAAAACAGGCAGCCAAAAATGAAATTGATGCTTCGCGTTTTGATAACCAAGGCTGCGGGTTGAGTCGGCTCACGTTTTCGCATGGCCACCGGGCTTCAGCGGTGCCCACGAATGGCTCCACGCGAACGCCCATTCGAACGCAGTGCATTCAACCTATCGCAACTCGATTTTGATTCAAGTCTGCGAACGCGATCAAACGGTTTTCACGGCGCGAGCAAGCCGCGATAAAACCGCTGCGCCGGCAGGTCCGCGTTGGTCTCGACGAATACAAAAGGGGCGGCGTTGGTGATGATGGAAATCCAGTCGGGCGCGGCCAGGTTGGTGGCCGCCTGAATCACATAGTTCACCCCGGTCGTGCCGGTGAGGGTGAATTGGAATTGATGGTTGGTGAACGCGGCCAGCACGAACGCGGGTGCCATCGCCGGCGCGTTCGTGGTCGCGATTTGCGTGACCGTGCCTTGCACCACCAAGTCCGGCGCGGCGCTGTTCGTCGTGTCAAAAACATACCAGGTGCCACCCGCGCCGCCGCCCCAGTTGACGATGCGAAAGGTGACGTTGGTGCCCGCGCCCACGTTTTGCAATGCCGCAAATCCGGTGAGATCAATCGCGCCGATGGACGCCGGAATGCTGTTGGAAACAGTATAAGACAGATTTGTGATGTCCACGAACACGCCGGCGCCGACCCGATATTGCAGCACGCCGCTGGGCGGGCCGGTGTTGGAACGGCGGTAATCCAAACGGCCGACGGCGGTGCAGGCGACACTGTAACCAGGATTGGCCGTGAGGCTGAAGGTGGCGAATTGATTGGCCGCCACAGCGGTTGTGACGTCGCTGCTGGTAAACCCGGTGCCGCCCCAACCGCGCGCCGCCCCCGTGCCGCTCTGCGTCACGCCGGAACCGCGCGTCAGGCCAACGGTCGTGAGGTTGGGCGCGTTGGTGGTGGCCGCAAACGGCGCGGGCCCGAAATTGTTCGCGCCGCCCAGCAGGATGCCCACGTCCCAGCCGACCAGGGTGCCGCTGTAAACATTGGCGCTGCCGGTCACCATGAAACTGCCGGAACTGATGGCGGTGCCGCCCGCTGTGGTCACGCTGATGAAACCGCTGCTGGCATTCGCAGGCACCTTGGCGGTGACCTGCGAATTGGCGTTCACCGTGAACACCGCCGGAACGCCGTTGAACGTCACCGCCGTGGCGGTGGCGAAGTTGGTGCCCGTGAGCACGACGTTGGTGCCCGTGGCGCCACTCGGCGGCGCGAAGGCGAAGATGACCGGCGGCGGATTCGTCTGGCCATCCACTTTATTGCGCAAGGCGGTGGCGGTGGCGGCCGGCAGCGCGGTGAAAAAGTTCAAGCCGGTGTCCACCTCGATCTGGCTGGCGGAAGTGACGTAGTGCGGCCAGGTGTTCGTCGCCAGGGCGTTGTTGGGAATTTTCAACGCAATGACGCGCGTGGCCGGAGTGATGCGGCTCAACGCCGCGCCGCTGTTGGTCGGCACCAGCACGGCAATCTTCCAAACGTAATCCGGGATGACGGCCTTGCCGCTGGGAATGCGGTTCGTGCCAAAACCGCTGGGGCCGCAGAGGATGAGCAGCTCGTTGGTGGACGTTTGTGCGCGGCAATAACTTTCGAAGGTGCTCCAGACCCCGGAATTATTCGTCCCATTCTGCGGCATAATGTTGGACATCAAGAAAACTGTGTCGTTGTCGGCCTCGGTGTCGGTGCGGTCCTCCGACGGACACAAATGGCCCCGGTTGAGACCATTCGTGCCGACGCCGTTGTAGTCATTGTCGGTCACCCGGTAAAAATTCGGCGGCAGATTCGTGTCGGTGAAAAAAATGGTGGAGCGGGAAGCTGCGCCGACGTCAGCAGCGGTCAAATCCCAGCTCGCCCAATTCGGCTGGCCCAGGTGGTCGTTGTAGTCCAAAGCCTCGACCGAGCGCTGGATCAGGAAATGGTCGTGGTCGTTGGTGTTGGCGGTGGCATTGCTCGGATTGCCGAGTTGCATTTGCAGGGAAACGTCAATAAAGGCACGGGCTGGCGTGGCTGCCAGAAACAGCACAGCCAGTAACGAAAAACAACATGTTACAAGTTTCACGTTTGACTTGGTCCAAAAGCCCGGACGATCCAGCCCCGCCTGCCGGGCTTCACAACATGGCATTACCCAAGCCCAACTATCGGCCCATACTATATTCCGCTTGAGCGTATTTCCGCAAGGCCAGTTTCCCCGCACATTCATGCAGGACCGCGTCCGGCGAACCATGGGTCCAAACGACCCCGAAATCTTGCTGCGCGACCGTGGCCATCGCGGTTTCCCAATCGGCCCGGGCCAACGCCAGGGACGGCGGCTGCACCGAGCCCTGGATCAGCAAACCCAGTTTGTTCCGGCGCTGCGCCGCGCCCGCGATTTTTTTGCCCTGCCAGAGCAGGTCAAACTGTTCGTGGCCCACGAAACACTGGCCCGGCATTGTTTTTTTGCAACTGGGCGCGAGTTCCGTGGCCACGTTCAAGGCGGCAAATGCCAATCGCAGCCAGTCGTGGATGCGCCGGTAGCTAGCCACCGCCTTGAGCGAATGCCATTCGTGGCCGGCCGGAAAAACGGCGCTGTAGGTCCAGTCGGCGGCATGGGGCACGAGGCCGCCGCCGGTCGGTCGCCGAAGCAGCGGGCGCAACAATGTCGCGCGTTCGACCTCGGAATATTTCTGGAAATAGCCGAAGGTCGCCGCCGCTTCGGTCCAGCCGTAAAAACGCAGGACTGGTTGCTGCAGCCGCGGCATCGCTTCAAGCAGCGCCTCGTCCAGCGCCATGTTGAAGGCGGCGGCGCATTGGCCGGAGTTCAACAGAAGCCAGTTTTGAGAAGCTGGGAAACATTCAACATTCAACATCGAACCTCGAACATCCAATGAACGCACATCGCCTTCAACCTTGGGCGATGAATGTTGAGTGTTGAATGTTGAATGTTTCTCCATCACTTCGTCACTCCAATCTGTGAGCAGAGTTTTTGAATTTCGCAATTCGCACAGTCCGGTTTGCGCGCGGCGCAGCGACGGCGACCATGCCAGATGAGCCAGTGGCTGAACCGCGTCCAATCCATTTCTGGCACAAGCGGCATCAGTGCCTGCTCCAGTTTGACGGCGTCCGTTCCCTTCGCCAGGCCCAGGCGATTGGCGAGTCGCGTGACATGCGTGTCCACGACCACGCCAACATTGATGCCGAACGCATTGCCGAGAACGACGTTCGCCGTCTTGCGCCCGACGCCGGCGAGCGCGTGCAGTTCGTCCATCGTGCGCGGGACTTCGCCGCCAAACTGGTCCACCAGCGCCGCGCAACAAGCCTTGATATTCTTCGCCTTGTTGCGGAAAAAGCCTGTGCTCTTCACGGCGGCTTCAATGTCCGCGAGCGGGGCCGCCGCAAAATCTTTGGCGGTGCGGTATTTCTGGAACAGCTCTGCCGTCACAATATTGACGCGCTGGTCGGTGCATTGCGCGGACAGAATCGTGGCGACGAGCAGTTGCAGCGGATCGGCAAAATTCAATTCGCAGTGCGCGTTCGGATACGTCCGCTGGAGCGCGGCGCAGATTTTTTGCGCACGGGCTTTTTTGTCGGCAACAGTTTCGCGAGGCATCGAAAGGATGTTCTCATATTGCCGGAAAAGAAAAAGCCCGGACGCAAGCGTCCGGGCTTGAAGATGACGAACAATTATTTTGCCGGCGTGGCGGCGGTCGCCGCCTCAACGGCGGGTTTGGCGGCGTCTGCCGGCTTGGCGGGCTGTTCAACGCTGGCTTTCTTCTTTTCAATGCCCATCTTGCCGTCGGTCCATTGATAGACGAAGCCAAGGTTGTTGAGCATCGCGTAGATGATGTAAAGCACCAGGGCGAAGATAATGACTTTCGGCCACGGGCTTTTCTTTTCCGCGAACGGATCCACGAGGTCGCGCTGCGAGCCGGGCGGCAAGGTCGCGATGTCTGTCAGGCTGGTCCCGAACGGCACATTGATTTTGGCCTTGGCGTTGACGGCCCAGCCGTTGGCGTCGAGGATCGGGCCGAGGTTGCGTTTGCGCAGCTTGATGAAGGCCAGCAGCATTGAAGGGCCGGAGATCAGCAGGATGATGGCGATCAAGACCCCGACAATCGCCAGCGGCCCGTGCCCCGCGACCGTGATCAAACCGCTGGCAACGGCGGTGAAAAATGCCCCGATGGCACCGAAAGCCACGCCCATGGCCGCGACGGCTCCAACGTCAATCTTCGGTTTTTCGGGCGATTTGGCGGCATCCGCCTTGGCATTGGCCACGGCGGTCGCCGCTTGCTGGAGCTTTTCCGTGGCCGCGCTGTCCGCCGCCGCCGCGCGCTTGGAAATCTGTTCCTCGATCATCCGCACGAATTTTTTATACGGCGACCAGAACGCCTGCCGCAGACTGATCGGGTTCGACAGGATCTTGGTGATCGTGGCGTCGTAATCCTTGCCCTTGCGGTCGTAGAAAATACCGTTGCGGCCGACCATGAGATTGTCGTCGTCCCCTTGCGAGAACACGGCCACGATGCTCATCTTTTCGCCGGTGCCTTTGCGCACACAGTCCACATAGGCGAGATAGGCCCCGGCCAGGCCGGCCATCGCCGCGTGTTTGCCCGCATCCTCGACCGTGATGCACAAATTGCAGGAACGCTGATCCAGATACAGCGTGCCGCATTGGAACACCGCCGGGGCGCCGCCGTCGTAAAGATCCTTGAAGTTGACGAAGTTGATGCACAGCAGATACAGGTCGCGCACGAAGCGGACGAGTTTCTCCACATTCGCGATGGAGGTGGATTCCGGTTCCAGCGCTTTGTCCTGCGCGATGAGCGCGTTGATTTTTTCCTGCGCCTTGGCCGCGAGAATTTCGCCGACGCGGGCGACACCGAGTTTCTCCACGGCGGCCCCGGCCTTGCTGGCGTTCCAGCCGTCAAACGCGGCCAGCTTGCCTTGCAGCGCGGCCCAGTCGGCTTCGGTCAATTCCGCCTTGTCGCCCAGAATGGGCTTGATGGCGGCACTCACCAAGTCCGCCACGGCGGCCGCGTGCGCGGGATTGACGCCTGTTTTCAGCGGCAACGATTTGCCGGCCGCGATCTGCGCGAGCGGGAAACCGGCGATTTCACCGGCGTGAATGGAAATGTCCTTGCCGGCGATGGCGGCGTATTCCGCCTCGGTGCGGTTGAGCGCCGCCACCGTGCGCGGATCAAACGCGGCCATGCGGCAGCGGCCGAAATAATCATCCACCTTCGCCTTGATCGCTTTCACCGCGGCGCTCGCGGCGGTCGTGCCGGCTCCGGCGGGCAGAATCGTGGTGCTATCGGCGTCGGATTTTTTATTCCAATCGCTGAACGCGGCGGCGGCGGCGAAAAACGCGTCCGCCTTGGCCTGATCAACGCCCGGCTTGCCGGAACGATCCGCCACCGTGCCGAAACACGCGGCGATGTCGGCGATGACCGCCTTCGTCGCGGCATCCGTGGCGGATTCGGCGATGATGACGCCGTCGCCATTGAACGTGGTGTTCGCAAAAATCTTGTTCGCATCGGAAGCGTCGGCCAGCGAAATCGCGGTGGCCTCCTTTTTGCCGAGGTTAACCAGAATCTGCTTGGCGGAGGCGAGAAGCTGCTTGCCTTCCGGCGTGGCGTCGCTGATGGCCGCGAGCGCGACGCTGTCGCCGCCCTTCACGAGATCGTCGGGGTTTTTGAGCATGGCCCCGGCCCATTTGATGGCGGCGATGACTTCGGGCGCGCGGATGCGGCCGTCCTTGTCCGAGTCAATCAATGCGGCCGTCTTGGGGTCAAACTCAAGGCCCGTGGTCGGGCAGGCCAGGGCAACCCAGAGCTTCTGGTTGAGCTGGTCGAGGTGCATCAGGTCGGCCCCGGTTTCCAGTTTTACCTGGTCAAAACCGCCGGCGCGGAAGAAGCGCCAGTTGTAGGGAGTCGCGGGAGTGGTCATGGTGGTATTTAGTTGGGGTTCAGGTTGAAAACGGGACGGCCGCCGGGTAGCGACAGCGCCGCAGATTTTATGGTTATGAATTTGAAATTATTTCCCGAGCAGGCCCTTCGCGGCGTCCACGGCCCCGCCGGTGCCTTTGGCGATCAGGGCTTGCACTTCGGCCTTGAGATTGTCCGCGACCTTGGTCTGCTCGTCGGTGAGTTTCAGGTTGGAGAGCTTGGTTAATTCGGCCAGCGCGCCCGGGTAATTCTTGTCGGCGATGAACTTCTTGGCGTTGGCGACGCCTGCGCTAAATTGCCCGGTAACCGCGCTCACCGCGTCTTTGCCGGCGGCAACCGCCTGCCCGGCCACGTCCTTGGCGGTGTCGGCCACCTTGCCAGCCACGTCCTTGGCGGCGGCGTTGGTGGAGCTGGTATCGCCAGCAGCGGGCGCGGCGCACTGGTTGCAGCCAGCGAAGGTCACGACCGCCGCACCGGCGGCGAGGGAGATCATGGCGTTTTTGATTTTCATTTAGATTTTCTGGTTGGTTGTTTATGGAAGGTTGAGCTTCGCAAAAGCTTGCGACTTGCTGTCTGGATCTTGTTTTTTGGAAGCGTGCCGGTGCCTCAAGGCATTGAATTCCACGCAAACCCTAGCAAACAGTCAATTATCCGCAACTCGAAAAACACTCGAAAAACGCCCGCAAAAAATGACTGGGGAAATTTGAATTGATTCACCGCCGGCCGGCTAATCAAAGACTTAACCGTCAAGACTCCCATCGGGGTGGCAACCTTGGCTAGCGTGTGGCAATTATTCGTGTTGCGCGTCAACGCGCGGCGGACCAGACGAACAATGGACCCTCATTCTCGAGGCAATTGGCGCCAAAAAAGTCGTTGCATCTTGCCCGGGCTGGGGGTGGTTCCGGGGGGCGGAATATTGATTGACCGCTTACCCAGGCGCAGGCGCGTCATGGGTTCTGGCTGGCACTTTGGTGGCCGCCATTACGAACTTTGGTGCATATGCGCCAAAGTTCGCGCTGCGTCTTGGTTGCGGTTCACCAGGGGAGAAGGGGAGATTGCCAAAATGAGCAACCGGAGTTGGTTGGCATCGCTCGGTCATGGGCCTTTCCCGGGCGATCGCGCTTCGCCCAATTACCACCGGGGCACTCGGGTTGCAACCGATACCGGAAAAAATGGATCAACTGATCGCGTGGCCAATCAGGAGCAAGTCCACCACGCTCCAAACCACGGCCCCCACGGCGGCGCAGGCCACGCCCCAAAGCCGATAGGGCCTGGCCGCATTCCAAAATAGTTTTTCCTGGGCGCGCACCCCGCCGGCTCGCCACAGCGCCGCCAGCGCAAACAACAGTCCGATGACCGGCAACAATCCCAGCAACCCGAGGATGAGGCAGTGAATGGACCCCTTCATCATCTTGATTTTGGCGGCAGGAATATCGTTCATTTGATCGGGGTGAAGGTCGTGGTGGCGACGAGGTTGGTGGGCTGGGCATTCCAGCGCTTGATCTGCTGCTGCTCCAAAAATCTCACTTCCCGGCGAAGTTGCCACAGTGACCGGCTTTCGGCGGTGATGAGGATCATCATGATCGCCAGCAGCGCGATGAACACCACCGTCGCCATCCCGCGTTCGCCGCCGCCGACAAGTGAGTTGGTGGTTATTTTCATGGCTTTAATGGCACCGCCGCGAAAGTGAATAGCAGCGGCAGTTGGGTTTCTTTGCGGCGCTCGGTCAATTGCAGTTCCCAGCGCCACGCATGGACGGGGCCGCGCGCCTCTCCGGTCATCTGCGACGTTTTGACTTTTGAAAGCAGCAACCGGGATTGGCTGGTGGTGGCAATGTCGCGGTGCAGTTCGCCCGATTCAAAACGATAGACAATTTCCTTGTCCGCTGCCGGAATCCGCACCAGTTCGCCGCCGGCCGTAGTCTCAGTGGAGATTTTCCCGGTCGCCGCGCGCACGTCCGCGCGCCACTGCTCGCCCGCGCGCAGGGCGGCGGCGATGTCCTCGGTGGCGTAAATCACCGACCGGGTGTGGTCCCAGCAAAAATAAAACGCCGCCGTGCCGATGCCGAGCAGGATTGCGAACACGGCAATATAGACGAGACATTCCGTCAGCAGGATGCCGGCCTGACGGCGTTGGCGGGAAATGGTTTGGGCTGGTTTCATTTGACGGTGACTTCGCGCACGACCGCACCGATGCCGCGTTTTTCAACGGCATTCCATTCGAGCCGCAAATGGTTTCCGGTTTTGGTCAATTGAAAATGTCCTTCCGGCAGGCGGGCCGCCGCGTTGGCATGAACCGAGTAAGTCTGCGTTCCGTCCGGAAAATCTCTCCCATAGCCGGCGGCGAGAATTTCCATTTCGCCATCCACGATCTCGTTGGCCACGCTGCGGGCATATTCGATTTTGAGCACCTGTCGTTCCTTGGCAAACGCGTAGCCCAGGGGCACAACGGCCAGCGTGAGGATGGCCAGGCCGATGATCAAATCCACTTCCATAAAACCTCGTTCCTTGTGGGAGACGACGTGAGGAGTCTCAAATTCCATTCCGCCCGCTGCGCTCCGCCGGCTGCGGTTCGGTTGAGCCTCGTCACCTCGGCTCCTACCAGCTTTTCGCAGATAATTTATTATTTGAATTTTCATTGGCGCAACATTCCATTCAAGACCGCGATCAGGATGCCGAACATGGCTGTGGCGATGAGCGCGACCACCAGTCCGTTCAGGATGACCAAGCCGCTGGTGAGGGCGTGCGTGGCGGCTTCCTCCTGTTGAAACGCTTTGGCATCGAGTGCCTCGTGCCAGCCGCGCAGCGCGTTCAGAAATCCACCGTGCGCGTGCGTGGCGTTGGTGAGCCGCCAGTGAAATTCCCCGGTGTGGTCAAACGCGCGGATGGCGTCATCCAATTTGACGCCCCGGGCGAGCGCGGCGATGACCTGCTGCGCGCGGCGGCGGCAGATTTCGTTCGCGGTGGAATCGCCGGCGAGTCGGACGGCCTCGGCTTCGGGCACGCCGCCATCCAGCAGCACGGCGAGCATGGCGGAGAAGGTGCGCTGCAGTTGCTTTTGTTTCCACGGAATGCGCCAGGTGAGCCAGTCCACCACCGGCACGCTGCGAAATTGAAACCAGCGAACCAGGCCCGGACCGCCGATATAGATCACCGCCACGCATATCAGGCTCAGGAAAAGCAAGATTTCAAAAACGGTGATTTGCGGCGTGATGGCAAAGACAAACTGAGTCAACGGCCAGAGCTCGACGCCCATGCCCGCCGCCACTTCTTTGAATTTGGGGACCACAAAAGTCATGATCAAAAAAATCATGAAAACGGCAATCGGCGCGAACACCAGCAGGATGGCCACCATGTAATGCGTCGTGCTGCGGACCGTGTCCGGCGCGATGCGCAACACTTCGCGGCAGGCGGGAAGGACTTTTTTCAGGTCCCCAAGCTTTTCGCCGGCGCGGAACATGGCGTTGACTTGCGGCGGCAGGAAGCGCGGTTCCTTTTCGAGCGCTTCCCCGAGCCGCAAGCCGCTTTCGAGGTGTGCTGCCATCAGGTAAAAGCGGACCCCGATGGCGCGATCGTGGTTTTCAGCGGCGGCGAGAATGGCCGGTTCCAGCGGTTGGCCGCGTTGCAGGACGGTTTCCACGAGGTCGAGAAAAAACAGCGCGCGGTCGCGCCGGCGCATGGGCAGGGAGAGCAGAAAATGCATCAGCACCGAAATGGCCCCGCCGGGCAGCAGGATGAATACGGCATACCAAAACAAGCCGATTAAGAAGATGGCAAAGTCAGTCATGAGCTTTTCATTTTGATAATTATTCGCTGCCGCTCAAATTGCTGATCATGGCGATGAACGGCAGAAACATGCTGAGAACCAGAAAGGCCTGCGACAAAACGACCGCGCCGAGAAACAGCGAGGCAATGGGCAGCACCGAATAGAGTGCCACCTCGGTGCGGTAAATGGCGCGCGCATAATAGATTTCTGCCGCGCGATTGAAGCCGGCGACCAGGTCCTCACCCGCGCTCGCCACCACCCAGACGAACAGCGGTGGAATCATCTGGTTGCTGGCCGCCACCTCGGAAAATTTCACGGTGCCGGCGGCGAGTTTGCCCTGCCACTGCTGCAAGTCAGCGGCGGCCGCCGTGCTGGTTTCGAGTTGTTGCACCAGGCCGATGGTGTCCGGCAGATTAACGCCATTTTTCAACAGCAGTGTCAGCGACGACGCAATGCGGGCAACGGTGGCCTCCTTGAACGCGGGCAGCCGCCAGAGATATTTTCCGCGCAGTCCCGGCACGAAAACCACACACGCCACGAGCACAAATAATATCCCGAGCACCACCGGGAACACCCAGATGACTTGCAAGGTATCGAAGGCAAAACGGGTGGCGCCGGGCATCTGCATGCCCATCCCGCCAATGACGCCTTGCATGGTCGGCCCGATGACGCAGGTCCAGAGAAATGCCAGCATCAGCGAAATCAAAAACGCCACGAACATCACAATGAGCGGATAGACCAGCATGCTTTTCAGCCGCGTCCAGATGTTGTTCTGGCGCTGGAAATAATCGGCGAGCATCGTCAGCGCGCCGGGCAGGTCGCCGCTTTTAACACCGACCAAAATCATGCGCTTGTAAAGCTCGGGCAACTGGCGCGGCGCGAGGGCGTCGGCCAGGGGCGTGCCTTTGGCGAGATCCGTCTCCAGTGCCAGCAATTCGTTGCGCAATAAACCGGCGCGCATCTCCTGGCACAACCGGCGCAGCGCGCCTTCGAGCGGGAGGCCGTCGCGCAACATGGCGGCAAGCTGTTGGTTGAAGAAGGCAAATTCGTCGTTTTTCATAAGCCAAAGATCCGCTTGAATTCTGTTTCGTTGGTCACGCCTTGATTCACCAGTGAACGCGCCGAGAGTTCGAGCGTTTGCAGCGGCACGATCGCCGAGAGTTCGCGCCGGCGGATTTGTTCTCGCAACGGTTCATTCACGCGCAGCCATTCGACCAGCGGCACCCGGCCGTGATAGCCGGTATGCAAACAGGTTTCGCAACCGCTGCTGTCGCAGGCCGCGCAAACCTTGCGGATGAGGCGCTGGTTCAGCACCAGTTCCACCGCGCTGGCCACGGCGGAATGATCGGCGCACATGGTGAGCAGGCGCTCGAACACGCCGCGACATGAACCCGCGTGCAGTGTGGAAATGACGAGATGCCCCGTGAGACCGGCGCGGACGGCGAGCTGCGCGGTGGCTTCGTCGCGAATTTCGCCGAGAATCAAAACCTGCGGATCCTGCCGCAGTAAATGCCGCGCGGCGCGCGCGAAATCAAGCCCGATGGCTTCGTTGATTTCCGTCTGCATCGTGCCGGGCACAATCTGCTCCACCGGGTCTTCGACGGTGATGATGTGGCGACCGCCGAGCTCGGCGAGATGGCGCAGACAGGCGTAAATCGTGGTCGTTTTGCCGCTGCCCGCCGGGCCGGTGAGCAACAGCAGGCCGCTCGTCTGCCGGAGAAAGGTTTCCAGTTCCGCGCGGGCGTTTTCGGGAAATTCAATCTCGTCGAGCGTCTTGACCGCCGTGGAATTGAACAGCCGGAGCACAATTTTTTCGCCGGTGACCGTCGGGTAAGTGGCCACGCGGATGTCGTTTTGGCATTTGAGTTCGTCGCGCGAAATGCGGCCATCCTGCGGCAGCGTTTCCTGATACGTCTTCAGCCGTGCGAGAAATTTGATGCGGCCAAAAACGCGCTCGGCGATTTCGGCGGGCAGCTCGCGGCCGGGTGTAATGATGCCATCGAGCCGGAATCCGACCTCGGCCATTTTACCGCGCATTTGCAAATGGATGTCGCTCGCGCCCGCGCGCTCGGCGAGGCCGACCAATTTTTCCACAACTTCCGGCGCAGCGGCCTCGGAGATTTTTCCGCCGGCATTCAGTTGAATTTTCCCCGAAGACATAAAAAGTATTTTGCGCGCTGGGTTATTCTTTTTCCGCGATGAGGTAATGCAAGCCGTGTTCGTTGGCCATGAGCACGCGAAGCTGGCGGGGAATCGCCGCCAGTTGGTGCCGGACGCATTGTTCTTTCTGAATAATAGCGCCGGAGGCCGCCTGCAGCGGTTGGTGGAGCATGAGCAGCCCGATCACGAGGCAGGTCAAACTAACGCCGATGCCCCAGGCAAATCCAGCCTGCCAGCTTGCGCGAACTTCGTGCCGCAGCGGGGTCCGGCGCAATTGCCAGCGCACGTGCGCTGGGAAATCTTCCCAATAGTCTGCCGACCGTGCCGGCACCGGGACGCTTTTGAGTTTGGCCGCGAGATCAAAATCGTTCATCGCGCACCTCCTGCGGCGGTGAGCCAGCGTTTCAATTTTCGCCGCGCCGCGAATACGCGCCAGGAGACCGTGGTTTCCGAGCAACCCAAAACCTGCGCGGCTTCGGCGTGATTGAGGCCGTCGTAAATGGTCAGCACGATGGCGGCGCGCTGTTTGGCTGGCAGTTTCAACAGCGCTTCCTGCACCTGCTGGTTTGATTGCGTGGCGGCAGCCGGACTTTCTCCATTGAGCGGTTGCGCGGATAATTCCTCGGCGCAATTCGTGTGGAGCTGAAAACGCCGCGCCTCGCTTTGCCGCCAGTTCAGGCAGGTGTTGACGGCGATGCGATAAAGCCAGGTGGAGAATTTCGCGGTGCCGCGAAACGAACCGATCTGCTCGTAGGCGCGAATGAACGTCTCCTGCGCGAGGTCTTCCGCGTCGGCGAGCGAGCCGGTCATCCGAAATGTCAGCGAGTGAATCATGCGTTGATGATTACGAATCAGCGTTTCAAAGGCCGCCGGGCTGCCACTTTGAGTTTGCAACACCAGTTCTTCGTCGGCATCGGCCATGCGGCTTTCTTTTACTAACTCAGACAAACGCGGACGCGGAATCCTTTGAATTATTTTTTCGCCGGGCAGGGAAAGATCCGCGCCGACACCGCCTCCGTCGAGATTGGGAAAGGCAAATGCGGTCATGGCAAAAATAATTATTGTGCTTCCAGGGTTTTGACCAGGCCGGGGGAAACAGCTCACGGAATATTACGAGTGAAGTTGATGCGCTTCACCGACGAAATGATGCGTCGGGAATTGACCGGCAACACACGATTCCAATCTCGGGTGCGATGGGGGGCTTTAAAAGTAGTCTGGTTCGTGGCCTGACCGCCATTTGATGTTGCAGCCAATGCTGGCGACTTGAAATTCAGAAGCTGGCTTGCCGGCCAGCTCGGCGTCGAGCGCCGCGCGCAGATCTTTTCCCGTCACGGGCAGGTCATTCCCCGGCCGGCTCGCGTCAAACTGTCCGCGATAAACCAGGCGGCGACGGCGGTCAAAAAGGAAAATGTCCGGCGTGCAGGCGGCGCGGTAAGCCTTGGCCACCGCCTGAGTCTCATCATAGAGATACGGGAAAATGTAGCCGGCGGATTTCACTTCGTCCTTCATTTTGGCCGGACTGTCGGCGGGATAATTCTTGGCGTCGTTCGAGTTGATACCGACGATGCCGACGTTGCGCGGCGCGTAGTCGCGCGCGAGTTGCGCCAGTCCGCTGCGGATGTGAACGACGTAAGGGCAATGGTTGCACATGAAAATCACCAGCAGCGCGGCCTGGTCCTGGAAGTCGGCGAGCGAAATCATTTTGCCGTGCGTGTCCGGCAGTCTGAAGTCGGGCGCGGTCGTGCCGAGCGGCAGCATGGTGGAAGGCGTCAGGGACATAACGCGAAGGTAGCAGCCGGCGTGAGCCGGCTCAAATTTTTTAGATGGAGCGAACTCACGTCCGCTGCTACAAATTATCGCCCGTGGCCAAAAACATTCTCTATTTCGATCTGGAAACGCAGAAGTCCGCTGATGAAGTCGGCGGTTGGGGCAACATTTCCAAAATGGGCCTGAGTATCGGCGTGACCTGTAGCAGCGTGACCGGCGAATATAAAATTTATGGCGAGAAGCAAGTCAATGATTTGATCACGGATTTGCAACGTGCCGATCTGGTTGTGGGTTTTAATCATTTGCGGTTTGATTATGAAGTATTGCACGGTTACACGGCCTTCGACCTGACCCAATTGCCGACGCTCGACATGCTGGTGGAATTGCAGAACGAACTCGGCCACCGGCTCTCGCTCGACGCCATCGCCACCGCGACCTTCGGAGTGGAGAAAACGGCGGAAGGCCTGCAAGCGATCCGCTGGTGGAAGGAAGGCAAACTCGCCGAGATCGCCGAGTATTGTTGCTACGATGTGAAGATCACCAAGCTCGTTTATGAATACGGCAAGCAGCACCGGCAGATCCATTACAACAACCGCTTCGGAAAAAAAATGACCGCGCCGGTGAAGTGGTGAGCGCGGTTCCTAATTCTCGGCTTTCAATTTTTCCACCGCCGCCTGGAGTTGTTTGGCGAGTTCTTTGCGATCATCGGTCGTCCGCTCAAATTTTCCAAAACAGACTTGGGCCCGAATTTTCTGCTTGTCCAGCAGGTTCAGCAGATGCGGAAAAAAAGTGTGGTCGCCCCAGTAACAAATCTCCTGGCCCGCGTCGCCGTCGCCCAGCGTGTAATGAATCCAACTCGTCGTGATGGCGTGCGTGCCGCCGGCCACCGGTTCCAGCAAGGGCGAGCGAAAGGGCAGAATGGTTTTGCCGTCCGAGCTGGTGCCTTCGGGAAACACGACCACCGGCACGCCCTCGTCGAGCGCGCATTCAATCTCACGGTTCACGGCGCCAACGTGCGTGCGGCGTTCGCGCTCGATGAACACCGTGCCGCCGATGGCCGCCAGCCAGCCGAAGACCGGCCACTTCCGCACGTCGGCCTTGGACACAAACACCGCCGGGGTGACGGACGACAGCACCAGAATATCGAGGTAACTCAGGTGGTTGGAGACGATCAATCCGGCGGCGGGAATGGGGCCGGCCACTTGCGTTTTGAAATTGAAAATTTTCAGATGGCGACGCGTGGCGCGCTGCAGCCACGCGGCGCGGGCGGCGCGTTTTGAATTTTTGGAAACGAAGGCGGCGCGGAAAAAATAGTCCACGACATTGACGGCAATCTGGGCGGCAAACCAACAGAGTTTTCCAGCGGCGCGCAACGTCATGCGCAGATTTCAATCGGGAAGTTCACTCAGGTCAACCGCGAAATCAGCCGAAGAACCGCGCGCGGGTGGCGGACGAAAGCGTTTCCAGATCCACGAAGGTCAGAAAATCAATCGTCTGAAAATGCCGGTCGAGCGCGGGCGGTCCGCAGATTTTTGCGCCGATGGTCATATAAGCACGCAGGAGTTTGGGGATTTCCACCTTTTCCTCGGCGACGACGGACAGTTCACATTCGTAAGCGGGCAACGGTTTGGTGCGGAACGCCGATTCCACCAGAAATTTGCGGCAGAGTTGAGAATACGCCGACGCGCCCACCGCGGGATCTTGCGACGTGATGGAGCTGCAACCCATGAGATAACGTCCGCCGCGTTCCTTCGCGTAATCGGCAATGCCCTTCCACAGCAGGCCGAGCACCACGAGATTGCGGTGCTGGCGATGAACACACGCGCGCCCTAGTTCGACGATTTCATTGCGGAGCGGCTCGAACACAGCCAGCTCAAATTCCTGGGCGCAATAATAGCCGAGCTTCTGCGCCGCCGTGCCGCCCATCTGCAAACGGTAGGTGCCCACGATTTGTTGGGTCGCCACGTGCTCAACGATCAGGTGATCGCACACCGTATCATACGGGTCGGCGTCCAGGCGGGTCGCGTAGGATTGCTCCAGGCCCTCATTGAGCTCGAGGTTGAAAACCTCAAAGCGCAACGATTGCGCCGCGCGCACCTCTTCGGCGGAACGGGCGAGGCGCGTGGCGTAACTGGCGGTGGCACCGACCACCAAGCGGACTGATTCTTTCATCAAATTCACAACATTAGACTAGCCGGGAAATGTGACAATTATGTGTCAGGGCGGTTAATTTTTCAAGCAGGGAAAACCGCTTCCCCTCAACGCTTTCGCGACCCGAGGAACCGCTCCACATATTTTCCGAGCAAATCGGCTTCCAGATTCACGGCGTCGCCGACCTTCCGCTCACGCAACACTGTCACGTCGAACGTGTGCGGAATGATCCAGATGCGGAAACTTTTCTTGGCCACGCTGGCGACTGTCAGGCTGATGCCGTCCACGGCCACCGAACCTTTGAAGACGAGATACTTCATCACCTCCGGCGGCGCGGCGATGTCGAGTAGATGGTCTTTGCCGGCGCGTTCCCACTTGATGATTTTGCCGAGGCCGTCCACGTGACCGGTGACAAAGTGTCCGCCGAGTTCGCCGTTGGCGCGCAGCGAACGCTCGAGGTTCACGAGCGAACCGACCTTGGCGAATTGAAAATTGGTGCGCTGCCAGCTCTCCTGCAACAGGTCAAATTGGATCAACTTGGATTCGCCGCGCGCGGAAGTTTTCACCGCCGTCAGGCAACAGCCGTTGACCGCGACGCTCCCGCCGACTTTCAAGCCGCGCCCGCAGACGTTGGCGCGAACGCTCATTTCAATGGACTTTTTGGTGGGCGTGATTTTTTCAATGACGCCCGCTTCTTCGACGATGCCGGTGAACATAGGAAAGTAATGTTGCCGTGTTTCGACGGCTGGTGGCAAGCCTTTCGCTGGGCTACCGACGTTGCCGGGCGCAGCCAGACCCCGTTCATATCCCGCAGATTTCAAAAATTTTGGGTCGCGGTTATGGTCTTTTCATTAGCACCTGGCTTCCGCCAGGCGTCGGCTTGGCGGAGGGCTGGCCAACCGATTCAACGGTTTGCCCGGGGTGCCGAAAACCGTTGAAACGGTTACGGGATTCGCCGGGACCGGGACCCCCCGCTGAAGCGGGGTGCTAATAATAGCTGCCGCCACGAGGCCAAAAAGTTTGTGACATTTTCAGGCTTACGGCTGGCCGACGTCTGGCATGGGCAGGACGCGTTTTTTCAATTCGATGTTGCCCAGTTCCACCGCTGAGTCGTCGTGCTCGTCTTTCGCCGCCGGCACGGTGAATTCCTGAGCCGAAACGAACGTGACCCACGCGCGATTTGTTTCGTCCAACTGAAAGGTGGGCTGGAAATCAAACTCGTAGGTGCCGGGCAGAACATCTTCAGCGCGGAAGGTTCCGTCCGCTTCAACGCGCACGGAAAAACCCCGTTGGTTGCTGGTCGCCGCCTCGACTTCGGGTGATTGGTAAAACGCCGCCCGCTCCGCATCTGTCTTCAACTGCCGCGCCTTTTCAAAAATTTTGAACGTGGGCGTGGTGATGACGCCCATGCCGTTCTTGAACGTCACCGTCGAATCTCCCGTGAACGTGGCTTTGCCAATGACCATGCGGCCCGTGCCGCCGATATTCGTCACGATGGTTGCGCCGGGCTTCACGACCACGTCCGCCAACTGGCTTTGTGTCCACGAATTTTCACCCGCCGGAATCTGCCGCCAAAGACGCTGTTCGCCCGGCGGAACGAACGTCATGACAAACCTGCCCTGCGCATCGGTCCGGGCTTGAAAGGCATTGGAATCATATATGGGCGTCGGCAGAATCGCCGGGGCCGCATTGGTGAATTCAATGACGTTGTTGGTTTGCCCGACGCGACGGATCGTTTTCTTGGTCCAGCGCGGCATGGCCCCGGACACGCCCACCGTCTCGTTCGTGCCGAGATGATGACCAACGCGCAGCGTGCCTTCAATCCGTCCCCATTTTTGCAATTGGATTTGCGACGACGCTTTTAACTGTTCCAGCGAAACTTGCGCATAGCCCTCTTCGTTCAAGGCGATGACCGACTGCGCCTGCTCATACAGAGGAAATTTGAAGCTGCCATCCGGCCCGGCGTTGACAATCATTCCTTTTTCCCGCGCGCCGCTGGCGCTAAATGCGCCCTTGCCGATGGCCAGATATTCATTCTCCACCTGCAACGCCACTTCCGCATCCGCCGCCGGTTTGCCGTTTGGCAGCAGCACAACGCCCTTCACTTGTTCGCCGGGAATCGGCTTGGGCGGGAGCGGCGGCAACCAACCTGCTTTGTCGCTTTTCGCCGGCCGGTCAGGCGCACTAATGTTCACGTCCAACGCCGCGCCCGGTTTCAATTCCACTTCCTGCAGCGACGGCGTGGACCAGCCATGCCCGTCAGGCATCATGTCGCGATAGGTGATGTGCAAATGCCCTGGCGGCACGCCATCAAACGCGAACCGGCCTTGCGCATCCGTGGTTGAGGTTATTTGCAGATTGATTCGGCTCAGCCCCGCCAGGCCGGCATCAGCAAATCGCAGATCCAGAATTTCATTGGTGCCCGGCCCGGACGCGCGCTTGAGCGTGCCGCTGATTTTTCCCAGCGGTGCCAGCGTGATCACCGGATTGGTGGCGAGCGTTTCCACACTGACGATGGCAAAACCATTGGACGATGCTGCTGCCAACGATTTCGCGCCCCAGATCGGCTTCAAGGAAAAATGTCCGCTCGCGTCTGTCTGCTGAGCAGCGGACCTATTTGCATACGCGTTCAGCACGCCCGCTGAATTCAATCCCGCCTGATTCATTTCATCCTTGAGCAATACAACCGTGGCGCCCGCCGCGGGTTTGCCGTCGGACAACACCACTGTTCCGGCCGGACCCGAACCATGTTTCAACACGAAATCCACATTGGTCGCATCGCGCGGCAGCAGTTCAATGCCCGCCGGCAGATAACCTTCCGACTCCGCCAGGAGCAGCGGTTGCGCCGTGCGCTTGCTGATGTAAGTGAGGTAAACGCCGTTGCTGCCGTCCACCGCGCGCAGCGTGCTCCACGCAGTGTGGTTGAAATTATCCGTCTGCCCCGGAGTGACGCGGAAATTTTGCACCGGCTGCTTCGTATCGCTGTCCAGCACGCGGCCGGAAATCAGCCACTCGCGGGCATGGTCCACCACACCTTCTGCGCCGCGCAAAGTGCGCTCGCGGATCAGGTGATATTCCGGGTCCACATTGTGGTAATCCGGCTGTGGGTCCGGGCCTTTTTCCAGCACGAACAACAGGTTGGTGATGTCGCGATCCACGCGGCCGATGAGGCGATAGGGATTCAATTGATCCACGCTGAGGTTGCGCGCAGAAACATGATAACCTTTCACCCGCGCGCTCAAATTAACCAGTTCGTTGGGAATGCCGGTCGTGTCGAAACTGCCGTTCGCGTCGAGCGTGATTTGCATCGAATCCCAAGCGTCTTCGCGCGAAACGAGCAGGCGCACTTTCGACGGCAGCGGCTGGCCATCCGATAACACCACGCGGCCGGCCAAGCGATGCGCTGGAGCGACCGACAAATCTCCAAACTTGGTGGTCTCGCCATCCGTGCGCGAGCGAAACTTCTGCAGCGGAATCGCGCCGTGCGACTTCAGCGAATTCATGTTTCCATAAATCCAGAAATCAATGTCCGGCGGAATGTTGACCAGGACAAATCTTCCTTCCGCATCCGTGCCGATCTCATAATGTCCGGCATATACTCCTGACCGGCGTTCCACCCCGGAAATGCCGATGGAAACACCCGACACCGGCCGGCCATCCGCCACCACGCGACCGGTGACCGCCGCACCTTCGGTCATCACCAATTCATTCGGTTTGCCGGCGGGAAGTCGGCTGAAATTTTTGTCGGCGAACGTCCGCGCCGATACCCGCACGTCCATCATGTCGAATGGCTTTTTGGCGGTGATGAGAAATTCTCCGTTTGTATCCGTGACCGCGAGCGGATCAATGCCCGCCAGCGCGCCCCAACTGCCGCCGCCGTCCTTCGTCTCGATGCCTTGCATGTCCACGACGGCGCCCTCGATCGGCTGGCCTTTCGCATCCGCCACACGACCGCGCAGACTGCGATCCGGCGCGGCATCGGCGGATTCAATCGGTTCCAACTCGATTTTCACCGGACCGTTGGTCGGGTCCACTTTGGAAACGGACTTCGGCTGATAGCCCTTGGCCACGGCGAGAACTTGAAACGTGAGCTGCGGATCCAGCGCCTCGATTTTGAAATTTCCCTGCGCCTCCGCCCGCGTGTGTTTGACGCAATCCGCATAACACGACGGGCAAAACGTGCTGGTGCCAGTCTTCGGTGCGGCGGTGGCGATGAACACCGTGGCCGGAACCGGCAACGTGCCACCGCCTTTGATTGAAACTTGGCCGGTCAAATCTGGGTGGAATTGTGCCGCGGCGACGGGCACGGTCGGCAGTTTGCCGGACAAATTATTTTCGCGGACGAAATAGGGATCGTATTGGCTGTTCGCCGACTTGGCATTGGTGGCGGAAAGATTCGCGGCATCATTTTCGACTTTGATGCGCGGGTCCGCGGGCTTGTTTGGCTGGGCATCCGTCAATGCCGCAGTTGCGACGACCGCAATCAAAACGACCGCCAACGCCGACCAGCGACCGGGCCGGCGAAAGCTGGCGATCATCGCGATGCGCCGGCGCATCTGCTTCTTATCCTCCAAAATCCCGATCAGGCCAGGAATCGCCGCCGGCTGGCTCAGATTTTCCAGCAGCTTCACCACCGTTTCGCCGTAGGCCGTGCCGACGTTGTCGCCGGCGCGCAGCAGCGCAAGTTCGTCGCACGCCAGTTCGCGATCGGCGCGGAGCCGCGCAAAGCCCAACCAAAGCAGCGGATTGAACCAGTGCAGGATTTGCAGCGCCGTCACCAGCCAGTTCAGCCAGAGATCGCCGCGCTTCACGTGGGCCAGTTCGTGGAGAAAAATGTAGCGCAGTTCGCGCCGCGCAAATTGCCCGCCAAAGCCGCGCGGCACGAGCAACCGCAGTCGCCACAGGCCGAACAGCGCCGGACTTTGCACCGCGTCGGTTTCCCAAAGTTCAACGCGTTGCGAGAGCCCGAACTCGTGGCGGCAGTCGTCCAGCATTTTTTTGAGGTTCGCATCTGCGGGCGCGGCAGCCCGTGCGAGCTTTCGGTAAAATCGGACCAACTGCGCAACCACCACGCCGCTCAAAATCAAAACGCCCGCCAGCCACAAACCGGCCAGGCCGGGAATCAGAAAATCATCGAAGCTCAAGGAATGTTTAGACCTGGCGGCGGCGGACGCGGATTGAACTGGCGCTGGCAAATTGTCCGCGCGGGCCGGCGGCGGCACCACCGGCTGATTTTCAACTTGCGACGGTTCATTTTGCGCCG
This sequence comes from uncultured Verrucomicrobia subdivision 3 bacterium, assembly GCA_903850425.1. Classification (GTDB taxonomy): domain Bacteria; phylum Verrucomicrobiota; class Verrucomicrobiia; order Limisphaerales; family UBA11358; genus UBA11358. Next base: position 198,896 of record CAINLR010000141.1, on the reverse strand, counting down.
GCAAAACGATCAGCGGCGAAATGCGGGAGGGAATCCTTTCGGTCATCGCTGTTGATGTCACGGGCGCATAATAACGCGGGCCTTCCAGTTGCACCGTCGGCTGGAAAAAATTAAACAGACTCACCGCGCTCGGCAGGCTGAACGGCAGCAGCAGCCGCGCCAGCACAATCCACCACAGCGCGAAACGCCAGCGGCCCGCGAGCCGGCGGCGGAACAGCCCTTGCACCGCGAGCACCAGCAACACCAGCACGCCGGCCTGCAGCGAATGGTTCAGCAGCCAGGTGAGATTTCCTTCCAAAACCGGATGCGCGTTCATTTGGTTTCCTTTTGTTTGAGCAGTGTTTTGAGTTCGGCAATTTCGGTTGGCGAGAGTTTCCGATGCTCGACAAAGTGCGCAAGCATGGGCGAGAGCGAGCCGCCAAAGACGCGGTCCAGAAACGACCGGCTCTCCGCCGCGACGCATTCTTTCTCGATGACCAGCGGATGATACAGATAGGCGCGCCCCTCCTTCTTGAATCCGAGCGCGCGTTTTTTGACGAGCCGGTTGAGCAACGTCTTGACGGTTTTGGGATGCCAATCGTCCTGGGCGGCCAGCGTGTCAATGATCTCCTGCGCGCTGGCGTGCGGCTGGCTCCAGCAAATTTTCATGACGTCCCATTCAGTTTCGGAAATGCGCGGCGGTTTTTTCATGGCGTAATGATTACAGGTGTAATTGTCTGAAGATTACAACAGTAATCCAAACTGGCAAGCTTTTTTGCCCGGGGGGAGAAACGGGGCACTTTCTTGCCGGGTATCGTTAGCACCGGGCTTCAGCCCGGTGTTGACTGAGCGCTGGCGGCCAAAGCCGTTTCAACGGCTTGGCTCGACCTCCGCCTGCTGGCGGCCCGGAAACGGTTGAAACCGTTTTGGCTCACGCCCGCAGCCGCCACCCGGCTGAAGCCGGGTTAGTGAAACCAGAATTGGGTTGCCGGAAATTGAGATGCGCCCCTTTAACAGGGCGGGTCAGGTCGCGGGCTGGATGCGGGCGGTCAGGAACAGATCCGCGCCGAGCCGGCGCCACTTGACCTCGTCCAATTGGAGCGCTTCGGCCAAACTCGCCGCGCCGTCGCCGGCCACACCTTTGCGAGCGTCCCGGCCGCCGAGGATTTTCGGCGCGTAGAAAAACGCCACGCGCTGCGCCAGGCCGCCGAGCAAAAACGACGCGTTCACCTCGCCGCCGCCCTCCACCAGCAGGCTGGTCACGTTTTCCGCGCCGAGGGTTTGCAGCAGCCAGGGCAGAGGCAGTTTTGAATTTTCAGTTTTCAGTTTTGAGTTGGCTGCGGGCACGAGTATGACTTTTACTTTTTTCGCCAAAGCGGCAACGCGCTTTTTTGGCGCGTTCTTGCTGACGACTACGGTTGTCAAACCCGCACATTCATCGCTCACCACCTTGGCGTTGAGCGGCGTGCGCGCCAGCGAATCGAGGATGATGCGCCGCAGCCGCGGAGCGCCGGGCACCGTCCCGGCTCGCACGGTGAGCGACGGATCGTCGGCGAGAATGGTGTTGATGCCGACGAGAATGGCGTCGGAGCCTTGCCGCAATTTCATTCCCTGCGCGCGGGCCTCCGGGCCGGTGATCCATTTGGATTCGCCGCTCGCGGTCGCAATTTTTCCATCCAGCGTCATCGCGGCTTTCACCGTGACGAACGGCGTGCGGTGAACGATCCAGTGGTTGAACGCTTCGTTCAGCTTCGCGCAGTCGTCCGCCAGTTTGGCGGGCGGTGCCATGTCACCGCTTTCCAAAGCGCCGACATGTCGGCGCAGTCCAAGAACTTCGATTCCCGCTCGCTGCAAAATCTTGAACCCTTTGCCCGCGTGCTGCGGATTCGGATCGGTTGCGCCGATGACCACGCGTTTGATGCCCGCCGCAATGATCGCTTCCGTGCAAGGCGGCGTGCGACCGTGCGTGCAGCACGGTTCGAGCGTGACGTAAAGCGTCGCGCCGCTGGGCGAATGGCCGCGCTTTTGCGCGTCACGGAGCGCCTCGATTTCCGCGTGCGGCCGACCCGCGCGCCGATGCCAGCCGCGCCCGATGATTTTTCCGCGTTTCACCAGCACCGCGCCAACCAGCGGATTCGGCGACGTCGAGCCGTAGCCGCGCCGGGCGAGCGTCAACGCCAGGCGCAGCGCAGCGAGGTCGCTTTTGAGTTTGGCCGTGGTCATGTCGCCTTAATTTGTAACAGCCGACATGCGACGGCTCAAAATAATTTGCCGGAAGAAATTAGCGCCGCACTGACTTGGCAGCTGTGGTTGAGACAGGCGCGCCGGGCGACCCGGGCGGCGTGGCGCATGAATTAGGCATCGCACGCGTCGTGGGCTGCTAAAAATCTGGCGCCGGTCGTGGGCTCTGGTATTTTCCGCTCCCCATGATTCGGCTCGTTCTCTTCGACATTGACGGCACGCTCGTCCACACGGGCGGCGCGGGCACGGCGGCGTTCACCAAAACATTCGCCAAGCAGTTCAATCTCCATCACGGCACGGAAAAGATGAAGTTCGCCGGCCGCACCGACGTCAGCCTGGTCCGCGAATTTTTTCGCATCCACGACGTCACCGCCACGCCGGAACATTTCCGGGAATTTTTCGAGCATTACGTTTTCTGGTTGCAGCACATTCTCGAAGTCAACGGCGGCGAGATGTGCCGGGGCGTGCGCGCATTTATCCACGACCTGCAAACGCTGCCCCAGCCGCCGGTGCTCGGCCTGCTCACCGGCAACGTCCAGATCGGCGCGGAGATCAAGCTGCGCCACTTCGGTCTGTGGGAGATTTTCAAATTTGGCGGTTTTGCCGACGACCATGAAGAGCGCGATCAAATCGCCGCCGCCGCGTTCCAGCGCGCCCGCCGGGTTTTGGGAAAGGAGTTGTCGCCGCAGGAGGTTGTCGTTATTGGCGACACGCCGTTCGATGTGCGCTGCGGCAAATTCATTGGCGCCAAAACACTGGCCGTCGCGACCGGCGGGTCGAAGCTGGACGAATTAAAATCGAGCGCCGCCGATTGGACTGTGGCGGATCTGACACAGATCCATGCGCGGGAAATTTGCCGGTGACGAATGGGCGTTTGCGGGAGCACCCCGTCGCGTCCGAAACGGCGTGGCGGCCGCGGCCGGTTTCATTTGGCGGCGACGACCGCGTATTCTATAGCTTTCGCCGTTCGCAATCCGCCGCCGGCGGCGGGTGCGACCATGAGTTGTTAATGCGCGTGACAGCCGCCGCCGCAACAATGTCCGCCGCCGCCGTGGCCTTTACCCGCCGGCGCGCTGCCGCTGGCGTTGGCCGAAGCAAAGGTGGAAAACTGCTTGGAGATTTTGGCGGAGCCGCAATGCGGGCATTTCGTCCCCTGCCAGTCGGCAGAGCGCACCAGGATTTCGCTGTCGCGGTCGCACTTTTCGCAATGAAATTCGTAGATCGGCATGGGCTGAGCATAAAGCCTGCGCGAAAATTTTCAAGCCGAGCCGGCCGGCCCCGCGCTTTCGCTCGCCGTGCGCGGCAGCACCTGGATCAGCTTTGTTACCAATACTGGCGCGGGCGGCGTGACTTGCAACAAGCTTGGCATGGGCGCGATGACGCTGGGCGGAACCAACGGCCTGGCAGGCGTCAATCAATTCAACGGCGGCAGTTCTACCGTCGGAAGAAGCCGTAAGCTGAAAATAATTTACACGATTGGGCGGCGACTCCGGTTGCCGCCCAATTTTGTTTGCCGCCGCGACCAGGCTGCAAGAGTTTTGCCACCTCCGGGTTCCATGATAGAATTGCCCCACTATGAATCTTAATTTTCGCCGCGCCCTGGTGGGTTTGCTAGGCGCAGTTCCATGGCTGCCGCTGGCGGTTGCGGCGCAGACGCTGGATTTTTCAAGCGGCGTTCAAACCTACGCCGCGCTGACAAATACAATCGTGACCATGAGCAACCGCTGCGAATTGCGCGTCACGGCCACGAACAATCCAATTTCCGGCTGCACCATCAAACTGAATTCCGCCGACGCCTGGCTGTGGCTGACGGGCCTCAAGCCTTCCGTTGTCGCCGCGAGCTACCTCAATCAGATGCAAGTGAATGGGGCGGCGGCGGTGGCTGACAGCAACGTCCGCGTGGTTCAATACGGCGCGGGCACCGTCGTGATTCCGCAGCCACCGTCGTTCAAGCCGCTGCAAGTATTTAGCGGGCCGCACTTCAACGGTTCCTCGGCGCAATATAGCCAATACGTTTACTACACCGGCACGGGACTGGGCGCGCTGGATATGAACATCAGCTCCTTCAAATTGAAGCGCGGCTACATGGTGGTGTTCGCCCTGGACACCACGGGCAGTAGCTTCAGCAAATGTTTCGTCGCGCAGGACGGCGATCTGGAAGTCAGTATTCTCCCCGCTACACTCAACGACAAAATCCGTTTTATCTATGTCACGCCGTGGCGGTGGGTCAGCAAGAAAGGCATCGCGGGCGATATTGAAACCGGCCTGAACGTCGCCTGGAAATACAACTGGAACCTGAACCAGAATTCCTCGCGCGATTTGGAGTATGTCCCGATCCGGCAGTTGCGCTGGTGGCCAGGCCTGTCGCAAAACTGGCAGACGATCGGTGCGAACACGGTGCTGGGTTACAACGAGCCGGACAGTTCCAGCCAGGCCAACATTCTCGTGGGCGATGCCATCTGGTCGTGGCCGGATTTGCTGGGCACGGGCCTGCGCGTCGGCTCGCCCGCCGTGACCGATGGTGGGCGCAGCAGTTGGTTGTATCCGTTCATCGCGCAGGCCGATGCCGCCGGGTTGCGCGTGGATTTCGTGGCGGTGCATTATTACTGGTGCTACAACCCGGCCGATCCAGCGGGCACGACGACGCAGATGTATAATTTTTTGAAAGCCACTTACGACCAGGTCAAGCGCCCGCTCTGGGTCACGGAGTGGAACAACGGCGCGAACTGGACCGGCTGCGGCGATCCCACCGCTGCGCAGCAGCAGGCGGCGGTTGGGCAAATGATTGCCATGCTCGAAAGCGCGCCCTTCGTGGAGCGCTACGCCATCTACAACTGGGTCGAGGATGTCCGCGCCGTGGTGGACACCAATGGCGCGCTCACGGCCGCAGGTGTGACCTATCGCGACCAGGCTTCGGCGCTGTCGTATTTGCAAACACTGCCGGATAACGGGAGCCGCAGCCTCGCCCAATATTCATTTGAGACCAACACACTCGACAGTTCCGGCTACGGCAACAATGGTCTCGCGGCGAGCGCGCCCGCTTACACCAGCGGCCACAGCGGCCAGGCGATCATGCTGGATGGCGCGAACAACTACGTCCAGTTGCCGCCGAACCTCGCCAGCAGCAACAATTTCACGTTTGCCGCGTGGGTGAACTGGAATGGCGGCGCAAACTGGCAGCGCCTGTTTGATTTTGGCGATGACACGTCGCACTACCTTTTTCTCACGCCGAGTTCGGGCAGCGGCACGTTGCGGTTTGCCATTAAGAACGGCGGCAGCGAACAGATTGTGGAAACAGCTCCGCTTCCCGTCGGTCAGTGGACGCATGTGGCCATCACCTTGAGCGGTGCCAGCGGAAAAATTTATACGAACGGGGTGCTGGCGGCGTCCTCGAGCAGTTTCACCATCGCGCCTTCGAGCTTTGCGCCGATGTTCAATTACCTCGGCAAAAGTCAGTTCGCCGATCCGCTCTTCCACGGGGCGCTGGACGAAGTGCTGATCGCCGATTACGCCTTTTCGGCGGCGCAAATCGCCGCGCTGCAAACGAACTCGCCCCCACAGTTCACGACGAACTTCATGACGCGCGGCTTTGCGACGGAGGCGCTGGCCTACAGCAATAATATCACCGGCACCGCCACTGACCCGGACCCGGGCGACACGCTGATTTACAGCAAAGCGGGCGGCCCCGCGTGGTTGAGCGTCAGCGCCAGCGGCATTCTTACTGGCACGCCGACCTCGGCGGACGGCGGGACGAATTACCTCACGGTGCGCGTCACCGATGCGGCGGGCGCGAGTGCATTTGCGATGGTGACAATCAGCGTCACGGTCATCAGTGCAAACGGAGTCTGGAGCGCTGATGCGAGCGGCAATTGGAGTGATCTCACCAAATGGAGTGGCGGTCTCGTCGCCAGCGCCGCCGGTTACACCGCCGATTTCAGCACGCTGAACATCACCGCCGATCGCACGGTCACGCTGGATTCCTCGCGCAGCCTTGGCACCCTAAAATTCGGCGACACGGCCGGCGCGCAGAATTGGAATGTCAATGCCAGCGGCGGCAGCGTGTTGACGCTGGACACCGGTTCGGCCACGGTGCCGTCGGTCATCGTCACGAACACCGCGACGATTTCAGCTCCTTTGGCGGGCGGGAACGGTTTCGCTAAAAACGGCTCCGGCACGTTGGTTTTGTCCAATGCCAACACGATCACGGGCAATGCGCGCGTGCTTTCTGGCGCCTTGAAAGTTGCGCACTCCAACGCCCTGCAAGCCGTCACCGTGAATCTTGATGACGGCGACGGCGCCTTGACCTTCGGCCCGATCACGAGCGCCAACCTCGCCGGCCTGCTCGGCGCGCGAAACCTCGTTTTGACCAACAGTTCCAATCTCGGCGTGGCTTTGAATGTGGGTGCCAGCGGCAATACGAATGCCTTCTCCGGCATTCTCAGCGGCTCGGGCAGCCTGGTTAAAAATGGTTCCGGCACGTTCACACTGACGAGTTCCAACACTTACACTGGTGGCACGATCGTCAATGGGGGCACGGTGAAATTGAGTCGCGACCCGGTGCTCCAGTTCGCCTTCAACAACGCTGCCGGCAGCGCCAACGGCGCGACCATCACCAACTTCGGCGCGGCGGGCGCGCTCTTGAACGGCACGATTGTTGGCAACGGCGCGAGCGTGGTCAGCGGTGGACGGTATGGAAATGCGTTGAGCATCAATGGCGCGGGTGGCACCGCCGCCACCAACATTGTGCTCGTCAACAATCGCGGCATCGCCACCGACGCCGCTGGCACCTGGACGCTCGGCTACTGGATCAAGACCAGCACGGCGGGCGCGGTGATCCTGTATCAAGGCGACGGCGGTTGGTCGAGCAGCGGCCAGACGGCGTATTTGCTGAACGCCAATTCCGGCAGCGTGGCGGGCACGACGGCGGGCGCGGTGCGCTGGGCCGGCGGTTTCCTGGCGGGCACGACAGCCTTGACCAACGGGGTCTGGCATTTCATCACGCTGGTGGATCGCGCGGGCACCGAAACGATTTATGTGGACGGTCACGCCGACACCGTGACTTCGACGATGGGCCTGGCGCTGTCCACGCTGGCCAATCAGTTGTGGATCGGCGGCGCGCCCGATTCCGACAGTGGCGCGATCAAGATTAACGGGCTGATTGACGAAGTGTCGCTCTACAACCGCGCGTTGACGCTCGCCGAAATTCAGTCGCTCACGAACAACACGCCCAAGGCCTCGGCGGGCAATTTCGGCGGCCAGCTTCCCGTGGCCACCGCGCTCGCCATCGCGTCCGGCGCGACGCTGGATCTCGGCGGCAACTCCCAAGCCGTCGCCTCGCTGTCAGACGCCAACGGCGGCGGCGCCCTCGCCAACAGCGGCGCGGCCCCCGCCACGTTCACGCTGAATCTAAACGGAAATTTCAACAATGCTTTTAGTGGCAACATTGCCGACGCGGCGGCGACCAATGCCATCAGCCTGGTCAAAAACGGCAGTGCCACCGAAACGCTGGCGGGAGCCAACACCTATCGCGGCACCACCACCGTCAACGCCGGCACGCTGTTGGTGAATGGCGCGCTGGGCACCAATGTCGTGACGGTGAATGGTGGCAAACTCGGCGGCATCGGCGGCATCGGCGGAGCGGTGAATATTGCCGCCGGCGGAACTTTAGCGCCCGGCAGCAACGCCATCGGCACGCTGACCATCCACGGCGCGGTGACGATTAACGGGACTTGTTTCATCAAGCTGGACAAGTCGGCCGCCACCAATGACGTCGTGGTGGGTTGGAGTAGCGTCAATGGCGCGGGCACGTTAAATGTGGTGAATCTCGGCGGCACGCTCGCGGCTGGCGACCGCTTTCAGATTTTTTCGGCGACCAATTATGCCGGCCTTGCCTTTACGACGTCCAACCTTCCGCCGCTCGGCGTCGGACTGGCTTGGAGCACGGCCAACCTGAATGCCAACGGCACCGTGTCCGTCATCGTTACGGCCGCGCCCCAGTTCAGTGCCATAGTGCCGGCGGGGGATGGTAATTTTATTTTCAACGGCACCGGCGCGGCCGGCATCAACTATGAACTGGATGCGGCGACTAACCTGTCCGTGCCAATAGCCTGGATTTATGTGACCAACGCCGTGGCCGATCCGGCCGGGATATTTCAATTACTCGATGGGGCGGCGACGAATTATCCGCAGCGTTTTTATCGCGTCATGTCCAGCCCGTAGCCACCGCTGCGCTGGCCCGGGGCGCGTTCGTAAAATGAATGCGTGCCGAAATTATTTCAGCAACTCCCGCTGCCAGTTCATCAAGTCCGGCGAGTGTTTTTCCCAATCGCGGGCGAGGTCGCCCAGCGTGGCTTTGCTGGCGATCAGGGTGGGGTCAATGCCCAGGGTGTCTGCGTGGCGGTTGCGAAGCTTCTCCAATTCGCGGAACCGGCGGAATTCCGCCTCGCTCGGGCGCTGCGAATGGTGCCGGATGACGGCGGGAAATTTTTCCGGCGGCACGGCGGCGGCGGCGCGGATGGTTTTCATCAGCGCGTCGCGGCGGCGCGGATGCATGCGCGGCGGCACGAGCGGATCCACGGGTTGCTGGGCGGCCACGGCGATGGCGATGGCGACGAGGGTTTCGTGCGACAGGACAAAGAACGGCGGCCGGTTGGCGGTGATGGCCTCGCGTTCGCGCCAGCGCCAGAGTTCGCGGACGACGGCGAGTTCCGCGCGGCCCAGATGCGAGCTGCCTTTGATGCGCCAGACCGTTTCTTCATCCACTACGACCGGCTGCGAGCAGTCCACGATGAGCCGCGCGCAACTTTCCGAATGCCACGGCAGCCGGTTTTTCTCGATGAGTTCGGCCTTCAACTTGTCCACCAGCGGCTTGAGGTAATGCGTGTCGTTGCGGGCGTAAACCTCCATGCGTTCGGTGAGCGGCCGGCGCGCCCAGTCGGCTTTTTGCGAGCCTTTGTCGAGCTTCACGCCGAGAAATTTTTCCACCAGGTTGCTCAGGCCAAACTGCGGTTCGCCCAGCAATCGCGCGGCGAGCATGGTGTCGAAAATGGCGAGCGGAGTGAATTCGTGATGTTTGCGCAGGAGCCGCAGATCGTAGTCGGCGGCGTGAAAAATCATCTCGTGCGCATTGAAAACGGCGAAGAGCGGATTGAGGTCAATGGCCGCGAGCGGGTCCACCAGTTCGTCGCCGGCGGGGGTGCTGATCTGGATGAGGCAGACCTTTTCGGGATAGGCATGGAGGCTGTCGGCCTCGGTGTCGAGGGCCAGCCAGGGGGCGGCTTGGATGACCGGCAGCAGCGCCGCCAGTTTTACGTCGGTATCAATCACTCGTGCCAGTGTGCCGGAGTCGCGGGCGTTTGAAAAGAATTGATGCGAGTTCATGTTACACATAAAAACAATCCCGGTAAAAAAAACGGAATATCGGTTGACTGGCTGGCAGCGCGGCCCCGGCGTCCGCCGCGCGGAGGCGGGGAGCAGTGGGCAAGGGGCCGGTCTTTGGCCGGTTACCAGAGGGGGGATCGGTTGATGCCGTCGTTATGGCCGGGGGGCAGGGCGGTGGTTTTCTCAAGCGCTTAATGGCGGTATTTTGGCAAACACCAAGAACCACCGCCATTACTGGCCAGCAACCAAAAGACTTTTTCTTCATTGGACTTTCCTCATGCCCGCTGCTTAATTGCTCGCCATGATGGCGACGCCCAGGCCGCTGGCACCATCATTCGACATAACCCATGAGCACTGAAACCTCCAAATTAGCCTCCGTTCTGTTTGCGGACATGGTGGGTTATTCGTCTCGTCGGCAGGGACTGGCTTTGGAGTTGCGACGAGAAATGATGGCGCTGGTTCAGCAGGGTCTGGCGGCCGGCGAAGGCCGGCTCATCAAGACGGCGGGCGATGAAATATTCGTGGAGTTCCGGTCCGGTTCCGCCGCCATTGCGTTCGCCCAAAGACTTCAGGAACTCGTCGGGCGTCGCAATGCCAGCCAGCCGCGCGAGCGTCAATTCCTGTTGCGGATCGGTATCAATTCGGGCGAAGTCACGATGGAGGGTGACGATCTGTTTGGCGGCATCGTGAACGTCGCCAAGCGGGCCGAGCAATTGGCCGCGCCCGACGGGATCTGCCTCACCGAACAAGTCTGGCTTCAGGCTGAGGCCAGCTTGCAAAAAAGTTTCGTCCCGCTGGGGCTGATTCCGGTAAAGGCACAGCCGTCGAAGCAGGTGTTTTTTCACAGCTATGGTTCCCACACCAGGGCGCTCGGGAAAATCGGGCATCAGCTCCGGGTGCGCTACGCCCGCCTAAGCCGACTGGCTTCCACCGTGACGATCTTTCTGTTGCTGCTGTTTGGGCTGCGGCTGGCCTGGCCGGAAGCCGATCCGGAAACCCTCGTCGCCAATGGCATGGCGCAGATTGAGCGTTATGATCTGCCGCACCACATCGAGAAGGCCACCAGCTTTTTTAAGCAGGCCCAAAAACTGGATCCCGCCGCCGCCAAGGCGGTGGCGGGCTTGGCTTGGGCGGAATGGCTGCAATACAATCTCACCGGCGACGTGTTTTTGCGGGGTGAATCCGAGAAGCACGCCAATGCGGCGCTGGCGCTGAACCCCAATGTGGGTTACGCCGACGTGGTGCTGGGGTTGATTGCGGAGGAAACGGGTCAAGCCACCAATGCCGTCGAACATCTTCGCCGCGCCAACGATCACCTGCGGTTGCAGGATGGCGCGCTGCTGGCCCGGCTGGCTTACGCGGAGCTTGCGGCCGGGCACCGCGAAGCGGCCTTGGAGCATGCGCAGCGCGCCGAAGCGAAGGCCGGATCGGCTTGGGAGGCCTGGCATCAGCTGGGGGTTTTCTGGTATCGCGAAAACAACTTGACCAACAGCGTGCGCGCCTTCCTCCAGGCCGCCCATAGCACGCCACCGGCCATGGCTTCCACCGAACAAGCCATAAATATTCTGTGTGGTGCCGGACGCACGGCGGAGGCGTTGGCGCTGGCCCGTCCGTTGATGAACCAAACCAATGACCCGGAAAAGCTATCGGTTTATGGTAATGTCTGTCTCCGCTGCGGAAACTATCTGCCGGCATACCAGGCTTTCAAACGCGCCAGCGATCTTAGCCCCCGCAACTATTTGTATTTCGGCAACGCGGGCGTCGCGCTTTTCGAGTCCAGGACGAATGCGCCGGAATGGACCAGACTATTGAAAGATGAAGCGATTCCGCTCGCCCAGGCCATCCTGCAGGAGTCCGCCGGCAATGCTTTTGTGCGCACGCGGCTGGCCAGCTATGAAGCCGCGTTGGGCGAAGCCAGCTCTGGTTTGCCCGAGGCTCAAAGAAAAATGTGGAATGAGTTGGCGCTCGCGGATGCGGACAGCATTCTGAACCAGAACCCTTTTTTGCCCAATATCATTAATGCCTTGGAATCACCTTACGACATACTTGACCGCACGGATCGTTTGATGCAATGTGAAGCGCGCCTAAAAGTATTGACGGCTAAACCTTGAGGTTGCCGGCATTGACCCGGAAACAGGCTGCCGGGTGACGGTGACTTTTCCCGCCACCAACCAAGCAACCACAACGACAACCATTGGAGGAATAAATGACATCGCCTTTATCAAATCCCGATCACAACTGGGAGGTCAGATTCAGCACCGACGGATCCAAATGGAAGGCAAAATTCAAAGAGATTTGCCGCAACAAAAAAAAGCTGCTCAACTTAAACGACATAGATATTCAGGACGGCGACATCATTCAGCTAAATTCCATTGGCCACAATTTCGCGGCGCATTGGCACAAGAGTTCCACGGCGGATCTCGTGGACCAAACCATTTGTGGCCATCCCTCGGTCGGTGACGACAAAGATGATCTTAAAAAATGGCGAGGACTGGATATAGCCAGTGATGAAAATTTCCAGAACAACAAAATACAATTTGCCGTTAAGAAAAAAGCACTGAATAAAAGCAAACGGTGCGAATCCTTCCTTCAATTACGCTACCGACCATCGGTGCCTAAAACTCGTAAAGGCAAAGATAAAAAACAGGACCATTTTAAAATGACCAAGATTCCCACCAACGACATGATCATTCGAATAACTATTAATGTCAGTTAATAGACAATCCGATGTTGCACTGCTTCTAAAACCCCTTGAGTTGACCGACCTAAGGCCGCATAAGGCGCCGGCTCCATACCGCCGCCAGCGCCGCCTGCTTAACTCCTGTTTCTTCTGCTTTCCCAGCCGCCATTTCCGCCGCACGCAGAGGTTATCGGCGGCGATGGCCAGTGGATAGCGCACCTCGATGCTGGAATAGGTCGGGGTGAGATTCACAAATTACCGCCCGCCACGAGGAGCTTGGAATAATTCCGGCAGGAACCAGCGTTTGCCTCCGCCGTTTGTCAAACAATCGCGGACCAGCAAGCGAGGGTAAGGATTAGCCGACCAGGTATGAACCGGCGCGCGGCTTGTCAAATCAAAGGCGTTGCATTATCGTCCGCCCATGGTGCTCAAGAAACATCTCGTTCTGGCTGCGCTGCTCGTGAGCGGCGGGCAGTTCGTGTCCGCCGATACCATCCAACTGAAGGATGCGTCCGCCGTGACGGGAAAAATCCTCGCCGAAAAACCGGAGGCCGTCGTCGTGGATGTCGGCTACACCGTGCTGGTCGTGCCGCGCGCCGCCATTGCCCGCGTTGTCAAGGCGACGGAAACGAACCCTTCCGTCGCCGCGCCCGTCAGCACCGGCGGCCAATTCTACGCCGCGACCACCAAGTCTGCCACCGCGCGCGATGTGAGTTCGCTCGTCAAACAGATCGGCGAAGCCGTGGTGCAGGTGAAAAATCCCAGCGGCCTCGGCTCCGGTTTCTTCCTGAACGAAGATGGCTACCTGATCACGAACTTCCACGTCATCGAAGGCGAATCGGAAATTTCCGTCGAGGTGTATCATCAGCGCAATGGCCAGCTCGACCGCGAGACTTACAAGCAGGTCAAGATCATCGCCATCAATAAATTTCAAGACCTCGCGCTGCTGCACATTGAGGACAAGGACGCGCCGAAATTCAAGCCGGTCACGCTGGGCAACTCCGACCTGTTGAACGTGGGCGACGGCGTGTTTGCCATCGGCAGTCCGCTCGGCCTGGAACGCACCGTGACGCAGGGCATCTTGAGCACCAAGACGCGCCAGATGGAAGGCCAGCTTTATCTCCAGACCAGCACGCAGATCAATCCCGGCAACAGCGGCGGCCCGCTCTTCAACCTCGCCGGCGAAGTCGTGGGCGTGACCAACATGAAAATCACCTTCGGCGAGGGGCTCGGTTTTGCGATCCCGATCGAGCTCGTCAAAAACTTCCTGGATCACCGTGACGCCTTTGCCTACTCGACGGACAATCCGAACAATCCGTTCCGCTACCTTGAACCGCCGAGCCGGATGAAAGCCAAGCCGGTGGAGAAATAAGGCTTGCCGGCCACCGCCTAACGATTGCCCGAATTGCAGGCCGCCGCGCAGAAGTGTCTGGTCGCGTTCGGTGCAAGAATCCGACTAGTTTGCTTGGTCCCGATCATCCTCACCCGCATCCAGCCCTGACTGGCCAAATGGCATCTCGATCTCGCCAAAAGACTGCCCGGACTCAAAAACGCGCTGCTCTGGATTAATAGCTTTCATCTCTGCATCAATAGGTCTTATCTCTGGCTCATTAAAAAACTGCTCTTGGTCAATAAAATCCTGCTCGCGGTCGCCAAAACCTTGCTCCACTTCAATCTCCCGCTGCTCTGACTCAATAAAACCCTGCCCGGTATCAGTGGTTTTCATCACTTGGTTAGCCTTGTTTATCTCTGGCTCAAAATAATCATGCCCGCCCTTATTTATTTGCTTGCCAGCCATGAAAACTGGTGTTCTGATTGCCGCATGGATGCTCCCAAAAGAAATAAATTCGCAATGGCACAGGCTACGAACGTGGTTCTGATGGAAAAAGCTTATCAAGCCCTCTGGAAGGACACGCCCGGCTTCGTGAAACTGCAAGGCAAACTCGCCACCGAGATCGCCTTTATCACCAAGAACGCTCCCAAGACCCTCCGGCGCAAAACCGGCAGCGCCGAGGACAAGGAGGCCGCCCGGCTGGCGTTGTGCAAAGCCGCGCTCATCATTGCCGGAGGCGTCGCCGCCTATGCCCATGAAGCGGGCAACCACGAACTCCTCGTGCGCGTGGACACCACCCTGACCCTGCTGTTGAGCGGACGCGGCCAGGACTCGCATAGCAAATGCGAAGACATTCACTCCGCCGCCACCGCCAATCTCGCCGCGCTCGGGGATTTTGGCGTGACCCAGGCCGGCCTCGACAACTTGCAACAACTGCTGGACGACTACGAAGAATTGCTGCCGCTGCCGCAGGTGGCCATCGGTTCGGCCAAAGGCGTCGGGCAGGCGATTGACGCGGCGCTGGACCGGATTGACGGCATTCTGAACAACGGCCTGGACAACCTGATGCTCCAATACGAGGACACCCACCCGGATTTTTATCGCGATTACACCAACGCGCGGATCATCATTGACCGTCCGGGCGGACATGGCAATGGCAACAACCCCACGCCGCCGCCCACACCGGCGAAATAAATTCTGGCCAATTTTGGCGGACGCATAAAAAACACGCTCGTCAGGAAAAACGAAACAGAGAAAAACAAAAACACATATTTGCGGCTTCGGCTGCGGTCCAGAACAAAACTGGTAATTTTAATGAAAGGACACTGCTTGAAGCACGCCCACAACTGGGCGTGCCGAAAGCGTTCCTTTCAAGGCATACCAGTGCCTGTTCTGGGGCGTGAGTAATCACGCCCTCTTGGTTGGGAGAACAGACGGGATCGCAAGCGGGGGAAATTAGTTGTGAAATCAATCAGAAGTCTTCTTGGCACGGTTGTGGCGGCTGGCGTTTTGCAATGTTACTTTTCTGGATTATTGAATGCCGCGCCGCGCTTGCCATTGCCGCCACTCCCTACAATTGCAAGCCCGATATACTCCGAAAATTTTGATGCCGCCTACTATTCGGGTGCGCGGGACGCGCTAATCTCGGTGGATAATTTCATGCTGGTTGAAAGCTGGTCGGGTTACGCACTGGAATGTTCCGGCTCGCCCGTGAATCCGTTTGTTGTGTCGGCGGTGGACTCGACCGGCCATACCAACCTCACCTGCAATACCGGCGCGATACAATTTTGGTTCAAACCGAATTGGTCGAGTGCTTCGCTGGCGAATGGCAATGGGCCGGGAGTCAATGCTCCGCTGATTGAATTGTCGGTGGTGGGAAATAGAGAATCTGTCGCTGCCTGGTCGTTGCAGGTCAGTTCGGACGGAACAATGTTGGCGTTGCTGGGTGGTGCCAATGGCGGTCCGGAGGCCTTGCTCAAGACTGGCATTAGTTGGCAGGCCGATAAATCTCATTTGGTCACTCTGAATTTTAGTCCCAAAGGGACGGCATTATTTATTGACGGAACGCTGGTTGCCACCGGCGGTGGAACTTTGGCCATACCGCCCGCCGTTGGCGCAGTGACGGTTGGCAGTGGCCTGGCCGGAACCGATCCGGCGGATGGTGCTTTTGAGGAATTATGTTCATACAGCCATCTGCTGAATCAAAAAGAGGTTTCATTTATTTACGAGGCTTTGAGTTCCAACGCGGCTTTGGGGCCAATCAGCCAGGCCGAATATCAAAGGTGGTTGGCACTGCGAACAGCCACGCGTTCGGCGCTGCGGGCATCTCCAATGGGGCTGGGCGGAGGAAATTCCCCGCTCTCGCCGCTTTGCGATTGCGCGACTGGCGGACAAGTCTATCTCACGAACGTGGTGGCCACGCTAACGACCAACGACACTATGGCGGTGTCGTTTAATCTGGCGGGCGGGACAAACTTCGTTTGGTATGGCGTTTACAGCACCACCAATCTGGCCAATCCACAATGGATCTGGCTGACAAACACATATACCTGCACGCTGGTCTCCCTGATCAACCAACCCTGGCAGCCGGTTTTTTACGCCGTTTGTGCGCCTGCGCCAACCATGGTTGTGGCGTGGGGCGACAATGGGGCCGGTCAGTGCGACGTGCCGCCAGGGTTGACCAATGCAATAGGTGTGGCCGGGGGATTTGATTTTAGCCTGGCATTAAAAGCCGACGGCACGGTGGTTGCCTGGGGTAAGAGCATCGGTGGCGTAACAAATATTCCCGCCAATTTGACGAATGTGACGAGCATTGCCGCCGGTGACGAATTCGCACTGGCGTTGTTGGCCAACGGCACGGTTGTGGCGTGGGGCACGAATGACGTCGGCCAGACGAATGTGCCCATCGGGTTGACCAATGTCATGACCATTGCTGCCGGTTATGGGTGTGGCTTCGCTTTGCGGAACGATGGAAGCGTCGTAGCGTGGGGCTACAACTATTATGGGCAGACCAATGTTCCCGCGCTCGGAGCGGCAACGCAAGTTGCCGGTGGTGCCGTTCAAGGCGCGGCCTTGTTGGCCAATGGCACGGTGGCAATGTGGGCGCGCTACAATTACAGCGGCTATCCTTATTATTGGGGTCTCACTAATGTGCCAGCCGGGTTGAGCAACGTCGTTTCCATTGCTGCTGGCGGCTATCACACGCTGGCTCTGAAAGCGGATGGAACGGTGGCAGCCTGGGGTGCGGGCGCGGGTGCCATCAACACCGCATGGGACGATGACGGCCAGTCCATCGTGCCAGCGGGCCTGTCAAACGTGGTGGCGGTTGCCGGCTGCACGGTTTACAGCCTGGCCTTGCAGTCGGATGGAACGGTGACGGCTTGGGGCGATGATCGCACCGGTCAACTTGATTTTCCAGACAGGCTGACTGGTGTCAGAACGATTGGTGCCGGGGGCGGTCATGGCTTGGCGATTCGTTACGGCCAATTGACCCCGGTCATTTACGACGAGCCGGACAGCTTGACGGTTGCGCCCGGAACCAATGTGACCTTTTCAGTTCGGGCGCGCGGAGTTGCGGGGCTGACGTATCAGTGGCAGCTTAACGGCGTGAACCTTCCCGGAGCCACCAACTCTTCCTTGACCTTGTCCAATGTTCAAAGCTCCGTTGCGGGCAATTATCAAGTGGTCATCTCGTCCAGCAGTGGCTCGGTGACGAGCAATATTGCGACGCTGACCGTTCCCCATCCGGCCTACGGGCCGGGGCTGATTTCCGGCTGGGGATCCAATACCAACGGCGAGTTGGTCTGGCCGACAGACGCCACCAATGTCCTTTCGCTGGCGGCTGGAAAAGCGCATGGCATCGTGGCCCAAGACAACGGACTGGTGGTGAGTTGGGGTTCGTATTGGACGGGGTTCAATTTTGTTGCGGTCACCGCTCCGCCGTTGCTGACCAATGCCATTGCGGTTGCCGCTGGTTCACGGCACGATCTCGCCTTGAAAGCGAACGGCATCGTGGTTGCCTGGGGATGGAATGATTTCGGCCAAACGAACGTGCCCGGCAATGCCACCAATGTTATCGCCATTTCCGCAGGTGGAGCGCAAAGCCTCGCGTTGAATATGGACGGAACGATTTTGCAATGGGGCCAAACCAACGCGCCGGTGCCGGCTGGGCTGACCAATGTGACGGCGATTGCCTCCGGCACTAACTTTCATCTGGCCTTGCTCAAAAATTCAACGGTCGTAGCTTGGGGGGCGAACGATTACGGCCAGACGAATATTCCGGCAAATCTCTCGAACGTCGTTGCGATTGCTGCGGGTGGTGCGCACGCACTGGCATTGAAAATTGACGGCACAGTGGCGGCATGGGGCGCATGGACAAATGTTCCAGCAAACCTGACGAACGTAATGAACGTGGCGGCCGGAGAAAATCACAGCCTCGCGCTTAAGAATAATGGCACGGTAATTTGCTGGGGCGACAATACGGATGGCCAGACGAATTTCACCAGCGGTTTAAGTAATGTGAAGCTCTTTGCGGGCGGTGGAGCCTTTACCCTCGCCAGCAAGTTCCTGCCGCTGGTTTCCTATCCAGTTAAAGTGCCAAAAGACTTACTGCTCATTTACAACACCAACTCCGTGGACAGCAAGACTGTGTTGGATTACTACCTCGCACACCGCCAAAACATCGGCGGAGCCAATGTGCTGGGGATTGGGTGGACCAATTCCGTAACACCGGGGTATTTTGAAACCATCACGCCGACTGACCTGACAAACCACCTCCTGAATCCCGTGCATGACTGGTTGGTTGGCAACCCAACCAAGCGCCCGCAATTTGTGATTTTGTTTATGGATGTGCCGGGCCGGGTTAGCACTAATACAGCCTTTCCTATTTGGCCTATCGCCTATTTTGCTGCCCCAGCTTCCTCAAGTGTATGCATGCAATTCCAAAACATTCAGGCGAACTGGCAACCATTTGTGACCCATCTTAATATGGGTATGGGCAATTTAGTGAACCGCACCAATGACTGCATTGCATACATCAACAAATTGGCAAATCTTGGCGTTCCGATTTTCAGCAATAGTCCCATATTGAGCGCCAGTGCCGGGAACTATGGAAACACTAACTTTATTCTTGATGATGTTCGCAATGGCATGACTTGCGAAGGCTGCGAGAATTATTCTTTGCAAACAGTTATTTCTTCCGCGACAAACGGGCTGCTCGCCTTCGGAATACCTTCGACCGAAATCCACTATTATGATCGCATCCTGCTAGACAACGTGTTTACCCTGACAAATCACTGCCTCACGATGACGAATGTGGCAGGCTATGTTTGTTGGGGAACTCATGGCGATATTACTCCTAGTCGGACGATAGATGGCACCATTAAGTGGTATGGAAACAGTGGTTGGTGGCTCATCAACACTGAAGAGTCATTTAATGGCCAGCAAATATACACACCCGGCGCGCAAGGATCATTTAATTTTTGGTTTTCCAGCACGGCTTTTGGGGGTATTAATTATTCCAACACGCCTATAGGCGCAGTCACTACTGTGGATGAACCTGGGTTGCCAGGAAAAAATAATAATTCTATTTATTTTGGACTCTGGGCCACCGGAAAAAATTTTGGAATATGCTCATGGCATTCGCGAGGACTTTCATCTCCGCTGCCATTCCTTCCGGTATTCCAAGCTGTTGGCGACCCATTGATAACAAGATAAGAGATAATAAATGAAAACTATAAATAGCATTCTGTTTGCGACGCTGCTTCTCACAGCCCAAACAGCATTAACGCAAGGCTTCATAAACCTCAACTTTGAGTCAGCAAATGTTGCCGCTTATGGTCCAGGGCCAACAGGTGTTCCCACCACAAACGGCATACCTGGCTGGACGGCCTACATTTTTGGCAATCCGCAATCATACATATTTTACAACACATTGAGTCTTGGGGCCGCATCGGTTGATTTGCAGGGCACCAACAGCGGCTTTACTCCCATCCAAGGGCGCTTCTTTGTTTTGCTGCAAGGCAACTCTGGTGGCCAACCCATCAGTGCCGGCATTGGTCAGACCGGGCAAATTCCAATGGATGCCCTGGCCTTGACCTTTTGGGGTATTTCGGGCCAATCCAATGTCACCTTCAACGGGCAGGTATTGAATGTGAATCGAATTGGCACCACAGGAAGCTATGGCATCTATGGCGCGGATATTTCAGCCTACGCCGGACAAACCGGTGAATTACTTTTCACTGCTTATGCGGCACAATGGCAATACGTGGACAACATCCAATTTTTATCCACACCAATTCCAGAACCTGGCTCGCTGGCTTTAGCCGCGTTGGGCGCTGTGCTTGTTGGCGGGCGGTGCTGGCGGAAACATCATTCCCAATGAAATCTCTGCGAGTCCTATTAACTATCGCGGTTTTGCCCGCCGGAATGCGCCCTGGGTTTACGCAAGG
Organism: uncultured Verrucomicrobia subdivision 3 bacterium; assembly: GCA_903850425.1. Classification (GTDB taxonomy): domain Bacteria; phylum Verrucomicrobiota; class Verrucomicrobiia; order Limisphaerales; family UBA11358; genus UBA11358. Next base: position 178,834 of record CAINLR010000141.1, on the reverse strand, counting down.
CTTCATCAACCTAAAGACACCAAGATGGCCAAGGGAATATCTTAAAGTGGTATTCCAGCAATGCTTTCGGTGGAACAAATTATTCAAATACGCCTGTTGGTGCGGTGTCATATGTGGATGAACCCGGTGCTCAAGCCACTGACAATAGTATTTATTTTGGTTTGTGGGCAGCCGGCAAAAATTTCGCAATCTGTGCGTGGGGTTCGAGTAGTATGAGTGCCTATGGTAAATTATACTACCAAATGGTTGGCGACCCGTTTGTTACCAGATAATGCCTGAAAAAAATATAATTCCTATGAAACTTATAATGATTCTTGTAAGCCAATTGCATGTAATGTTATGCCTTTGCCACGCTCAAGGCTTCGTTAATCTTGGATTTGAGGCAGCAAATCTGGCCGGCATTCCATCTGGGTTTGAAGTTCCTGCCACGAACGCTTTTCCCTTCTGGACAGTCTCGGCTCGATATGTGCTTTATAACAACTTCTCTCTCAGTGGTGGCTCGATAAGCATAATGAGCACAAATTCCCATTTTACTTACCCCCCCCCTTGAAGGTGCATACTATGCATTTTTTGATGCCGCAAATAGGTCAGGCGGGCCAGGCTATTCCATCTCACTCGGTCAAACCGGCCGCATTCCAGTTTGGGCACGAACCATCAGCTTTTGGGGTGACATCGGTGGCATGCAGGGCACTTTTAATGGCCAGCCACTTTCCTTCAACACCATCAGCAACGCGGCCAGCTATGCTGTTTATGGGGCAGATGTAACCGCCTATGCGGGACAAACGGGGCAGCTACTATTCACCCTGCCTGCATTCGCTGGAAGTTCAACGCTCGATAACATCCAATTTTCCACAAACCCGGTTCCTGAACCGGGCGCTGTGGCCTTGGCGGCGTTGGGTGCGGGTTTGCTGGGCTTCACGTTACGGAGAAAAGCATCATGAAGACTCCCTACTTCATGATCCTCGCTGCCGCTTCTTTCCTCGGAACCGGCGCGGCGTTCGGCCAAGGCTTCATCAATTTGGATTTTGAACGGGCGCAAATTACGAATGTAGTTTTTGGCGTAATTCCCGCCACCAACGCCTTTCCTGGCTGGACAGTTACCGCTCCCTATGTGTTTTACAACGATGCGTCGCTGAGTGGCGGTTCAATCAGCCTGTTGGACACCAATCCCCCCTCATCATTGCCGCCCATTCAAGGAAGAAATTATGCCTTTCTGGTCAGCGCTGGCGTTCCAGGCTATGGGTCAATTTCACTCGGTCAAACTGGGCAGATTCCACTGTGGGCGCGGTCTATCACGTTCTGGGTCAGCTTAGGCCAGATGCAAGTTACATTTAACAACCAAGCCCTCTCGTTTAACGCCATTGCCACCACTGCCAACTATTCGGTTTATGGAGCAGACCTTTCAGCTTATGCGGGCCAGGTCGGGCAACTGCTCTTCACCATGGCTCCGCTCACCGAAACGAGCACCCTTGATAACATCCAATTTTCGCCATCAGTCGTTCCCGAACCGAGTCGGCTTGTCTTGGCCGCATTGAGCACCTTGCTTCTCTGCTTCCGGCGCTGGAACAAATCAGAACACTAAATAGACCTCCACACGCCAACCACTACACGCGGGGTGCAAGTGAATATCGAACGCTGAAAGGCTTCACAGCTACGAACGAAATCAAAGCTCGGCGACATTAAACTGAACCACCAGACGCCTTGCCCTCCTCGGGGCGCTGTCCCGGTCAGCCAAAGGTATTGTGGCAGGTTGTTTCACCCGCAATACCTGGTTTGCGTTACGCAATGGTGGCGGCCTTCTCAGTCATTTCCATTCCTTTCCTGTCCGCTGAAACTGGCGCGGGCAGTTGCTTTTTGAATTGGCAATGGCGGCTATTGCGGCATGATGTCGCCACATTTTTATTCAACATCACCATTTTATGATGCCCCGAGTTCGCCGGCTCACCGCCGGCTTTGCTGCCATCGCCACGTTTGTTTTCCTCACGCACACCGCGCCGGTGCGCGCCGCCATTGCGCCTGCGGAAAACCTGCTGCCGGCCGACACACTCGCGTTTTTCACTCTGCCGGATGGCACGGCGTTCCGCGCTGCGGCCAAGGGGTCGCCGCAGTTGATGTTCTGGAATGACGCGGCGATGAAGCCGTTTCATGACAAGTTCATGGCCAAGCTGAATGAAAAATTCACCGCCCCGCTCGAACACGACCTCGGCTTGAAGGTGGCCGGCTTCGCCGATCTGCTGCAAGGCCAGCTCACGCTGGCCGTCACCGTCAATGGCGCGAACGGGCACGAAGACGTGTCGCCTGGCCTGCTGCTGCTGCTGGACGCGCGCGACAAAAGCGACGCGCTCAAGACCAATCTGGCCACGCTCCAGAAAAAATGGGCGGCGGACGGCCGCACGCTGCGCACGGAAACATTTCACGGCCTCGCCTTCACGGTCGTGACCTTGGCGAGCAATGATTTCGCGGAGCTCTTTCCCAAACGCGCGCCGGTTTCGGAAATCGGCAAGGAGCCCAAGCCGGAGCGGCCCACGGAGATTTATTTCACGCAGTTTCAATCGCTGCTCGTCGCGGGCAATTCGCCGAAGGTCGTGGAACCGGTGGCCGCGCATCTGACCGGCGGCAGCGCGCCCGCGCTGGCGGCGGACGCCACCTTCGCGGCGGACAAGCTCGCGCAGTTCCGCGACGCCCCGGCGTATTACGGCTGGTTCAACGGCAAGGCCTTTTTCAACCTCGTGTCCCAGGCCGCCGATGACAGCGCCGGCAGCGCCGCGCCGTCGTTAATGCCGAATTTTTCCAGCACCAAAATTCTCGCCGCGACCGGCCTGGATGGTCTGAAATCCGCGAGCTTTGCGCTGCGCGAAACCCCGGACGGATCCACGGTCGCTTTCCATCTGACCGCGCCGGAATCCGGGCGGGCCGGGCTGTTGAAAATGCTGGCGCTGCCCAACAAGGACGCCAGCGCGCCAATGTTTGTGCCGGCCGAAGCCCTGAAATTTTCGCGCCTCCGTTTAGACGGCAAGCAGACCTGGGCCGAGCTTCAAAAAATGGTGGCTTCCCTGTCACCGGTCGGACTGGCCGGCATCAATTCGATCATTGATACGGCCAACACCTTTGCCCAGATGAAAGATCCCAGCTTTGATCTGCGCAACAATCTTTTCGCCAACCTCGGCGATGACATCATTACTTTCGAGAAAGCACCCGTCGGCGACTCGATCGCCGCCCTGTCCAGCCCGCCGACCTTGTATCTGGTGGCGGTGAACAATACCGAACAGGTCATCCAGGGCCTCAAGGTGGTGGCGGCCATGGCGTCGCCGGCGAATGCCTCGGTGGAGCCGCGGGAATTTGTCGGCCACAAAATTTATTCCTTCGCCCTCCCCAAGTCCCCGGCGATCAACGGCAAGGCCAGCCAACCACCGACGTTCAACGTATCCTCCAGCGGCGGCTATCTGGCCCTCAGCACCGACACATCCATTCTCGAGGACTATCTGCGCAGCGCGGACGGCAAGTCCAAACCCCTGCGCGAATCCGCCGGCCTGGCGAGCGCTGCGGCGCACGTGGGCACGGGCGGCGGCCTGTTCGGATTCCAGAACCAGCGCGAGACCATGCGTTCCTATTTCAAGCTCGTGAAGAATGCCAGCGAAGCCGATACCACCATGAAGATGTTCCCGCCCGCCGTGCGCGAATGGATGGACTTCGCCCTGTTGCCGGAATACGACACCGTGGCGAAATATTTTTATCTCTCCGTCTTCGGCGGCAACACCAGCGGCGAGGGCGTGACGCTGAAAGTTTTCACCCCGCGCCCGCCGCAGTTGTAACACCCGTTGGGACGGCCTTGGGTGCCTTGCGATGGCAGCTCATGGTGTGCCCCGTTCCAGCGCCCGCTGCGCGGCCCAACGCGTTGCCGCCCGCCTGGCTCGCTGTCGGCCGGACTTTATTTTGAACCCACCCCGCCATTTCCGCGCGACTGAAACGTGTAAGTGCCGGCGGCAACTTCGTAAATCACCCGGCCATTTTCGGCCCGCAGGAATTTCACGCGGCGGCTGGGCGCGGTTGGTTTGCCACTTTCCAGCACGTCGCTGGCGGAGGTGGCGGGCACAAAAACCGTCGCCGTCGTGTTGGGCGGGATGGTCACGGCGAGTGTGAATTTTTCGCCGGCGCGTTGCCAATCGCAGCTGATTTTGCCGCGGCGGGAATGGTAACTGGCCTTCACCCACGTCACCGCGCCGACGGGCTGCGGATTGATGCTGATGTTTTTGAACCCGTCGCCTTCCGAGCGGATGCCCGCGAGGTCGTGATAAAACCATTCCTGAATCTGGCCGAGCATGAAGTGGTTTTGCGACGAGCCGCCATCCCACGCCTCGGTCAAACTGGTCTTGCCTTTCGCCAGTTGCATGCCGTAGCCGGGCTGGTTCGTCTGGTTGTTGATCTCAAAAATCACATCGCTGCGCCCGCCATCGGCCAGCGCGCGGAGCAGGTAGCGATAGCCGACGTCGCCGGCGGTCAGCGCGTTGCCGCGCGCCCGCACATCGCGCACGATGGCGTCCACCACGGCGGCGCGATTGCTCGCTTCGCACAAGCCCAGCACGAGCGGAATGGCGTTGGCGCATTGCGAACCGGTCGCGTAAAAGCGATTTGTCCGGTCGTAAAATTGTTGGTTGAACGCGGCGCGGATTTTTCCGGCGAGTTCGGAATACTGCTTTGCGTCACCGTCCTTGCCGAGCAGCGCGGCGACGTGCGCCATGATGTCCGCATCTTGAAAATAAAAGGCCGTGGCCGTGAGCGCGATGGGGGTGAGTTGCGAGACCCCGGGCTTTTTCGGGCCGACATCATACCAGTCGCCGAGGCCGTAGTTGACGATGTGATTTTCCGCGCGGCTGCCGAAGTAAGTGAGATAATGCTTCATCGCGTCGTAGTGCGCGCGGAGCAGTTGCACGTCGCCGTCGAATTCGTATTGCTGCCACGGCACGATGATGAACGTCGCGGCCCATTCCGGCGAATCGCCGAAGGCATTGCGCAATTGGTTCGTGTTGGTCTTGTCGCGGAAGATGGTGTATTCCGGCGCGGTCGTCGGCACCAGGCCATTGGTGAGCTGCGAGTCGGCGATGTCATTCATCGTCTTGGTGAACAGTTGCGCGAGGTCGAATTCGTAGCGCAACGCCGGGCCGTTCAAGTGGTCTTCCTCCAGCCAGCCGAGCTTTTCCCGATGCGGGCAGTCGGTCAGCAAACTGACCATGTTGCTGCGCTGCGCCCAACGGACAAGTTGTCGGATGCGGTTGAACAACGGGTTGGAACAGGCAAATTCGCCAACGGGCTCGGAGGCGGAGTTCACCACGCCGCCGGTGAGGGATTTGATTTTTGGCAACGTGCCGTTGGTGGTGGCGGGCGCAAAATGCACCTGCACATAGCGGCAGCCGACATAGAAGAATTTCGGCGACCACGTTTCCAGGCCGTCCGTGGCCTTGGTAAATTCGCACCAGAGCGAGCCGCGATGGCCGGCACCCATGGAGCTTTGATTGATTGCGCCATCGTCGCCCAGCAGCTCCGCCGGCAGGAGCCGCACTTTGCTCCCCACCGGGCCGGTCACGGAAATTCTCGGAACGTGCGCGGCATTTTGGCCGAGGTCGAAAACCACGTCCCCATTCGTGAGCGTGTGTTTTGCGACCGGTTGGTGAATTTCAAACTCGCGGATCGGCGGCGCGGCGCAGGAAAGCCCGCGCAATTGTCCGCCGGGACCGTCCACAAATTTTGCGTGCGGCCATTCTGAGTCGTCGAAATCGGGTTTGTTCCAACCGGTTTGCACGAGCCGGGCGTCAAAATCTTCGCCGCCATAGATCGAGGAAAAGGTAATCGGGCCAGGCGCGGTGCGCCAACTTCCGTCTGTGCTGATGAGTTCCACCATGCCGTTTTCGTATTCCAGCCGGATTTGCGCGATGGCCTTCTGCGGGCCGAACGAGCCTTTGAATTTGGTGAACCGGCCACCGCCGAGAACATTATACATGCCGTTACCCAGTTCGAGGCCGATGGCATTTTTACCGCGCCGCAACTTCGCCGTGAGGTCGTGTGTGTCGTAAAGACACGTCTTATCGTATTTGGTCCAGCCGGGCGAAAGAAAGTCTTCACCTACTTTTTTGCCGTTGAGCGTCAGCTCGTATTGGCCGAGGCCGCAGACATTCACGAGTGCGCGCTTGAGTCCAGTGTTCACCACGAATTCACGGCGCAGAAGCAGCGATGGAAGGTTGGTGTCATCCGCGCCGATCCACCCCGCCTTCCAATTGCCGCCGACCACACCGTGCGAGGAGGTTGGATCATTGGTGACGTTCAAAAGGCCCATCGTCCACGTCGCCGGCGGGCTCCACTTGGAAACTTTCCCGTGTTCGTCCCACACGCGGACCTTCCAGAAAATCCGCGCCGCCGACGTCAATTCCCTTCCCGCATATGGAATCTGGATGGTTTCAGCCGAAGCCACTTTGCCGCTGGCCCACAGATCACCGGTGTTGCGCGCGAGCTGTGCGGTGGCGGACGCGGCGAGAATTTCATACGCCGTCTGCCGCTGGCCGCGTTCGCTGCCCGTCAGCTTCCAGAACAGTCGCGGATTTTGTGAGTCCACGCCCAGCGGGTTCACGGCGTAATCGCAGCGCAAATCAACCGGCGTCAGCGCGGCGTGGGCGGCGGCCAGCGTGAACGCGGCGAACAGGAGACCAAGAAATGTTTTCATGTTTCGTTGCAGCTTGAAGATTAATCGGCCTTGGTTTTTGGGAGCAAATATTGAAACGCCGGTTCCAGGCCGGCGGCGTTTTTGATTTTTGCGGAAGCCAGTGGACCGTTATTCGTCCACGTGTTGCCCGGCCCGTTGGCATTTTTCAAAAACTTTTCCGCCGGACACCAGTTGTCGCGCACCGTGGTGCCGGACGCGCCTTCGTCCAGATAGAGATAAAACCAGTGCTGCGGATCCGGCACGAACGGACTCGGCGGCAGATCAAACAGGGCATTTTCGGCAACCACCGTTCCCGGCTGCGCCGACAAGATGTAAATGCCGCCCAAGTCGCCCAGCCGCTGGCCGACGCGGTGGATGCGATTGGCGAAAATAAAATTGTCGCGCGCAGCGTTGGTCGTCTTTGTCCAACCCCAGCCGACGCTGATGCCGGTGTAAGGCAGATTGAAAATTTCGTTGTGCGCGATGACAATGTTTCGTGCGTAGCCGACGCCGATGCCGACGCCGCCCCAGTCTTCATTGGCGCAATCAGAGAGGACATTGTTGGAGATTTTCTCCTGCGCGCAGACTTCGCGGGCGTCGGCCGGTTGATAAGGAATATGGGCTTCGACCTGCGGGTCCGAAAATTTGCCGAGCTGGATCCCGTTGCCGCCAAGGTCGCGGAAGGTGCAGCCTCGCACCAGGTCATCATGCGTGCCGCTTTGAAAATCCAAACCGGCGGACGCCAGCTGTTCAAAGGTGCAGTTTTCAAATGTGATGTGACTGGCATTTTTCACTGAAACGGCGGCGGGCGGGCGGCCAATCCACGCCAGATTGTCGAGGCCGGCGTGATAGGGCGTGCCTTTGGGCGACAACTTGCTCGCGGCCAGCAGAAACATGCCGGCTTGCAACGGCACATGGCCTTGTTGCGACGGCCGCAGCCAGGTGGTGTGCGCAAACGTGAGGCCGCTGAATTCGAGGTTGGCGACCGGCTGGTCGAGCGAGCCTTCGATTTGCACCAGCGTTTCGATCGTCGGTGCAAAAACGCTGGCGCGCGTCAGGTCTTCGCCCGCGCGTGGCCAGTAATAGATTTTTCCGGCGCGCACATCTTCAAACCATTCGCCGGGCGCATCGAGGAATTCCATTGCGTTCACCAAAAAAAACGGGGCGCGATAATGCGTGTTCACGATCACCGGCGGCCAGGGATGCTCAAATTCAAGTTGGCTTTCCGGTTCGTTGAATGTGAGCAGTGCATTGGTGCCATTGCGGCGGATGGACTGCACGCGCAGGCCGGCGATTTCCCAGACTTGAGCCACCACCATTTCCAGCCCGGCAGGTTGTTTGATTCCCGCGAGCGCCGTGGCTGGAATCGTGGCTACTTGATTCGGTTTGTCCCACGCGACGAGGCGGGTGAGCTGGTCGCCGTTTGGTTCCCGGGCGCGGCTGGCTTTTTGATCGTTCACCCAAAGCTGCCGGAATTCCAAAATGCGTCCGGCGATTTTTGGCGCGTCGGCGACCCAGACCTTTTCCCGCGCGCTGGGCGGCAGCCCGGAAAGGTTTTCCCGCAACGGGTGCCAGCCGGCGAGGCGCACGCCGCCGCTCAACACCGGGTGTTCCGCCGGCGCCGCGGTCAGTTGGATCGGGCCGGTGGTGCCCGACGCAGCGGGCGATTGAAACGACAGCGGCCCGGTGAGCGGATAAATTCCCTCCCGCAAAAAAATGCGGACAGGTTCGCCGGGAGGAAGTTGCCCCAACCGTCGCAGGGCGCCGACTTTTTCCAGCGCGGCGGCGGGGCTGGCGAAGGGATTCGCGCGCGCGCCATCGGCGCGGCTGGTCCCCGCCGGCGCGACCCAAAATTCCACCGCGCGCCCGGCCGCCGCGGGCAGCAGGCACGCGAGGCAGAGCGCGGCCAGACGGGCGTGTTTGGATGGGTGTGGCATCACAGGAATGGTTCGCCGCCATTTTTGTCGGTTCGGCGTCGGATGTAAACCCCGGTTTGACTGGTGGCAGAATTCGTAAATCAATTATCCGTTTTTGTATTACACCAAATCCGGGGGTTGTGCTAGGTTAGCGCACACCCAAATTTGAAAGCCATGAGTTCCAAAGCAAATGCATTCTCGCGTCCCATGCTCCGACGCGCCTTTACCCTGATTGAGCTGCTGGTCGTGATCGCGATCATTGCGATCCTGGCGGCCATGCTGCTGCCGGCCCTGAGCAAGGCGAAGTTCAAGGCACAGGGCATTGTCTGCCTCAGCAATACCAAACAGATGACTTTGGGCTGGATCATGTTTCAAGGCGACAACGAGGATCAACTCATGTCGGTTGCCAGTTGGGTGGATGCCAGTATCTGGCTGGATTTCAATACTTCGGTGGGCAATACCAACGTGTCCATGTTGATTGGTTCAAATGCCTTGATGTCGGCATATATCAAGTCGGCGGGTGTGTATAAATGCCCCGGCGACAAGGTGAATGCCAAAAATGGCGAGCGCATGCGCAGCTATTCGATGTTTCAATCCGTCGGGGCCGGCGGCGGCTCCGGCCAGTTCATCAATGGCAACGGGAGAAATTATTTTTCCGCCAAAAAAGTTTCGGACCTCAACATTCCGGGGCCGGCGAGCATTCTGGTTTTCCTGGACGAGCATGGCGATGGCATTGGCGATGCCACCTTTGCTTGTAAATATGGCGAGGCAGTCGGGCAGGAGCAGTGGCAGGATCTGCCGGCCAGCTACCATAATCGCTGCTCCAGCTTCTCCTTTGCCGATGGCCATTCCGAAATTTACAAATGGAAGGATCCGCGGACGGTTATTCCCGTGCTCGGCAATGGCGACTATTCCCGCTGGAACGGCGTTAATTTGAACCGCAGTGCGGATTACGAATGGGTGATGGATCGCGCGCCCTACAAATAAGCCATCTGTATTTCCGCAACTCAATCCCCTCACGAGCTAACAAAACCTAAACTCCATGTATCACGCCACCCACACCTCGTCGGCTCTTCGTCTCTCGACGCGGAGAAACCACCTCAGCGTTCTTGAAACCCTCGGCCGCTCCTGGCGCCTGGCCCTCGTTGCCGCCGCGCTGGTGGTCGGGATGACCACGGTCGCGCCAGCGCAGACGGTGCGCTTCCGCTCGCCGGTCAACCGGGCCACCGTGCCGTTGAGCTACAATGGCAATTATGTCTTCACCAACCTCTGCACGGTGGGCTCGCTCGTGAATCCAGTGGATTTGAGTCTTTCCGGCCTGCCTGCCGGCGCGACGTATAGCATCGCGGCGACGACGGGTGCCTTGCCACTGGATGGCGGGTTTCCCTCCACCGCCCTCACCACCAATTTGCTGATCACCCTCACGCTGGACGGCTCGGTGCCGCAAGGACTGTATCCGCTGAGCGTGATTGCGAGTGGCGGTGCCACTAACAACTGGTCGTTCGACCTGCAAGTAGCGGCGATGTGGAGTGGCGCCAATTATCTCGCTGGCGTAAACACGAATTGGAATGCCGGCGGCAACTGGGTCGGCGGCTCGGCTCCGGGTATCAATGACGATGTGGTGTTCGGCCAGTCGGGCGCGACAAATGCCGCGACCATCACCAACGTGATTGTCACCGCGAGCACCGCCGTTTCTTCGGTGCGTTTCGCTCCGACCAACAGCACTTTCAAGACTTATACCGTCCAGATCAATCCCGGGGTGACTTTGGGCGTTGGTGGGGACAAAGGATTCAGTTTGATGAAAGACACGCTCAATGCTTTTACCGGCAATGGAGGCCTGACCATCACCGTGCGGGGCGATCAAGGAACCCTCGCGGTGACCAATGAAAATGCGAATTTCGTCACGCTGGTGGACAATCAGCAGGCCACCACACTGGACTTCTCCGGGCTGGGAAATTTTGTGGCCGACGTCAACCAAGTAGGCGTTGGCGACTACTCGTTCTACCCGAACTACCGCAATCTGAATAATCTGAACAGCTATGGCGGCATTCCCCGGCAGTTTCTCAACAGCCTGAATCTGGCACGCACCAACATCATCAAGACCGTTTACGCCGATCCTTTCAATTCAACCAATGCAGACGACCGGCATTTCGGATTCAGCTGGCTCAACACTGAGATCGCCGGTTCCACCACGGTGCAAAATCTCAATCTGGGCATCTCCAACATTTTCTACGTTGACAGCATTAACTTTGGCGGTGGCAACTCCCGCGGTAATGCGCAGTTTAATTCGATCTTTGCCGCCAGCAATCCCATCGCCATCTTCCGCGGCACCAACGGGGGGCGCATGTCGGTGTTCGCCATCGCGGACGGTGCCGGCACCAATAGTTCGCAAACCAGCCCGAACAACAACGTCAGCTTTTTGGCGGGCACGGTGGATATCCTAGCCGACCGGTTTTATGTCGGTCGCGACCGGAAATTAATTCCAGCCGGCCAGAATCCCAGCTATGTCGGAAATTTCTTAATGGGCAAGGGAATCGTCGATGCGAAGACCGTCATTCTGGGCTTCCGCGAATACAACCAGACGAACGCTCCGGCGGGTCAGGTCTCACTGGGCTATTGTGTGGGTCGCATCACCGTGAGTAACACCGCAGCATTCAAGGTTAGCGAGTCCATCACGCTGGGTTCGACCGTAGCAAACAACCTTAACGAAGAAGGCGATCCCACTACGGGAAATCAGGATCAGGGCCAGATTACGCTGATTGGTGGGGGACAATTATCTGCCAGCACGATTTATGTCGGGGGTCCCGTCTATGGCTACTCTAAAAACAACCGGATTTCTGTGACCAACAATTCCAGCCTTATCGTTTCCAACACTTGCGCCAGCGCCAATCAAATGCTCGACGCGATCGCGTTCGCCAACGGATCGCAGTTGACGGTAACCTTGAATGCGACCAGCACGGTGGCCGTGGTTTATGCCACCAATTTCAATATGGTTGGCAGCAACAGTCTCGTCATCGCCGCCATCAAAAACCCGGGCAGCTTGGTGAACGGCATGCAAATCCCGCTGTTTAAATGGGCGTCCGGCGCCGCGCCCAGTTTCACCGTCTTCAATCAAAGCGGCTATAATGGTCAGATTGTCACGGACGGCGGTGATCCGCTGCAGCAGAACTTCCAAGTGATTTTGAGCACCCCGAAAAACCTGATCTGGCAAGGTTATGTTTCGGCGGATTGGGACAACACCACAGCCAACTGGCTGGATAAGGACACCCTGCTGCACACAAACTTTGCCGCCGGCGACACCGTGAGATTTGATGACACTGCCGCGCAGTTCAACCTTAACCTGGTTTCCGGCGCGGTCATCCTTCCCGGAGCCGTGGTCATGACCAATACAACCAATCCCTACATCATCAACAACACTGGTGGTGGCAGTATCATTGGCAGTTCCATCCTGACCAAGAGCGGCACGAACAGTTTGACCATTGACGGGACGACCTCCATCAATGTGGTGATCAATGGCGGCCTGTTTAACGGCGCCGGGGCCATCGCATCGGCAACCATCAACCCGGCTGCCACCATGGATTTTAGCGGCGCGCAGGCCGGCAACTTGAATGTCGCGGGCGTGGCCACCGTCTCCGGGACGGTCAATGGTGCGCTGGTGGTTCAACCGGGCGGCATGGTTACCAACACCGGCACCATGAACAACTCCGTGACCGTGAACACCAATGGTCTGCTGGTCAATAATCCGACCGGCAACCTGGCCAACATCGGCGCTGCCTCGGTAGTTTCGGCAGGCGGCATGCTCCTCAATCGTGGTTCGATCAATGGTTTCAATCTCACGATCAGCGGCGTCTTCAAGGATACTGGCGAAGGGACGACTACTTTGAAAGGAACATTCACCGCGAACTCCGGAGCCACCATTATTCCAGGTGGCGACATGGTTGGAACGACCACCATTCAAGGCGGAAGCGCCTCTGGATTTCCTGGCCGGGTGTTGCTGTCGCAAGGCTCCACCAACATTTTCAAGGTGGACATCCTTGGGGCTGCCAACTCGAAGCTGCTCTCCGGCTACCAGGATTACGGCGGCAGCGCGACCGCCCGGTCACAAAATGGTTGCACCATTGTCATCACCAACGTGACCGGCAACTTTGCCGCCGGCCAGTTATTCACGTTCTTCCAGTATTCGGGTGGCGGCAATCCTTCCTCGACGGGAACGGCCACCAATACCTATCCCGTCATCACTCCGGCGACCCCCGGACCGGGCTTGGCTTGGGACTTGACCCAGCTATGGCCGTTGGGCGCGATCGGCGTGGTGAGTTCTTCGAGCGGAACGTTTTTGACCAACAGCTTTGTTTTGTCCCCGAACAAAACGAACATCGTCATTCAGTTTGACTGGCCCGCAACCAATTTCGGCTGGCGCCTGCAATCGCTCGTAACGCCCCTGGCCGTCGGGCTGGCCCCGAATACGAACTATGTTTGGACCGGGGTCAATGGTTCTTGGACCAATACCACCCTGACCCTCACGAATGTCCTCGGGACGAACTCGGTCTATTACCGGCTGACCTTCCCGTAAACACAGGCTGAATCATGAAGGCCGGGGTTGAGTGCAGACTTGGCCCCGGCTCTTTTATTGCCGAAAACGATATACATGCCTCTTAATCCACATAACCATTTACCGGGTGCCGCGACGCTCAGTTTGCACATGAAACTGGGGCGCGTTATTTTTCCGCTGGCAATGGCGGGAGTTCTTTTTTTGGTCACGGCGATCCAGGCGGCAGAATTAAGGGTGGACTTGAATCCAGCGGACGGGCGGAAGGACTTGCTCACGCCGCATTGGGATAACTGGGCGTGGCGTGAGGGCAAATCGGGCGCACAGACTTATGGCACCGTCACCGTTACCTTCCGCGCGGTGCCAAACGGAACGCTTATCCCGGTGTTATTCAAAGGTTCCTTGGACTTCGGCGCAACGATGGCGGCGGATGGGATTGGACTCAAGAATGCGACCAATGACTGTGGTATCGAGATGGTTATTGCTGGCCTGACCCCCGGTAAACATACTTTGGTGACTTATCACAATGAAGAGCGTGAGCTCGTCCCCGGCCGCCTTGATATCTTCGAGGGCGATACCCAGCGAGTCAGCGGGCTCACGCCAACCAGACGAGCAACGAACGACTACGAAGTCGCCAGTTCATTCTTAGAGGTGGAGGCAGTTGCTGGCAAAGATATTGTCCTCCGCTTTCAACCGGACAAGTCTAGTGCGAGCCGGAGCGTGCTCATCAACGGTTTTGAAATTGACACGGCCAATCCGCATTTGAAGGCCATCAAGCCGTCGCCGGCGAACGACGATGAACATTGGCCGAATGAATCGGCCTTGACCTGGGTCGCGCCAAAGGCTGCAACTTCGCATCAACTATATTTTGGGACTGACTCCAATGCGGTCGCCGCCGCAACGCCCGCATCACCGGAGTTCAAAGGCAGTCTGGCTTCGCCAAGTTATTCGTTGCCGCCATTGGATCAGATGCAAACATATTACTGGCGCGTGGATGAGATAGACCCCACAACGAACCTGACGCACGGTGAGCTCTGGCGGTTCCGCACGCGGGCGCCGGCCTTTCCTACCGCTGAAGGTTATGGCCGCTTTGCGCGCGGTGGTCGTGGCGGCAGAGTCATCGAAGTAATCAATTTGCTCGACTATGATCCCGGCAAAGGTGAGGCGGTAATTCCTGGTAGTTTGCGAGCGGCGGTAGAGTCGGATGGTCCGCGCACCATCATTTTCCGTGTTTCGGGAGTGATTCACTTAAAGCGTCCCTGTGCGGTTTCGAAACCCTACTGCACCATTGCCGGTCAAACTGCGCCCGGCGATGGTATCTGCCTGGCCGACTATGGTGCGGGGGCTTACGGCACCCACGATGTCATCATCCGGTATGTGCGCTTCCGCGTGGGCGATGCGGCGAAACGCGCGATGGATGGTGCGGGCATGAGCTATTGCGACCATTGCATTATGGACCATTGCTCCATCAGTTGGAGTTCCGATGAAGGCACGAGTTCGCGTGGCGCGAAGAATATTACTTTCCAGCGCAGCATAGTTGCCGAGGCGCTGCACCATGGGCCACACTATCGGGCGAGTGACAGGACTAAGCTGGAGACTCATGCTTTTGCCGGCTCGATTAGTGGTAATATCGGCAGCTACCATCATAACTTGCTCGCGGATTGCACGGATCGTAACTGGAGTCTGGCGGGTGGCTTAAACCAGAGCGGTCAATATGCTGGCTACCTGGATATTCGCAACAACGTGGTCTATAACTGGACGGCGCGCACGACGGACGGCGGCGTGAAGGCGTTGAACTACGTCAATAACTACTACAAACCCTATCCGAAGAATCCGTTCGTGAAATGGCTGTTGAAGCTGGATGACATCAATCCGGCGTGGGGCACCGAGAGCTATTATATGGTTGGAAATGTGATGGAAGGCTTCGACTATGAGAGTGACAATTGGCAGGCGTTTAAGAATGGGCCGGAAGTAGAGAAGCAGGTGCGGGTGGATAAGGAATTGTATCCTTCCTATGTCGCAACTCAGACGGCGCAGGGAGCTTTTACCAATGTGCTGGCAAATGTCGGGGCTAACTTTCCCAAGTCCGATGTGATTGACGCGCACATCATCGAAGAGACCCGTGACGGCACTACTCACTATATCGGCACCAAAGGTCCTGCTTACGGGGATCGTCCGGGTCCGAATTTCCCCGGCATCATTGACGAACCCACCGATGACAAGTCGGCGCAAGGCTCGCCGAATTTTCCTTGGCCCGATTACAAAACCTACAATGTGCCGGTGGACACGGACCACGACGGCATTCCTGACGTTTGGGAAAAAGCGCATGGCTTGAACCCGAATGATGCGTCCGATGCCAATAACGATTTGAACGGCGACGGCTACACCAATCTTGAAAAGTATCTGAACTCGCTCGTCGGCGAGTATTCGCTATCTGTCCATTGACCCTATGAAACTTCAACTCACTTTCGCCTTTGCCCTTTCGTTCGCGGCGCAATTGGCTTCTGCCCGCGAAAACTGGCCGGTGCCGGACGAGAAAATCAAGGCGCGCGACGCCGCGTGGAGCCAATACGAACAACAAGTCATTTCCAACTGTGCGCCGGTGATGGCCGAGTGGGAGAAAAAAGGCAAGCCGTTCATCCCTTGGGCCGCGCTGCCGTCGGACTTGCCGCAGGCGAAAGTGCCGGCGTTCCCCGGCGCAGAGGGCGGTGGAAAATTTTCCTTTGGCGGCCGCGGCGGAAAAGTTTTTGTCGTGACGAGCCTCGCCGACAGCGGGCCGGGCACGTTGCGCGCGGCGTGCGAATCCGCCGGGCCGCGCATCGTTGTGTTCAACGTGGCGGGCATCATCCACCTCGAAAAGCCTATTTATATCGAAGCGCCTTACCTCACGATTGACGGGCACACCGCGCCCGGCGACGGCATTTGCATCGCCGACAATGGGATTGATGACAATGCGCACGATGTGGTGATTCGCTATCTGCGGTTGCGTCGCGGCAACATGGATATTTTCAACCGGCACGGCGTGCATTATGGCAGTCCCATCGGCAACATCATTCTGGATCACATCTCGGCGAGCTGGGGGCAGGATCAAAACATTGACACCTATCGCCACATGTATCAGCCCACGAACGGCGGCCCGACGCTCAAGCTGCCGGCCGTGAACGTCACGATCCAGTGGACGATCACGAGCGAGGCGTTGAACACTTACAATCACGCGTTCGGCGGCGACTGGGGCGGACGCAACTCCGGCTTTCACCACAATCTTTTCGCGTGCAACACTGGCCGCAATCCCAGCGTGGCGATGACTTACGATTTTAATTTCGTCAACAACGTGCTGTTCAACTGGCGGCATCGCTCGATTGATGGCGGGGACAAGGACAGCCAATACAACATCATAAACAATTATTTCAAACCCGGCCCGGCGGCGAATTCCGGGCCGATTGCGTATCGCATTTTGCAGCCGTCGGCCACGCAAAAGAAGCCGGACCTGATTCCGTATTTCGGCAAAGCCTACGTCGCCGGCAACATCGTGGAGGGAAATGAAAAAGTCACCGCGGACAACTGGGCGGGCGGCGTGCAGTTTGCCGACGGCGGCTCCAAGGACGATCCGACCATCAACACCAACGAGTCCATGAAAAAAATCGTGGCCCAAGTGCGCGTGGACCAAGCGTTCCCGATGCCGCAGATCACGATCACCTCGGCAAAGCAGGCGTTTGACGACGTCTTGAAAAATGCCGGCGCAAATCTGCCGCGCCGCGATGCCGTGGACGAACGCGTGGCGAACACCGTCCGCACTGGAAAAGTCTGGAGCGCGGGGAAGGAATTTCTGCCGCCGCAGCCGGAGGGTCTCGCGAAAAATAATTACGGCAAGGCGGGCAACGGTATCATCACCGACGTTGCGCAGGTCGGCGGCTATCCTGAATACAAGGGTGAACCGATCAAAGATCTGGGTGCTGACGGTATCCCGCTGTCATGGAAAAAGAAATTTGGCCTCGACGCGAACGATGCTGCGCTCGCACAAAAAGATTTGTTGGGCGATGGTTACACCGTCATCGAGAAATACCTTGCTGGACTCGATCCGACGAAGAAAATTGACTGGAGTGATCCGCGCAGCAACCTGAATACTTTGCAGTGATCCACCCCGGAGCAAACTGAATGAAACCATGAAATCACCTTTGACCGGAATTGTGCCGCCGCTGGTCACACCGTTGCGGGCGCGGGACGAGCTGGACGTGGCCGGGCTGGAGAAGTTGATCGAACATATTCTGGCCGGCGGTGTGAGCGGACTGTTCATTCTCGGCACCACCGGCGAAGGGCCAAGCTTGAGCTACCGCCTGCGCCGTGAATTCATCGGCCGCGTTTGCCGGCAAGTCAATAACCGCGTGCCGGTGCTGGTGGGCATCACGGATACCGCCTTCGTCGAATCCGCGAACCTCGCCCGTCACGCCGCCGAGGTCGGCGCGAGCGCGGTGGTGGCCGCCCCACCGTATTATTTGCCCGAAGCGCAACCGGAGCTCCAGGAGTATCTCGACCATCTCGTTCCCGAACTGCCGCTGCCGCTCTTCCTCTACAACATGCCCGCGCTGACCAAGGTGCAGTTCGAGCTGGAAAGCGTGCGGCACGCGCTGGACAACCCGCGGATCATCGGCCTCAAGGACAGTTCCGGCGACCTGGCCTATTTCAAGAATGCCGTCACCATGATCAAGCAGCGTCCGGACTGGCCCGTGTTCATCGGGCCGGAGGAAAAGTTATTTGACGCCCTCCAGCTCGGCGGCCACGGTGGCGTGAGCGGTGGCGCCAATTTGTTTCCGAAACTCTACGTCAAACTGGTCGAGGCGCATCGGGCTGGCAATCTCGCTCGCGCCCAAGAATTGCAAAAACAGGTTCAGCGCGTCAGCGATGCTTTTTATCACATCGGCAAACATGCGTCCGCCATTATCAAGGGCATCAAGTGCACCCTCGCCTGCCTGGGCATTTGCGACGACTTCATGGCTGAACCGTTCCATCGTTTCCGTCTGGAAGAGCGCGAGCTGGTCAAAGCCAGGCTGAGTGAAATCAAGGCCGAGTTGGCCAAACTGAATCTGTGAGCCCGCGCTAAGCCTGTCATCAATGATGCCCATGCGCAGAAAAATCGCCCGCCGCGGGAACGATTGCTCCCTCTCCGCCCAGCGGATGGGGGGAGCGGGCCGGGGCGCGGTGGGTCCGTCAGGCACGCTGCAACTCGGTGCCCTTTGGGTCCTGCTGTTCATTTTTTGCGCTCCGCCAGTTTTCGCTTCTGAAAAGTTTGCCGTTCTCCAGCCCGACCACTTTGCCCATCACGTTGAGCGCTTCAACACCATGGAGGACGAGAACGCCACCAACTACATTTCCAACGCGCGTTCGTGGGGCTGGTTGCAACAGGAAATTCCCTTCTTCGAGTGTCCCGACCGCGAAGTCGAGGAGCTGTATTATTTTCGCTGGTGGTCCTTTCGCAAACATCTCGTTAAGACGCCGGCGGGTTTCATCATCACGGAATTTCTCCTGCCGGTGCATCATGCGGATGTTTTCAACGCCATCAGTTGTGCTGCCGGTTTGCAGTTGGCCGAGGGCCGCTGGCTGCATGATCCAAAGTATCTGGATGACTACACCAAGTTTTGGTTTCACGGTCCGGGCGGCCAGCCACAGAAAAAATATCACAGCTTCAGCAGTTGGCTGGCAGCGGCGGCTTGCGAGCGTGCGCTGGTGACGGGCGACCAGACATTGCCTAAGAGCCTGCTGCGGGATTTCATAGCCGACTATCATTGGT
Source organism: uncultured Verrucomicrobia subdivision 3 bacterium (assembly GCA_903850425.1). Lineage (GTDB taxonomy): Bacteria > Verrucomicrobiota > Verrucomicrobiia > Limisphaerales > UBA11358 > UBA11358. The sequence goes on along the minus strand of CAINLR010000141.1, from coordinate 159,896 downwards.
GGGAGCAAACCCATCAACTCACCAACGGCTTGTTCTGGCAGTTCGATGTGCGCGACGGCATGGAGGAATCCATCAGCGGTTCGCGCACGAACAAAAACGCGCGCCCCACGATCAACAGCTACATGTTCGCCAATGCGCGCGCCGTCGCCGCCATCGCCCGATTACGAGGCGAAACCCGCATCGCCGCTACGTTTGATGCGAAAGCCGCGCAATTGAAAAAGCTCGTGACCGAGAGTTTATGGAACGACGACGCGAAGTTTTTTGAAGTGCGGCGCGACAACGGAAAGTTCTCAGGCGCGCGCGAGGAAGTTGGATTCATTCCGTGGCTATTTGAATTGCCCGAAGCCGGCGATGGTTTGGAAACGGCCTGGGCGCAATTCACCGACCCCCAAGGTTTCCGTGCGCCCGCCGGCATCACCACCGCCGAGCGGCGGCACCCGCAGTTCCGTTCGCATGGCGTCGGCACCTGCGAATGGGATGGAGCAGTCTGGCCGTTTGCCACGTCGCAAACGCTCGGCGCGCTCGCCAATGTGTTGCGCGATTACAGCAGCGACTCCCGCTCCTCCAGCCGAGGTGAGGGGGCGGCGGTGGTCACTGCGCACGATTACTTTGATGCCTTTTTGACCTACGTCCACAGCCAGCACGCCGACGGGAAACCCTACCTTGGCGAATATCTCGACGAAGTCTCCGGCGACTGGATCAATGGACGCGGTGGCAGGAGCCGTTACTACAATCACTCGACGTTTGCGGATTTGCTGATTACGGGAGTCGTCGGCCTGCGTCCGCGGGCGGATAACACGGTGGAAATCTACCCGTTGCTACCGGCCGGCACGTGGCATTGGTTCTGTCTCGACGGCGTGAAGTATCATGGCCACATGCTGACGATCATCTGGGATCAGGACGGTTCGCGCTACCGACATGACCAGGGACTGGTCGTGCTGGCTGATGGCAAAGAGATTGCGCGCGGAAGCAGTTTGTCGAGACTGACTGGAAAGCTCCCATGAAAAGAATTCTCTTCCTGATTTTTCTTGGAACGACTTTGGCCAGTGTAGCAGCGCCAAAAGGTCCGCCACCAATCGTCGCCACCGGTGCCGACGGGCATCTGATTTACGACGCCGACACACGCGGCAATCGCGTGCCTGACTTTTCAAGCTGCGGCTTTGCTGGCGGGGACAAACCGATTCCGGACGTGCCAGTGCGCGTAGTCGTTTCTCCGATCGCCGGCGACGAAACCGCGCGCATCCAAGAGGCGATTGATTACGTTGCCAGTTTGCCCGCCGATTCAAACGGCGGGCGCGGCGCGGTATTGCTGCTCACGGGCCGGCACGAGATTCTCGGTGGATTACAAATCACGAACTCTGGCGTGGTCCTGCGCGGCCAGAGCGCGGGCGAAGCCGGGACCATTCTGGTCGCCGCCGGAAATGACCGGCGCACGCTAATTCGCATCGTCGGGCAAAAGATTTTGTCCAGCCATTCCAATGCAAACTGGGAGATTACGGACAATTACGTTCCCGTCGGAGCCACGAGTTTTCATCTGAAGGAAACGGATGGAATCCAGGCCGGCAGTTCCATTCGGGTGGTTCGTCCCAGCCCGAAAGCGTGGATTGATCAATTAGGGGCCACGGATTTCGGCGGCGGTGAAGGCGGCGGTTGGAAGCCCGGCAGTCGTGACATTGTCTGGGATCGCGTGGTGACTTCCATCGCAGGCAAGCTTGTGACCGTGGACGCGCCGATCACGACGGCGATTGAAAATCCGATGATTGGTAGGAAACAAGGTGACGAGTCGCAAATAGAAACACCAGCGAAGTTAGAGACTCCGCACGTCGTTTCGTGCCAGTGGCCAGGGCGAATCAACCATGTTGGTGTGGAAAATCTGCGGCTCGAATCCGCTTTTGACGAAGGCAATCCCAAGGATGAAGATCATTCCTGGTGCGCCATCACCATGGAAAACGCCGAAGATGTCTGGGTGCGTCAGGTCACCTTCTGCCATTTTGCCGGCTCGGCGGTGGCTATTTACGAAAGCTGCAAATGGGTGACGGTGGAGGATTGTTTGTCGCTCGCGCCGATTTCGGAAATCGGTGGCTATCGGCGGAACACATTTTTCACGATGGGGCAACAGACGCTGTTCCTGCGCTGCTTTGCCGAGCATGGCCGCCACGATTTTTCCGTGGGCCACTGTGCCGCCGGGCCGAATGCATTTGTGCAATGCGAAGCCAGCGCAGCGCTCGCCGACAGCGGCGCGGTGGAAAGCTGGGCATCCGGCACGCTGTTCGACAACGTGCGTATTGATGGCAACGCGATTTCGCTCGGCTACCGCGCGGGTAACAATGCCGGCATCGGCTGGGCCGCCGCCAACTCTGTGCTGTGGAATTGCAGCGCGTCGGTCATCCGCTGCTGGAATCCGCCCGGCGCGCAAAACTGGAGCTTTGGTTCGTGGGCCGGCTTCGAAGGCGACGGCGTCTGGCGCAACTCGAACGGGTTCATGAAACCCGAAAGCCTTTACGCCGCGCAACTCGCCGAACGGACCGGCCGCCGCACGCAACTTATCTCGCGCGCGACCAAAGAATCCACCAATCCATCCGTCGAGGAAGCGGCGGAACTCATCGCTGCATCGCGCCAACCCGCGCCGCAACTGGGCGATTACATCGCTGCTGCTGCCAAGCGAAATCCGATTCCCAGTGAACCTGGCAATGCAAACCGAATTGAAGGCAACGCCGAACTGAATCCCGCCTCACGCCTCACGCATCACCCAATTTCCATCACCAACGGCTGGCTTACCGGCGACGGCAAACTGCTGATCGGCGGCACGACGGAAGTGGCGTGGTGGCGCGGCAGCATTCACGCCGACGAAGCGGCGACGTTTGGTCCGGCGCTCACGCGGTTTGTCCCGGGCCGCAGCGGCGCCGGTTTCACGGACGACCTCAACGAACTCGCCGACACGCTGGCACAGCGCGGCGCGGTCGCGCTCGATCACCATTATGGCCTCTGGTATGACCTCCGCCGCGACGACCACGAGCGTGTGCGCCGCATGGACGGCGAGGTGATTCCGCCGTTCTTCGAGCAACCGTTCGCACGAAGCGGGCAGGGGACGGCGTGGGATGGCTTGAGCCAATACGACCTGACGAAATTTAATCCGTGGTATTGGTCGCGGCTGAAAAGTTTTGCCGGCCTTTGCGACGAGCGCGGCCTGGTGCTGTTCAACGAAAATTATCTCCAGCACAACATCATTGAAGCCGGCGCGCATTGGGTGGATTGTCCGTGGCGCCCGGCCAACAACATCAACGCCACCGGCTTTCCTGAACCGCCGCCGTTCGCCGGCGACAAGCGCATTTTCATGGCGGAACAGTTTTATGATGTGAGCCATCCGGTTCGCCGCGCGCTGCATCGCGGTTTCATCCGCCAATCCCTCGACAACTTCACGAATAACGCCAACGTGATCCAGTTTACGAGCGCGGAGTTCACCGGCCCAAAACAGTTCGTGGAATTCTGGCTGGATACAATTGACGAATGGGAGCGGGAGAAGGGGCGGAAGCCGCTGGTGGCCTTGAGTTGCACGAAGGACGTGCAGGACGCGATTCTCGCCGACGCCCCGCGCAGTGCGCTGGTGAATGTGATTGATTTCAAATATTGGTGGACCACCGACAAGGGGTTGTTCGCACCGAACGGCGGACAAAATCTCGCGCCGCGCCAGTTTGAGCGGCAATGGAAGGGCGGTCGCCCGAACGATTCGAATCTCGCCGGCATGGCGGCCGAGTATCGCGCAAAATTTCCCGCCAAGGCGCTGATCTGCGATTTTGATTCCGCCGGCTGGGCGTGGGTTTGCGCGGGCGGCTCGCTGCCACGCCTGCCGAAAACCACCGATGCGAAGCTGCTCACCGCGATTCCCAAGATGCAGCCGTGGGCGGAAGCGTCCACAAAAGAACGCTGGGTTTTGCGTGAGGCCGGCAAGCAATTTTTGGTTTGCGGCGGCAAAGTCGAATTGGATCTATCAACAGAGGCCGGCTCATTTCGGGTGAACACCGTGAACACAAGGTCCGGGGAAGTTACGCTGGGCGAAATTGTGAAAGCTGGAAGCAATGTCCCATTGCCGAGTGCAGCCGTCGTTTGGCTGACAAAGGAGTGAGCATGAATTCATCCGCAGAATGCCAAAACACAACGGCGCCTCGCATAAACCGCCGCGCTTTTCTGGAGCGGGCGGCGCTGGTAGGTGGCGCGCTGACGTTGCTGCCGGGAAGTCTGCTCGCCCAAACCAACGCCAACGCCGTCGCCGCGCCCGCCAAGGCGCCGCGCTACAAGATTGCGGTGTGCGACTGGATGATTCTCAAGCGCCAGAAACTCGGCGCGTTCGCACTGGCCAAGGAACTTGGCGCGGACGGCGTGGAGGTGGACATGGGCTCACTTGGCGAGCGCGAGACGTTCGAGAGCCAGTTGAACAAGCCCGAAGTGCGCCAGCAATTCCTCGACCAGGCGCGTGCACTCGGTCTAGAAATCCCGTCGCTGGCGATGTCAGGTTTTTACGCGCAGTCGTTCGCCGAGCGCGCGACCGTGCCGCGCATGGTTCAGGATTGTCTCGATACGATGGTGGCGATGCAGGTGGAAACGGCCTTCCTGCCGCTCGGTGTGAAATCCGATTTGCTTCAGCATCCCGAAGTGCGCCCCGCCGTGCTCGAGCGGTTGAAAGCCGCCGGTGCGCAGGCGGAGAAGGCGGGCGTGGTCATCGGCGTCGAATCGGAACTGGATGCGGCGGCGCAGATCAAATTGCTCGACGAAGTCGGTTCGCCCGGCATCAAGATTTATTACAACCTCGCCAACGCGATTCAGCACGGGCGCAATTACGTCCAGGAACTGCTGCAGCTCGGCAAAGCCCGCCTCTGCCAGATTCATTGCACGAACACGGACGGTTTCTGGCTGCAAAATGATCCGCAGGTGAACTTGCTGAACATCAAAAGCGCGCTGGATGCAATGGGCTGGAGCGGTTGGCTGGTGGTGGAGCGTTCGCGCGACGCCAAAGACGCGCGCAACGTGAAGAAAAATTTCAGCGCCAACGTTGCGTATCTGAAATCCATTTTTCAAAAGTCATGAAGACATTAATGGCATCCACATTCGCAGGTTTGATGCTGTGGTCGGCGGTGGCCACAGGTTTCTCTGCCGAATCCGTTGAACAATGGGGTCTCTACGAAATCACTCTGCCAGGCCCGACGAACGGAAATCCTTTTGCTGACGTGCGCTTCGCGGCGCGCTTTGCGCAGGGCTACGACACTATTGAAGTTCCCGGCTTCTATGATGGCGACGGGCATTATCGCGTCCGCTTCAGCCCCGAGAAACAGGGTGCGTGGAAATATGAAACGGTCAGCAGCGCGCCAGACCTGAACGGCAAGACCGGCGAGTTCACTGTCGCGAAACCATCCGCAAACAATCACGGGCCGGTGCGCGTGGCCAATACGTATCACTTCGCTTACGCTGACGGCACGCCTTACAAGCAGCTCGGCTCAACGTGCTACGTTTGGACGCATCAGCCGGAGGCGTTGCAGGAGCAGACGCTCACGACGCTCGCGGCCGCACCGTTCAACAAGCTGCGTTTCTGCATTTTCCCGAAGCGTTACCAGTGGAACACGAACGAGCCGCAAATGTATCCATTTGAAGGCACGCCGCCGCACACTTGGAATTTCAGCCGGCCCAATCCGAAATTCTTCCAACACTTCGAACAGCGCATCGCCGATTTGCAGAAGCTCGGCATCGAGGCGGACATCATCATCTTTCATCCGTATGACGAAGACCATTGGGGCTTCGACCGCATGCCCGCTAGCGCGGACGATGCCTATCTGCGCTACGTCGTCGCGCGGTTGGCGGCCTATCGCAACGTCTGGTGGTCGCTGGCAAACGAGTGGGATTTCATGAAGAAGAAGACGGAGGCCGATTTTGCGCGCTTCGGCGAAATCGTTTCCCTGGAAGATCCGTATCATCGCCTGCTCTCGATTCACAATGGCCAGAAATTTTTCAACCACACGCTGCCGTGGATCAGTCATGCGAGCATCCAGAACGGTGCGGCGGTGGAGGAACCCGGCCGCGCGGAAATGTATCGCCATGTCTATCGCAAGCCGGTCGTGTATGACGAGGTGAAATACGAGGGCAACATCGAGAGCCGCTGGGGCCAGCTCTCCGCCGAGGAACTCGTCTTCCGTTTTTGGAACGCCACCGTTGCGGGCACCTACTGTGGCCACGGCGAAACCTACAAGAGCGACGACCAGATTCTTTGGTGGTCCAAAGGCGGCGTGCTCAAAGGCCAGAGTCCCGCGCGGCTGGCGTTTCTGAAAAAGGTCTTGGACGACGCGCCGGCGGAAGGCATCGAGCCGATTGACAAGTGGCAGCATCCCGAATACGGCGGTAAGCCGGCGGAGTATTACCTCGTTTACCTGGGCAAGCAGACGCCGACGAACTGGGAATTTCAACTGCCCAAGCCACCGCAGGGCAAAGGCCAGCCAGCCGCTGAAGGTATGAAGTTCACTGCCGAGGTTCTCGACACTTGGAACATGACGGTGACGCCGGTCGAAGGGGTGTTCGCGCTGAAGAAGAAGGACAATTATTTTTACGCCGACAAGGACGGTCATTCTCTCGCGTTGCCAGGCAAGCCCTACATGGCGATTCGGATCAAGCGGGTGCAGGAATGATGTTAACCGCGAAACACACAAATGACACGAACGACACAACCTGGAAGATTGCCAGAAATTAGCCGGGGGTTGAGCGAGTTGGCTGGCGATACCCCCGGATACGGCGCGCAAAATATTTTGCACGCGGAAAGGGTGCGAGAGATGTGGAATTGTTTCGTCGCGTTCTGGCACACCTTCAAGGTGCTGAAATCAATTTATCCTCTGACCGGGGGCATCGCTCCGCTCACCCCCCGGCTAATTTCCGGCCCGCCTCCAGTGTGCTTCATTGTGCTCGCGTTGGTGGCGTTTGCTGCCGGACTGGTTCGCGCGGAAACAATCACCATCGCTATCGCCTCGAACGCCACGGAGCGGGTTGAGTTTGGTGCGGAACAGTTGTCCCGGTCTCTCCGTGAAATTGGACTGGAAATTCAAACCGACACAAAGGACAGGAGTCACGTGCCTGACCACATGATTATCGTCGCGCATCCAGATCCCGATCTGAGTTCTATCCAAGAACTGGTTTCCAGCGGTTTATGGAAAGTCAACTTTGACAGTTTGACAAAAGAAGGCTTCGCGATCGGCTCGTGGGGCAATGGCAAAATGGCGGCGGTGGTTGCCCGTGATGACTCCGGATTGTTGTATGGATGTTTAGAATTGGCCAACCGCATCCGCAAATCTCACAAGTTGCCGCAGGACTTTCAATTTGTTGACAAACCCGCAATGAGCTTGCGCGGCACCTGCGTCGGGTTGCAGAAGACTTACATCCTGCCGGGGCGCAAGGTTTACGAATATCCCTACACGCCGGAGCTGTTCCCGTGGTTTTACGACCAGAAGCTCTGGACAGAGTATCTCGAATTCCTCTGCGCCAACCGCATGAACACGCTGTATCTTTGGAACGGACATCCGTTCGCGTCGCTCGTGCGGCTGAAGGATTATCCTTACGCCGTCGAGGTGCCGGAGGACATCTTCCGGAAAAACCAGGAGCAGTTCCGCTGGCTGGCGCAGGAGTGCGACAAGCGCGGCATCTGGCTGGTGCAGATGTTTTACAACATTTTTGTCTCGAAACCGTTCGCCGAGACGAACGGCATTTCCACGCAACTCTCCGTGCCGACGCCGCTCGTCGCCGATTACACGCGCAAGTCCATCGCGGAATTCGTGAAGCAATATCCGAATGTCGGCCTGATGCTTTGTCTGGGTGAAGCGTTGCAGGGGACGAGCAATCAGGTCGCGTGGGCGACCCAGACCATTTTGCCAGGCGTGCTGGACGGTATGAAAGCCGCCGGCTTGAAGGCGCAACCGCCCGTGGTCATCCGCACGCACGCGATGGACGCTGAGGTAATCATTCCCGCATGTTTCCAGATTTATTCCAACCTGTTCACGGAAACCAAATACAACGGCGAGTCGCTGACGACGTGGGAGCCGCGCGGCAAAGGCCAGGCGACGCATCAGGCGATGGCCAAGCTTGGTCCGCACCTGGTGAACATCCACATTCTTTCCAACCTCGAGCCGTTCCGCTACGGCGACACAGAGTTCATCAAAAAATCCGTGCAGGCCTCGCGCGACCGCCTGGGCGCGAGTGGAATTCATTTGTATCCGCTGTCGTATTGGAACTGGCCTTACTCGCCCGACATCGCCGATCCGCCGTTGCTGCAATGGCAGCGCGACTGGATTTGGTTCGAGGCGTGGGCGCGTTACGCGTGGAATCCCGACGTGCCAGAGAAAGAAGATCAGGCTTATTGGATTTCGCGGCTTGCGGATTTTTACGGCAACACCAGCGCGGCGGAGAAGATTTATGAGGCTTACAACGCCGCCGGTGAAGTCGCGCCGCGATTGATCCGGAGGTTCGGCATCACGGAAGGAAACCGGCAAACGTTATCGCTCGGCATGACGCTGGACCAATTAGTGAACCCGCAAAAGTATGGCGCAATTGAGGATTTATGGCTGTCGCAAGCGCCGCCTGGTGAGCGGCTCGACGAATTCGTGAAGAAGGAATGGAATCATGAACCGCACGTTGGTGAGACGCCCGAAAGGATTATCGCGGAAGCTCTGGATTTTTCGAGCAACGCCGTGGCAGCGGTCGAATCCGCCCCCGCACTCGTGACGAGGCACCGCGATGAGTTTGAGCGTTTGCGGAACGATGCCCATTGTATCCATGCATTGGCGGAAAGTTACGCGGCCAAAGCAAAGGCGGCGGAACTGGTTTTGCATTTCAATTTCAGCCATGACCTGACGGACATGGAGCGGGCGGAGAAATTATTGGTTGAGAGCCTCGCGCATTTTCAGGCACTGGCCGCACTCGCGCAAAATGATTATCGCTACGCAAATTCGATGCAGACGTCGCAACGAAAAATTCCGGTGCGCGGCGGGGAGCATGGCGTAGGCACCAATTATCTGTGGTCGCAGCTCGTGCCGCTTTATCAAAAGGAGCTGGAAGATTTTCAGGCGAAGGTGGCGCAACTCAAGCCGGGCACAAATTCTCCGGGCCCGATTCGGCGGGCAGAGATCAAACCGCTGCCCGCTGCAAAATTCAAACTCATCAGCCCGAATGCGGAGACTTACCGGGTCAAGGTCGGGGCGCTTCCGTTTGCCGACCGGGAATATAAAATCCGCGAGCTGGCACCGGAGTTGAACGGACTGAAGGGCATCCGCTTCTCGCATGAGGCGGCGAAAAATGGCCATTACGAACCCGTGGAATTTGAAGCCGCCGAGCCAGTGCTGGTGCTGGTCGGTTATTTCAAGGAGGCGCGTGAAATCTGGCTGCAAGTGCCGAGGCTGGAATTCGCCGCGCAGGCGGACGAGCGCGGCGGCGTGGAGACGGTGATTGAAAACGCGGCGGTGATTCAAGATTGTCCCGGTGTGGATGTTCATGCGTTTCGTTACGGCGCGGGGCGGCAGAAATTAGAGTTTATCGGCCACGGCAGCTTTGTGATTCTCGGCGTCGTGCCGCAGTCGGTGAAGTTGGAGAAGCGCGATGCGAGCTTTGGAAAATGATTTTAAGAACCACGAAACACACGAAATGACACGAAAGATTTCCAGCCGGCTGGTTTGGGCTTCACTGTTTTGCGTTGCAGCCAATGCGGTCTTTGCCGGCAGCTCAAGCCCGTTCGCCAAAGTCGAGCCGCTCGCGCCGGGCGAGGCACGCTGGACGGATGGCTTTTGGGCGGATCGTTTTGAACTGTGCCGCACGCAGATGGTGCCGGGCATGGCGCGGTTGATGCAGGGCACGAATTACAGCCAGTTTTATTTCAATTTTGAAATTCTGGCCGGATTGGTTGATGGCAAGCCGCACGGAGCGTCCTTCAACGACGGCGATTTCTACAAGTTTCTTGAGGGCGCAAGTGCGACGCTGGCGGTGACGAATGATGCGCGCCTCAATGAAAAACTGGATGAAGTCATTGCGGTCATTGCGCGGGGGCAGGCGACGAACGGCTATCTGGATACCTGGGTGCAGTTGCATCAGCGTGAGACGAATTCCAACATCGCGCCGTTTCAGGATCGGGGCCGTTGGGAAGTGTATAACCTGGGGCAGTTGTTGACGGCGGCGAGCGTGCACTATCGCGTTACGGGCAAAACCAATTTCCTCGTCATCGCGCGCCAGGCGGCCGCCTGTCTGGACGGAGTTTTCAAAACCCCGACGCCGGAACTCGCGCTGCAAAATATCTGTCCGTCGCATTACATGGGCATCGTGGAACTGTATCGCGCCACGGGCGAACCGCGCTATCTCGCGCTGGCGAAAAGGTTGCTGGCCATGCGCGATTTGGTGAAGGACGGCAGCAGCGACAACCAGGATCGAATTCCCTTTGGCAGGCAGACCGAGGCGGAAGGTCATGCGGTGCGCGCCAATTATCTTTACGCGGGGGCGGCAGATTTATTTCTGGAAACTGGCGACCCGAATTTGTGGAGACCGCTGCTCGAAATCTGGACGAACGTCGTCACCAAAAAAATGTATCTCACCGGCGGCTGCGGTGCGCTTTACGACGGAGCTGCGCCGGACGCGGCAAGTTATCAATCCGGCATCACCAAGGTGCATCAGTCCTACGGCCGGAATTTTCAACTGCCCAACACCACCGCGCACAACGAGACCTGCGCGAACATCGGCAATGCGCTGTGGAACTGGCGGATGTTTCGCGCAACCGGCGAGGCGAAGTTCATGGACGTGGTGGAACTGGAACTTTACAACAGCGTGCTGTCGGGCGTTGCGCTCGATGGCACAAATTATTTTTATTCCAATCCCTTGCGCGTCACGGATCCATTGCCGACGACGTTGCGCTGGTCGCGGACGCGCGTGCCGTTTGTGAGTTCGTTTTGCTGTCCGCCAAATCTGGTTCGCACCATTGCTGAATCGGCTGGCTACGCTTATGGCAAATCAGCCGACGCGATCTGGGTGAACCTCTATGGCGGCAGCGCGCTCGTGACGGAACTTGCCGGTGAAAAAATCAAGCTGGTGCAGGAAACCGAATTTCCGTGGAGCGGACGCGTGCGGATAAAAATTGCGGCCGGCGGAAAGAAAGAATTTGCCTTGAAGCTGCGGATCCCCGGCTGGGCGGCGGGCGCAAGTGTGCGGGTGAATAATCGTCCGGCGGAGCCTGCCATGATGGTGACCTACGCAGAAATTCGCCGCGTCTGGGAGACGGGTGATTTTGTGGACGTGGATCTGCCAATGCCCGTGCGGATGATGGAAGCAAACCCGCTCGTGGAGGAAGATTTGAATCAAGTGGCCATCCAGCGCGGGCCGGTGGTTTATTGTCTGGAGTCGCCCGACTTGCCGCCGGGGGTGAACATTTCCGACGTGCTGATTCCTACGGATATCAAGCTGATGGCGCGCTATGACCGGCGATTATTGGATGGCATTGTAGTTCTCGAAGGCAAGGTGCTGGCGCGGACAGGGGAGAACTGGCGCGGTAAATTATATCGCGAATTTCAGCCGGTCGAGCTGAAGCCGATCAACGTGAAATTCATTCCGTATTCGGTGTGGCAAAATCGCGGACCCTCCGAAATGTCGGTCTGGCTGCCACGAAATTAACCGCAAAGAACGCAGAGAACACAATGAACATATGCCTGGCAATCATGCGAAGTCGTCCGCTCGAAAGAATCTCATCGGCATGGCTGGTGGCGATGTTGCTGGCTTGTGCCTCGTGCGCGAGCAAGTTGCCTCCAGCAAAAAATAATTCTGCTTATTTATTCACTTCGTTTCGCGATGCTGACCAGAAGTTTCTCCGTTTCCTTTACAGCTTCGACGGCTATCACTGGACAAATGTGCCGGGAACTTTTCTTGAGGCGAAAGCCGGCGTGAGCCGGCAATTTCGTGATCCGAGTCTGCTGCGCGGGCCGGATGGAATGTTTCACCTCGTCTGGACGGCCGGCTGGCATGGGGACCAGGGTTTCGGCTGCGCGAGTTCACGCGATTTGATCCACTGGTCGGAGCAGAAATTTGTTCCTGTGATGACGAACGAACCGACGACCGTGAATGTCTGGGCACCGGAGCTGTTTTACGATGATGGTTTGCGTGGCCGCCGACGGCCGGAGGCTCAAATCAACAGCCGAAATGAATCAGAGCCTCCTTACGGCGGCTGCTACATCATCGTCTGGGCTTCGACAATTCCCGGACGCTTTGCCGACAAACTTGAGGCGACGAACAACAACCACCGGCTTTATTTCACGACGACACGCGACTTCACAAACTTCGCGCCGGCAAAACTGTTTTTCGATCCGGGCTTCAGCGTGATTGACGGTTTTGTTTTGAAAGACGCCGGGCGCTACGTTCTCGTGCACAAAGATAATTCCCGCCCACGGCTCAACCTGCGCGTTGCCTTCGCGGATTTCCCGTGCGGCCCGTGGAAAAATGTCTCCGAACCGTTCACGCAAAAATTTACCGAAGGACCGTGCGCGTTGAAGGTGGGCGACGACTGGCTGATTTACTTCGATGCCTATCGCGAGAAGGTTTATGGCGCAGCGAAAACCCGCGATTTCAAAACTTTCACCAACGTGACCAAGGAAGTTTCATTTCCTGAAAATCACAAGCACGGCACGGCGATCAAGGTTCCGCGCGAAATTCTCGACGGCCTGCTGAAAAGTCAGGCGGCACTCAACTAAATTGATTTATGAAAAAGATAATCCTCATTACGGCGATTGCGCTGTTTTCCGTCTTTGCCTTCGCGGCGGAAACTAATTCAACACCCCAGCAAATCGAGGCCGGTTACACCGCCGCCATCGAAGGCCGAACGGCGGATATTTTGAAAGTCCTCGCGCTGACTGACGCGGACAAGACTGTAAAAGTTCACGATGCCATCATTGCCCAGTATCGCGCCTTGAAGGCGTGGCATGACGAGAATGACGCCAAATTGAAAGCGTCTGCCAAGGACACAAATGTCGTGGCGCAAATCCGAGCTACGCTCAAGACGATTCACGACGGCTTTGTCACCAAACTTTCGGAGAGCCTTGCGCCGTCTCAGGTCGAGCAGGTCAAAGACAAGATGACCTACAACAAAGTCAAAGTGACCTACGACGCGTATTGCGAAATTATTCCCACGCTGACGGACGCGCAGAAGGCGCACATTCTGGAAACCCTCAAGACTGCCCGTGAGGAAGCAATGGACGGTGGCAGCGCCGACGAAAAGTCGGCAATTTTCAAAAAATATAAAGGCCGCATTGCCAATTATCTTTCCAAGGAAGGCGTGGATGAAACCAAGGCGCGGAAGGAATGGGGTGCGAAGCAAAAAGACAAAGCCGCCGCCAAATAAATTTATTTCACCGTAAAGAACACAGAGAACTCAAAGAAAGGAAAAATATGAATGACATCAAGGCATTGTGTGATCAGGTGCGGCAGACGGCTTATGACATTCACGTCTATCATGCGCACGGGCATCTTGAAAAGGTTTACGAGAACGCGCTGGCACACCGGCTGACCAAAGTGGGCTTGAAGGTGAAACAGCAGCAGCCCATTAATGTTTTCGACGAGGACGGAACTCTGATTGGAGAATATCTGGCTGACCTGCTCGTCGAGGATTTGCTGATTGTCGAACTCAAAACTGCCAAGGCGCTTGCCCCGGAGCACGAGGCGCAGATTCTCGGCTATTTGAAATCGGCACGGCTCGAACACGGTCTGCTCATCAACTTTGGCTCCTACAAATTTGAGATTCGCAAGTTCGCATGGTCAGGGATGTCACAGCCGAAATCTCCCGGGAGCTTCTCGCTTTTGATCTCTGCGCTCTTTGCGCTCTTTGCGGTTAAATAAATCCTTTATGAAAAAACTAGGTCTGGGCGTTCTCGGTTTGGGCGAAGGTCGGAGCATTATTTCTGGCGCGTTGCACAGCGAGCTTTGGAATGTCATCCAGCTCTGCGATCTCAACGAATCGCTTGGTCGTGAGCGTTGCCACGAATTCAACTTGGACAACTTCACGACTTCAATGGACGAGTTGCTCGCCAATAAAGACGTGGACGTCGTCGGCATTTACACGCCGGATCATCTGCACGCAGAGCATGTCATCAAGGCGCTGCGTGCCGGCAAACACGTCATTTGCACCAAACCTTTTCTCAATGACTTGTCGCAGGCCAGGGAGGTTTTGTCGGCGCAGAAAGAATCGGGCAAAGCCGTGATGGTCGGGCAAAGCTCGCGCTTCTTTGCGCCGTTCGCTCGTCAGCGAAAACATTTCGAGAGCGGTGTGTTCGGCGACATCATCACCCTCGAAGCCTATTACAACGCCGACCATCGCTGGTTTTTGAAGAAGGGCTGGGCCAAGACCGAGGCGTTCAAATGGCTTTACGGCGGCTTGAGTCATCCGGTGGATCTGATGCGCTGGTATCTGCCGGACATCGCCGAGGTCATGGGCTATTCGTCGTTGAGCAAAAACGGTCGCGAACTGGGTTTAAAAAATGATGACACGTTCCAGTTCATTTTCAAATCTGCCGCCGGCATTCCCGCGCGCGTCAGCGGCACTTACAACAGCCCGGTGATTCCGCTCCAACGCGACAGCAACATGAGCTGCATCCTGCGCTGCGCGAACGGCGCGAGCCAGGGTGATTACTACGATCTGCGTTACGCATGGAAAATTGGCGAGCAGTCGGTCGTGGAGACCTTCGAGGACAAGGATGATTACTTTTTCCGTTTCGGCGGCCATTCCCATCATGCGGGCGAATATCAAAACTACATTGAATACTTCGCGCGCTGCCTCGCTGCCGGCGAAGCTCCGAAACCCGACGTGAGCGAAGGCATCGTCACCGTCGCGCTGATGCAGGCGATGGAAGAAGCCTGCGTCCGCGGTTTGCCGGTGAAAATTGCGGACGTGCTGGCGCGATCTGGTCTGACTGATTTGTTGAAGCCATGACCAAAACTTCCTACACCAAGCGCTTCAGCTACGCGGCGAGCGACACGGCAGGGCAGCTCGTATTCTGTGTCATTTCGTTTTATCTCCTGAAATTTTACACGGACGTTTACGGCATTTCTGCCGCCACGGCCGGAACGATTTTATTGGTCGCGCGCTGTGTGGATGCGATTGACGCGCCGGTCTGGGGCATCATCTTTGACAAGACGCACAGCCGCTGGGGCAAAAGCCGCCCGTGGTTTCTGTGGCTCTGCGTGCCGTTTGCCGTCTTTGGCGTGCTGACATTTTTGACGCCCAACTTGGGCGGCTCCGCGAAGATCTTCTACGCGGCGGGAACCTATATTGTTTGCAGCATTCTCTACACAGGTATCAACACCCCGGTCACCTCCATCCTTTCCGCGCTTACCCCCGACCCGCGCGAACGGGTGACCCTGACGTGCTTTCGCATGTTCGGCTCGAAGCTGGGCGTGCTGTTCGTCAACCTCACCGCGTTCCGTTTGGTGGAATTTTTCGGGCATGGCGACGACCGCAAAGGCTTCATGATTGTCATGCCGCTGTATGCGACGGGAACCATTCTGCTGTTCCTGTTGGCGTTCAAAAATCTGGAAGAAACCGTCAAAGAAGAACCCAAGCCGCAGCCGCTTTTGAATGGCTTTGGCGCGTTGAGGGGCAACTGGCCGTGGTTCATCATTTTTACCAGCAGCTTGTTTTTCTGGATCGCCTTCATCGCGCGCGTGAGCATCGCGCCGTATTTTTTTGAATACAACCTGCATCGCAAAGACCTCATCGGCCTCGCCAACAGTCTGGATTTCATTTCGCTGACCACCGCCTTCCTGCTCCCGTTTTTTTGCCGCTGGACTTCCAAGCGCAATGTCTGGTTCTTCGGCCTGCTGGGCTTGGTCGTCGGCCAACTCATCATTTATTTGGGGGTGCGAAACGACCTGTCTCTGGCATGGATCATGACCGGCTGGGCGTTTGGTTTTCTCGCGAGCGGGATGGCGATGGCGATGCCCTTTTCGGTGCTGGCGGACAGCGTGGATTACGGCGACTGGAAAACCGGCATCCGCGCTGCCGGACTGTTGACCGCCCTTGGCGCGGCGTTTTGCTTGAAAGCCGGCAGCGGACTCGGTGGCGCGTTGCCCGCGTGGATCATGGCTGCCAACGGTTACATTCCCAATGTCGAACAAGCGCCCCAATCGTTGAAAGGCATCGAAGCCGGCTTCATCTGGCTGCCGGCATTTTTCTTCGGGTTGAGCATGATCCCCGTCTGGTTCTACCAAAAATACGAATTGCTGGAACCGCAGATTCACGCGGCGCTGGAACAACGCCGGAAGAACTCTGTGGGATAACGGACGAATTAATCCGGCCTTCGTTGCGTCCGCCCGCTCTTTCCCGCGCGGCTTTCGACTTTTCTTTCAACGCCCAGCATTTAACCTGCGCGCATGACGCATTTGCAATCGGCGATTGAAGCTTCCATCACGACCCTGCGTGGCTTGACCGCGCTGGAAGAACCGCTGGCTCGCGCGGCGCAACTGGTGTTGCGCGCGCTCACCGGCGGCCACAAGCTGCTCGTCTGCGGCAATGGTGGCAGCGCGTCGGACGCCACGCACCTGGCCACGGAATTTCTCTGCCGCTTCCGCGAAGAACGCCGGCCGTATCCCGCCATCTCGCTCACCGCCAACGGCGAGTTCATGACCGCCGTTTGCAACGATTATCACGCCGACGAAATTTTTGCGCGGCAGGTTTGGGGGTTGGCGGAAAAAGGCGATGTGCTCATCGGCATCACCACGAGCGGCAAATCCAAAAATATTTTGCGCGCGTTGGAAGAGGCCAATCGCAAGGGCGTCGAGAGCATTGCCATTCTGGGGCGCGACGGCGGTTTCACCAAAGGCGTGGCGACGATTGACTTGATCGTGCCCGGCACGGTGACGGCGCGGATTCAGGAGGGACAAAAGGTTCTCTATCACGCGCTCTGCGAAATGGTGGAGGAAAAACTGCCGAAGGTTTAGGTCGAGTTTGAACCTTGGTTTGGCATCGGGTCATGGCCCTCCAATGGGAAGCGCGGCACCGCTAATTCAAATGCACCGCGAGGAACTCCAACAGCCGTTTTTCGTATTCGACCTTGGCGAAGGCGTGCATGTCCACATGGCCGGCACCGTCCAGCCACCAGCACTGCTTCGGCTCGGCGGCGGCGGCAAATAACGCCTGCGACTCCGGCAAGGTCGTATCGCGGTCGGCGGTGCCCGCGATGAAGAATTTCGGGGTGGTGATTTTCGCGGCGTGCTGAATCGGCTTCAAAGCGTCCAATCCAATGCCCAAGCGTGGCTTCAATTGGCAGGCCAGCAGGGGCGTCGCCAGTTCCCCCAGAAATCCAAAGCGCTGCCTCATCCGATCTGCCGTAGCCTGATAAATGGTCGGATACGAAGATTCCAAAACCAGCGCGTTCACCGGCAATGGTGGTTCGGCCAGCAGCGCCGCCGCCGCGCCCAGCGAAATGCCGATGACGCCGATCTTCTCACCAGGAAATTTTTCGCGGACCAACTTCACGGCGGCCGTCGCGTCGCGGCTTTCCAAAAAACCGAACGTGATGGTTTTGCCGGGGCTTTCACCGTGGCCTTGAAAGTCAAACAGCAGCACCGCATAGCCGGCCCGCGCCAGAAATTCCGCGCGGGCCACCAGCGAAAGCCGGTTCGCGTGGATGCCGTGCATCAGCACCACCGCGCCTTTTCCCGGTTGGCCCGCCACCAGCCAGCCGTGCAGCGTTGCCCCGCTGGCGCTGGGAAATTCGATGGCTTGTGCGCCAAGGTTCGCGGGTGGCTGGCCAACCGGACGATTGGCCGGAGCGACGAGCACGCCGCCGATGTTCCAAACGAAAATGGCTCCAAGAAGTGCGGTGGCGAAAACCAGCGCGCTGATAATTTTCAGCCGGCGGCGCGGGCGTTTTGGCGGCTGGTCAGACAAGTTCAGGCTCGTAAATTTCCTTCGGCGGCTGGCCGCAGGGCTGGCCGTCGGCGGTTTCGGGATACTCGAAAATTTTCCCCTCGAAGTTGCGGATGAGCACGCGGCCGGCGTTGCGGCACAAGACGTATTCGGGATTGATGGGAACCTTGCCGCCGCCGCCGGGCGCGTCAATGACGTAAGTTGGCACCGCGTAGCCCGTCGTGTGGCCGCGCAATTTTTCCATGATCGCCAAACCCTTCGCCACGCTCGCGCGGAGGTGCGCGGAGCCGGCGATCAAGTCGCACTGGTAGATGTAATACGGCTTCACGCGGCACATGAGCAGTTTTTGCATGAGTGCCTTCATTACGTCCGCATCGTCGTTCACGTGCTTGAGCAGCACGCTCTGGTTGCCGAGCGGAATGCCGGCGTCGGCGAGGCGGGCGAGCGCGTCACGGACTTCGGTGGTCAGTTCGCGCGGATGATTCGTATGCACGCTGACGAACAGCGGATGAAACTTTTTCAGCATCGCGCAGAGTTCCGGCGTAATGCGCTGCGGCAGGAAAATCGGGATGCGCGTGCCGATGCGCAAAAATTCCACATGCGGAATCGCGCGCAGCCGGCTCAATAAATTCTCCAGCTTCTCATCGCTCAACAGCAGCGGATCGCCGCCGCTCAACAGCACGTCCCGGATTTCCGGATGCGCGGCGATGTAGGCGATTTGCTTGTCGAATTCCGGGTGAAAGTCGTAGCCGGTCGCGTTGCTGACCAGTCGTGAGCGCGTGCAGTAGCGGCAATAACTGGCGCAGCGATCCGTCACCAAAAACAAAACGCGGTCGGGATAACGATGCACGAGGCCGGCCACGGGCGAATGCGAATCTTCGCCGCACGGATCGCTCATCTCCCACGCCGCCGTGTGCGTCTCCTCAATGCGGGGAATGACCTGCTGGCGAATGGGGCAGTGTTCGTCGGCCGGATCAACGAGGTTAAAAAAGTAGGGCGTGATGCCCAGGGCGAGCTTGGTGTTCGCGAGTTTCGCGCCGGCAAATTCCTCGGGCGTGAGCGTGGGCATCAGGCGCAGCAGTTGATCGGCATGGGTGATGCGATGTTTCATCTGCCAGCGCCAGTCGTTCCAGTCGGTATCGGCGACGTCGTGCCAGAAACCGCGCCCGGCGGAACGGAATGCTTTGAGCGACTGAAAAGGCGTGGCGGATGGCGGTGCCTCACCGTGCGCGGATGGATGGTCAGCCTGCATATTCAATGGCGAACTATAATTTCGTTTCATTTCCTGTCAAGTTGACCACTACGGCGCGACGGAGTTCAAAGTCCGTGGCAGCAAGTCAAGTTTCGCCTCGACCGCGCGGCGGTTCGCATCCAGCGCATCCAGTCGCTCGATCGTTTGCGCCACGCTTAGCGAGCGGTGCGTGGTCACCGGCAAGCCGCTGGCAGGGGCGGGGCGCAAGGCCGGCTTGCGTCCATCCAGATAATTCGCAAGCACGCTGCGGTAGCCGGCCGCCAGCAGGTTGAAGGGCGGGGCCAGCCGGAATTCCGCGAGTTGCAGATCGCGCAGCTTGGTCCGCAACACGGCGTCGCGCTGGGCCGGCGCAAAGTTTTTCAAGGCGGACTGCAAGGAAATCCCCACCGGCACCGGCAGGGCGTTCGAGTTGCTGCGGAAGGTCACCGGCACATTCAACAAAGCGGCGAGCCGGGCGCGGCTCACCTCCGTCGGCCAGCGCGGCCCCGATTCGTGGGCGGCGAAAGTGACGACGCGGAGCGCCCACCACTTTTCCACGTCGAGCGCCCGCGGAAAATCCTCGTGAAACGCAGCGAGGAAGGCGCTCTGCCAGTTGCGGCAGTCCGGCAGCCGGGCAAGCAGGTCGCGACTTTTGGCCGCGCCATTTTTCAAGCCCAGCAGTTCATGCACGAACAGTTGCGCGCTGGCGAGATAAACGCCGCCGTCGCTCCCGTCCAACTGATCGTCGCCCGGCCAGCTCAATTGCTCGAAGGTCAGCGCCGGATCATTCTGCAAGATTCGCCGGGCCCCAGCCAGCGGATCAAGACTCTGCAGGGAATTGGTCAACCGACTTTGTGCCAGGTCATCTATTTTCCTGGCGGGCGCGGACAAGATGATTTTCGCCACGTCATCCGCGAGCGCCGACTGCGCGAGCCCGGCGGCCAGCCACGGCGGGATTTCAGCCGCCTGATCCGCCCCGGCGGCATGGTGGCGATTGGCCATCTCCAGTAGCAGCACCGTGGCCAGCGAACGCGCGTAACGCCGGCATGACAACACGTCCGGCAGCGCCAGCCGGTAATTCCAATTCGGAGGCGGCGGGGAGGCCGTGACGTAAACCTCGTCGTCGAGCGAACGCGCGGGCCGCAGCGCCAGAAAGATCTTCCCGCTCCACGGCGCCTCCGGCTTCAGCCCCAGCGCGTGCCCGAGCGACAATTTGAAACGCTCGGCGGCGACGGCGAGGAGCGCGGGTTCAAGCCGCACGAAATTGGTGTTGGCGGCCACGTCAGGCCGGTGGAGCAGCAGGGAGAATTCCGGCGAGGCGGTGATGACAAACTGGCCGGAAAGGCTGCGGATGACCTGGGGGCCGGGGCCGGCGACCTGGCTGTGGGCGCAGACGGCGGCCAGCAGCAGGCCGAGGATAATCGCGCAGCGCTCGCGCGGGCCGCTCATTTGGCCTTGGCCGCCGGCTTGGTTTCGGCTTTGGGAGCGGGCTTCGCGGCAGGCTCAGCCGCCGGTTTGGCGGCGGGTTTCGATTCCCCGGAATCGCTCTTGGCGGATTTCTTGTAGCCTTCGCTGCGATAGTCGGTGATGTAAAAACCGCTGCCTTTGAACAGCAGGCCCGCCCCGCTGCTGATCATCTTTTTGACTTTGCCGCGTCCCCATTTTTTTTGAGCGCAAAGATCCTCGGGACAGGTTTTCAACGGTGCGGCCGACATGGACTGAGCGTGTTCAAACTCGAGCCCGCATTTTTCGCAGGTGTATTCGTAGGTGGGCATGAAAAGCTGACGGGGATTCTTCCCGCCGCGCGGTCAGTGGGCGGCGGCATTGGTCGCGCCGAGGGGCGGAATCACGCGCACCGACCCGTCCGAGCCGACTTCGACGTTCAGATTGTAATTGACCGGCGCCGTGGCGTCCGCCGCATTGGTTGACGGCGGCGGAGGGCGGCGCATGAGTAGTTCCGCACCTTTCTTCGTGCCATTGTCGTTTTTCATCAATTGCAGCCGGCGCGCCACAAACATTTCGTCCCGCAGTTTTTTGACCTGGGTGCGGACCTCGTTGATGTCATTGAACCGGTGTTCCAGCTCAGCTTTTTGCGCCATCTGTTTCTTCAGCTCTTGCTCGATGAAGGCGCGGTTGGTTTCGGCAATGGCCAGATGGTTCTGCGTGTTTTCGATCGACAGGCTTAACTGCGCGATGGTGTTGGTCAGATCATTGGCGCGCTGGTCGAGCACCTTGTTCTGCGTCTCCAAATCGGTGATGTGGGTGTTGAGGCTGGCAATCTGGTCCTGCGCACTGGCGAGGCTGGTTTTAGTATTGTGCAGCGCGGCACTGGCGGCGGCCAGGCTGTTGGACAGTTGGTCGGCCTGCTGTTCCCGCACCGCCAGTTCCTGCTTGCTGGAGGCCAGATCACGTTGAATGGCGGTGAGGTCGTTGGATTGCGACAAGTTGGTTTGGCGAAACTCGACCAGTTGCGAGTTGGCGCTGACCACCTGATTGGAAAAATCAACGATGGAATTCACATCCGTGGCGTGCAATTCGTCGCCGGACTTTTTGGTGGCGAACAGGGCGATGCCCAGCCCAATGCAGGCAACCGCCAGGATGACAATGGCAATCTTGATTTTCATAACGGTTCCAAATTGGCCGACCCCGCTAGTTTTAGCAAGTCTGCTTACTTGCCGGCTTCGGGCGCGGCCGGGGCGGCGGCGGCGGCGTCCTGGGCCGCCTGGTCCATCGCTTTCAAAGCTGGATCCAAGATTTCCACCTTGTATTCCGTTCGCAGACCTTTGATGTAGGCGGGCGCGACCTTGGCGATTTTCATCCGGCCGAGACCTTCCTTGATGTCGGCGGCGGCGGTGGCAAAATCAACTTTCTTCGCCGCTTTCTTTTCGAGCAGCTTGATAATGTGGAAACCATAGGCGGTCGTAATCACATCGCTGATCTGATTCGGGGCCAGGGTGAAGGCGGCGGCTTCAAATTCCGGCACCATCTGGCCGCGCGGAAATTCCGGCAGCTCGCCGTTGTTTTCTTTCGAGCCCGGATCCTCCGAGTATTGTTTGGCGAGGGCGCCAAAATCTTCGCCCGCCTTGGCCCGTTTGAGCAGGTCGTCAATCTGTTTGCGCTTGGCGGCAACCGTGTTGGTGGAGAGCGGCGTGCGGTTGCTGGGATCAATCGTCATCAGCAAAATGTGCCGCGCGTGCGCCGTTTCCGGCTCCTCAAAATCCGCCGCGTGATTCGTGTAATAAGTCTCCGCCTCCGCATCGCTGACCGCGATATTCAATTCGCGTTTCAACGTTGCCTTGGCCACCGCCTCCTGCATCGCCTTGGCGCGCAAATCGTCCACCGTCATCCCGACCGCCGTCAATTGGCGCTGGAAGGCTTCCAGCGAACCAAACCGCTTGAGCAGATTGGTGTATTGCAGGTCCGCCTCAGCCTTGCCCACTACGCGATCCGCCGGCGTCGCCTTCTGCAGCAACAATTGAATCGTGACGAGTTGGTTCAGCACCGAAACTTGGAAATCAGGGGGCAATTGCTGGCCTTGCGCGGCGGCATTGGCCCGGGCACCCGTCACCACTTCGTCCAGCGCGCTGCGCTTGAGTTCGAAGCCCGTGCCTTTGACGATCACCGGGTCGCCAAATAATTTTGTCATCGCATCCGCCGTGCTGTCATTGGTTTTAACCACGGCCGGGGCCGTGGCGGCTTGGGCCGAGATCAACCCCGCGGCGCACGCGGCTAAAACTGTCAGTTTCAATTTCATTGTGTTTTTTTAATTTTCGTTTCGTTTCGATGTAAATTTTTCGTTTCCGTTCAAACAACAGGGTTACAACTTTACCACCTTCACGTTGCTTATGTCAGTGTCTTTTTGCAGCTCATTCAGCACCGCCGCCGGCGGCACGCTGTCCAGGCTCAACACGGTCAGCGCCCGGCCGCCCGCCGTGTCGCGGCCCAGGCTCATGCTCGCAATGTTCACCTTGTGATTCGCCAGCAACGTGCCGAGATGACCGACGATGCCCGGCTTGTCCGCGTTGTTCAGCAACAGCAGCGTGCCCGCCACCGGAATTTCCACCGACTGGCTGAACAGCCGCACGATGCGCGGATTGTTCGGCGAGCCAAAGAACGTGCCGCCCGCCGAAATCAGTTTCTTCGCCCCGCTGAAAAGCTGCACATGCACCCATTCGTTGAAGGTCACCGGTTCGTCCGATTTTTTTTCCTCCACCGTGATGCCGATGCTCGCCGCCGCCGCCCGGACATTGACGTTGTTCACGTCCTTCAAATTGCTGCTGGCCAGGAAACCGCGCAGCACCGCGCGCGTCACCGGATCGGTATTGGGCAGCAACCGCGCGTTGCCACCGAACGTGATGTAGATGCGGTCGGCGGTCGCGGGCGCGAGCTGTGACAGCAGTTTGCCGAGCGCCTCGCCGAGCGGCAGATACGGCTTCACCTGCTCGTAGGTCTTCGCGTCGAGATACGGCAGGTTCACCGCGTTGCGGACTTCGCCCGTGAGCAAATAGCCCGCGATGACTTCGGCGACTTCAATGCCGCATTTCTCCTGCGCTTCCTCCGTGCTCGCGCCGAGGTGCGGCGTGAGAATCAAATTCGCCTGCTTGCGATACGGATGGTCGGCGGGCAACGGCTCAACCGCGAAAACATCCAGCGCCGCACCGGCCACCTTGCCCGATTCCAGCGCCGCGATCAGGTCGGCTTCCGAAATGATTTCCCCGCGCGCGCAATTCACGATCTTCACGCCCGGCTTCATCTTGGCAAACGCCGCCGCGTTCAGCATTTCCTTGGTTTCCTTGGTCACCGGCATGTGGACGGTGATGAAATCCGCATTCAGATAAACGTCATCCAGGCACGCGGCGAATTCCGCGCCGATGGCTTTGGCGCGCTCTTCCGTGAGATACGGATCGTAAGCCACCACGCGCATGCCGAACGCGATCGCGCGCTTGGCCACTTCCGTGCCGATGCGGCCCATGCCGAGCACGCC
This sequence comes from uncultured Verrucomicrobia subdivision 3 bacterium, assembly GCA_903850425.1. Taxonomy (GTDB): domain Bacteria; phylum Verrucomicrobiota; class Verrucomicrobiia; order Limisphaerales; family UBA11358; genus UBA11358. The sequence continues at coordinate 135,773 of CAINLR010000141.1, read as the reverse complement.
GAGCGTTTTGCCCGCGAGTTCCACGCCTTGAAATTGTTTCCGGTCCCACTTGCCCGCGATCATCGTCGCGTGCGCCTGCGGCACTTTGCGCGCGAGCGAAAGCAGCATGGTGAAGGTCAGTTCCGCCGTCGTCACCGTGTTGCCGCCGGGCGTGTTCATGACGACCGTGCCGTTTTGCGTGGCCGCCTCAATATCCACATTATCCACGCCCACGCCGGCGCGGCCCACCACGCGCAATTGCTTCGCGGCGGCGATGATTTTCGCCGTGACCTTGGTTTCGGAACGCACCACCAGCGCCGTGGCGTCGGCCACCAGCGGAATCAATTCCGCCTCGGCCAGGCGTTTTGGCAGCACCACGACTTGGAACTCCGGCCGCTGTTGCAGCAGCGCAATGCCTTTGGGCGAGATCGGATCACAGATAATGATTTTCATATTCTTAAAGCAAAACGGACGACCAGTTTAGGTTGCGGTGCCCGGTTGGTCAAACAGCGAATGTAATTGAATCAAGACACGCCGCCCCCGCCGGCGACACAAACGAATTGCCAAGGCGCGGGGCTGGCCAGGTTTGTTCCGTCCGGCGCTTCGCTGCGGGCGGGCGACGCCGCCGCGCGGCCTCATTTGAGGCCAAGTGCGGATATCGTTTTGGTAGCAAGCGAGCACCCCTCGCCCCGTCTCCCCATCGGCTGGGCGAGGGCCAGGGGCGGGGCCTTCCGAGCATTCCCCCTGTTTTCTTTGAGAATTGGTATAAGACATCGCCCGGAAATTATCAGAAGACAAACCAGTGTTAGCGCGATGTCAGCCTCATCCCGATCCAGCCCGCCACCCGATGCGGCGCATTTCCCAAGATTGCCTGCGCCGAAGTTTTCTGTTACTGAATCGGCGTGCCCGAACCCAGCCTGCTGGCCCTCATCCCGGCTTACAACGAAGAAGCGCGCATCGAACCAGTGCTGCGCGCTTACGCCCATTTTTTTGCCCAGAACTATTCCGGCCCGTTCCAACTCGTCGTCGTCCTCAATGGCTGCAAGGACAACACGCTCGGCGTGGTGCAGCGCGTGGCCCGGGATTTTCCCAGCATCAGTTGGCTGGATTTTCCCGCGCCCATCGGCAAAGGCGGCGCGCTCATCGAAGGACTGAAGCTCGCGGGCAAAGCGGATTTGATTGGCTATGTGGATGCCGACGGCGCGACCCCGCCGCGCGCCTATCTCGAGCTGGTGAAAAAGATCGGCGCGGCGGACTGCGTCATCGGCTCGCGCTGGCTGCCGGGCGCGGTGATTCATCAATCGCAGACGGGCAACCGCCAGTTCGCCAGCCGCGTGTTTCACTTCATCGTGCAGAGTTTGTTCTGGATGAACATCCGCGACACGCAATGCGGCGCGAAGGTGATGAAGCGCGCCGTGGCCGAAAAAGTTCACCCAGCCCTGTGCATTGCGGACATGGCCTTCGACATCAATTTGCTCTACTCGATCCAGCGCGCGGGCTTCAAGATTCTGGAGGTGCCGACCGAATGGACCGATCAGGTTGGCTCGAAAGTCACGCTGGCGCGCTCGTCGCTGACGATGCTGCTCTCGGTCATCCGCGTGCGCCTGATCTACTCGCCGTTTTACAAACTGCTGCGGCCGCTGCGGCCGTTGGAAGCGTGGGTTTACAAGAAATTGCGGGCGCCGCAGCCGCTGGCCGGTGCGGTTGAGCAAACGCGGGCGGAGGCTTGAACTTCACCCGGCCCACGGCACGGTGAGCCGGAATTTTCCCGAGTGCGTGGGCACCACCATGGGCAATGATTCCGCGACGATTTTCCCCGGCGGTTGCAGCAGTGATTCCAAGCGCGCGATGACTGCCGCTAATTCCTCCGGCCCGCGCCCGTCCGGCACAAATCGCAGGACGCAATCACCATCGGCCTGCTGGCGCAGTTCGTAATGCGCGATCCCTGTGACGTTTTCAAAACAGCGGTCCACCTCCAGCGTCGTCACGCGCCGGCCATCCCCGGCCCGCAGTGCGTCGCGGGCCCGGCCGTGAATGACATACATCGTGCCGCCGGTTTCCCCGGGGCGGGCCACCAGATCACCGGTGCGATAGCGGATCAGCGGCATCAGTTCATTGCTCAGGCTCGTCACCACCAGTTCGCCCACGCCGCCCGCGTCCACATTCACGAGTTCAAAATACGCCGTCGCTTCGCTCGGCGACATTTGACCCAGCGTATTCTCCATCAGCAGATGGCCGGCTTCCGTCGAGCCGTAGAGGTTCAACACCGGCACGCCAAACACGCGCGCCAAAATCCGGCGATGCGCCACGCTCGTAAATTCGTAACTGGTTAACACAAATTGCAGCGACGGAAACCGCCGCCCGCGCCGTTCGCAATACCGCGCGAACCACACCGCATGCACCGGGTCCACATCGAGGAACACCGGCGACCAGTCGGTGATCTCCTGCGCCATCCGCGCCAGTTCCGTTTCCGCGAGCGTGAAGGGAATGCGCGCCAGATTCAGATAGAGCGTCGCGCCGATGATGCGTTGCTCGCGCGACACCCAGACCGTGGGACACGCGCGACCATTGCAGACCGGCGAAGTCAACGTGGCGCGTCGCGCCGCCGTCGGTCCCGCCAGCGCGGCCGCCACAAATTCATTCAGCCGCAGCGCGCGGCCTTCCTGTTCGTCCCACCAGCCGCGCCGGAAGAGCACCGGCGTGCGTTCGTCCGAAGTGCCCGAAGTGTATTCGAGTTCCACCACGCCGGCGTCCAGCAACGCCTCCAGGTTTTTATCCGGCGCGAGAAAATTGGCGGGGAAATTCTCCCGCAATTCCTGTTTGGTGATGAACGGCAGCCGCGCGAACTCGGCCGGCGAATGAATGGCCGGCGAGAGCCGCGCGCGGTAAAGCGGCAGTTCCCGCCACTGCGACAGCCGCGCGGCCAACTGCGGCCAGTGGGCGGGTTCGGAAAGGAGTGACATTTTTAGCGGCGACAATGTCGGCAAAGAAACTGCCGCCGTCAAATCATCAGATACCAGGCATGGAGCTTGAGTTGGCCGGATCGGGAGTGGGCCCCCATTGCGGCGTGAACCGCCCGCCGGCTCATGCCGGACTCAAATCCTGACCGCCGCGCCGCGCCGCGCCGCGGCGTGGCAGGCATCCAGAACGCGTTGCGTTTTTACGGCCCATTGTGGCCAGTCGTTATTGAGTTGGCCGGAAAAAATCTGGTTCGCAAAATTGCGGAACATCCGCGTGTCCTGCGCGGTGGCGTGGCCAGACAACATCCGGTCGGCCCCCGGCGGACATTGGACATCGGAGGCCACGCGCACTTCGGCATCGTTGACCTCGAAGGCCGGTTCGTAACCGTCGAGCGGATGGACAAACCCCGGCACGCGCAGCCAGCCTTTTTGCCCGCTGATGTGCGCCCATTGCTGCTTGGCGGCGAGAAACGAACAATGAAATCCGGCGGAAACTCCATCGTCGTAAAACAATTCGCCGGCAAATTCCGTGGGCACCGGCGTGCCGGACTGCGACAGAATTTTGCCGGTGACTTCGCGCGGCAGTTGCCAGCGCATCGCCCAAAGCGCGAAACGGATGCCATACCAGCCGAGATCGCCAATGCAGCCGGCCGGCTCCAAGGTGGCGTCCACGCGGATGTTGTCGCGGAAAAAATCCCCGCCCACATAAAAGGTGAAGGCGGAAGTGATCCGCCGGATTTCGCCAACACTTTGGTCGTCGTCCAGCACCTCGCGGATTTTTGCCAGACGCGGACTGTGCATGAACATCACGCCGTCCAGGAACTGCACGCGATTTTTGGCGCAGGCGGCCAGCATGTCCGCCAGTTCGGCGGCGCTGACACCGCACGGTTTTTCGCAGAGCACATGCTTGCCTGCGTCGGCGGCGCGGAGCACCCATTCTTTGCGCAACCCCGTCGGCAGCGGCACATAGACGGCGTCCACGTCCGGCGACGCGAGCAACTCGGCATAGCTGCCGCCGGCGCGCGGCGTTTCGGCGAAGCCGAACTCGCGCTGACATTCCTCAATGTATTGGCGGCTTTTATTGACATCGCGGCTGGCGACGGCGGCAACGACGCAGTTGCCGGAATTAAAAACCGCCTTCCAGTTTTTCCGGCCGATGCCGGCGGTGCCCAGGAATCCAATGCGCAGCTTGTTCATGTTTTTAGTTGAATTGGTTTGGTCAAACGAGGATTGCGACTGGAAGATGGCGGATGGCAACCTGCCACGCCATCTTCTATTTTCCATCCGCCAGCCGCGCGGTTTCAAAAGCGCGTTCCAAAATGACGTCCGCCAGCAGCGGCTCGGTGCCGACCGAAGGCGAATACCAGATGAGCTTGCCCGCGCGCTCGGTCGGATTGCGCCAGGTCGGCCGGCCGGCGGCATGGCGCTCCTGGACGAGGCGCGCCGGTTCGCCGAGCAAAACCGGAATGTCCTCGACGGCGTGCAAGCCGTCGCTGATGAAGAACGGCACGACGACCAGGTTCTTCGTTTTCACCGCCGCGTGACAGTCTTTGATGAACGGCGCTTCCTCCATGAAAACCGCGCCGACTCCGGCATAAATGTTTTGCGCCCGGATCAAATCCACCTGTCGCTCGACGGCTTGGCGGGAATTGACGTTGCGCCCGGTGCCATGCCCGGCGATAAGCAGCGTCGTGTCCGCCGGTTTGGGTGCGCGCGGAAAGGGAAATTGCCTCACGACTTCAGCCGCCCGGGCGAGAATGACTTTGGTCATCAGGTCGTGCGAGCCGACGGGGCGGCCGTAAAACAGTGACGAGTGACGAGTGGCGCGTGACAAATGGTCGGGAAAATGAAAGCCCAATTCCTGCGGAATGATTTCCGTGCTGAAGTAGCCTTCGCTGATGAAAAACGGCACGATAAAAACGCGCGGCGCGGTGATTTCCGCCAGCACTTTTTTAACCTGCGGCTCCTGTTTCCAAAACGCCGCGCGCACCTCGGCGAAGATTTTCCGCCGGCGCAGCTCCGCCGCATGATGCCACACCGGCGCGGCGGACTGGTCGTTCAAGGTGGTGCCATGACCGAGCACAACCAGCACGGCATCGGCGAAATGATCACGTTGCACGCGCCAAAGTTGGCGCAGCCGCCCGCCAACCGCAAGCCGCGTCCGGCGAGTGCCGGTCACAGCCGCAGGGTTTTCAAGTGCCAGCGGGGCAAGTTTCTGCTTTCCCGCTTTCCGCTTTTCGCTTTTCATTACGGCCCATGATCATTGCGCGTTCACCACTTCGCATCAGCCTCGGCGGCGGCGGCACGGATTTGCCGTCGTATTACGAAAAATTCGGCGGGTTTCTCATTGCCGCCGCGATTGACCGCTACGTTTACATCACGCTGCACGAGACGTTCGTGCCGGATTTGATCGTGAAGTATTCGGAATTGGAACGCGTGCCGGAAGCGGCGCAGTTGAAGCACCCGATCATTCGCGAGGCGTTTGCGTCGCTCGGCATGAACGGTCATTCCTTGGAACTGACTTCGATGGCGGATATTCCCTCTGGCACCGGGCTGGGGTCGTCCGGCAGCTTTACCACGGCCTTGCTCAAAGCGCTGCACGCGCACAAACGGAATCTGGTCCATCCCGCCGAACTGGCGGAGCAGGCGTGCGACATCGAGTTGAACCGGCTGAAGGAGCCGATTGGCAAACAGGACCAATACATCGCGGCTTACGGCGGTTTGACGTGCTTCAATTTTCTGCCCGGCGGCAAAGTCGAGGCGTGGCCGCTGAAAGTCTCCGATGAAACGCGCGACAATCTCGAAGACAATCTGCTGTTGTTCTTCACCGGCTATTCGCGCAGCGCGTCGGCGATTTTGAAGGAGCAGGACACGAAATCGAAATCGGACGACAAGTCCATGATCGAGAATCTGCACTTCGTCAAAGATCTCGGCCAGCAAAGCAAGGTCGCGCTGGAGACGGGCAACCTGCACGAGTTCGCACGGCTGATGGACGTGCATTGGCAGCGCAAGAAACAGCGCAGCGGCGGCATGAGCAATCCCAAGATCAACGAATGGTATGACCTCGCGCTGGCCAACGGCGCGCTCGGCGGCAAGCTCATCGGCGCGGGCGGCGGCGGCTTCCTGATGTTCTACGCGGAGGACAAGGCCAAACTGCGTCACGCCATGCGCCAAAGCGGCTTGAAGGAAGTGCGCTTCCGGTTTGATTTTGAGGGAACCAAACTTGTCATCTCGTGAGCAAAACATTGGAAAAAATTCCCGTCGCCATTCTTGCGGGCGGACTCGCCACGCGGCTGCGGCCCATCACGGAAAAAATTCCCAAGTCGCTCGTGCCCGTCGAGGGCCGGCCGTTTCTGGCGCACCAGTTGGAGATGTTGCACGCGCGCGGCATCCGCCACGCGGTGTTGTGCATCGGCTACCTCGGCGAGATGATCCAGCGCGATTTCGGCAGCGAAGCCTTTGGCATCAAGCTCGACTATTCCTTCGATGGCGAGAAGTTGCTCGGCACCGGCGGTGCGATCAAACGCGCTTTGCCGAAGCTCGGCGAAGAATTTTTTATCCTCTACGGCGATTCGTATCTGCCGCTTCCCTATGCGCCCGTGGCTGAAACCTTTCATCGCAGCGGCAAGCTCGGCCTGATGACGGTTTATCGCAACGAAGGCAAATATGATGCGAGCAACGTCGTTTTCCGCGACGGCGAAATCGCGGTCTATGACAAAAAGGTCAAGCTGTCGGAGATGCGGCACATTGATTATGGCTTGAGCCTCTTCAAATCCTCGGTGTTCGACGCCTATGCAGCGGACCAGGTTTTTGACCTCGCCGAAGTCATGGGCCGGCTCGTGCGCGAAAAACAATTGGCCGGCTACGAAGTGCTGGAACGTTTTTACGAAATGGGTTCGCCGGCGGGATTGGAAGAACTGGAGCGGTTGCTGCAATCAAAGCCAGCGGGAATGATGAATGATTAAAATCGAATGACGAACGGCTTTCGGCACGCGCCGAGTCATTAGTCATTCGGGTCTTGGCTTTCTTTAATAATTAAAGCTAAGGAATCAGCCGGTTTTCGGGCCTTTCATTTTTGGTGCAATCGCGGTTCAAATCGTGTTTCATTTTGCCAGTCTATGAGCTTTACCAAACAATTTCTCGCCGAAGTCCAGCAGGTCACGGCGCAACTCAACGAAGCGGCCATCGAAAAGGCGGCGGACGAACTGGCCGCCATCCGCGAGCGCGGCGGCCGCCTGTTCATCCTCGGCGTCGGCGGCAGCGCGGGCAACGCCGGCCACGCCGTGAATGACTTTCGCAAAATCTGCGGCTTCGAAGCCTACGCGCCGACCGACAACGTCTCCGAACTCACCGCGCGCACCAACGACGAAGGCTGGGCAACGGTATTCTCCGAGTGGCTCAAAGGCAGTCGCATCAACGCGAAGGACGGCTTGCTCATCTTTTCTGTCGGCGGCGGCAATCTCGAAAAGAATGTCAGTCCGAATCTCGTCAGCGCGATCCAAGTCGCCAAAGCGGTCGGCGCATCAGTGGTCGGCATCGTGGGTCGCGACGGCGGCTACACGGCGCAGCAGGCGACCGCGTGCGTCATCGTGCCGACGGTGAACCCCACACACGTCACGCCGCTCAGCGAAGCGTTTCAAGGCGTCATCTGGCATCTGTTCGTGTCGCATCCCAAGCTCAAGGTCGCGCAGACCAAATGGGAATCAACGAAGTGATTTCGTAGCCGCCGACGTGAGGAGGCTCTAACTTAATTTCCAAATTGTCCGCGAATAAACCAATTAGTCAGAGCCTCCTCACGTCGGCTCCTACAAAGTTGAGAGCTGCCGTCTTTCTCGACCGCGATGGGGTCATCAATCGCGCGCTGGAGCGCGAGTCTAAGCCGTATCCGCCCACCAGTTTGACTGAGTTCGAAATTCTCCCGGAAGTTCCAGCAGCGTGCGCCCAACTCAAAGCCGCTGGCTTTGTGCTGATCGTCTCCACCAACCAGCCTGACGTCGGTCGTGGCACGCTCAAGCAGGAAATTGTCGAGACCATTCACGCGCATATGCTGGCGCAACTGCCGATTGACCGCGTGGAAGTTTGTTATCATGCCGGCAAAGGCTTGTCCGATTGCGACTGCCGCAAGCCCAAGCCCGGCATGTTGCTCCACGCGGCGCGCGAGTTGGGCATTGATCTCACGCAAAGCTGGATGGTCGGCGACCGCTGGCGCGACGTGGATTGCGGCCACGCCGCGGGCTGCAAAACGATTTTCATTGATCGCGGCTACGCCGAGGAGCTGAAGCAAAAACCTGATTTTTCGGCTCGCCATCTGGGTGAGGCTGCGGACATTATCTTGGCCCAAACGCATCAATAATTTTATGAAACGAACCCTCAAAGATTTGTCTGTCAAAATTTTCGCCGACGGCGCGGATAAAAAAGGCATGTTGGAACTCAACGCCAATCCGCTGATCCAAGGCCTCACGACCAACCCGACGCTCATGCGCAAGGCTGGCCTGACCGATTTCGAGGCGTTCGCGCGCGACGTGCTCCAAACCATCACCGTCAAGCCGCTGTCGCTCGAAGTGTTTTCCGACGAGTTTTCCGAGATGAAACGCCAGGGCTTGAAGATCAACGCCTGGGGCAAGAATGTTTACGTCAAGATTCCGATCACCAACACGCGCAACGAATCCTCCTTGTCGCTGATCAAGGAACTCGCGAACGAAGGCGTGAAACTCAACGTGACCGCGATTCTCACCTTGGATCAGGTCAAAGGTGTCGCTGCCGCGTTGAATCCCAACGTGCCCGCCGTCGTCTCCATTTTCGCCGGACGCATCGCGGACACGGGCGTGGATCCCGTCGGCATCATGACTGAGAGCAAAACGATCTTGAAGAACTTGCCGCATGTGGAACTGCTCTGGGCGAGCGTGCGCGAAGTGTTGAATATTTTCCAGGCTAACGACTGCGGGTCGCACATCGTCACCGTGCCGCACGATATTCTGGGCAAGGCAATCAAGATGGCCGGCATGGATCTTGGCGAACTCTCGCTCGACACCGTGAAGATGTTTGCCAACGACGCCAAGGCCGCCGGCTTTACGCTGTAATTGGTAGCACAGGCCTCCGGCCTGTCGTTTTCGGCGTCCCGCCGAAAACTGGTGGGGCCAAAGATTGGTCCCACTTTATTTATTTTTTGAAGCATCTCGTCTCCCTCCGAAATTCGGCGGGACGCCGAATTTGACAGGCGAGACGCCTGTTCTACCTCATAAAAACAACGACGTCGTGACAATATTTCACTTTGAAATTTTCCGCGCGGCCTCTTTTTCCAGCCAGTCGCAAACCGGTTCTACGACTTTGTCCCACGCAAACGTCTTGGAGCGGTTCCACGCATTCACGCGCAGTTGTTCGTATTTTTCCGGCGCACCCAAAATTTTCAGCGCCGCTTCCGCGACCGCCGCCGGCGTTTCGTCAGGCGTCACATAGCCGGTTTCATTGTGGACCGTTGAATCCACCAGTCCGCCGACGGGATAAACAATCGCCGGCGTGCCCATGGCGTTGGCCTCGATGACGTTCAAGCCCCAGCCTTCGCGCACCGAGGTGTGAACCAGAAAATGCGCGCGGCGGAGTTGCTCATTTTTCGCGGCTTCGTTGAGCAATCCGGCGAACTCGACCCGGTCGCTGACGCCGAGTTCCTTGGCTGTTTGTTTCAATGCCGCTTCCGTATCGCCAGTGCCGACGATGGTCAGGCGGACGTCCGCCTTCCGCTCCAACAAAATCTTCAGCGCGCGAATCGCGTGCTCCACCCGCTTGTTGGGCGCGAGCCGGGAAACGGTGATCAGGCGCAGCGGAGCGGCCATCCGTTTGGTTTCCAGCGCGGCGAGCGGCGTCGCATCCGTGCCGTTGGGAAAAACGCGGATTTCGCGGACGCCGTGCTGCGACAAAACTTTTTTCGTGGAATCGGACGGCGTCCAAAACGGCACCCGACCGTAAAACGAATGCGTCCAGCGTTCCTGCGCCTGGCCGATGGCGCTAAGCGGCCACGGATAAAATGAATTCCAGATCGGCCCCAGAACTTCGTGGATGTAGGCGACGCAATTGGTCTTGGCCCACCAAGGCGCAAACCACGGAATGCCGTGGTGCTGGTCAATGACAAGATCAAAACGTTTCTGCCGGCGATACCACTGCCGCGCCTTGACCACGGAACTGCCTTTGCCGCCGCCGCGAATAATTTTTATTCCCTGAAAAATTTCCTCCTTCGCCGCGCCTGGGAAATCATTGGCAAACCAAAACACCTCGTGTCCGCGTTCAACCAAAGCGAGGAGGTAGGCCAGTGTCACGCGCTCCGCGCCGCCGGAAAGCGGATTTTTCGGGTCGCGCCAGTTGAGCATCAGGAAACGCATGTCGGCGGGGCGTGAAATCAGAGCCGCGAAATTTTTTCGAGCAGGCCGGTGGTGGATTTGCCGGGCACGAACGGAACCAGAACAATCTTGCCGCCCGCCGACTCGACGGCGCGGCGTTCGTCCTGGTTCAACGTCTCCAAGGTGTAATCGCCCCCTTTGACGTAAATGTCCGGCTGCGCGGCGGCGAGAAATTTCGTGGCTGCCGTGTCGGTAAAGACGCAAACGCCATCCACGCTTTGCAGCGCGGCGAGCACGGACTGGCGATCTGTCTCCGAATTCACTGGCCGGCCCGCGCCTTTCAAACCGCGCACCGCTGCGTCGCTATTCACGCCAATCAGCAGCGCGTCGCCGAAGTTGCGCGCATTCTCCAGATAGGTAACGTGGCCGAGGTGCAAAATGTCGAAGCAGCCATTCGTGACGACGAGCCTTTTGCCCGTCGCACGAACGGCTTCGCGCCACGCTGGCAATTTGTCCCAAGCAATGATTTTACTGCGGAAATTCACATTGCCAGTCTGCCGGTGCGACACCGGTTCGCCAATAGGAAAAATTTGAATCAACAAAGGAACGAAGTAACGAAGGGGAAGCTTGAGCGGACTTGGTTCCTTTGTTTCTTTGTTGTTCAATCCTGACCCAATAATTTCCACACGCGCAGTGCCTCGGTCGCGCCCCACGCCTGCGCGTCGCAGCCGCGTTGCGTGTGCGGCGCATCGCCATCGAGGATTTCGGGAAGCTGGCCAAGGCAGCCTTCCTTCAACAGTCTGTCAGCGCTGCCCAGATAACTTTTCGACGCCGCCACAGCTTCCGGTGAAAAATCCCAAGCCGCTGCGAGCGCCTCGCAAAAGGTCGGAAAGGTCCATGTCCACGCCGTGCCGTTGTGATACGCGGGTTTGCGGCGCGTGTCCTCATCGCCTTCGTAGCGCGGCCAATACGGGTCCGGAGGATTGTTGATCAATCGCCCGTCGTTGCTGTAAATCGGCAATGGAACCGACACCGGCAGCGGCGCGAGCGTGCGCAGCGCGCCCGGCACGACGAGGTATTTCTGGGCGGCGGCGACACAGCGTTTGGCACGTTCGCCGGTGACGAGACCGAGGCTCACGGCGAACAGACAATTGCTCCGCAGGGCATCACTCACCGTGGCGTCGCGGGCGGTGACGTGTGACTTGGCGATGAGTTCATCGGCAAACCAGCCTTGCTCTTCGAGCCAGAACAGCTTTTCAAACGAAGCCGTCGCGTGATCGGCAAGGTCGCGCCATTTCTTTTGTTCGGCGGTTGCGGAAATTTTTTCCAGCAGCCGCAGCAGGCGAACCCACAAGACCTGAATCTCGACGGGATAACCTTCGCGCGGCGTGCCGGCGGGATAATTCGTGTCCATCCAGGTGAAATGGCTCGGACTCCAGATCAGCGCGGAGTCGGCATCCATGCGGATGCCGTTGGGTGTGCCTGTGGCGTAGTTGTCCGCAATGCTGGTGAGCACGTCACGGATGGTGCGGCCTGATTTATCAACGCGAGTCGCGAAGAATTTGGAGTGCGCGGACTTGGCCGCGCTTGGCAACGACGCGACCGGTCGCGTCGTCGAAAGCGGCGACGTGTCGCCGCACTCCAAAGCCGCCAGGTCCTCGCAGACCACGGCAAACCACAGCGGCGCGTCGGAAGTGTCGCGATTGGAAACGTCGTTGCCGTGAATGGTGTTCGGCAGCGTGCCATCCTTTTCAAATTTGGCGAAGGTGAGCAGCAGTTGTTTCACTTCGTCGGTCATGCCGGCGGCCAGCAGTCCGCGGGCGCAGATGAGCGAGTCACGGCCCCAGTCCAAAAACCAAGGATAGCCGGCGATGACGGTCTTGCCGTCATCGCGGCGGACGACGAACTGTTTCGCCGCGTGTTCCAACTGCGCTTCAAAATTGGCTTCTGAATTTTCGCTTTCCGCTTTCCGCTTTCCGCTTTTGATTTCTTTGGTTTCTTTGGTTTCGGCTGTCAGCGCCAGCGTCGCGCTCGCGCCTTTCGCCAGCGGCAACTCAAACCAGCCGGGGCTGTAGGCGTCGCCGCTGCCGGTCTGGCCGCGCGTTTGTTCGACCGGGTGCGGAATGTTTTCGCACCACTCGGGCTGCGGATGAAACTCGCCGACATCCGCCACGACGCCCAACTGGCGATCCACCGCCGGCGTGAAAGCGAAACCAACCGGAGTCTTGGATTTCGGGGCCAACGTCGGATGGACGTTTGATGAAAAATGGAAATCCGCGCCGTCATTGCGTTTGGTTTCGCTGTGAAAATTCCGGTCTTCGATGTCCACGCGCACGGTCAGGCGCACGTCGGCGTCGGCCGGCAGTTGCTTGCCATGCGCGAGTTTCGCATCCGGGCGGCTGAAGCGAAACAGCGTGGTGTTTTTGCCGGCGCGCATTTCGGCACGCAACTCGATTTCCACCGTGCGGCTATCACCGGCGTTCGCCACAAAATTCCAGACAGCCGGCGAACCGGCAGTGAATGACTTGAGATTCTTGAAGTCGAGCGGTGAGAGAAAGCCGTCGGCATTCACCCAGACGCGGAGGCGCTTCACAAAAACGTGGCGGTCCACCGGCACCGTCGGATTCAAATTCGCGCCGAGCGCGCAGTCGTATTTGGAATTCACGCGGCCCAAATCCACGCACAACCGCGCCATGCCGCCGATGCCATTGGTCAGCAAAACTAGAGTTGAGGGTTGAAGGTTGAGGGCTGAGCATTCAGGTTCGGGCGCAAGAAAACGGATCATGGCCGTAACTTTTTGCGAAGTGGCGGCGTAGCGTTCCAACGTCAGTTTTGCTTCCGCTGCTGAATCGCGCGGGGCGAAGCAGGCGAGGTGCCGGTCGCCCGCGGCGATGGATTCGACGTGCGTGGCTGGCTGCTGGCTGCTGGCTGCTGAATCGCCGCTCGCCAGCGTGGCGCGGAATGGTGCCGAGTCTTCAATCAACAACCAATGGCCCGGCGGCACCAGCGTGATGCGGCGGGCGTCGAGCAAAGTCCATTCAATGACCCGCGAAAACACTCTTGCGGCTTCAACTTCGGCCAGCAAATCAGCCAGCGCGACTTTGACTTCGCGCGCGGCAAGTTCACTGGCGGCGGCAAGCAGGTCTTTCGGTGAGCGTTCGACTTGTTGCGCGAGCCATTGCCAATCGAGCCCATCCACGGTTTCGGCCGGAATGATTTTGCACAGAGCCTGAATCACCCACGCCGCCTGCGCACGGGCCCGGCGATACCCGTCGCCGCTCAGGCCGACAGGCTGCTCGGTCGGCGCGAGGCAAAATGCCGCGCCCGGCGGCACGGTGATTGAATTTTTCTGCCCAAAGGTTGACACTTTTGGCGGCGACTGGCCGAGCAGGTCGAATTTGAAATTTGAAATTTGAAATTTGAAATCGGCGGCGGGCGCAGCCGTCGCGCCAGCTTGAGCAGCGAACGCAATCGAGTTTTCGTTTTCGACCTCGGTGTTGACCAAAACCAAAACCGCGTCCTTGCCTTCGACGGATTCGCGGAGCAGCGCGTAGATGGGCGAGTCGGCAGCGCTCACGCGGGTGAGCTTCGCGCCGTCAAAAAAACACGGGTGGTTGGCGAGGAGTTGGTTCAGTTGCGTGAGTTCGGGGACGATGTTCTCGGCGCAGTCCCAGTTCAAACCGGTGTTGCCATGGACTCGGATTTTTTCGGCGGCGAGCCATTCCACGCCGCACGTAAAACCGAAGCCGCCGCTGGGGCTGGTGAGCGCGCAGAGACGATTGCGCAGCAGCGACCAGGCGCGACCCGGAGAAGTGATGTTTGCGGCGTCGGCCTTGCCACTTGCCATTTGCCACTCGTCACTTTTTTTTGCGGCGAGGCGCGCGTTGTCGTGTGTCTCGCTATAATGGACATAGCCGCCGATGCGTTCGCTCTGGCGGTTGGCGTAATCGAGGTAAGCCGTCACGTCGCGCCCGGAATAATTTTGGAACAGCTCGGAGTAGGCCCAGTGCATGCCGCCTTCGGTCAGCAGCAGTTCGGTGGCGTCCCATGAGCCGCCGAGTCCTTCAAGCAGGAAAATGGTTTCGGGAAATTCTTCCTGGACGCGGGCGACGATGTATTGCCAGGCGGGCGCGGGAATTTTGTAACCGGCATCACAGCGGAAGCCGTCCACGCCGCGCCGGCACCAGGTGATCAGTGAATCGGCGATGAGATCCCAGAGCTTGACGTCGTGCTGCTCCAGCTCGACTAAATCTTCCCAAACGGTGCCCCACGCGCCGGGGCTGGCAAATTCGCCAGCCGGATTTTTCAGGAAAAATTCCGGATGGTTTTCTTGCAGCGCCGAACCCCAGCCGGTGTGGTTGATGACGATGTCAATGAACACCCGCGCGCCCAGCGCGTGCGCGGCGTAGGTAAGTTCGCAGAATTGGTCAATGCCGGTCGTTCGTTTGTCGAACTCGACGAGCGCGGGATCCACGGCGGTCAAATCCAGCGCGGCATACGGACTGCCGAAGCGGCCGAACCGCGCGTAGGTCGTGGGCGTCGGATGCACGGGCAGCAGATGTATAATGCGGCAGCCAAGTTTATTGACGATATGCGGCAACTGTTTGGCGAGGTCGCGAAACTTTCCCGATGGCGGCAACGTGGCGTAGCCAAGCACTTCGAGCGATTTGAGCTGCGCCTCCATTTTGTCGTCGGCGGTGGAAGCGAGATTTTTGGTCGTGCCAAAAAGCCGCGTGAAGGCGCAGTAAATCGTGTTCGCCGTCCGCGCGAAATTGGGATGAACCGAGATGCCAACGTCCGAGCCGTCCGGCCAGTGCTGCCAGTTTTTTTCATCGAGCAAGTAGGCCTTGGCCTTGAAGTAGCCGACTTCGGCGAGCGGCAGTTCGATTTCCCAGCCGTCGGCGGTGCGTGGCATCGGCAGGTCGCGCCAGGAAGAATTGGCCACCACCGCTTGCCCGGCGTGCGCGGAAATGATTTCGCGGCGGCGCGCGGCGGCGCGGCCGAGATTGGTGCGGAGCCAGGCGGACCAGTGCTTGGGCGTCGCGATTTTTTTGTCGGCGCGAATGGCGAAATGAATTTTGTCACCGACAAAACGCAGGCGGCGTTCGCCGGTGGCCGGAGTCATGATTGGGCTGGGTTGTTCCACCGGAAAAACTTTTAGCAGGAAGCGGCGGGTTGCGAAATGGAAAATTGGTTTTTCTTTGGATTGCGTTGGTGACGAGGGCGAATTAACTTGGCGGCCAGCTGTGGAATTTTAACTGATGGCGACGACGAATTTAAATCCGGGCGAGGCCGCTCAATTGCTGCAAACAATTGAGATGTTCGAGGTCATCGCGCAGTCGCAGCCGACGGACACGCAGTCGCTGGAAATTCTCAAAGAGGCCTACTCCAAACTCGCGCGCGAGGACGATGTGATCAACACGTCCAAGCGGATTGCGCAGGCATATCTCCAGATGGGGCAGCTCTCCTCGGCAATTCTCGAATATGAAACGGTGCTGCAGCGGCGGCCCGAAGACGCCGATGTGCGGCTGGCGCTGAAGCAGATCGAGGACAAGGCCAGCAGTTCGATGGCGCAGCCCACGGCGGAGGCGATGGTGATCCCGTCGGTTTCGGAAACCACGTTGCTCCGGAAGAAGGCGCGGGCCGTCGTGACGGATGCCGTGGATGACGGCCGCAAATCGCTCTACAAAGTTTTCGTGGAGAGCAAACTGATCACGGCGGGCGATTTTGATTTATGCTGGCGCAATGTGGAGGTGGCGTCCGCCCCGAAAGATGTGGTGGAACCGTTCATCCAGACCTTGCACGAGAAAGGGGTTTCACTGATTGAAAAATCGCTACGGCTGCTTTCCGACAAATCGCGCGTGGCCTATCTGCCGTTGGATCGCTACGACGTTGACATGGATCTGGCGCGCGGATTTCCGGTGGAGGTCTGCCGGCGCTGGTGCGTGCTGCCGTTCGACCGGATGAGCAAGGCGATTTTGGTGGCGACGGCCAACCCCTTCAATCAGCAGGCGGCCAAGGAACTCGCGGCGGCGACCACGCACCGGCTGCTGTGGTATGTGGCCGCGCCCAACGACATCGTGGCCAACCTCCGCAAGGCCTTTCGCTGACCATGGCCAAAATCAAATCATTTGCGGAACGCATCGCCGACGCGCTCGTCGAGGATGGGCTGTTGAGCGCGAGTCAGATTGAGGAACTGCTCGAACGCCAGAAGAAAGAAGGTGCGCGGCTGGTAAAGCTGCTCATTGATAAAGACAAGCAATATGTCAGCCCCGACGACCTGGCGGTGTGCATGGGCCGCGTCCTGAACGTCTCGCCGATCAATCTCGCCCGGATCAACATCCAGCCCGAGATCGTGGAACTGGTGCCCCGCGAAACCGCCCACAACCACCGGGTGGTCCCGGTCAGCCGCCTCGAAAATAAATTGTTTCTGGCGATGGCCGACCCGTTGAACGTCCTGGCCATTGATGACGTGCGACGCATTACCAAGCTGGAGATTGCGCCCCTGATCGCGTCCGAAAAAGCGATCAGCGAGAAATTGATTTTTCTCGATGCCGCCAAAAGCGGTTCCATGGAGGACCTTATCCAGGATGCCGAGAAGAAGCGGGATGCGGAAGCCGATGCCGACACGCTCGAATCGGTGAAAGAGAATGTCGAGGAGATGAATCTCGACCAGCTCGCCGCCTCCAGCGAGGAAGCGCCGGTCATCAAGCTGGCCAACCTCATCATCCTGCAGGCCATCAAAGACCGCGCCAGCGACATCCATCTTGAGCCGTTTGAAAAGGTGATGCGCCTGCGCTACCGCATTGACGGCGTGCTCATTGACGCCACGCCGCCGCCCAAGCAGATGCAACTCGCGCTGGCCTCCCGCCTGAAAATCATGAGCAACCTCGACATTGCCGAGCGCCGCCTCCCGCAGGACGGCCGCATGCGCGTCAAGGTCAGCGGCAAGGATTATGATTTGCGCGTCTCGGCCCTGCCCACCGTTCACGGCGAAAAAATGGTGCTGCGCGTCCTGGATAAAAGTAATTTGTCGGCGAGCCTCGACAAGCTGGGGTTGGACGAAGGCACTTTCAAACAATTCAAGGTGGCCATTGATGCGCCGCACGGCTTGATTCTCGTCACCGGTCCGACCGGCTCCGGCAAAACCACCACGCTTTACTCCGCGCTCAACGAACTCAACAGCCCGCAGTGGAACATTATCACCGTCGAGGACCCGGTCGAATTTCAAATTCCCGGCATCAACCAGGTGCCGACCAAAAAAGAAATCGGCCTCTCCTTCGCCAATGCGCTGCGCTCCATTTTGCGGCAGGACCCCGACATCATCATGATCGGGGAAATCCGTGACACCGAGACGGCGGAAATTGCCATTGAAGCCGCGCTCACGGGCCATCAGGTATTGAGCACGATGCACTGTAATGACGCGCCCGGCGCCATCGCGCGTCTCGACGACATGGGCATTGCGCCCTTTCTGATTTCCTCCTCCGCGATCTTGTGCTGCGCGCAGCGCCTCATGCGCCGCATCTGTTCGCACTGCAAGGAACCGGTGACGTATCCGGCGAAAATGTTTGAAGACCTCGGCATTGATCCCGTCATCTTTGATGGCGTCCAACTTTACCGCGGGCGCGGCTGTGACCGCTGCAAGAATTCCGGCTATGTCGGTCGTATGGCCATCATTGAGGCGATGACCATCACGGATCAGATCCGCAAACTCATCATCGCCCGCGCCAGCACGCGCGAAATGGCCAAGCTCGCCGTGAATCAGGGAATGCGCACGCTCCGCATGGTGGCGCTGGATCGCGCCCGCGATGCCGCCTCCACGCTCGAACAAGTGCTCGTCACCACCTCCGCATATTGACCCGCGTTAAAACCGTCGCGTCTGGCTGCCGAACGGTTGCGGGCCATCCGAGAGCCACGGCGGCAAATCCACCAGGGATTTTTTTGGCGTAGTGGGTGGCAGATTGGGACCCGTGAGCGTGGGCAGCGGGGTAATCCCCGCTGGCCGGCTGATCCCGCTTTGCAGCGGCGCGTAAGATCTACCCAGCGGATTGAACAGCGGTGCCGCTGGCAGATCGGGATTCGACGCCGGCGTCAAGGCGGGGGCAAAACGTGTTGGAGTCGTCGGTTTTTCCGGCGGCGCACTCGGCTCCATCATCGCGCGGAATCGTTCCCTGGCCGCAATCTGTTCCAAGTTGGGCTTCGGCAGCGGCGCGGGCTGCGCAAACGCGCTGGACCAGGCGGAATCGGCATTTTGACTGCCACCAAAAGGCGAGTCGCCAGGCGCGGTGACCAGCCGGTCGAAATATTTTCGGGAACCGAGTTCCGTCCGCGCGTCCGGCTTGGAAAACTCGTCACCCCCCTCGCGGGCATCGCGGAGGGCGAAGGGACTGGCCTCATTGCGCCACCGCGCCGCATCCAAACGATGCGCGGCATTCGTGGCCGAAAACGCGGCCGCCTGATGTCGGTTTCGCAGAAAGCGTTCTTCCGGCGTGCGTTCGTCATCGCCCGTCGGGTCGGGCAGCCCGAGGATTTTTTCCGGCGTCGTCCGCCCGATAATTTCTTCCGGCGTCATCAGTGTCCAGTATTTCCGCTTGTTCAAATCATCTTTCAACGACTTGGATAAAGCTGGCGGCAACTGGGGCGGCGGCAGAACCGGATCTTCCGGAGTTAAATCAAAAAGCGGCTTCGGCGCGTTATATTGACTGGCCCGGCCTTGCAGTTTCGACGACGGTTCCATCATGAACGAATTCGCCTTTTCCTCCGCGTTCTCCGTCGGCTTGGAAAACTGGATCGTCTGCTGCGCCGACGCCGAACAGGCGGTGGCCAGCACCGCGCCGAGGGCGAGGGGAGCGAACCAGTTGGACGGCCAAAAATTCATCTTCAGATCTATACGCTAGAGCAATGGACAATCCCCGTCAAAATGAATTCAAAACTAGTTCGGGGAAGTTGCGGGTTGATGATATCGCAGCGCGGGCATTGGATGCTAGCATCTGACATCCCATCATTGCTTTTCGTATTCGCCTTTGCCGAGCCGTTTATAGACCTGGAACCCGGATTTCTTGGCATCCGAGACGGACAGCGGCTTGAGCTTGTGCGGCGTGCTGAAGGCGGAAAACACTTTTTGCACCGGCTTTTTGCACGCGGGGCATTTCGTTAGCGGCGGCGCGGACAGCGGCCGGTTCAGAGTGAATTTCCCGCCGCAGATCTTGCAGTCGCCTGCGCAGAGTTCGTATTCGTAAAGAGGCATAAAATTCGATGCCAATTAATTACCATGAATCGTGGTCTCCCGCCATGCTTTGAGTTTGGATTTCGCCAGTTGAATTTGCGCCGGGCTAAAAGTGGGGTTGGCCTCGATCTGGCGCATTATTTTTTCGGCGCGAGGCAGATTGCCGGCATACCGGCCCTGCGCCTCGGCCAGTTTCAGCCACGCCGCAAAATCCGCCGGCTGCGCGGCGGTCTGTGCTTCCAGCCTTTCAATTGCCGTGCCGTAAAAACCTCCCGCCAGCAACTCATCTACGGATTCAATTCGCGCCGAGGTCACAATCTTCTCCAGTTTCGGGCGGCTCCATTCGGCAATGGAGCGGCGCGCAAACTCGATATGGCTGGCGGGAATCTTCGGCTGCTTTTCCAGCGCCCGCAACACTGCATGCGCCTTGGCCGGTTGGCGCAAGTCCTGGGCATAAAGCCGCACCAGCATCAGCGCCGCGCCGGTGTCCGCCGGGTTTTTCACGAGCAGCGACTTCAACAACGGCTCCGCCTCAGCAGCTTTCCCCTCGGCCCGCAGCCGCGCCGCCTCCGCCAGCGGTTTGGGAATCGCAGTCCGATCCTGTTTCACACCCAGAAAATCCAGCGTCATTTCCAGCGTCGAAGGCTCCACTTCGCCGGATGATTTGAGTTCCTCACACAACTTGATGGCGTCATCGCGCCGCCCGTTTTGAATCAGGTGCGCGATGGTGTCCATGTAACGTCGGCTTTTGCCAGGATCGAGCGGGCGAGTGTCGTGCAAATTTGGATCCACCAGCCGGAGGAAACCGTGCGTAAACAGTTCTGCGATACTGCTGCGCAACAGTAAGGCCAGCGACGGCGGCAAAATCATCAGCAACGGAATGCCGCCCAGCCCGGTGCTGGGCGACTCGATGAACCAGAGACAAACTCCTGCGAGCCAAACGATGGCGACGCAACGGATGACGCGTGAGAGGTAATGCGTCCGCTTGCTTTCACCGCCCGCCGTTTTATCAAAGCCGGTCAGCCACCACGTTCCGCCTGCTACGAGCGCCAGCACGCTGATGTTTAGAAAAATGATCACACAACCGCCAAAAACAAAATGCCACTATTTGGCGGCATACTTTTCAATCCAAATTTCCGGATTCTCCCCCAAATTTTCTCCGGTCTTGTTCCGCAGATAATTAACAATGTCGTCTGCGGATTGTTTTCGATCGTGTTCAACAATTCGGTCGAGGCGAGAGCCGGTCAACTGCTTGGTCCCCGTCGGGTAATAATTCACAACTGACTGTAAATATCCCGCTGCATCGGCCACGCTGGACTGTAGCGCCTTCAGACGCATTTCTTCAATAATTCGAGTTTGTTCACTAGCGAAAGCGACTTGAATTTGAAGCGAGCCATAATTCCAAAACAGCCATCCAATCAATATGAGCAGCGTTATGCAAATTACACCGAGCGCCACTGCAAGTCGTTTTTGAAACTCAATGCCCATCTAGACCTCAATTTACTTCTTCAAAAACGCGCTGAACAAATCTATCGGCAGCGGCAGGAACGTCGTCGTGTTGTGTTCGCTCGCCATTTCGCGCATGGTCTGGAGATAGCGCAGTTGCAGCGCAATCGGCTCCCTGGCGATCAGCGCGGCGGCCTGCACCATTTTTTCGGCGGCTTGGAATTCGCCTTCCGCATTCACGACTTTGGCGCGCCGTTCGCGTTCGGCCTCGGCCTGCTTGGCCATCGCGCGCTTCATGCTGTCGGGCAGCGACACTTCCTTCACCTCGACCGACGTGACCTTGATGCCCCACGGCTCGGTTTGCTTGTCAATGATCTCCTGCAATTTCAGGTTGATGACGTCGCGCTGCGACAGCAATTCATCCAGCGCCGACTGGCCGAGCACACTGCGCAAAGTCGTCTGTCCGATGAGCGAGGTCGCCTTCCAGAAATTCTCCACCTTCACCACGGCCGCGTTTGGATCCACGACGCGGAAATACATCACCGCGTCCACCGTGGCGGGCACGTTGTCCTTGGTCATGATCTCCTGCTTGGGCACGTCAATGGTCACCACGCGCAAATCCATCTTCACCATCTTGTCAATGAATGGCCAAAGGAAAATCAGCCCCGGCCCTTTCGCGCCCTGCAATTTGCCGAGCCGGAAAATCACGCCGCGCTCGTATTCGCGCAGAATGCGGATGGCTTGCGGCAAAATGAAGATCGCCAGC
This sequence comes from uncultured Verrucomicrobia subdivision 3 bacterium, assembly GCA_903850425.1. GTDB lineage: Bacteria > Verrucomicrobiota > Verrucomicrobiia > Limisphaerales > UBA11358 > UBA11358. The sequence continues at coordinate 114,065 of CAINLR010000141.1, read as the reverse complement.
ACAATGAGGATGATGCCGATCGGCCCGAGGCCGGAGCGCAGTGCCAAGTTGAAGAGTGTTTCCATAATTTTTTCGGGTTTTAGGTTTTTGGTTTAACTTGCAGAGTCAGTCCGGTGATGCCGGTGATTTCAATCGGCTGCCCGGCTTCGACGGGCGTGGCACTGGTGGCATTCCACGTCTCGCCCTCGATAAACACCTTGCCGCCAGCCGAGTCAATGCGCGAAAAGGCATTCGCCGATTTTCCCAGCATGGATTCCTTGCCGGTTTGAGCGGGCTTGAATTGCGCGCCCAGACCCTTGCCGACGACGAAGATGAAAAACAGCGCCGTGACCGCCGTCGCCGGAATGATCCAGCGCAACGACAAGCCAAAGCCCGGTCCGGCCTGGCTGAACAACATCATCGCCCCCAGGAAAAAAGTCACGATGCCGCCCGCCGTCAACACGCCATGCGTCGTGGCGTAAATATCCGCCATGAACAACACGATGGCCAGCCCGATGAGCACCAGCCCAGTGATGTTCACCGGCAGGATCGCCGACATGTAGAGCACCAGAATCAGCGCGATCGCCCCGACCACGCCCGGCAAAATCGCGCCCGGGCTGCTCAACTCGCCCATGATGCCGTAAATCACCATCAGCATCAGGATGAACATCACTTCCGGCCGCAGGAATAATTGGGAAAAGTTCTCGAACGGGTTCATGGGGATTTTAACCACTTTCGCCGCCGCGGTCTGGAGGGCTTTGCCGTTGAATTTGCGTCCGTCCAATTGCTTGAGCAGGTCCGGCATGTCCCCGGCTAGGAAATCAATGACGTTCTTGCTCAGCGCTTCCTCGGCGGTGATTGAAGCGCTTTCCAAGACGGCTGCGCGCGCCCAGTCTTCGTTGCGATTGCGTTTTTGCGCAATGGACTTGGCAAAACTGGCGGTGTCGTTCTCCATTTTCTTCTTCATCACGTCGTCGGTTTTTTCCACCTCGCCACTCGCGCCCAGTTCCACGGGATGCGCCGCGCCGATGCGGGTGTGCGGCGCCATCACCGCCACGTCGGCCGCCATGGTGATGAACACGCCCGCGCTGCCGGCCCGCGCCGGGGCCGGGGCGACATAAACCACGGTGGGAATTTTGGCGGCGTAGAATTTCTCGACGATCTGCGACGCGGAATCCACCAATCCGCCCGGCGTGTCGAGTTGGATGATGAGGCATTCGTGGCCTTGGACCGTCGCCGCGTCAAGCGCGCGGGCGATGTAGCTGGCCGTGGCTGGGCCGATGGCCCCGTTGATTTTAATCAGCCCGACTTGCGCAGCGTGGACCGCCACGCTGAAGAAGATTCCGAACACCGCGATGAAACGCCAGTGACGCATAAATTTCCTTTCGCTTCCAACCTAACAAAAGCCGCCACTTCTGCAAATGAAACTTATTCAACAACCTTTGTCCGTCTTGGAACCGCCACAACTGGCACCGGCCAGCGTCACGCAATCAGTGCAAAGCTGGCGTCCGGCGATTTCCAGCGCGTCAAACTGACCGCACTCCTCACAGTCTGCGCTTTCATTGACGGAATAAGTTGGCTTGGCTTCCACAATTCTTTGTGAACCGCGAAATACGCAAAATACGCGAAAAGAATTTGCCTATCCCGTTCGCGTATTTCGCATGGTTCGCGGTTAATCCACCCTGGCAAAATTCTCCGCCATCGCGATGGCTTTGCGCATGGCCATGGATTTGTTGATCGTCTCCTGATATTCACCTTCGGGAGTCGAGTCGTTCACCCAGCCGCCGCCGGCCTGGACGTAAGCCTTGCCGTCTTTGATGAGCGCCGTGCGGATGGTAATGCAGGTGTCGAGGTTGCCGTTGAAGGAGAAATAACCGACGCAGCCCGCGTAGGTGCCGCGCGTGGTTTGTTCCAGTTCGGAAATGATCTGCATCGCGCGAATCTTCGGCGCGCCGCTGACGGTGCCGGCAGGGAACGTCGCGCGCATCAAATCGTAATTCGTCTTGTCGGCGGAAAGTTTGCCTTCGACCTGCGAGACGATGTGCATGACGTGGCTGTAGCGCTCGATGAACATCAAGTCCTTCACCTGCACGCTGCCGAAATCGCACACGCGGCCGATGTCGTTGCGCGCGAGGTCCACGAGCATGACGTGTTCGGCGCGTTCCTTCGGGTCGGCGAGCAACTCCTTTTCCAGCACGGCATCTTCGTCTTCATTCTTCCCGCGCCGCCGCGTGCCGGCGATGGGGCGGATCTCCACTTTGCCTTCCTCGCAGCGGACGTGCAGTTCGGGTGACGCGCCGACGAGCGCAAAGCCGTCCAACTCCAGTAAAAATAAATACGGCGACGGATTGATGTTGCGCACCGCGCGGTAAATATCCAGCGGCGACGCGGTGACGGGCGCGGAAAACCGCTGCGAACCGACGACCTGAATGATGTCGCCGCCGGTGATGTATTTCTTCGACGCCTCGACGTTGGCGAAAAACTTTTCCTTCGTCTGATTAGACGTGAAGGCAACCGGCGGAATATCTTTAAGCACGCTCACGGGCTGATGTTCGCTGGGTTGTTCCAGCAGCGAGACGAGGCGTTCGATTTCGCCAATGGCATTTTCGTAAGCGTCGGTTGGGCTTTCCGCGTCATCGAGAATCGCGTTGACCAGAATGGTGATCGTCTGCTGCACGCGGTCGAAAATCAAGAGCTGGTCGGCCACGAGGAAATACATCACGGGCGTTTTCAACTCGTCATGCGCCGGACGCGGCACCACGGGTTCGACATCGTGGATGAATTCGTAGCCGATAAAACCGATCGCGCCGCCAGTGAAGCGCGGCAAGCCCGGCACCGACACGGCGCGAAATTTCTTCATCACGCGCTCGATGACTTCGAGGCCGTCCTTCACGTCGCGTCCGACCATCGCGGTTTCAGTGACGCGGCCGTTCTCGAACATCTGAACATGCTGGCCATCTTGTCGGATGACCGCTCGCGGATTGCAGCCGACGAAGGAATAGCGCCCGATGTGTTCGCCACCTTCGACGGATTCAAACAGGAACGATTCGCCCTGGCCGCGAATTTTCCGGTAGGCCGAGAGCGGCGTTTCCAGATCGGCGAGAATGCGGCGCGTGACGGGAATCAAATTTCCCTGCGTCGCATACTTCAAAAATTCATCCAGGGTTGGCGAATACATGCGCCATGTTTAGCCGAAGCCAGCGGAAAACAAAAGCAGGAAGCCGCAGGAAACCACGGCTGAAGGACACGGAGCGCGGTGGTGTCGTCCTTGACCAGCCGCAGCCGCTGGAAAGCCGCGACGGCGTCAGGACCATTCCAGCGGCCACTTCGTTGCGAAGTTGCTGCCGCTGGTCTGCAACACAGCCGCGCTCCAGGGGCAGTTGGCGGATGCGCTCACGGATGCATCTGCGTCCATATCCAGCTTGGCGTTGGCGGCGGGCCGGACTATCTTGTCACCCAATGCGGCCGCACTAAACCCTGCTTGAAGCTGTTACTGACTTATCATTACCGACGACACCGGTGGCGGGTAGCTGACTGGATTCGACCCATGGTCCCGCTCCTGCTGCTTTTGAGCCTCGCTCCCGGCGTGGTCGCCGCTGCAACCAATGCGTTGACCGGCTCCAAGCCAGTCTCGTTGGATACACTGGAAGAATACGACAACCCCACCAACGGGCTGGGAGCTTGGATTTGGGCGGATAAAGTGTTCGACCGGCAGACCTGTCAACTCTGGCGGGCGTTTGAAATTCCCGCCGACAGCCCCGTCGCCAAAGCCCGGCTCCTGATGACCGTGGACAACGAATTCACCCTGTTCCTCGATGGCCGCGAACTGGGGCGCGGCGTGGAATGGCGCGAGTTATTTGATTTTGATTTGACGCCGCTCATGTCGCCGGGCCGGCATGTGCTCGCGGTCAGAGCCTTCAACGCCTCCTCGACGGCGGGGATGCTGTTTGGCCTGCGGATAATATTGGCGGATGGTCGAATGCTCCAAGTCCGGTCCGATGCGACCTGGCGCATCGTTCCCGAGCGGACCAGCGGCTGGGAAGAACGGCTGGAGGCAGCCGAGTCATGGCCCGCCGCGAAGGTTTGGTTTGCGTTTGGAGTCATGCCTTACTGGACGACGCCGCAAAATATCAACGTGATGCCGACGTTGCAGCCGATCAAATTGTTCTTCTGGCAGACCGGCTGGTTCCAGATCACTCTGTTGGCGATCTGTGGCGGCGTCATGCTTTTTAGTTTGCGGCTGATGGCGCAACTGGCCTTGCACCAGAAAGAACGGTGGTTGTTGCAGCAGGAACGCGCCCGGATTGCGCGCGACATCCACGACGACATCGGGTCGCGCATGACGCAACTGGTGTTGCAGGGGGAAGTGGCCCAAAGCGATCTGCCGGACAACTCCAAGCTGCGCCCGCAACTGGATCGCATTTGTGAGGAGGCGCGCGGGCTGTTGTCGAGCATGGATGAAATTCTCTGGGCGGTGAATCCCCGGCGCGACACGCTGCGCGATTTCGCCGCCTACGTTTGCAGCTATGCGCAAACAGCTTTGAAGGCCACGCCCATTCAATGTCTCTTTGAAGTGGACCCCGAGTTGTCGGCCGCCACGTTCGATCTGCCGCTCCGGCGCAGTCTGCTCATGGCCATCAAGGAAACCTTGAACAACGCGGTCAAATATTCCAAGGCCACCGAGTTGCAATTGAAAATTTATTGGCAGGGACAGAAGCTGATTGTCGTCGTGCAGGATAATGGCCAGGGGTTTGATCCCGCACATGTCAAACCCGGACGAAATGGGCTGACCAACATCAACCAGCGTATGCACGAGATGGGCGGGAGCTGTCAGGTGACCAGCGCCCCGGGCCAAGGCTGCCGCATAGAATTTGGAATTCCCTTCAAGCATCAGCGCCGCTATCTGTGGAGGTGGCTGTGGAACTCCCGGCCCTTTGCCGAGCCGACCAGCGATCCGAAAAACCTGCCGCCAAAAGACCCCTCACAAATTCATGACCCCACCAAGTGTTAAACCAATCAAGGCGAGCTTCAGTCATGCCGCTGAATCCGCCCGTAAAAAGGCCCTCAAAGTGGCGTTGGTGGAAGACCAGCCGAAAGTCCGCGAGAGCTGGATCAAGCTGATCAACTCGTTTCCCGATTTCACCTGCATTTGCGCCTGCACCACCGGCGAAGAGGCGATCCGGCTGATTCCGCAGGAAAACCCCGACGTCGTCCTGATGGACATTTTCCTGCCCCGCATGTCCGGCATTGAATGCACCGTGCGCCTCAAGGCGCTGCTGCCGGAGGTCCAGATCGTCATCCTCACCGCCATGGACGACCAGGAACTGGTCTTTCTCGCGCTCGAAGCGGGTGCCGACGGTTACCTGCTGAAACGCACCAAGCCGGCGGATTTGCGCATCGCCCTGCTTGATGTGTTGGGTGGAGGCGCGCCCATGACCAGTCAGATTGCCCGGCGCGTCATCGAGTCGTTCCGGCGCAAGGCCAAGGCGCGCGATGAATCCGTGCGCCTGTCAGTGAGAGAAGAACAGATCCTCGTCCTGCTCTCGCAAGGCTACTCGAACAAGCTCATCGCCGACAAATTGGAGATCAGCATTGATACCGTGTGCAGCCACCTGAAACACGTGTTTGAAAAACTCCATGTCAGTTCCCGCACCGAGGCGGTGGTTCGCTACATGGCTTCCAAAGTGCCGCACTGAGCAAGGCGCCGAGCGCAAAGTCGGTTGGGGAACTGAAACTCGTCAAGAGTTAGGTAGCGGCTACGGCGACGCGGGCAGCGGCACCGCGCGATAGAAACAGTTCGGATGGCTCGTGGTATCGGGGTCAATGAAGTCAATGGAACCTTGGAACACCTGGTTGGTGCTGGCCGTCGTCCAGTTGACGAAATCGGTGGAATACTCGACGTAGAACCACGCGCCGTCCGGGCCGGTGGCGTTGAGATGAAAACCGCCGCCGGACAGCAGCGCGGACGCGGGACGAATTCCATTTTCTATGATCAGCGCGGCGGCCTGGGTGGGCGGTCGCAGCAGATAATCCGCTGGCATGTTGGTGGCGGCCAGCAGCGTCAGCACCACGGTTTTGTTGCGATTCGTGACGCCGTTGTCAATCGGCACAATGGGAATGAGCGTGTAAGCCGCGCCGGCGGGCACGGTCACCGAGCCGGGCAAAGTGGCGTAGTCCACGCCGTTGCTGGCCGTGCCGCCGATACGATAGCGCACCGTCAAATCGCTGTTGGCATTGCCCAGGCGTTGCACCGTGAACAGCGCGTTCTTCGGTCCCCAATTGGTGAACCAGCGGAACACGCTGGGATTCCAGTTCGTCCACGCCGGCGTCACGTTGGTCACGCCGCGCCAGACATAGGCATTCGTGCCGGCGATGGCAATCGGATCGGTGGCGTAAATGCTTACCAGCGCGGTCGGATTGGTGTTGGTGGGCGAGGTGGAGATGGTGATGTTCACCGGCGCGGATGTGACGCAGTAGCCGGCCGGACCTTTGGCCACGGCGGTCAAGGCGACCGCGCCCGGAGCGGCGTTGGTCCAGGTCAGGCAATAAACATTGCCGAGCCGCGTGAGGGATGATCCCCAAGTGATATTGCCGTAGATGGCCGGGATGGGCCGCAACGCGAAAGGTGAACCGGACGCGCCGAGGTTGAAGCCGGCACCCAGATCATTCGTGCCGGCGAAAAACTCGACGTTCGTGACCGAGCCAAGCGTCGGAACGATCGGGCTCAACGAATATTCGCGGGTGGTGAAGGCAAAAATGGGAATGTTCACCGGCGCATAAAACGTGGCGTGGTTGACCGGGCTGGTGATCCGCACCGGCGGGACGACGAGCGGACCGGTTGGCAGCCATTGGGCGGAGGCGGTCAAGGTGGATGCGGCGATCGTAACCAGCGCCAGCCGGAAACTGCAACGCGTGATCGTGGAAGCGAACAAAGTTTTCATGGCAAACCTTTCGTAAAATATTGTTGCTTGAAACAGCACTTCCACTTTAGGACGGGTTCCAGGATTTTCAACTGAAATATTTTGGTCGCTGCCGGGCAAAATCAGGAGGGCGTTCCGGCTCTCAAACGCAGCGCGGGCCGACGCGATGCTTATGTTTTTCCGGCCAGTTGCAACTCAGCGCGGAGCGCCTGCGCCAACCGTTCGTATTGCGGCAGCGAGTTGTAGAGCTGGGCTGAGACGCGCAGCAGGCGTTTCGGCGGCGCCGGCCAGGGCATCAGCGGCACCTCGATGCCGTGTTTCAAACGCAGGTCGTCTTGGAGCGGATACTCGTTGATCGGCAAGCGGGGCAACGCGTCGGGCGCGGCATCCGGCAACGACACCGCGGCCAGTGAACCGATAAATTCCGCCGGGCACGGTTCGGGAATGGCCAGCGCGGTGCAGAGGATTTTCCGGGCGGCGAGCGCCAGCGCGCGATTGCGCGCCATGACCTCCGGCCAGCCGCCGGGGAGTTGTTCCGCCATGAACTGGATCGCGGCGGGCACGCTCAACCACGCGGTCACATCGCCGGTGCCGGTCCAGCCGAACTCGATCAGGAAGCGCGAGCGATCGGTGCGCGCGGAATTAGCGCCGTGGCTGATGGCCAGCGGACGAATCAACTTCTGCCGGTGCGGCTGCACGAACAAAAACGCCGAACCTTTGGGGGCGCACAGCCACTTGTGACAATTGCCGGTGTAATACGCCGCGCCCAGTTGTTTCAGGTCCAGCGGCACCATGCCGGGCGCGTGCGCGCCGTCCACGAGCGTCTCGACCCCGCGCGCGGCCAGTTCCTTCACCAATCGTTCCAGCGGCAGGACCAGACCGGTCTGACTGACGACGTGATCCAGCAGGGCCAGACGCGTGCGCGGCGTCACGGCGGCGAGGATCGGGAGAATGACTTCGTCCGCGTTCTGCAATGGGAACGGGAGGTTCACCACCACCACGCGAGCGCCGAACTGCGCGGCGACAAAGTCCAGCGCGTTGCGGCTGGCGTTGTATTCCTGGTTCGTGACGAGCAATTCATCGCCGGGTTCGAACGTGAGCGAGCGCAGCACGGAATTGATGCCGTGCGTGGCGTTCGGCACGAAGACCAGATCCTCCGCCGCCGCGCCGACAAACTGCGCCAGCGCCGCGCGGGCGGCGTCCATCGCCGGCTCGAGTTCGCGCGCGAGAAACTGCAAGGGCTGACGCTCCATCCGCGCGCGCCATTCATCTTGGACAGCCAGCACGCGCCGGGGACACGCGCCAAAGGAGCCGTGGTTGAGAAAAGTTACCGCCGGATCCAGTAACCAATTTTGCAGATCGCTGGCGGGTTCGTTCAAAAACAATTCGTTGTGCGGTCGCAATGTCATTCCGTTACTTGTAGTTGTTGTAAACATAAACTCATGCGTTGCCTTAATATAAAACCCATGATCCGTCACCGCAGCCATCATTTGTTTCGCTCTTTTGAAATTATTTTCCAAGCCTCTGTTTGAAAAACCAACTATCGCTCATCAAGACTCAAAACTTTGTCACGACCCTTGCCGCCCGTCAGCAGTCGCAGCACCACTTCCTCCTGCCTGCGCTGGTCATCGTCTCCAAAGTTGGCTTTGAGCCGGAACACGGCTTAATGCTGGAACTTCTCGGCAACGGCCGCGTTTGTCGTGATGGCTAAGCAAAATCTATCGCCTACTGCCAATGCTACTAAGTTGGTTAATCCGACTGGGATTTTCTTTTGAGGAGATATTTTCTCTCCCCAGCCAACGATTGTTCCATCATTTTTTAGGGCAAGGCTGAAATCATTATGTGCAGCAATTCCAACAACATTGCTCAAGATGATTCCTCCAATGGTCACTAAGCCGCTAGAGATTAGGGAATCATTAGTTGTTTGCACACCAGTTGCTTGGCCAAGCTCATTAAATCCCCAACCAAATACTGTGCCATCTCTCTGTAATGCCAAACTATGGTTCCTTCCAACTGCAACAGAAAGTATGTTGATTAAATCTTTGGGCGGGGTGGCATCGTGATGAGTGGTTTCGCTTCCCCAGTGGCTAATTGTGGCATCCTGTTTTATGGCTAAATTACGTGGCCCAGGGAAACCACCAGCACAAACATCCACAACATTATGCAAATTAGCCGGTATTTTTCCGACCGTGTTGCCCCAACTAATTACAACGCCATCTTTCCTAAGTGCAAGTGCCTGAAGACAACCAACAGATATTTTTACTATGTTTGTTAAATCAGACGGTTGAGCTATTTGGCCACAGCCACCCCATGAAATCACAGTTCCGTCCTTTTTTAGAGCCACGCTCCAGCCAACTCCAGCACCAACCGCGACAACATTACTGAGACCAGTTGGAACTGATAATTCACCACATACATTATTGCCACCCCAAGCAACCACAGTCCCGTCCTTTTTTAAGGCCAGCGCATGTTCCTTTCCAGCAGAAATGGATACTGCATCTCTTAAGAGTTGGCCCGCTACTGTAACTACACCGACTGCATCGTGACGTTTCATCTCGTTTTTCTCAATGACAGAAGCAATTCCGGTAGCAGCTCCATAATCATTATCTCCCCAACCAATGACCCAGCCAGATGGCAATTGGCCAACTGCTAGACTCGGTAATAAAATTATTAAGGTTGAAAGCTTAAACATAATTCATCGCTAATTCATATTTTCCCCTAACATACTTGACATAGCAAATCACGTTACCGTCCGCAAGAATAGTAACCAGCCCGCTTGATGATACGCCTTGTGGAGATCATGCGTGAACCTTCCAAGATCCTACGACTTGCGCTGAAACATCAACATCAGAAAGAGGCTTCGAGTTACTGCAACTTACCAATAAAAAGCTGAGCGCCAAGGCTACGAATGGTAGAAAGTTGCGCATAGTGCTGGCGGCAAAAAATCTGCTTACTCGAGGTTGCCAGCATTGCTTCCCCACTGGCTCGGCTGCGGGCCCATGATGAAGACAATCTTGCCGCCGTTCTTCACTTCCTTGTAAGGCAGGAACGGTGAGTCCCAGTTCCGGCCGTTCACGCGGACGGATTGCACGTAGATGTTTTCGTCGGAGAGATTTTCCGCTGTCATCGTGAACTTCTTGCCATTGGAGAGATTCATCACGGCCTTGGGAAGCTGCGGCGCGCCGATTACATAATAATCGCTCGTCGGGCACACCGGATAGAAGCCCAGGCAGGTGAACATATACCAGGCGGACATCTGGCCGCAGTCGTCGTTGCCGCAAAGCGAGCCAGGCTGGCTGCCGTATTGGGTCTTGACGATCTGGTGCAGTTTCTCCGCCGCCTTCCATGGCTGCCCGGCATAGCAATACAGGTAGATGACGTGGTGAGCCGGTTCGTTGCCGTGCCAATATTCACCGATGCAGCCGCGCAGATCATTCGCGGATAATTCCCTGGTGAACAGCTCGGATTGCTTCGCATCAAACAGCGCGTCCAGTTTCGCGGCGAACTTTTCCTTGCCGCCCATCAGCGCAATCAAGCCGGGCACATCCTGCGGCACAAACCAGGAGTATTGCGAGCTGGTGCCTTCGGTGACATCCTGCAGATTGGTGCCGCCACCGAACATGTGGGCGTTGAAATTCGTGCGCCAGCGACCCAGGGAATCCTTCGCGCACATCCAGCCAAGGTCGGGATTGTAAATGTTCTTGAAGCTGGCCGAGCGATTCAGAAAGTAATCATAGTCAGCCGTCTTGCCCAGCGCCTTGGCCATTTGCGCGATGGCATAGTCGTCATAGGCATATTCAAGGGTCTTGGAAAGCGACTCATCTTCCTCATCAAAGGGCACCCAGCCCAGTTTGCGGTAGGAAGCCAGGCCGTCGTAATGCGGATTCATCGCGGTGGTTTTGATGGCGTCGTAAGCGTCCTTGGCATCAATGCCCTTCACGCCCTTCAAGTAGCCGTCCACGATCACCGGCACGGCGTGGTAGCCGATCATGCACCAAGTTTCATTGCCTTGCAGTTCCCACATCGGCAGCAGGTGATCTGCGCTCTGATGGTAATGATCGAGAATGGAGTTGATCATGTCGGAATCGCGTTGCTCCTGAATCAAAGCCAGCAGCGGATGTTCGGCGCGAAAGGTATCCCAAAGCGAGAACACGGTGTATTTGGTGAACTTTTTAGAATGGTGGATGTTCTGGTCCAAGCCCCGGTATTCGCCGTTGACGTCCTGATACAGGTTGGGCACCAGAAAGGCGTGATACAGCGAAGTGTAAAATGTTGCCTTTTGTTCCTCGGAGCCTTCGATCTGAATCCGGCTCAGTTCGTGATTCCATTTTTCAAAGGCGGTGTTTCTTACCTTGTTAAAATCCCAACCGGGAATTTCCGCGTTGAGATTTTCCAGCGCATTGGCGGCGCTGACGGCGGAGACGGCAACTTTCACCTGGATGACTTCGCCCGCGCCGGTTTTGTATTTGGCGAGGAGCTGCAGGTTCGTGCCGACGACTTCGTTGCGGCTGCGGAAGCGATAATTGACATAGCTCTTGTAAGTCACCGGCTTGCCATCCTTGATGATGAGCGCCTCGTCGAAGGGACGGGAATAACGCGCTGCAAAGTAGAGATACCGCTCGCGCGCCCAGCCGTTGACCAGATGGAAACCCGTCACGGTGGAACCGTCTTCAACGCGCAACCGCGATTCGGCCACATGCCAGCGGCCGCCGTCAATGACATGGTTCAGGTCTGTCAAAATGGACGCCTCGTCGCTGGCCGGAAAGGTGAAGCGTAAAATGCCGGAACGTTCGCCCGCCGAGAGTTCGGTGGTGACGCCGGACTTTTGCAGTTTCACTTTGTAATAGCCGGCCGCGGCGGACTCATCCGCGTGCGAGAATAGCGATTGATAGCCAAGCTCGGGATGATTCTTGGGACCGGCTTCAACCGCCGGCGTGCCGACTTGTGGGACGAACAGAAAATCACCGAGATCCGGACAACCCGTGCCACTGAGATGCGTGAGACTAAAACCTTGAATGGTCGGGTCGGTGTATTCGTAACCGGAATCGGTGTCCCAGTTGGTGGTGTCCGTGTCCGGGCTGATCTGCACCATGCCGAAGGGCACAGACGGGCCCGGAAACGTATTGCCCTCGCCTTGCGCGCCGACAAACGGCCGGACATAGCTTGCCAACGGTAGCATCGCCTGGCCGGCCGCCTGGACGTCAACGCTCGACAGGCCAAGACTGATTAAAGCGCCCCCGGCCAGGAACAAAAGCGACCGGGATAATTTGGTCGCACGGGATGATTTCATAAGCGGGTAGGTGGAAAAACAACTGACTCAAGAGTTGAGGCAAAGGTTACTTGGCCTGCGGTTTGGGCGCGGCGGCCTTCCATTCGTCATTCAAGTCGGCCAGCGATTTGCCGGTAAGTTCCTGCCAGAGGGCGTCGGAATACTTACCCTGACGACAGGCCGCATTGACTTTGGTCAGAAGAACTTTATTCGGGTCATAGTGTTCGATGGCATAGTCCAGAAAGTTGGCGCTGATCCGATACATGCCATCGTATTTGAGGTTATTGCTGCGGCGATGTTGTAACCAGACGTTATCGGCTCCGTGGCTCTGCGGTTCGAACTTGAAGAAACGGATATAGTCGGGGATGCCTTCCACCAGCCAGCCCGGCGCCCGGCCGCCATTGCCGCGACCGCCGCGGTATTGTTGGACGACATGGACTACTTCGTGAATGATCGCGCCGACGGCTTCGCCCTTGAGTTCGCCACCGAGCCAGACCGAATTGGCCACGATCCGCGTGCCGCTGGTGAAGGCGACGCCATTCACCGGCTGAATAACCACACTGAATTTTCTGGGCGCGCTATAACCCTCGCTCGGCATCATGGCCACGATTTTGGGATACCACTCGACGATGGCCGGAGCCAGTTTCTGCTCAGCCCATTCCTTCAGCGCAGGTTCTTTGGAAGTATCAATGCTGATCTCGCAATAACCATCCGCTGAATGCACAACCAAGGGAGCCGCGCCCGCCGCCAGCGCCGGTTCAACGGGAGCATTCAGTTCGACGACGTCAATCTCGCTGTAGAAAGTATTGCCAAAAGTGTCGTCAGTTTCCGTCGGAGCAATATCAAACAGCAGGTAGCGGTAGTTCCCGATGACGCCGGTGGTGTCCGAGATGCTGACCCCGCACTGGCCCATGCCTTCGGTGCCCCTGGGCCGCGTATCCACTTTGGCCACCAGCGTCCAGCCGCATTTGAGCGGATCAGTGTCCTTCTCCGGCTTGGCATTGAAGTCACTCGCCGTGCCCTCGCTGGCGTAGAGTTGATAGACCTGCGGGCCGCGGGTGTTGGGATGCCACGAGTAAGTATTCACTTGGTGGAGCTTGCGCGCGTGCTCCAGATCAATCTGAATCCGGCCGCCGCTCGTGCCCGCCGCCAGGAAGAAGTTCCGCGCCGGTTCGTCTGCTTCGGCGGGAAGTTTGCCATCGTGGAGAACTTCGATGCCCCCGCCGTTTGAGTCGGCTTCGCCGGCTACAATTGTAAACTTGGCGTCAGTAGCCGCGTCGTTGCGTGCCGGCGAGGGAACATTCGTGAAGGTGAAGGCGGGCGAATCTAATCCCTCCGCGTGATAGCCGATGGTCGTCTGAATGTCGGCGAAGGCACTCGGCCCGAAGGCTAGAACTGCCAGACCGATGGCCGCCACACGAACGGGGTTTGTCTTGAGCAGTGGAGCCATCAAAGCGGGGAGCGGCTTATGTTGTCGTTTCATAGTGTTTTAATATCCAACAGAAGTTGCGATTGTCCTACGGTTTGATGGCAGAAGCAAATCTATAAGTCCCCGAGCCCACTTCAAACAGGGCGCGGCCGTTGTCGAAGTTCAGGAACTGCACGCCAGCCAAGTGCTCGACCGGCTTGCCGCTCTCGGTGACGTCTTTCACATCACTGGCCGGAACATAGACGATGGCGGTCGTGTTCACAGGCACCGTCACCTCCAACGTCAGCTTGTTGCCATCGCGTTTCCATTGCGTGGCGATCTTGCCATGAATGGAATCAAAGCTGGTCTTGGCCCAAGTCAAGCCGTCGCGAATGATGGGTTCAATGCGAATGTTCTTGAAGCCCGGGCTGGCGAGTCGGATGCCACCGATGCCGCCGAACAGATATTCGCCGCAGGAACCAAGTGAATAGTGATTGAATGAGTTCATGCCCGGATCTTGAAAGCCCTTCTCCGGAGTCCAGCCATCCCAGCGTTCCCAGATGGTGGTGGCTCCATGCTTCACGGAGAATAGCCATGACGGGAAAGTATCTTGCAGCAGCAAGCCGTAGGCGGTGTCCGCTTTGCCTGCCTGAGTCAAAACCGGCAGCAAGTAACTCACCCCGACAAATCCAGTAGAGAGATGTCCGCCCTTGGCCTTTATATCTTCTTCGAGATAGTCAGCCGCTTTGGCGCGCAGGCTGTCCGGGAGCAACTCGAACTTGAGCGCCATGGCATAGACACATTGTGTATTACCTTTGATGCGACCATCCTCCGCCACATAGTGCTGGATGAAGGCGGCCTTGATGTCCTGAAACAGTTTATCATACTTGGCCGCCTGTTCTTCATTGCCGACGGCGCGATAGGACTTAGCTAGCAAGTGAGTCGAGTAGGCAAAGTAAGCGGTGCCAATCAAATCCTTGGGTGTATCCGCGTGCTGGGACAACCAGTCGCCATAGTCATTGCCGCGATCTTTCACGCGAATGAGATCCTGGCTGTGCAAGTGCAGATAGTCCACCCATTTGGTCATCGCGGGCAGATGCCGTTCCAAAATGCGCTTGTCGCCATAGACCTCATAGATCGTCCACGGACAAATGACGCCGGCATCGCCCCAGGCGGGAACACTGTTGGCTCCCATGGTGTTGGGATTCACGTCGGCGAACGATCCCGCCGCCGTCTGTCCGTCATCCACGTCCACCAGCCATTTGGTGAAGAACGCGGCCACATCGGCGTTGTAAGTTGCTGTGCGAATGAAGACCTGGGCATCGCCCATCCAGCCCAGCCGTTCGTCGCGCTGCGGGCAATCGGTCGGAATGCTGATGTAGTTGCCACGCTGACCCCACTGGATGTTGGATTGAAGCTGGTTGATGCGCGGATCGGAACAGGCAAACTCGCCGGTCCGCGTGGTGTCGGAGGTAATGACGATTCCAGTTACCGCATCTTTGCCTGGCTTGCCTGCCAACCCACTTATTTCAGCATACCGAAACCCATGGAACGTAAAGCGCGGTTGCCAGATTTCCACGCCACCGCCTTTGCAGATGTAATGATCCACCGACGGGGCACCGCGGAGGTTGGTCGTGTAGAGCGTGCCGTCGGGATTCAACATTTCGGCATGACGCAGAGTAATCGTAGTTCCAGCGGGAGCGGATACTTTCAACTGGACCACGCCGACCATGTTTTGGCCGAGGTCGTAAACCCAATGGCCGGGCTTGGGTTCGGTCACCGACTTGGGTTTGATTTGGATCACTTCACGCACCGGTTCCATGACTTGCGCTTCCAGTTTGCGCGCCGATTCATCCCGCACCGAGGTCGCAACCCACTGGCTGTCATCCAAGCCAGGTTGATCCCATCCCTTTACTTCCAATCGAGCGTCGTAGTCTTCGCCCAGCATAAAGTCGGAGGATAGAAGCGGACTGCGCTGCGATTTCCAGGAGGCATCAGTCACAACTTGCTCCGTGCGGCCATCGGCGTAAGTCACTTCGAGTTGTGCTGCAAGAGCCGGCACTTGGCCGAAGAAGGCATTCGCGCCATTGCCAATGTGGCCGCTGAACCAGCCATTCGCCAGCAGTGCGCCCAAGGCATTGTTGCCCGGTTTGAGCAGCGAAGTCACATCGTAGGCTTGGTAGCGAACGCGCTTGCGATAGTCGGTCCAATCGGGCGCCAGCACATGATCGCCCACGCGCTGGCCATTGATGCGCACGTCGTAAAGCCCCAAGGCTGTGGCATAGAGAACCGCACGTTGGATGGATGACTTTAGTTCAAACGGCTTCCGCAAATACCGGATCCCGGCGGCATCTTCCGGCAGCACTAGGGTTTGGTTTTCATCAATATCCTTGGTCAACGGTTTGCCGTTCAATTCATACTCTACATGCAAGCGCTTCACCTGATTTTGGGCCGGGTCAACGCCGAGGGATTTATTGTTCACCAGCACGCTCAGACGATTTCCCTTCACCCGACGGGCTAGCGCAGCCGTCACATCCGCCACGCCGCTCTGCTCGCCCGCCTGGTAGGTGGCGCGGCGAATAACCAATGTGGCAGCGGACGCGGTTGCCGGTGTTTCGGCCATAACCCACTGCGCCTTCCAGTCGGAAGGGTTGAGCAATCCCATGTGCCATTCGGCAACCGAACTCCATTTGCCAGGTTTGCCCTCGCGGTCCCACGCCCGCACTTTCCAGAAGCAACTCTGGCGCGAAGTCAACGGGCTGCCCGCATAGACGATCTGAGAGCTATCATCCGCGGCCACTTTGCCGCTGTCCCATAGATCGCCCTTGTCCTGATTTAATAGTTTCGGCGCCGACGCCACCAGCACCTGATAGGCCGTTTGCTTTTCGCTGCGCTGGCTGGATTCCAGAATCCAGCTCAGGCGTGGACTCGTGGCATCAATGCCCAGCGGGTCCGGGAGATATTCGCAGCGGAGGTTTTTCGTGGCGACGGACGCCGAACATAGGCCAGCCAGCAGCATGGCCCCCAAGGTTAGGATGCGTTTTGTGTAGTTCATGTTTGTTTCGGAGTTAAAGTTATGTCGGTCAAAAGAGCAAACGATAAAAGACGCCGCCTTGGTCAGGGCTGATGGGAAAGGACATCTGGTTCGTAATCGTGGCACCGGCCACATCCCACCAATTCGTGCCGAGACCGGTGGTCAAATCATTGGTCTGAACTTGAAGACGCCAGCCGATGTGATCGCTGGGCCAGCTCAAGGTCAGGGTTCCTTCGGCCAGTTGCGCCAGGAGATTGGTGGACGCCGTAGAAAGCACGCGAATCGTTCCGTCGTCAGATAATTGATTCACCCACGCATTGGGCGCGACATCGGGCAAGTTCACCGTCGCAAAGCCGTTGACGGGCTGGGTAAATAATTGAAAGGTGTCACCCGGCTGTAGCGTCGGGCCTAGATTGGTAACGGTCAAGATCCCTCCGGCCGAGATGGTGCCGGCAGTGCTGAGCAGTTGGTCGGCGGCCTGCGCATTGGTGCGGTTCAATTCCATCAACAGAGTGCCCTGCAGGATCACATTGCTCTGCACGGTCAAAGTGCCAATGGTATCACCGGGATTAATGGTGGAACCCGCCAGCGCATTCAACAAGCCTTGCACCTTGCCACTACCTTTGAGCACCTGGCCATTGCCCAAAGTCAGGGTTTGATCCGGGCGACCTGAAGCATCTATGACCGCTCCTCCAGTCAGCAAAATTTGCGCACTGGAACTGATGGTTCCCGCGCCGCTCAAAGCCAAGGTCCCCGCGCTGACGGTGGTCGGGCCAGAATAAGTATTGGCCGCACTGAATCCTACCGTGCCCCCGCCGCTCTGCACGACGGCGCCGGTGCCCGCAATGAGGTTGCCCACGCTCAAGCTGTCGGCGCGATTAAAAATCAGCGTGCCATTGTTGGTCACGTTGCCCACGCCCAAGCTGCCAGTGGTATCGTTGTTGCCCACTTGCAGCGAACCATTGTTGATTTGGATACTGGAGAAGTTGTTCGCCCCGCCATTGGCGAGTGTCAGCGTGCTGACACCATTCTTCACCAAGTTGCCATTGGTGATACCGAAGTTGCCGGCGAGGAAGTAGTTCTTTGTGGAATTATTTGTAAGCACGCTGGGCGCATGATTGCCGGTAAGCGTCACGGTGATCGGGCTGGAACCGATCGCACTGTCGTCCAACGCGGTGAGATTGCTTTCCAGAAAACTAGTGGTGCCGGCGGTGACGAGCGACTTCCAGTTGGGCGAGCTGTTGTCCCAGTTGCCATTGCCAACCGCCCACTTGACGGGTTGCGCTGAAGGCATTCCGGATAAAAGAATTTCGCTGTAGCCAACGTAACCATTTTCAGAAGTTGGCGTGGTGAAGTCAAACTTCACGGCGGCCACGTTTGTGGCCAGGACACCGTTCGCCGCCGTCAGGGTGGCGCGCGTGGCCGACTGAACGGAAGCTGGGTTAGCCGGATTGTAATTGACGGTCCCCAGCGAAATGAACGCCGCCGGTGCCGTTACCTTGGAATAAGAAACCGTATAGGCCTGCTGATCGCGCCCGGCATCCTTCCAACCGCCAAAGACGGTAATATTGGTCAGCGTGTAGCCCGCGGTAAAGCCGGTCAGGGTGTAAGTCACTAACGTCCCGGCACCGCCGCTATTTCCGCAGGTGATGTAGTTAATGGTGGTATCAGTGGCGGAGGTCGGCCCGATGGTCAAACTGTCGCCCGCGGTCAGCGAATTCACGGTTCTGCCGCCGGTGTTCAAGCTGAAGTTGCCCGCCGAACTGGAGGGTGACAGCCCCGCAATCAAGCTGTTGCTGCTCGCGACTGTCCACGTGGGCAGAAAAAATGTATTGCCCCCAAAGCCGGTTTGCGCGGCATAGGAGGCGATCAGATTATTAACTGCACCCGGCGCGCTGGACACCGTGAGTGAACTGGGTGAACTCACCGCCACGCCATAGGCATTTGACGCCTGGAGTTGGTAGCTCGCCGTGTTACCCAGTTGTAGGTTGGCCAGCGTCAGCGTCGCATTGGTTGCTCCGGCCACATTGTTAGTTAGTCCGCCACTAATCTTCTTCCATTGGTAAGCTAAGGGAGCCGTGCCGGAGAAGGCTGCGGTGAAAGTGACCTGGCTGCCTACGACATCCGCCGCCGTCGCCGGCAGCGTGTTCACGATCACCGCCGGTTCGAGTGACGTGCCATACACGGCGATTTCCGTATAGCCACAATAGCCGTTCTCCGGTGCCGGGGTTGTAAAATCAAACATTAAAGCCGCGACGTTGGTGGCGAGCGGGCCGGTGGTGGAAGATTTCAAGGAGGAACGCGTGGCGCACTGGACTGCGCCCGGATTCGCGGGGTTGTAGTCAACACTCGCCAACGGGATGAAAGTTGTAGGGTTGGCCACGGTGGAATACGAAACCGTGTAAGCCTGTTGGTCGCGACCGGCATCACCCCAGCCGCCATAGACCACGATATTGGAAATGCTATAACCGCTAGCAGCACTGCCGAGAGTATAAGTGACTGACTGCCCCGCGCTGGAGCCACAGGTGACTTCCGCCGGGCTGAGACCAACGCCGGGCCAGTAAGTAATCCACCCAAACGACCCATCGGTCAGCAGGCCGATGTTCTGACCAAAGCTGCCGCTGCCGGCGCTGCTGGGTGATTGGCCGGCAATCAGACTCCCTGGGACAAAGGGCCACGTGGGAGTAAAGTTCGTGAGTGCGCTGCCAAGTCCCGTTTGGGCGGCATAGGCGATGAGCACATTCGTCACGGCCGCCGGCACATTGGAGACGGCCAGCGGACTCGCGGTGCTGACGGCAACCCCAAAACTATTTGAGGCCTGCAAACGATAGGAAGCCGTGTCACTCACTTGCAGATTGGTCAAAGTCAGCATGGTGTTCGTCGCGCCAGCGATGTCCGCCATCAGTCCGCCAACAATTTTCTGCCATTGGTAGGTCGTTGAATTGGTGCTGCTGAAGGTCGCCATGAACGCCACCTGATTGCCCGCCACATCCACCGCCGTCACCGGCCAGGTATTGGTGATTAAGTCCGGAGTTGAGAGGGTCGCGAGCGGCGGATTGAAACTTACGTTGTCAATGAAGACGGTGTTGTCGCCGCCAGCCAGGTCGGTGCCCACGAAGGACAGGGTATGCGTTGCCGCCGACGCCGTGAAGCTGGCGGTATAGGTTGTGTAGCTGGTCAACCCCGGATTGTTCGTCTGGACCACCGTGTTATCAATGGCGACATTCCACGATTCGCCCCCATGCTGCGCGGTCCCGGATCGTTGCGCGGCGGAGTAAGTGATGGTGTAATTCGTGCCCGGCGCAAAGCCGGACGACGTCTGGCTGATGCTGCCATAACCTTGCACCAAGGCCGCCTGGGTGCCTTGCGGCGCGTTGGGATTGCCGAAGCCACTGCCATTCGCGGCGATGCCCGAACCACTATTCCCAGAACTGTCGGTGAAGGTCCAGGAACCGCCACCGGGGTTATAAGAATAGTTACCCGAGCCAAGGCTAGGAACTTCAAAACCTAAATTCAGGTTGCGATTGAGGACCGTAAGTTTGACCGGGGCAGAATCCGCCGAGCTGCCGTTGTCGAACAGCACCCGGGCAAAAACGGTATGGCTTCCCGCCGTGACATTCGCCCACGCGAATGTGTAAGGGGCATTCGTAATCTGTCCAAGCAACGTGATGGTGTCAGAGTAGAACTGCACTCCGTTAATAATGTTGCCATTGGTGGTCACCGTAGCAGTCAGGTTGGCTGGCGCGGCGGCGGCCATCACCGCATTATTGGCCGGAACGGTCAAGGCCACAGCCGCCGCCACCGGTTGCAGGAGGGGGCTGAAACGCACGTTGTCAACGAACACTGTGTTGTCGCCGCCCGCCAAGTCCGTGCCGGCAAAGGCGAGCGTGTGGGTCGTGGCCGTGGCGGTGAACGTGGCGGTATAAGTCGTGTAACTGGTCGAACCCGGGCTGTTGACCTTGATCACATTGCCATCAATGACCACATTCCAAGACTCCCCACCGTGCTGGCTGGAACCGGAGCGTTGGGCGGCCGAGTAAGTGATCGTATAACTGGTTCCGGGAGTAAAGCCGGATAGAGTCTGGGAAATACTTCCATAGCTCTGGACAAAGGCAGCCTGCGTTCCTTCCGGTGCATTGGGATTGGAAAAACCGCTGCCGTTCGCCACGATGCCCGAACCGCTATTCCCAGTCTGGGTGCTGTAAGTCCAGAAACCTCCCGTTGGGTTGTAAGAATAGTTGCCCGAACCTATGCTC
The DNA here is from genome assembly GCA_903850425.1 of uncultured Verrucomicrobia subdivision 3 bacterium. Taxonomy (GTDB): domain Bacteria; phylum Verrucomicrobiota; class Verrucomicrobiia; order Limisphaerales; family UBA11358; genus UBA11358. The sequence continues at coordinate 93,199 of CAINLR010000141.1, read as the reverse complement.
GGCGCCTCAAAGCCGAAGCCCGCGACCGACTGCGCCACCGCGCTGGATTCCGCTGAATTCGCGCTCTCGCCATTGGTGTTCACCGCCGAGACCACATAGTAATAGGTCACGCCGTTGGTTAATCCTGAGTCGGTGTAACTGGTGTCCGTCGGACTGGCCACCGTCGTGTAAGGCCCAAGATGGATCGTCGAGCGCTTCACGTTGTAACTGGCCGCTTCCATCCCACCCACCCAGGAAAGATCAATCCGTAAACTGGTGTCCACGGAAGCAACCAAGGCTGCCGGCACGGGCGCATACAATTTCTGAACCGCGATCACCACTCGCCGGTTCAGTTCCGTCAAGGTCGGGTTGTTCACGTTGGTGATGTTCATGAACACTTCAAACTGCGCCGCATACAGGGTTGTGTTGGTGGCCAGCTTGTAATAATCCAGCAGCGCATTGTTCGCGACGTTGACCACGCCGGAGTTATCCACGGAAAACGTCGCGCCGGTATTGCCCGAGACGATGGCATAGACCAATGGACTGCTGTTGGGATTGCTAGCGGAAACCGGACCCACCAAGGTGTTGTTGGTCGCGTGTTCGGCCACGCTCAAGCGGGTCGGCTGACGCGCCCCGGCCACATTGCCGGTGACCGAATAATATCCGTGGCTGCAATACGAGCTGAAACCGGTCAGGACCGGGTCGTTGCGGCCGGCTCCCGTGACCCGGAGCGTATATGTTCCGGCGGGCAAGTTAGTCGTGATGTTCGCCGAGAGCACGGTCTGGGGGTTATTGCTCGCAATGACCGTATCCATCGCATCCGCCAAAGTGGCCATCATGGCCAGGTCTGACCAGTCGCCCACGGGATTAGCCGTCAGGTTCACCGCGCCGCCTGTGGTGGTGAATTGAAAAGCATCCGTGTCGTCGGTGCGCTCGATCACGCCTTCGGCAAACGTCGTGCCATTGGTATAGACTTCAAGATAGCGTGAAGTCGCCAGCGCGCTGCCCGTGTCATCCGTCCGGTAGGTGACATTGTTGTTCGCAGTGGTAATCGTGTGCAATTGATCCTCCAAATTTCCGGCATACTGATACTCGCCCTTGGCAAAAGTGGTCACCGGCTGATAGTAAGCCGCGCCCATGATGGGCGCCCAGCCGACGGCACCGGAACCTTGGCCGGTGTAATACTCGTTATGGGTTGGAGCATTCGTGCCGTTGGGAATATCCTGCGTTTCATGGCTCAAACCCAGCGTGTGGCCCGGCTCATGCGCACCCACTTCAGCCGCCGGTTTACCGACATAATATACTGACCAGCAAGGCGTGTCGCCGCCCCAATTCCACGAGCCTTCATAAGCCACGCCGGCCGCCGTAATCGGGGTGGTGGTGAAACAACAACGCTGGCGACTACCTTGCGCGGCGGCCTGAAAAACTTTGCTGTCGGTCGTCACATTGATGTTGAATGGCAGGTAATCTTCCGCAACGCGCTTCCAAATATCCTTGATGGTGGCGTTGCTTACTGGCGGGCGCCCATAGGTGACGCCGCCCCAAGTCGGTGTATAGCCTCCCGCGAAATCCAGCAACAGCACGGCGGGTGAGCCCGGATAACTCTGCAGCGAGACTATGTTGGCATTGTAACTCGGCACATAATCCGGCACCTGGTCGGGGCGCAAAGGGATAAGGTTCTCCATCGCGTTGGTCGCCGCCGCCGCCGCTTGCAGCATCGCTGGGTTGGCTTCCGGCATGTCCAGACAAAGGACTTCATCCATGCGGCGCTGCCATAATTCCGGGTCGCCATTGGGTCCAGTGGGTTCGATGCGATACGCGGTCTTGCTTGCCGGGAATTCCACCACGCCGACGGCTTTGCCCGCCTTGCCACCGACCGGAGGCGTCAGGAAGAAAAACTTTCCAGTCTCCGGCGCCGTCAACTCACCGGAAACATAAGTCACTTCGCCGCCTTCGACTTGAATGATCTTTACTTTACCTTCGGCCAGGACGCCGCCGGTCAATTCAAAGCGCACCGGGTCACCGGCGGTTGCCGGTTTGAAGGAAGCAATATAGTCAGCTTCCCAATTCCGTTTGGATTTGCCAGGTTCCCGCAGTCCGGCGGCGTAGGGATTCACGACTAGGTCCATCTCGCGGGCTCCAGGTTGAGCCGCCGTTGACTTGGTAACTGTCAGAGACCCATTCGTCGGCGAGACACTCGCGGCAGCGAAGACTTGGAATGACTGCGGCAATTGCCTGGACACGACTGGCGACCGATGCCACCACAGCATCGCCGCGAGACCACCAACCGCCAGCAGGCTGACTAACAAAACTTTTTTCATAGCAGATAGCATGGAGACATTTTCCAAGTCACGGGTTGACCATTCGATAAAAGACGCCGCCGCTCGCCGGATTAATGGGAAGGGCCATCTGGTTGGTGCCGGTCGCGCCCGCGACATCTACCCAGTTGGTCCCCAAACCCAGGGTCACGTCATTGGTTTGCGCCTGCAACCGCCAACCCGTGTGATCAGCCGGCCAACTGAGCCGCAGGGCGTTGGCTGATATTTGAAATGTAATGTTCGTGGGATTCGTTGCCATGACCGGCGTGGGCAAGCCGTAAAGATCAATTTCCGAATAGCCGCAATAGGCATTCTCCGGGGCCGGCGTGGTGAAATCGAACTTCACCGCCGCGACATTGGTGGCCAAGACTCCGTTCACCGGCGTCAGCGTCGCCCGGGTGGCAGACTGAACGCCCGCAGGATTTGCCGGATTGTAGTTGACCGGGCCGAGTGGGATGAAAGTCGTGGGCGTCGCTACTTTGGAGTAATACACCGTATAGGCTTGTTGATCGCGACCCGCGTCGCCCCACCCGCCATAGACTACGAGGTTAGTGAGCGTGTAGCCGCTGACTGAACCGGTCAGCGTGTAAGTCACCGACTGTCCGGCACCGCCGACGGCGGTTCCGCAAGTCACTTCGGATGGACTGCTCCCGGTGTTCGGCCAATAGTTCAGCCAGCCAAAGCTGCCGTCGGTCAGCGTCGCAACGACACCTGCCAAGTAGAGACTGAAACTACCGCTGCCCACGCTGCTGGGCGACTGGCCGGCGATCAAACTGCCCGGCGCAATACTCCACGTTGGCACAAAGTTGGTTGCCGCACTGCCCAGACCTGTTTGGGCGGCGTAGGAAGTGATAATGTTGTTCTCGGCCACAGGCACGCTGCTTACGGTGAGCGCACTCACACTGCTGAAAGCCATGCCAAACGCATTGGTGGCCCGCAGTTGGTAGTTCGCCGTGTCGGTTAATTGAAGATTGGTTAGGGTCAACGTCGCATTCGTCGCACCGGCAACCGGGTTCGTGGTGCCACCACTGATCTTCAGCCACTGGTAGGCTAGCGGATTAGCGGAAGCAAATGCCGCCGTAAAGCTGACCTGGCTGCCGACGACATCCGCCGCCGTGGCCGGCAACGTATTCTGGGCCACGACCGGACTGACCGGCACGCCATAGACTGCAATTTCTGCGTAGCCACAGTAACCGTTCTCCGAAGCCGGATTGGTAAAGTCAAATTTAACCGCCGCCACATTGGTTGCCAGCGCGCCGGACGCCGCTGTCAGCGTGGCCCGCGTGGCGGATGGGGCGTTGGAAGCATTCGCCGGATTGTAGTTCACACTTCCCAGCAGGATGAAGGTAGCGGGTGTGGACAACTTGGAATAGTAAACGGCGTAAGCCTGCTGATCACGGCCGGCGTCCTTCCAACCACCATAGACCGTGATGTTCGTGACGCTGTAACCGCCGGTGGAAGTGTTGGTCAGCGTGTAGATCAAAGCGGAACCAGCTCCGCTGCCATTGCCGCAGGTCAGGTAGTTCGTGCCCGTCACACCTCCGGGCTGGCTGATCGTAAGACTGCCTCCAGCGGTCAGAGTATTGACATTCCGACCACCGCCAAAGGTCTCCAGATTAAAGTTGCCATTGGTGCTGATCGGGGCCTGACCGGCAACCGCGCTCGCTGGTGCCAGCGTCCAGGTGGGCGTGAACGGAATGCCATAGCCCAGGCCGGTCTGCCCGGCATAGGTGGCGATGACATTGTTCACCGCGGTCGGCGCGCCGGCCACCGTGAGCGAACCCGGGCTGCTCACCACCAGGCCGGCAGTATTCGAGACGACGACTTGATAGACTGCCGTGTTTGTGAGTTGCAGGTTCACCAGGGTCAGCGCTGCATTCGTTGCGCCGGGAATAGTATTCGTTGTGCCGCCGCGAATCATCTTCCACTGATAGGTATTATTGCCGCCCAAAGCTACGGCAAACGTAACTTGGCTGCCTACCACATCCGCCGCCGTTACAGGTAGCACCACGGGATTGAAGGTGTCGAGAATCCAGGCGGCATACTGGCTCATCTCATTGCCATCGGCGGGTGGATTGCAGCCGGTGCAGGAAGGCCACAGAAAGCCTCCGGTGGAGCCACCGTTTTGTCCTTGCTGCATTTTGGTTAGAAAGGTGGTGTCGCGTTCCCAATCCCAATAGCCAGTGACCACCTTCAATCCACCGAAGTAAGTGTTCCACGTCGCGGGGCTGTTGCCCGCGCCGCCATCGTAACATTGCAGATAGACCTGGTCGCAGTTGGTGCCCAAGCCGGTCTTCACCGCCTGCCAGTAGCCGGGATTGGTGTAGGGACAGAGCGTAGACTTCAAGCCAACCGAGGCGCACATCTGGCCAAACTTGATGGTGGATGCGGAGTCGTAGGCCGCTTCGTCATCGTTGTCAATCGCATCAAGGCCCAGCGCATTCTTCAAGGCGAGCAAGTTTTGGTAGAGAACATTGGTGCTGTTGGCGGCGATGAGGTTCTTGATGTTGGTCCAGCTCGGGTCGGTCCAACCGCCGATGCAGATTTCAATTCGCGTGATGCTTGATGGCTGGGTGCGGCATTGGCTGAGCAGCGAGCCCCAGTTCGACGGCCCCACATAGACGCCGTTGCTGCAGACCGTGCCGCCATACGTGAAGTCGCCATTGGTCGCAACGCCCAGGTTGAAAATGACCATTGTCGTCATGCCCGACGCGCGCAATCCGCTGATCTGCGCAGCGGTCAACCCGGCGGCGCCGCCCATGCCGCCATTGCAAAATATCATTGCCGGGGCCGCCGCTGCCCGCGACGGCGGGGCGGCCACTGGCAGCAGCAGGCCCAGGCAAATTGCCGACGCCAGTTGCCGACAGCCGCGAACCAAGAATGATAATGTGCAGGAATTCACGGATCTCAGCTTAGGGCCGCCGGAGCGATGGGGCTTCGGCGCCGTCATGCGCTCGTTTGCCAATCATGCCAATGCCAGAAGCCTGGCCAATGAACATTGGCAGGCGTTGGGCTGACGGGACAAAGCCCTGGGATGACATGTGTAGCGGGATGATAGTTTTATTTCTTCAAACGAGGCAATACCCCGACATGGTGAGGCTCCAATCACCGAAACAGGGGATGGTCACGCGCCGCGTCTGGCGACCGAGGGTTGCAGCGTGGGATTTACAAGCGCGCCCAGTTCCCGTAAGTATGTCTTCGTTCGTTTTGGAAAAATTATGAGCAATCCATTTTTGACCCGCGGCCTTGATGAAGTGAGCACAGGGGACCGCCCCATGACGCTCAACGGCACGATCAACCGGACGGGCGTGCTTCTGGTGATCTGCCTGTGCGCCGGCGATTACGCCTGGACGCATGGCCTCAGTGGCGGCGCCATCCTCGGCGCGCTCCTCGGCGGCTTCATTGTCGCGATGATCGGCACTTTCAAGGCGGAGTGGACGCCGGTGCTGGCACCGGTTTACGCGCTATTGGAAGGCCTGGTGCTGGGCGGCATCGCGCTGTTCTACAATATTAAATACCCGGGCATCGCCCTGAATGCCGGCCTGTTGACGGCGGCGGTTTTGTTTGTGCTGCTGGGACTTTACGCCTCCCGGATTGTCAAAGTGACCGACGGCTTGGTGACCGGCATTTTTGCCGCGACCGCGGCCGTGGCCGTGGTTTACCTCGTGGACATGGGGTTGCGCATGTTCGGAGTCAACATGCCTTACATTCACCAAGCGGGCTGGATTGGCATCGGCATCAGCCTGGTCACGACCGGGATTGCGGCGGCCAATCTGCTGGTTGATTTCCGTATGATCGAGGACGGCGTGCGCGCGGAGAAACCCAAGTATATGGAGTGGTATTGCGCCATGGGACTTTTGATCACGCTGGTGTGGCTCTATCTGGAACTCCTGCGCCTGCTCAGCAAGATCAGCGGCTCAAATAAATAATTGCCCTTTCGCTGGTCCCTCCCCGACCAACGATCTGGCCGGGAAGTTTTTTCCGCTGCCGGCCGGCGATGTTTCCGTGTCTGGATGCGGCGGCTTCTGATTCGCTCGCGATTCTGCTTTCTTTTGTGCTGTCAAAATACAGAATCGAACCATGCGTCATTCAGCCTACCAAAACCGCCGAACTTTTTTGAAGACCGTGGGAATTGCCGGTGCTGCCGTGGCGCTGAACCGGACCACCCTCGCCAGCGCTCCGGAGCTAAAAGTGCCCCACCGCAAACTCGGACGGCATGACGAACAGGTTTCGTCGCTGGGCATCGGCGGACATACCCTGGCGGTTGCGAAGACGGTTGAGGAGGCGACGCGCATCGCGCATGAAGCCATTGATTATGGCGTGACGTTCTTCGACAACGCCTGGGAATATCACGAAGGCCGGGGCGAGGAGTGGATGGGCCAAGCGCTCGCCGGCAAACGCGACCAGGTTTTTCTCATGACCAAGGTTTGCACGCACCGGCCAGGACAGCAGGGTAAGGAAAAAGCCCTGGCCATGCTGGAACAGTCCCTGACGCGACTGAAGACCGATCACCTTGATCTCTGGCAAGTGCATCAGATCGGTTCGGAAGCGGAAGTTGAGGCCATCTTCGCGCCCGGCGGAGTCATCGAAGCTATTGAGCAGGCCCGCAAACAGGGGAAAATTCGATACTGCGGTTTCACGGGACATCTGAATCCGAAGATGCACTTGCGGGTCTTGGCGCATAAATATCCTTTCGACACGGTTCAAATGCCGTTGTCGGTCTTCGACTCACACGCGGAAGGATTTCAAAAACTCGTGTTGCCGGAGTTGATCAAACAAGGCATTGCGCCGCTGGCGATGAAAACGTTGGGCGGCAATGGTCAGTCGGTCAAAGACGGCATCATCACGTCCGAGGAAGCCTTGCGTTATACCCTGAGTTTGCCGATCACAACATTGATTTCCGGCATTGACTCACTCGCCTGGCTGAAGCAGAACGCGAGCGTGGCGGCGAATTTCAAGCCATATACCTCCGAAGAAATGGCGGCATTGGAGAAGCGTTGTGCGGCGAAGAGCCAGTATGAACCCTACCGGCATTGGGCCTACTTGGATGGACATTCGCGCTACGCGAATGTGGCTTGAGCAAAGTCCTAGCTTGGTTCCCAGTTACTGCGACGATGTTGACTCCACGACAAAGTCATCCAAATAGAATATAGTTTTCTCGTTGGCATCGCTCGTAAAGCCGATCCAAGTGAGTGTTTTGAATTGCGGACTGCCGTAGGCAAGGTTCTTCCATTCGTGTGGTGCCTGGCCAGGAACCGTGACCGTCAGTGACCAACTTCCTTTGTCAGTCGAACCAAGACTGGTGGTCACTTCGAATCGCACCCACTGGTTGTCGGGCAGCTCAAGCAGTTCCTGACCGCCGACTCTAAGCTTGCCCTCGCGCACAGTAAGCTGCGGGCCGGTGTGATATTCCGCCTGGCTCCAATCGCGCCACTCAAAGGCCACCTTCGCTCCGGCTTCGAGTCGCAGGGCAAAGCGGTTTCGCACCTGTCCTTCGTGGTAGTCCGTCTTGAGGTAGAGATGCGGCTGCCAGATATTCCTGAGCCCCGGCGCGTCAATTATTTTCAGGCTATGATGCCCCGTTGCCGCGGTCTCGTCGGTAACGAGGATCGAATCGCCTCTGCCATCCAGGCTGATTTCAAAATCGCGCGGTGGCTTGCCCGTTCGGTCGTGCTCGAAATCAAACGCCATCGGTGCCGGCGTTGGTTTTGGTGCCATTCCCAGCGGCGGGTAGGTCGCCCGCTGCACTTCCGCCCGCCAGGCAGCATCGCCATACACCCCGGCTTGCGAGTAATCAAAGGGCTTGAAGCCAAGCTTCAAGGCTGGAGAGTTTGGTTGGAGATGAAAGTCGTGTAGGGCAGCGTCAACAAAGAGTGGATCGGCGATCTGACTGCCTTGTTCACGACCTATCCCAGCCCATTGAGGTTTGTCCACTGAATCATTCGTAGCCGGTGCCTTTATCAAAATATGCTGCCAGTCTGCGAGAGACTTGCCGGCAAAGGTGACGGGAGAACTATTGGCATTCCAGTAGAGATTACTCTGGGTGAGTTGGCGATTTTCCAGCCAGGCTCCGGCCAGCGCCGGACTACTGTTCGTCCAATAGACAAGGTTGTGCTCGAAGGTAAAGGAGAGGTGGTCTTCCACGCGAGTGACTTGTAATTGATGTTCCAGGCTATTCACCAGAATATTGTTCCGCAGAATGTTTTCCTTGCCGTAGTGCTGATGGAAGCTGCCAGTCTTGGTGTCATAGACCAGGTTGTTCTCGAACAGTATGCCAGTGCTGCCTTCGTCGGTATAGAGTCCCCAACCGCCGTAGGAATAGGCCTGGATGTCATGAAATACATTGTTGCGCACCGTAGTCCCTTCCGAGGGCCCAAGCGTGTAGATGCCGCCCATGTCACTCAGCAGTCCCCAGCCCAGATGATGGACATGATTGAAGGAAATATCGTTTCGTTTGCAGTTGCTCTCTGCATAACCCCAGCGCCAGCCCACGCTGATGCCAGTGTAAAATAGATCGGCAATTTCGTTGTGGGTAATCTGGTTGTCTGGACTAAACCCGATCCACACGCCCACGGCGCACGGGAAGATATAGCCACCGTGACGAATGATATTGTTGTCAACAATAATGTGGCTGGTGCTGGCAGCGGAGTCTTTCGGCATTTGCGTTTCACCAATGCGCACGCCACCAGCGCCAAAGTCTTCGATTCGGCAATGGCGAATGACATCATCCTGGCAACCATGCCGAAACCAGATGCCGTAGGTGCCGATATGGCTGAACGCACAATCCTCAAACGCGAGCTTGCGGGCACCATCCGCCATGACCACGGCATCAATCGGTGCCGCTGCTTGGGCTGGTTCAAAGCCGCCCGGCGGCGTTAGCCACTGCGCATGTTCGAAAGCCAGTCCTTTGAAAGTCAGATGCTCGACGAACTTGCCCGCTGCTGGATCACCTCGAATGACGATGAACTTCTCGGCTACCGGTGCGATGACCTCGGCCTGATTCATATCTTCACCCGGCAATGGTTGATAGTAGAGTGTTCCCTCCCTACTCAGGAACCATTCGCCCGGAGCGTCCAGAAAGCGGCGGGCATTCTCTAGTATGAACTGTGCGTTCTGGCGCCACGGGTTCCACGACTTCATCCCTTCGCCGCTGGTGAAGAGCGACTGTTCGGGTTCGTCTAACTTGTCAATAAAGCGCCGAGTCACATCCCAGTTATGATAGACTATCAGGTTCATGTCCTTGAGTTCTTCCGGCGAGAGGCCAGCGACAGCTTTAAAGTCGTCGGGCCGCAAACGCACCGTTTGTCGGGCCTCCTGGGTGCGCCGGCCGCCTTGAATGCCGAGCGGTTCCTCTTGCACATCCCGCAGGTAATACCAGAAATGATTCGGCGTTCGGGCGCGGGTGGCGCGGTGACCATTCACCCAGAGCTGTTCAAAATACCAATGTCCGGCGGCGACTTTCGGCAATTGAGCCTGCCAGACTCCGTTGGTTCCTCTTTGCCAGCCTTTAATCGTGCGACCGCCGCTGAATACCGGGTGCGCGTCTTTGGCGGCTTGATAGGTAATCGGTGCTGACGCGGTGCCGGTGTCTTCAAAATTCAGTTCGAGAGGCGTGAGGCTTTCGTAGCGGCCTGCGGCCACCACCACGGTTACTGGTTCCAGGAGTTGCCCCGCTTGCTTCAAATGACGGATGGCATCGCGCGCACCGATGAGGGTCGCTAACGGCCCGTCAGTGCGGGCTGCGTTGGGGCGGACCAGCTTGCCGCTCCAAACGTCGTTGCCATCCGGGGCGACGTGGAACTCTACGGCCGAAGCCACCGGGACGATCCACAGCAGCAGTCCCGACATCACGAGACGGGCCAGGTTGGTGTTGAGAATGCTCATAAATGCTCTAGCTGACCGATGAATTTCCAATCCGCGCCGACCATTAGCCGCGTCCAGCAAGCAGGCGTTGGCACGAGACAATCTTTTCATCATGGTGCAGCGGATGTTGTCGCTCAAAGCTACGGGAATGTAAAGCTGGGTCTTCCAATTGGACGAATCGGCGGCAAGGGTGGCGGGAATCCAGCTCGCTGGACTGAGTCGCCACGCGATCCGATTTGCCCGCGCAGCCGGCATGGCTAATGTAGTGCAACCGGCATCTTGCCAGTCCCACCACCCGTCGCCGGATACTGCTCGCGGCGCCTTGGCCACCCGCATTGAACCGGCGCTCCGGTCAGGTGGGTTGGCTGCGTCTGATGGCTGGAAGCCGCGTGGAACCACGTCAGGGCTTCAGTTTTTTCAGGAGCGCGGCGGCGGGCGCGTAGCCTTGTTGCTCGGCAAGCTGAAGATAGTTCTGGGCGCGGGCGTCGTCACCAAAGACGTGGTAGAAGACGCCAAGATTATAGTTCGCCAGAAAACTGCCGGAGCCGTGGACGCTTTTGTATTTGTCCGTTTCGCCGAGGGCGAGGCTGCGCTGAAAACTCTGTTCGATCTTCGGCAGGTCGGCAATATGCTGCGCCGGATTGCTGCCCACAAATTTCAGGTAGAACAAGCCGCAGACGTGATGAAAATCCGGGAAGTCCGCGAGCTGGTTTTCGGCGGCGCGGAGGACTTCAAGTCCGGCATCGAACTGCTTCAACTCCATCGCGGCGTAGAGAAAGTCCACCACGACGTTTGGCGCGAACGGGTCGGACGGCTTCAGGTGCGCGCGGGCTTTTTGCAGGCTGGCAAAGGCGTTTTGCGGCTGGCCGAGCGAGGTGTATTCAAGTGCCAGTTGAAAATGGAGATAGGCGTTCTGCGGCTCACGCGCAATCTCGGCCGTCAACATCTTGACATTGCGATCCGTCTTTTTGGTTTCGAGATAACCGTCGTGCCAGAGTTCCCCGGCCAGGTTCACGCGTGGCAGGGGGGAGGTAATCTGCTCGTGGATGCGGCCTGCGAATGTTGCGCCGCGCGGAAACAGGCGCGAGACAAAGGTGCTGGAACGCTGCGTTTGACCGTGGTGCCGGAAGTCGCTGACGATTTTCAAGCGGCCGATCTGCGGCGGACCTGCGATGAAATTTTTGATTTCTTGCGCCAGAGTTTCGCTGGCCCATTCGTCGGCATCGAGCACGAGCATCCAATCGCCGGTGGCTTGTGCGAGCGCGAAGTTTCGCGCGGCGGCGAAGTCGCTGGTCCAGGTGAAGTGCGAGACGGTTGCGCCATTTGCCTTGGCGATCTTCACCGTATCGTCCGTCGAACCGGTGTCGGTGACGATGATCTCGTCGGCCAAGCCGCGGACGCTCTGGAGGCAACGCGCGAGGCAGCGCGCCTCGTTCTTGGCGATCATGACCAGCGATAGTTTTGTGGCGCTCATGGGCAGGCTAGGCAGCCGGGAAATTCTAGCAGGGCCGGGCCGTAACGCGACCACGATTCGCGCCGCGAATGGTTTGGGTATGGCTTATGCGTTTAGCCAGCCCGCGCAAGGTCAGCAGATACGAGCATGGTCCTGGAGACTGGCGATCCCTGGCGACCCACGCCGACGCGAAGCGTCTTGGACTGCGCCAGCCCCCTGGCGCTTTTCCACGCACGGGAAGAAAATTTGGCTTCACTTCCTGGCTCACGCGAACCATTGTCAATTCATGCCTGAACCAAGCACACCTTGGCCGCACGCACCCACGAACCAGCTTTGCGTTGGTGGAACCTATTTTGTCACCGCATCCACTTATCAGAAAGCTCACCATTTTCGCGGCGCAAAACGCTTGCGGGTTTTGCAGCGCGGTTTGCTGACAGTGGCGGAAAAATTTGGCTGGCAACTGGAGGCGTGGGCGGTGTTCTCGAACCATTATCATTTCATGGCTCATTCACCCGCCGATGCCGAAGACGCTTCCAGCTTGAGCGACATGTTGAGTATGCTGCACGTCAAAACGGCGGAGTGGGTGAACCAGCTCGATGATTCTCAAGGCCGGCAGGTGTGGTTCAACTTCCGGGAATCCAGGCTCACGCATCAACGGTCGTATCTGGCGCGGCTGAACTACGTCCATCAGAATGCGGTGAAACACGGGCTGGAGTCGGTCGCGTGCCAATATCCGTGGTGCTCAGCGGCTTGGATTGAACGCACCGCTTCGGCAGCGATGGTGAAATCAATATACCGGTTCAAGACGGATCGGATTGCGGTGGCGGATGAATTTGAGGTGGACGCGGATTGGTGACTGTGGGAACACTGATTGTTTCATGTCATCGTCAATGGCCGGGCGTGAAGTAATGCGATGGAAAAGCGCCAGGGGGCTGGCGCAGTCCAAGACGCTGGCGCGAATGACGACGACCCACGCGCGCGCGAAAGCGTCTTGGACTGCGGTAGCCCTCTACCGCTTTTTATGGGCAGGCCGGTGGTTTTCAGGCAATGGCAGATAGAACGGACGCAAAGAAAAATTTGAGGGACGAGTCTGGTTTACTCTAATGTGTGCCCGCGTTCCGCGAAGCTGCACGTCGGGTTTTGATTCACCGCCCCAATGGTGTATGTGCCTCCACTTGGACAAGCTGGCATGAAATGAAAATACTTGTTAGTGCCGACCAGATCTTCTTGGGAAATGATTGGCTTTCGATAAACCGCCTGCTCCCACTGAATTTTCGCTTCACGAATCCGTCGCAGATTATTAATGCAACCATCCTTTCGAGCTTCACTGTGGGCAGGCACCATGCCAGGAATGGCGATGGCAGCTAAAAGCAAAATGATCACAACCAGTGGAATCGTTATCAGCAATTTTTTACGTCCAAACCAAATCAAACTTGCAATGAATAGGAGCAGAAGGAGGAGCCCAATGCCAGTCTTCACGGCATCGCTACGATCAAGATCTGCGGATAGCCAATCCATAATTGGCAAGGTCAACTTAACTGTTCCCGCCATCTTGCCAGTTGCTTCGCGACTTCCTTTGTTCCGGGGGAGCCAGTGAGGTTGCGGCTGGCCATAGCCGTCTTCAGATTGAACACGCCCAGCGCGTCGCGGCCAAAGGTTTTGTCCACGGTTTGCAGTTCTGCGAGCGTCAGTTGGTTCAGCGGTTTGCCGGCTTTTTCCGCCTGTGCCACCACCGCGCCGACGACATGATGCGCGGGCCGGAACGCCATGCCTTTGCGCACGAGATAATCCGCCAGGTCGGTGGCGAGCAATGCCGGATCGCTCGCGGCGACGGCGCAGGCGGCGCGGTTGATCGTCGTGTGCGACAGCATCGCGGCCATGAGGCGCGTGGTGGCGCGCACGGTGTCGGCGGTGTCGAACAGCCGTTCCTTGTCCTCCTGCAAATCGCGGTTGTAGGTCATCGGCAACCCCTTCAGCAGCGTGAGCAGCGACATCAGGTTGCCGAAAACGCGGCCGCTCTTGCCGCGTGTGAGTTCGGCGATGTCGGGATTTTTCTTCTGCGGCATGAGCGACGAGCCGGTGGTGTAGGCGTCGGCGATCTTGATGAAATGAAATTCCGCGCCGGCCCAGAGGATCACGTCCTCCGCCAGCCGCGAGAGATGCACGGCGAGCAACGCACCGGCGGCGCAGAATTCGACGGTGAAATCGCGGTCGCTCACGGCGTCCATGGAATTTTGCGTCAACTGAACCTTGCCGCTAGCGTCAACGAAGCCGAGCAATTTGGCGACGAGCACGCGGTCCAACGGCAGCGTGGAGCCGGCGATCGCGCCGCTGCCGAGCGGACAGACGTTCACGCGCGACTGGCAGTCCCAGAGACGCTCGCAATCGCGTTCGAGCATCTCGACGTAGGCGAGCAGATGGTGCGCGAGATAGACCGGTTGCGCGCGCTGCATGTGCGTGTAGCCGGGGATAAGGACGTCAGAATTTTTCTCGCCGAGCGAAACGAGGGCGCGTTGCAGGCCGGCGATGTCGCCGAGCAGCGCGGTGATTTCATCGCGCAGCCAGAGGCGCATGTCGAGCGCGACCTGGTCGTTGCGCGAGCGGGCGGTGTGCAATTTTGCGCCGGCGGGAACGCGCTTCGTCAACTCGGCCTCGATATTCATATGAATGTCTTCGAGTTCCGGCTTCCACGAAAACTTCCCGGCTTTGATTTCCTTGCCGATGGTGTTGAGTCCGCGCGTGATGGCGATCTGTTCCGCCCGGGTCAACACCCCAATTTTGCGCAGCATCGCGGCGTGCGCGAGGGAGCCGAGAATGTCGTGTTTCCAGAGCCGCCAATCGTAAGAAATGGATTCGGTAAACTGGGCGACGTCGGCGGCGGGACCGCCGGTGAAACGGCCGCTGCGGGAAACGGGAGATTTTTTGCTCATAGTTGCGCCATCATTAAAACCACAGATGGCCACGGATGAACACAGATTTTTTCCGCCGGCTGCAGTCGCTCTAAATCGCCCAGCGGTTTGCCAGCGCCGTTTCCCGTCAGCTTTTGGTTTTGTGCCGGCCGGTTTGAAAAAAGCGCATTGCCAGCGCCACGGAGATGTGAAATGTTGGCGCCACAGCATGAGCGAATTCAAATATGCATGTCCCGTCTGCGGCCAGCACATGAGGTGTGATTCGTCACAGGCCGGCACGGTGATGGACTGCCCGACGTGCTTCCAGAAAATCACCGCGCCGCAGGCACCCGCGTCCGCCGATCAGAAATTCATTTTGACGGGTTCCAAGGTGGTGGAAAAAAAAGCCACGGTTTCAAATGTGGCCGCTCCCGCCCCGCCGGCGGCGGACAATAAATTTCTGCTGGCGGCGGCGGTCGTCGTGGTCCTGGTGTTGTCGGCGGGTGCAGCGTTGGTGATTCATAAAAACAACTCCAAACCTGAATGGGCCAAAAATCAGCCGGTGGTCGCCAATCAAGCGGTCAAGGCACCGGCCAAACCCGCCCTGGTCGCGCCGCCCGCAAACGACACGAACTGGCTGTTGGCGCTCGGCACAAATGCGATTCCCGATACACCGGTGGCGGGACGGATTCACGCCCAGGATTTCATCGCGGAGCGCGTGAGTTTTCAGAACGGGTTGCTGACGCTGCGCCAGGGGCGCGGGCAGTTTGAGTTTGGGGTGCAGGTCAATTTCGGCGGTGCGCAGCCGGAGGCGTTGTCCGGCAAGGCCATCAATGTGATGACCAACGCAGACAAGGCCGCGAAAGTGACCTTGCGCTGGAAGGACGCGGGCGGCACGGTGCAAAAGGAAAATTACGACGACCGCTACGCGATGCGGCTGGAGTTCGGCGAACTGGCCAACAACCGTTTGCCGGGGAAAATCTGGCTCTGCACGCCGGACAACGAAAGAAGTTATCTGCTGGGAACCTTCAACGCCGACGCGCGCAAGCCGAAGCCGAAGGCACCGAAGAAATAGTTTTGATCCACGAAACCCGCGAACGACACGAAAAAGAAATTTTCTTTCGTGTGTTTTGTGTATTTCGTGGTTTCTTCTGGGAGTTTTATGAACGTCGAACTCGTCAACACCGGCAGCGAACTGATGCTCGGCCGCGTCCTGAACACGCATCAGCAATGGCTTTGCCGCCGCCTCGCCGATCTCGGCCACGTCGTCACGCGGCAGGTGGCCATTGGCGACACCGGCCACGAAATCCAGCAGGCCGTGCGCGAAGCCTTGAGCCGCGCGGATCTGGTCATCACCACCGGCGGTCTCGGTCCGACCTCGGACGACATCACGCGCGAACTCATCGCCGAACTGCTCGGCAAAAAGCTGATTGAGAACCAGGCGGTGCTCGCGCATATCGAAAACTTTTTTGCGAGGCGGAATCGTCCGCGCCCGGCGAAAACCAGTGTGGAAACGTTTGTGCCCGAAGGCGCGCTGGTTTTCCTGAATCAAAATGGAACCGCGCCGGGACTGGCGATGAAAATAGGAAATGGAAGTTGGAAGCTGGGAGTTGGGGCTGAAACCTCCCCACCTACCATCTCCCATCTGCCATCTGCTTCCCCAAAATGGCTCGTGATGCTGCCCGGCCCGCCCCGCGAACTGCGGCCGATGTTTGATGATTCGATTGCGCCTTGGCTGAAGCGTGAATTTGTCAGGGAGATTTTTGTCTGCCGCACCTTGCGGACCACCGGCGTCGGCGAATCGAGCGTGCAGGAGAAGGTGGAAAGCGATTTACAACCGCTGGTGAAGGCCGGCTTGGAAGTCGGCTATTGTGCGCGGCCCGGCGCGGTAGACGTGCGGCTGACCGCCAGCGGGCTGGGGGCGGAGGACCTCGTCCGTGCGGGCGAGGCCGTGGCGCGGAAGAATCTCGGCGCAACTATTTTTGGTTTCGACGACGATGAAATTGAAACCGTGGTCGTCAAACTTCTGGCGCAAAAGAAGCAAACACTGGCGTTGGCGGAATCCTGCACCGGCGGAAACATGGCGCAGCGGCTCACGAATGTGCCGGGCGCATCCGCGGTTTTTCTCGGCGGCGTGGTGTGCTACAGCAATGCGGCAAAAGCAACATTTCTCGGGGTTCGGTCCGCATCGCTCGCCGCGCATGGCGCGGTGAGCGAAGTGGTTGCGCGGGAAATGGCAGCGGGCGCGCGGCAGCAATTCGGGGCGGACCTGGCGGTGGCGATCACCGGGATCGCCGGGCCGGGCGGCGGCACGGCGGACAAACCGGTGGGGACGGTTTTCATCGCGCTGGCCTCGGCTGGCGGCGTGGCGGTGAGAAGATATTTGAATGCTTGGGATCGCCTCACCTTCAAGGAGGTGACGGCGACGCAGGGGTTGGAGTGGCTGCGGCAGTTGCTTTCTGCTTGAGGCCGGTTTTTTTTGCGGTAGTTTCGGCGGATGATGTCCAACTTGCTGGAAGCCATCACGCCGCCGCCGCCGAAACGGCGCGGCAAGTTGTTGATTGTGGATGACGAGGAAGGACCGCGCCTGTCGCTGCGGGTGATTTTCAAGGACAGTTATGACCTGCTCATGGCCGAAGATGGACCGACCGCGATTGAACTCGCACAGAAACACCCGATTGATGTGGCCGTGCTGGACATCCGCATGGCGGGCATGTCGGGCATTGAAGTTTTGGAGCGCCTCAAATATGTGAACCCCGACATCGAGGTGATCATGATGACGGCGTTTGAGACGACCGACACCATCCGGCAGGCCTTGCGGTTGCGCGCGTGCGACTACATCAACAAGCCGTTTGACATTGCGACCATGCGCGCCGCCGTGGGCCAGGCGATGCAACGCCGGTTGCTGGAAAGTGAAATCCATTCCAGCGCGGAAAAAGTCAATGAACTGGTGGACGAATTGCAAAGCCAGCGCGTCGAAGAACAAATCGCCAAGACGCGCGGTGATATTTACGCGAGCATCATTCACGACATCAACGGCCCGCTCACGGTGATTTCCGGGTTCGTCCAGTTGTTGAACAAGAAGTTGAACCGGGCCTCGCGACTGGAACTGGAAGACTTGGAATTCATCCGCGAACGGCTGAGCATCATCGAGCGGCAGGTCGGGAATTGCATTGATATTTCGCGGCGCTACCTCGGTTTCCTCCGGCAGCAGGACCAGGACAGCACGCCGGTCAGCGTGAACCAGTTGCTGCTCGACCTCGAACAACTTGTGCGCGTGCATCCGAATCTGCACGGCAATGAATTCCAACTGACGCCGCTTACGAAGGATGTGGCCGTAAAAATCAACGGCACGGATTTGATCCAGATTCTGCTCAATCTGACCGTGAACGCGTTTCAGTGCGCGCCCCAGTCCCATGCGGTCGCCCTCGGCGGCGAAGTGCTGTCGCAGCCGTTGAATCTGGCGACCTTCAAAGACGGGCCGCATGACCGCCTGCTCAATCTCGAAAACCTGGACAACACCGCGCCGCTCGTGAAATTATGGGTGCGCGACACCGGGCCGGGGATTCCGGCGGCGGTGCTGCCGAAGATATTTCAGCCTTACTTCACCACCAAGGGCTCGCAACACGGCACCGGCCTCGGCCTCAACATTGTCCAGCGGCTCATCAAGGAAGCCGGCGGCGCGCTGCACTGCCACACCCAGATCGGCGAAGGCTCCATCTTCACGGTCTATCTGCCGGCAACGGAACTGGTGTAAACTTAAGCCGGCCTGAGAAGCTTTCTGAACAGCAGTCGCCGCGCGGGCGATGCACACGGCCATGGTGCGCGATTCAAGGGTGGCGGCAATTCCGCAAAGGGAATCTTCCAAGATTTTACACAGCCACTGGATAAAAACAAAAGCCCGGCAAAGCATCACGCTCTGCCGGGCTTTGGTTGAACTAAGTTTTCGGATTAATTCCCCAAATACTCGCGCGGATCCGTCACCTTGCCGGTCAAGGCGCTCGCGGCCACGGTCATCGGCGACGCGAGAAACACCTGCGATTCCTTGTCGCCCATGCGGCCGGGGAAATTGCGGTTCGTCGCGCTGATGCACTTGATGCCGGATTTGTTGATGCGGCCGAAGGTGTCCACCGGGCCGCCGAGGCACGCGGCGCAGCCGGCGTTCTCGGTCATCTGCACACCGGCGCTCACGAGAATTTCCCAGATGGTCGTGTTGCCCCAATAGGTGGACTGCAAATCGCGCACGATCTCCGGCGTCGCGGGCACGCCAAAGGTATCAATGACCACTTTTTTGCCGCGCAACACGCGGGCGAATTCCACGAAGTCGCTCGTCTTGCCACCAGTGCACGAACCGACATAGGCGCGGTCCAATTTCATGTCCATGTCCTTCGCTTTTTTGCGCTGGCCCGGATCAGGGTGACACGCCACGGTCGGTTCCAACTGGCTCAAATCTACGACGTGTTCGTAAACAAATTTTTCGCTCTTGTCGCGGGCAACCGGTTCGTAGGTGGACTTGGTGCCATTCAATTTCACACGCGCGTCAACATATTCCGCCGTGCGTGAATCAAATTCAAACATGGCATTCTTGCCGCCCGCTTCGATGGCCATGTTGGCGATGGTCATGCGGTCGTCCATCGAGAGGTTGAGCGCGCCTTCGCCGTCAAACTG
This sequence comes from uncultured Verrucomicrobia subdivision 3 bacterium, assembly GCA_903850425.1. Lineage (GTDB taxonomy): Bacteria > Verrucomicrobiota > Verrucomicrobiia > Limisphaerales > UBA11358 > UBA11358. The sequence goes on along the minus strand of CAINLR010000141.1, from coordinate 74,030 downwards.
CAACGCGCGATAGGTCGCGCCGTCGAAACCGATCTCGCCGATGCAATGGAGGATGATGTCCTTGGCCATGACGCCGGGCTGCAATTTGCCTTCGAGCCGGAAGTGCATCGTCTCGGGAACTTTGATGAGCAACTTGCCCGTGCCCATCACGAAACCCGCGTCGGTATTGCCGATGCCGGTGGCGAACTGGTTGAACGCGCCCGCCATGCAGGTGTGCGAGTCGGTGCCGAACAGAATTTCACCGGGACGCGTGTGGCCCTTCTGCGGCAACGCCGTGTGGCAGACGCCGGCGTAGCGCGAACCGTATTGGCGTTTCATGTTGCCTTTGACGGCATCAAAAACCCAGTGGCCGTTCTGGTCATCAATCACGTCGTAGAAATATTCGATGCCCTGCTCGCGCGAAAAATCGCGGAGGATGTCCACGTTGCGGTTGGACTTGGAGTCAGCGGTGAAGATGTAGTGGTCGGGAATGATGACGATTTTCTTCTTGTCCCAGACCTTCGCGGCTTGGCCGAATTCGCGTTTGAACACGCCGATGGTGCCCGGCCCGCAAACATCGTGCGTCATGAGCACGTCGGCGTTCACCCAGATGTTGTCGCCGGCCTGGACGGTGGGTTTGCCGGCCGCGCGCGCGAGGATTTTTTCAGTAAGCGTCATGGTAAAGTTGGTGGAAAAAATTTAATGCTTGCCGTTGGATTTGGTGGATCGCTTTTCTTCAATGGCAACGACATGCAACGGATCAATATGCGTCTGCGCCTGCGTTTTGGAGTCAATGACAACCACGATGCCTGGTGCCACCGCCACAAAATCCGGATGCGCCACCGCCACGCGCGAGCCGTCGCTCAACCGGAACACGAACGGTTTCGTGTCCCGGTTCAGCCGCTCGCGAATCAGATTTGAATTCATGGTTTCTGAAAATAGCCGATGCGTGGGGCAAGTTCAACTGCGCAAGCTGGCACTGATTGCACCGGTTGAAAATATTTCAAGCTCCCCCAAAAATTATCTCTGGCTCTGATACAGCGCCACCAGCGCCGCGCCGATGGCTTGCGAGAGTTCGCCGAGTTCCGCTGGCAGGATCTTGATGGTGCCTTTTTGCGGCGCCCACAGATACGGAATGGCGGTCTCGCGGATCACGCGCATGTAGCGCTCGCGAAATTCCGGCGTGGTCGCTTCGTGATCCATCAAGCCACCGCCGATGACGACGATGCCGGGGTCCAGCGCCATCACCATGTTGGCGACGTGCAGACCCATGACGCGCGCTTGAAAGTCAAAAATCTCCAGCGCGAGGGCGTCACCCTTTTGCGCGCGGGTGCGGAGGGACAAAACTTTTTCCTTGATGGGGGCGGTGGATTTGGCGAGTTCGTGCTCGGGATGGCGTTTGATGAACTCGGCGAGCAATTGCGGCAGACCGGAAATGGTCGTGTAAGCTTCCACGCAGCCCCAGTCGCGGCCGCAGCCGCAGGTGAAAGGCTTGCCCGTGAGGCCGAGCAGATGCACGGCGGCGGACATGTGGCCGGCTTCCATGCCGGCGAGCGTGTCGCCATCGAGACAGAGGCCGTCCGCGCCGACGTAAGCCGCGCCGAGGCCGGAGCCGGGCATGAGCATCATGACCGTGGCGCGGGTTTTGCCGCGCGCGAGTTGGGCTTCGGCCACGCCGCCGTAATTGCCATCATTGCCAACGACCAGGTGCAGCGGCCGGTCGGCCTGCTTGGCGAGCGCCGCGCTGTAATCGGAAAACACATCCCAGCCGGAGAAGCTGGCGGGCAAATTCGGCGTCTTGCTGAAAACGCCGTAACGCTCGTAAGGTCCGGGAATCGCCAGGCCCACGCCCGCGATCTGCGACCATTCCAAATTATTCTGCGCGAGAAAATCGCTGACGCCCGCAATCCACGAGGCGATGACGGCGCCGCGCCCGTTCTCCGAACTGGTGGAGCGCTGCAACACTTTGTTCGAAACCGGCTCGCCGTTTTCCCAAACTGCGCACAGTTTGGTGGTGGTTGCGCCGCTATCCGTGCCGATAAAGATTTTCTTGCTCATAATGAAGCCCGTTAAATTGCGGACAATGCCAGCAAAGGCAAGAATTATTCGCGTTTCGGTCGCGTAGTTTTCACACCGGACAAATTATTTTTGAAAAATGGTAAGGCGGAGCGCGGTGCGCGGCGGGCTTGGCTGCCGTTCGCGCCAGTAATAATCGGGCTGGCATCGTCTCGGACAGCATGAAATCTTGCGGGTCTGCCACCTATTGCACCCGGCCAAACTTTTTCTCCAGTTCACGGTAATTCATCTCAATCAAGGTCGGGCGGCCGTGCGGGCAGGTGTAAGGCATCGCGCAGCGGCGCAAATCTGCCACGAGATTTTCCAGTTCCGCGCCGCCCAGCGGGTCGTTGGCCTTCACGGCATGGCGGCAGACGGTCTTGGCCACGGTGTGTTCGCCGAGCCGCGCGAGATTCACTTCGCGCCCGGCGGCGCGCAGTTCATCCACCAGATCGAACACAAACCGGCGCGCGTCCGGCACCTTGACGAACGGCGGCAGGGCATCAAGGAGAAAGGTCCGTTCGCCAAATTCGCTCAAGCCGACGCCGAGCCGCGTGAGCGCGGTGAGCTGCTCGCGCAGGAACTGGGCGTCGCGCGGCGGCAGCTCGATGGTCTCCGGCAGCAGCAATTTCTGCGAGGGCGTCGTCCCCTGTTCTTCAAGTCGGTTCAACATTTGCTCAAACAAAATCCGCTCGTGCGCCGCGTGCTGGTCGAGCAGCACCAGGCCGCGATCTGATTCCAGCAGCACATAGAGTTTGCCGACCACGCCGACGAGGCGGAGCGGGACGTTCAGCAACGGCGTGGCTCCGGGCAGCGGGAGGCTGGCGGCTGGATGGGGAATTGCGGCGGGCGGATAGCCGGGTGCCGAGGGCATGTCCACCGCGTTCGTTGCTGGTTCGGCTTTCGCCGGTGACAGCGAGAAACCCATTTTCAAAGGTGTTTGCGCGGCGGGTGCGGCTATTTGAGCCGGAATGACAGGCGCTGGTTGGAACGGTGCCGGAGGATTTGGCGGCGCGGCCGGTGTGGGCGCGGGCTGGGGCGGAATGATTTGCGGATGTTCCAGTTGGTGGCTATGTGCGTGCGGCGTCTCGACACCGGGCTTGATGCTTGATTTTTCCGGCTCGGAATGAAAGGCGAGCAGCGCCTCATGCACGGCCTGCGCCACGAATTTCCGCACTTCAAATTCGCGGTGGAATTTCACCTCGCGCTTGGCCGGGTGGATGTTCACGTCCACGGCGGCGGGATCAATTTCGAGGAACAGGCAGCAGACCGGATAACGGCCTTTCATCAGCGAATTATGATAACCCTCGATCAACGCGTAGTTGACGCCGCGATTTTCAACGGGCCGGCGGTTGACGAAAACGAACTGGCCGTCGCGGGTTGCCCGCGAGACGCCGGGCGAACCGATCAGTCCCCAGACGCGGATGTGAGATTTGAGATTTGAGATTTGCTCGGCCGCTGGCTTTTCCGGCGAGGCGGTTTCAAAAATGTCCGCCTCGTCCGGCGTGGCAGCATTGTCGTCGTCGAGCGCGGCGGAAAAATTGACGGGCACCAGTTTTTCATCCCCGAGCAACGCGCGGAGGCGTTCGCGCAAGGCCGCGATGCGGCTGGAGGTGGCCGCGCCGGATTTGACGGCGGGCAATTGCCAGACGTTGCGGCCGTCTTTGACAAAAGTGAACGCGACTTCGGGAAACGCCAGCGCCGCCAGCGTGAGATAGTGCTGGATGTGCGCAGCCTCGGTTTCTTCCGTGCGCAAAAATTTCCGGCGCGCGGGCAGATTGAAAAACAACTGGCGCACTTCCACGCTCGTGCCGGGGGCGCTGCCGGCGGCCTTCACCTCGGCAATGGTGCCGCCGTTGATGATGATTTGCGTGCCTTCGGGGGAAGGGTTGTCGCGCTCGCGCGTGGTGAGCGTGAAGCGGCTGACGCTGGCAATGCTGGGCACGGCTTCGCCCCGAAAACCCATGGTGGCGATGGACGCGAGATCCTCAGCTTTCTGAATTTTACTGGTGGCGTGGCGTTCGAGGCAAAGCAAAGCGTCGTCGCGGCTCATGCCAAAACCATCGTCCGTGATGCGGATGAGGCTGCGCCCGCCCGCGCCGATTTCAACGGTGATTTTCCGAGCGTCAGCATCGAGCGAGTTTTCCACGAGTTCCTTGACGACGCTGGCCGGACGCTCCACCACTTCGCCGGCGGCGATCTGGTTGGCGACCTGTTCGGAAAGAAGCCGGATGCGGTTCATGTGGCGGGAAGCGTGAAACGGGAAACGTGATTTGTAAAGTGCGCGCTCACCGCCGGGAAGCTTTCAGTTCACGCCGCACGTCTTCATTTCGCCAGGGGCAAGGTAAACCGGAAAATCGCCCCGTGCCCGGCTTCGCTGCGGACGGCGATGTTCCCGCCGTGGTCCTCAATGATCTTCTTGCAGAGGGACAAGCCCAGCCCGGTGCCGTGGGTTTTACCATGCGTGGCAAACGGTTCAAAAAGCTGGCCGGCAATTTGCGGCGCAATGCCGGGACCGGTGTCTTCCATCTCGGTGACGATTTCATTCCCGTTGCACTGGAAGCGCAGGTAAATATATCCGCCGTTGAGCATCACATCCGTGGCGTTGTGGACGAGGTTGAAAAAGACGCGGCTCAAGCGGCGCGGATCAAACCGCACCGGCACGGCGGGTGGCGCGTGCGGCATTTCAATCCGGGCCGATTTGAGTTCCGCCTCGGCCCGGAGATCACCAAGCAATTCAACCACAAACGCCCCATAATCACTGGTCTGGAGTCCTGCCTCCGCGCTGGAACCCTGGGTGAAAATCAGGATGTCGCTGACCAGGTCGCTGATGCGCTCCACCTGCTTGCGGATGCGCAGTTGTGAGCTGGCGCGGATTTCCGCGCTGAGGCCGGGCATTTCGAACACCTCGGAGGCGAGACTGATGATGCTCAACGGATTCTTGAGGTCATGCACGATCCCCTGCGCAAAACGGCCAATGACCGCAAGGCTCTCCGCCTGCACGAGTTCCCGGACATGCAGTTGATTGAGTTCCCGCAGGCGGTGGCTGATTTGTTGGAGCAGGGCAAACGCCAGGCCCGGCGAGCGTTGAATAAATGGCAGGAGTTCACCGCGCGGCAAAAAATAAACTTCCGCCGCCGCCGCCGCCGTGGCCGTGGCCGAGCGCGGTCGGTGTTCGATGAGGGACATTTCACCAAAAATTTCGCCCGGACCGAGCCGGGAAAACACCCGGCGGGTGGTGCCGCTGCCGGCGGAGATTTCCACCAGGCCGTCTTTGACAAAGTAAACGCCGTCGCCGGGCGCACCTTCGCGGAAGATTTCCTGGCCGGCCTCAAAACGGCGCTCCAGCGCGATGAGTCGCAGGGCCTGAAGCTCAGGGCGGCTCAGTTGGCGGAATAATGAAATGGATTCCAGCGCGACCACAACGCAGCTTCAAGCAAAACCCGGCGCGGGTAAAGGCAGGAAATGCCCGTCCGCGCGCGCTCCCGGCGCAAGAAGATTGACAAGCCGTTGCCAAATTGTAACATTGACATTATTCGGGTAGCAGCACGTTTCTTCAGCGGGGTTCCCCACCCCCACCTCCTTGGCGTCTGCTGCCCGGATTTTTATTCTGCGAATTTCCCAACCAAGCCTTGACGCTGCCCGTTTATTTTTTTATTGTCTGACTCCCCATCGCGGGGGCGTAGCTCAATTGGTTAGAGCGCTGCCCTGTCACGGCAGAGGTTACGGGTTCGAGCCCCGCCGCTCCCGCCATTTTTATTGGATTTCATAGGGTTAGACCAAATCTATCCTGCGGCGTTTCTGGATAGATGAATCCCGAACCGGGCCCTACCACCTCGGTTGTCATCCGCTCCAACTATAGCGGCGAGAAGCAAAGTTGATCCATTGAACTCAAACGCAAGGGCATCACGGTTCTGATCTGCACTGCCTTAGCCGGAACCATGCAGTAGAGGGTTCATTTTTCACGCGGATTTACCCTGTGAAAGCCGGGCGGTTTTCTACTGCATTGCCGTTGGGGAATGGGCTCAATATTTTCCCCCATAAGCGCCGCCACCAAGCGCGTTCGCGTTCTGGCACGGCCAGTTTGATGGTGGTTTTGCCTTGGGCATAACTCAACACGCCCGCCGTCACGAACAGCCAGAACCGCCGTGAATGGATCGTCACCTTTTGCTGCCAGCCCAGATGCCGTTGAAAGAGCACCGTCAGGTTGTAAGTCAGCGTGGCTAGACTCAACGCCGCTTCCGTCGCCCAGAACTTCTCCAGGCACAGCGTCGGCAAGGCAAAACCCGATTGGAGTTCCTTGATGACATTCTCGCAGTCCGCCCGCCCATTATAGTAACGCCACACCGCCAACGGCGGGTGGGTCGCCGTCGGCAGGCTGGTCACCAAGGCTTGAAAGCGATAGCCGGGCACGTCCAGCAGCCGTTTGCCCACACGGCCTTCGTCCGCATCCCGCAGCTGATGACGGATCAACACCAGCCGGCGCGGCTGCGGCCAGTTCAGGGACTGGTATGCCAGTTCGGTCACTTCCGTGCCTGGCACCTCCGTCCGCGTCCACGGCAGATCCCCTTTGATCAGCTTTTGAATCGGCTGACTTAACTGTGCCACGACCACATAGGGCAGCTTCAGTTGTTCCCACAAGGCCAGCAGTTCCGGCAGGCAAAAGCCCGCGTCGGCACGCACGCCCCGGAGACGAAGATGGCTGGGCAGGTTGTCCCACAAGTCGAGGAAGAACGCCGTGCCGTTGCCGCCACAGGACGCGTTGCCGGGTCGCAACCACAGTTGCGCCACCAACCGCACCTCGGCAATCACCGCCAGCAGCGGATGCAGACACGGTTTGAGTCCCTGCCGGGTGTAACCGACCGCCACGCCCTCCTGATGGCCGTCCTCGTGCAGGAGCCGGGTCGAATCCAAGTCCAGCGTGTAGCCCGCTTTGGCACTGGGCAAGCGGTGCAGACCCCAATGCCACAACGGACGGAAACACCGCAGATTGGTCCCTGCGGAATCAAAACCCTGGAAGAACCGTGAGAGCGCTGACTGGCTGGCCACCCGGCGCACGCCGATCAGCTCTGGCACCACCGAATCGCGGCGCAGATAAGCCACATGCGTCAGCTTGCGCGCATCACAGAGCAAGCCGTGCATGAAGGCCAGCGCTGTTTCCAGCGGCAGCAGATGATTGTTGGAGGTTGGCAACGGCTGCGGCAACGCGGCCGCCAGGAGCTGGTCCCAGTCGAGCGGCCGCAACCAACTCCAGAAAGTGGCGCTGCCCGCGTGGGGACTCAAGCGTTGATCAGTGAACCCGATCGTGATTGATTTGCCGCCGCTTTTGACTTCAAATTCCCCAGCCACCGTTTGGTGAACCGGGCGTGTGCCCGACGATTGTGTTGTTTTCATCTACCACCAATCAGTTCCTGATCGGTGGCTTCTTTTCAACTACATTGATACGGCTTAGACTGGTTCCCCGCTGTTTTCGATGGAATAGGAATATGAGTTGGGTAGGCTGCGGGGATGACGCCTGAAAAACTATTCCACGAATTGCTGGGCTTGGGCCTGAACTGGGAAGTGATCGAAAGCCGGTTTGAACGGGCAAGCGGCACGGTATTTCTGGAGATCCGCGAGACGTCCAAGCTGTGGGCGTTGACGCGCTGTCCGCAAGCGGGCGGCTTCGTGTTCTGTTATGACCACACGGAGGTGCTCACCTGGCGGCATCTCAATGTCTTCCAACACCGCTGCGAGATCACCTGCCGTTTGCCGCGCGGGAATCCGGGCAAACTCTGTGCAAAGATTTGTAGAACCCTGGATTTCCTTAGCAAAAGTGGCTGTCCGACATGGATTCGAACCATGAATAACGCCTCCAAAGAGCGCTGTGTTACCATTACACCATCGGACAAACCAGCCAGACGTTAAGCATTTTCGCGCCCGGGCGCAAAGCGAAAATGCACCTTGTGAGCTGCGACGGCGCTTGAGTTCCTCCATTTCACGCCCTAAATTCTGCGGCCATGAGCAAACCGTTAAAAGAACAGGTCGCGGAAACTTCCGCTTGGATTCGCACCTTGCGCACCGAAGTGGGTCGCGTGATTGTCGGGCAGGAACAATTGGTGGAGCGACTGCTCGTCGGCCTGCTCGCCAACGGCCACGTCCTGCTCGAAGGCGTGCCCGGCCTCGCCAAAACGCTTTCCGTCCGCACGCTCGCGTCGGCCGTCAACGCCAGCTTTCGCCGCATTCAATTCACACCGGACTTATTGCCCGCCGATATTGTCGGCAATCTGATTTATTCGCCGCAGGACGGAAAATATCACGTCACGCAAGGGCCGGTGTTCGCGAACTTCGTGCTCGCCGACGAAATCAATCGCGCGCCGGCGAAAGTGCAAAGTGCGCTGCTCGAAGCGATGCAGGAACGTCAGGTCACGCTCGGCGGCGAAACGCGCAAGCTACCGTCGCCGTTTCTTGTGCTCGCCACGGAAAATCCAATTGATCAGGAAGGCACCTATCCCTTGCCCGAAGCGCAGGTGGACCGCTTCATGTTCAAGGTGATTTTGGATTATCCGTCGTTCGCGGAGGAACGGCACATTCTGGATCGCATGGCGTTCACCGCGCCGGAAACCATCATCAAGCCCGTCGTCGATCTTGACGAAATTCTGGCCACGCAAAAAATCGTGGACCAGATCCACGTGGACGAAAAGATCCGCGATTACATCGTCAAACTGGTTTTCGCCACGCGCAAGCCGGAGGACTACCAGCTCGACCTGAAACATTTCATCCAGTTCGGCGCGTCGCCGCGCGCGACAATTTATCTGACCATCGCCGCCAAAGCCTGGGCGCTGCTGCAAGGCCGCGACTATGTGATTCCCGAGGACGTGAAAAGCATCGGCCCCGACGTCCTGCGCCACCGCATCATCCTGACTTACGAGGCCGAGGCGCAGTCCGTGACGAGCGACGCCATCGTCAAAAAGATTTTGTATGCCGTGCCGGTGCCGTGAAGGAAATTGTGAATACCACAATGGAAATAGAGGATTCGACGATTGCCGAGATTATCGAGCATAACGGCGCTGTAATTGTGCATTTCCAGCCAGCGTATCTCCACAAATCTGAAAGACGTCCTGCATTTGATGCTGGCACTGGTTGGGTTCAGGAAGCCAGATTGATTTTTTCTGAAGCATCCATCAGCGGCAATTTTCCAGATTGGCCATGCGATTTAATGGGTGGTGAAATTGTGGTGGATGGCGAGCGGCACAATAATTTGATTCCCACGCCGCTTGAAGTTGCAAAACCCACCGAGATGCATTTGGTCTGCGACTCCATTCACGCAGTGACAATCAAAAGTCGCGGAGTAAAATTAGAATTGGTCGGTGAGCCGAAATACGTTGAGGACTTCAGACCGCAAAAATGACCGTCACCGAACTTCTCGAAACCGTCCGCCGCGTTGAGTTGCGCACCAATCGCCTCGTCAACGACACGGTGGTGGGCGCTTATTTGAGTCATTTCAAGGGGCGCGGCATGGACTTCGAGGAGTTGCGCGAATACATCCCGGGCGACGATCTGCGCGATATTGACTGGAGCGTCAGGCATCGCATGGGCCGGCCATTTGTGAAACGCTTCCGCGCGGAACGCGAACTTGCCGCTGTGCTGGCGGTGGATATTTGAGCGCATCCTGCCATCGTTCTGGGTGATGGAACGCATTACGAATGATACTGACATCCGGCAGGTTAATTCATTAGCATCCCGCAGCATTTTAATGCAACCGAACTTATTTTAATATGAAGCTGTCATTTCTCCGCGGGCTTTTTTTCATCGTGCTGGCAGTGGCCGGGGCTGGCCATCCGGCGGCAGCCCAGGATCGGGCGGCGGGCGATTCCAGCCGTGGCAAAGCTTTTTTTCAAGCGAACTGCGCCATCTGTCACACGCCCAACTTGGGGCCGGGCAACACGGTGATCATCAAACAAGGCCCCACGCTGGTCGGCGTCGTGGGGCGGCGCGCTGGTTCTAGTTTGGGTTTTAACCACACGAAAGCTCTGAGTGAATCAGGGATCGTCTGGGATTCCGCCACGCTGGACCACTTCCTGGTGAATCCGTTGCTGGCGGTTCCGGGCACCACCATGCCGTTGCCCGTGCCGGAGGCCACCAACCGTCTCGATGTGATTGCTTACCTTGCGACGCTGATGATTCCGGCCGGAGTTACGCTCTCCAACAGTGTGGTGCAACTATTGCCGGCGACGGTGGAAGCGGACGGCGGGGCTTGGCAACATGCGGCTCCGGGAGTCAAGCACCACATCCTCGCCGCCGCGTTGCCGCCGCCGTTCCGAACCGCTTCGGCGGGCAATGGGCCGCAAGTGGTCAAACAACCCGCTGGTGCCACGCTGTCGGTTCCCCCCGGCTTTACCGTGCGCCAGTTTGCCGCTGGCCTATCCAATCCGCGCTTGTTGCGCGTGGCGCCGAATGGCGACATTTTTCTCGCGGAAACCGGCGCGCGTCGAATCCGCGTCTTGCGCGCAGCCGACGGAGCGGACGCGCCCTCGGAAAATCAGATTTTTGCCGCCGGCCTCGATCAGCCTTTCGGCATCGCCTTTTATCCTGCCGGAGATAATCCGCAGTGGGTCTATGTCGCGAACAATAACTCGGTCGTCCGCTTCGCGTATGGCAACGGCGATTTGAAGGCGCGCGGCGAGGCTCAGATCGTTGTCCCGCAGCTCAGCGACAGCCACGGCGGGCATAGCACGCGCGACGTGGCATTTTCCCGCGACGGCAAACGTATGTTTATCTCGGTTGGTTCTGGCTCCAATGTGGCCGAGGACATGGGCAAAAAGAATCCGCAAGCCATCGCGGAGTGGGAAGCCGCGCATGGCTTGGGTGCCGCTTGGGGCGCAGAAACCCGCCGGGCGAATATTCTCGTCACCGATCCCGAGGGACACGCACCGCTGCGTGCATTCGCGACCGGTATTCGCAACGGCGTCGGGCTGGCGGTGAATCCGGAAACCGGCGACTTGTGGGTTTCCACCAATGAACGCGACGGCTTGGGCGATGACCTGGTGCCGGATTATGTCACGCGGGTAAAGGAAGGCGGATTCTACGGCTGGCCTTGGTATTATTCAGGCAGCCACGCAGACCCACGGCATGCCGGTGAGCGCCCGGATCTCGCGGGCAAGGTCATTGTCCCCGACATTCTTGAGCAAGCGCATTCGGCCTCGTTGGAGATGACCTTCTATACCGCCACCGACGGCGGGGCGGTGTTCCCGGCCGCCTATCGCGGGGAAGCCTTTGCCGCGCTGCATGGTTCGTGGAATCGCTCGTTGCGCACGGGCTACAAGGTCGTGCGCGCGCATCTCGAGCACGGCCTTCCCACCGGCGACTACGAAGACTTTCTGACCGGGTTTGTGGTGGACAACCATAGCGTGTGGGGGCGGCCGGTGGGCGTAGCCGTGGCGCACGATGGCGCGTTGCTGGTGAGCGAGGATGGCAATGGCACGCTCTGGCGCGTCGCCTACGCTGGTCAATGATTCCGCGGCTAAACAGTCATTGGCGGCGCTCGGCCATGCCCACAAAAGCTAGAACATTGAACTAGTTACTGAACCAAGAAAAACGACATGGGTTTGGCTTTACAAATCCTGCGAGGTGTTTAATGTTCATCTTAATTATTAGAGTTTTATGCACAAACAATTATCAGGTGTTATTCTTAGCGTCTTCCTTCTCTTAAGTTATTCCGCCCGGGCCACGAGCATCACTTGGACGAACTTGGCCGGGGGGAATTGGAGTGATGCAGCCAGTTGGTCGCCTAATCAGGTTCCCGGACCGACCAATGATGTCCTGGTCACTCAGGCCGGGACCTACTCGGTCACGCTGGATCTTGCCGCCGCCGTCGCCAGCCTGACGCTGGGCGGCAACAGTGGCAAGCAGACCCTTTCTTCGGGAGCGAATAGTCTGACCCTGACCAGCTCCAGTCGGGTAAACACCAACGGCATCCTCGCGCTCAATGGCGGCGTTTTGGCGGGTGGCGGCCTGCTCACCATTAATGGGCGAATGGATTGGACCGCCGGCCGGATCAACGGGGATTGTTTTCTGGCGGTAGCGACGAATGGCTTGGTGATGGTGAATCCTAGCCCGGGCAGCTACTTGGAATTCTCAGGCGTCATTACCAACCGCGGCGTCATGGCGATTACCAATGGCGGCATTCGTTGCATTGAACTGAGCAGCTACGGCGGTGGTTACGGCTTGCTGATGAACAACGCTGGCGGACTGATTGACCTGCAAAGCGGCAGCTATTTGGAGTATTACGCGGACGGCAGCGGTAGCGGCATTCCCGCCGTAGTCAATTACGGCACCATCCACAAATCGAATGGCAGCGATACTACTGACATTAAGGCTCCGTTGTATAATTATGGAACTTTAGATGCGCAGACGGGATCCATCAGCTTGGATGGCGGCGGCAATGGCGGGGGCGTCTATCAAGCCGAGGCGGGGGCGACGATCGTCTATCCGAATAACTATCAGGTGGACGGCACAATGGCCGGGGCTGGAACCAATGTGTTAACCGGTGGATACCTCACGCTGAATGGCAAGGTAACTGGTCAACTGCTCTGGGTTGGCGGGCAGATTAGCGCGGCCAGCGTGGGTTCCGTCGCGACCAATGGACAGATGGTGGTAAATCCGAGTAACGGCAGCTACTTGGAATTTTCCGGTGTGGTGACCAACTATGGCAGAGTCCAGTTGACCAACGGCGGCATTCGTTGCATTGAATACGGTAGTTATGGAAGTGGTCGCGGATTATTGGTGAATGCCGCGAGCGGTCTGATCGATCTGCAGAGTGGTTCGCTCATTGATTTTTATACGGACGGCAGCGGTATTGGAACCCCATCGGTGGTCAACTATGGGATCATCCGCAAATCCCACAGTGCGGACACGACGGTCATTAAGCCGCCATTTTTTAATGCCGGAACCTTGGATGTGCAAACCGGCACGCTCAGCCTAAGTGGTGCTGGTGGCAGCGGCAACGGCGTGTTTTTGGCCGAGGCCGGAGCCACCTTGAGTTTCGCCAATGATTATCAAGTGGGCAGCGCGCTGACCGGTGCTGGCCTGGATACCTTTGTGCATGGCGAGATTGCCGTGAACGGGAGCTTGAATACGGCCGCTGCGATCCTATCGGGCGATGCGGTTTTGGCGGGCACCAATGCTGTGATCGCCAGCCGGCTTGATTGGAATGGTGGCCAGATTGGCGCGGGCTGCGTCTTGACGGTGGCGACGAATGCCGTGTTGTCGGTAAATCCCGGCAATGGCAGCTATGTGGAATTCGTTGGGGTGATTACCAATCGTGGAACCATCGTGCTGACGAACGGCGGCATTCGCTGCATCGAATATTCCAGCTACGGTGGTGGTCATGGCTTGCTGGTGAATGCGGCCGGGGGGTTGATTGACTTCCAGACCGGAGCCTTAATTGCCTATTACACGGACGGCACCGGCACCGGCACTCCTTCGCTGGTCAATGATGGCACCGTGCGTAAATCCAATGGTAACGATACGACCGTCATCGCTGCCCCGTTCTACAATGCCGGCCTGTTGGACGCGCAATCCGGCACAATCAGTCTGAACGGCGGTGGCAATGGCAGCGGCGTGTATCAGGCCGAACCTGGGGCAACCGTGGCTTACCCCAATAACTATGAAATGGATGGCACGATTACAGGCGCGGGAACGAACGGCCTGAACGGCGGCACCCTGGCGCTTAACGGCAGCATCGCGGGCCAGTTGGTTTGGAGTAGCGGGCAGATCGCATCCACCAGCGTGGGTTCTGTGGCGACGAATGGTATGCTGGTGGTAAATCCCGGCAATGGTAGTTATTTGGAATTCGTTGGGGTGATTACCAATCGTGGAACCATCGTGCTCACGAATGGCGGCATCCGCTGCATTCAATATTCTGCCTATGGTGGTGGCAACGGGTTGCTGGTGAATGCGGAAAGAGGTGTGATTGACTTACAGACCGGTTCATTAATTGCCTATTATAACGACGGCAGTGGTAGTGGCACACCTTCCGTGGTAAACTATGGCACAGTCCGAAAATCCAGCGGCAGTGACACGGCGACCATCTATGCTCCATTCTTCAATTTGGGGACTTTGGACGCCCAGGCGGGCACCATCAGTTTGAATGGGATTTATGACCTCTCGGGTGGCCGGTTGAATTTTGGCATCAATACTCTCAGCGACTACGGTCGAATCTATCTGTCTGGCAGCGCAACGCTTGCCGGCACGGTCAGCGTGACTTTGAACAATGGTTACTATCCCATTGCCGGCAATTCTTTTGACGTCCTGTCCTACGGATCGCAGACCGGAGTATTCACCAATTTTCTTTTACCTTCAAAACAAGCGTGGAGCACAAATTATGGGGCCGCCATCTTCACTCTCGCCGTGTTGAACTCAGCGCCGATTTTGTCGGCGCAAACTAATCGCGCCATCAACGAACTAACGGTATTAGTCGTGACCAATACGGCCACTGACCTGGACCTTCCGGCAGATAGTTTGACTTACACCCTGCTGGCTGCACCCACGAATGCGAGCCTTTCGGCCGCCGGTGTGATTACCTGGACGCCCAATGAAGCGCAAGGGCCCAGCACCAACACCTTTACGATGAAAGTAGCCGACAATGGAGCCCCCAGCTTGAGTGATACGAATACTTTCAGCGTCATCGTTTATGAGATCAACACGGCGCCAGTCCTGCCGACGCAGACGAATCTCTCGGTCAACGAATTGACGACGCTGGTTGTGACCAACACGGCGGTGGATGCGGATCTGCCGGTAAATCCGTTGACTTACAGCCTGCTCGTGGCGCCAACCAATGCCGTCATCAGCACGAACGGCATTATCACCTGGACGCCGACAGAAGCGCAGGGCCCCGGCACGAATATTTTCACCACCGTGGTTACGGACAGCAATGTTTATGCGGTCAATGCCAAAAGCCTGAGCGCGACCAACTCCTTTACTGTTTTTGTGAATGAGGTGAACGTAGCGCCGGTCCTGACGTTGCCGGCGAACACGAATATCAATGAGTTGGCCCTCTATTCTGCGACGGCCACCGCGACCGACGCCGACCAACCCTCCAACCCATTAGTCTTTGCCTTGGTTTCCGGTCCGTCCGGACTCGCGGTTTCCACCAGTGGCGCCATCACCTGGACGCCAACTGAAGCGCAAGGACCGAGCACTAACACCGTCACGATCAGCGTCACCGATACGAATCCGCTGGCGATCAATGCGAAATCATTGAGTGTTACCAATAGTTATCAAATTGTCGTTAATGAAGTGAACAGCGCCCCGGTGCTGCCCACGCAAACCCAAGTGATGATCAACGAACTGACAACACTCCTCGTCACCAACACTGCTACGGACGCGGACATCCCCACTAATCTGCTGAGCTATTCGCTGTTGGTGGCACCGACCGCCGCGACAATTTCGACTAATGGCATCATCACCTGGGCGACGACTGAAGCCGACGGGCCGAGCACAAATACTTTCACGACGAAGGTCATTGATAATGGTTCGCCCAATTTGTCGGCGACGAATAGCTTTACCGTAGTGGTCAACGAAGTGAATGTCGCTCCGGTGCTGGGGGCATTGGCTAACTTCAGCGTGAATCCAGGCCAGACCGTCAGCTTCACCGCGACGGCAACGGATGCCGACCTCCCCGCCAATGCCCTGACATTCTCACTCATCAGTCCGCCTGCCGGCGCGGGAATCACCACTGCAGGGGTGTTCAACTGGCGCCCAACCACGGCGCTGGCAAACACCACGAACACGATTCAGGTGCAAGTAACGGACAATAGTCCTCTGGCAATCAACAGCCAGCATTTGAGCGACAGCAAGTCATTCTCCGTGATCGTGCGCCCATTGACTCCGGTCACATTGACCGCACTTGGCTACACCAACGCGCAGTTTAAATTGCAGGTTAACGGCACCACCGGGCCGGACTACATCATTTCCACCAGCACAAATTTGTCGCTCTGGAGCGATCTGCTGACCAATCTCGCACCCGCCACCCCATTTCAATATAACGACACCAATGCCGGTTCGTCTGGTCGCCGTTACTACCGGGTGCGGCTTTCGCCCTAGCCGGGATTTGACATCTGGGTGTGCCAGTGAAAATAGCGCTCGGCTGGCAAATGCACGGGCGTAATTAAGCAGGCGGTGCGTGATCAGATCACGCCGCTGGTCCGCTTCCGGCCAAAGCGGCAAATCCAGGTCTGATCCTTTCCGCACCGGCTAAGATCGAGACTATTCCGCCCAAGCGCTCGCAAGACCGCCGCTCGCTATTTTTTGGCGAGGGCTGTGTCGTGCCTCACCAGCTCATTCTCGGTGTTTTTAGCCATGCAAAGCATCGGTGTGGACACGCGTCGTTTAATGGCTGAAAATATGCCGAATGAAGCTCGACGTGATAGCAACGTTCGGCCAACAATATCGCAAAATGTCATCGGCAGAAACAACTGATCGGGAATTGAACGGGTGCAAACCCTTGGCCCCTTTCTTTGCCCTTCTTTGCCCCGTTATGCCGGTTTTTGCACAGGTTTGCCCAAACGGCAAAGCTTCGCAGAACCACAGTGTTTGCCTGGGGTTTATTGCGTTTCCCAATGACAATCACTGAACTCTTGGAAACCGTCCGCCGCGTGGAGTTGCGCACCAATCGCCTCGTCAACGACACGATGGTGGGCGCCTACTTGAGCCATTTCAAGGGGCGCGGCATGGACTTCGAGGAGTTGCGCGAATACATCCCGGGCGACGATGTGCGCGACATCGACTGGAACGTCACCCATCGCATGGGCCGGCCATTCGTGAAACGCTTCCGCGAGGAACGCGAACTCGCCGCCGTGCTGGCGGTGGATGTCTCCGGCTCATCAGCCTTCGGTTCGGGCGATCGTTCCAAACGCGAATACGCCGCCGAGGTCGCCGCCACGCTCGCGCTTTCCGCCACGCGCAACGGCGATAAAGTCGCGCTGCTGCTGTTCACCGAGTCGGTGGAATTGTTCATTCCGCCGCGCAAAGGCCGTCGCCATATTTTGCGCATCGTCCGCGAAATGCTCGCCTTCACGCCGAAGAAGCGCGGCACGGATATTCCCGCTGCCCTGGCGTTTTTGAATCACACCTTGCCGCGCCGCTCGATTGTTTTTCTGCTTACGGATTTTTTGCACAGCGCGACGAACCCCGCACCCGGCTTCGCCAGCCTCTCCCCATCGGATGGCGAAAGGGGCGGGCTGAGGGGGCGCGACGTCATCCAAGAACTCGGGATCACGAACGCGCGGCACGATCTGGTCTGCTTGCATCTGCACGATCCGCGCGAAAGTCAGTTGCCGGATGCCGGATTGCTCACGATTGAAGATGCCGAGACGGGCGAAATCCTCGAACTGGACTCCAGTCGCAGCGCAGTCCGCAATCGCTTCGCTTCGATTAACGAAGAACGATTGGAGCAACTGGACCAGTCGTTGAACCGCACCGCGGTGGATACCTTGCGGCTGAACACGGTCGAACCGTTTGCTCAAACCCTGCAGCGGTTTTTTGAAATCCGCCGGGGCCGGAGGCGTCGGTAATGATGAAAAACATCCAACATCCAACAACGAACATCCAACAGCCAACGCCCACGCGCCTTGGCTTGAGTGGATGTTCGTTGTGGGATGTTCGTTGTGGGATGTTTCCCTTGATGATTTTGCTTCTTCTTATCACACGACCGCTTCATGGCCAGACCGGCGCGGCCGATAAAAGTGGCCCGTTGAAGTTATTGCCACCTTATGGCGAGTTGCCGCCCACGTTCGTCGAGCAGCATGCAAGTTCTATGATTTTAGTGGGGCTTGCTGCGATTGTTGTAATGGCGCTGGTCCTCTGGCTGATCGGCCGTTCCCAATCAAAAAACATTATTTCTCCCGAAGAACAAGTTCGCCAGGCGTTGGCAAGCCTGCGACAGCAGCCGGAGGACGGCGCGATTCTCAGTCGCGTCTCTCAGGTCGTCCGCCATTATTTCATCGCGGCCTTTCAACTGCCGGCGGGCGAATTCACCACCGCCGAATTCGGTCGGCTGCTTTCCGGCCGCGACCAAATAGGCGCGGAGCTTGCCGTGACGGCGATTGATTTCTTGCGCGCCTGTGACGCGCAAAAGTTTTCATCGGCGACAGCTTCAGTCCCAATCAAGGCCGTAGATCAGGCGTTGAATTTGATCGAGCGCGCCGAGCAGCGGCGGGCGCAACTCCGGCCTTTGGCCGCAACCTCAACTCAAGGCCGGCGCGCATGATGGAGAATTTTGAATTTGAATATCCGTGGTTGCTCAGCCTGCTCGCGCTATTGCCGATCTATGCGTTGCTGCGCGGAAAGGTTGGCACGTTCTCGGCGCTGAAGTTTTCCAGCGCGGAGATTGCACGCGCCGCGGGAGCCAAAGCCAAGGCGGCACCGGGACGGATTTTAATTTTTCTGCGGCTGCTCGTGGTCGCGCTGGGCATTGTGACTTTGGCCGGGCCACGACTGGCGAACCACCACGTTGAAACCGAGACACCGGGCATTGACATCATGCTCGTGCTGGATCTGTCGTGGTCCATGGCGGCGATAGACATGGGTGCGCCCAGCGAAAAAGTGACGCGCTTCGACATTGCCGACGAGGTGCTGGGCGATTTCATCCACAAGAGGCCCAATGATCGCATTGGGTTGGTCGTTTTCTCGGGCGTGCCCTATCTCGCCAGCCCGCTGACCCTGAACCACGACTGGCTCGCCGAGAACTTACACCGGCTGCACGTCGGCACGATTGGCGATCTGGGCACGGCCATCGGCGATGCGATTGTGGTTGCGGCCAAGCGCCTCAAGGCTGTGCCGAACAGCAAGAGCCGCGTCATTATTTTGCTGACCGATGGCGATAACAACAAAGGCGAGATCGAACCCTTCCCGGCCGCGCAACTGGCCGCCGCCGTGGGGTCGAAGATTTACACCATCGGCATCGGCATTGAGAAACCGTGTTACATGCCGGCGTTCGATCCCGCCACGGGAAAACTAAAACTCGATGCCAATGGCAATGTCATTCCGACGCTGTTGTTGCAGCCGGCGAATTATTCCGTGCTCGGCAAAATGGCGGACCTGTCGCATGGGAAATTTTATCGCGCGACTAACCGGCGCGAGTTGCTGAATATTTACAACCAGATTGATCAACTGGAGAAAACCGAGGTCAAAATCAAGCGGTATGCGACTTACGAGCCGCTGTTTCACTGGCCGCTGCTGGCGGCGGTGAGCTTGCTCGCGCTGGAGTTGATTTTGGCCAACACACGTTATCGCCGCGTGCCATGAAGCATTTATGATTTGCGATTTACGATTTACGATTTGGAATCAGGCTTTGCCATTGCAGGGCGTGCTTGGGTTCGAGCGGATATTTCGTGGGCGTTCGTATCTCGCACAAAGTGCCAGAGGGCTGGCGCAGTCCAAGACGCGTGGCGTTTTCAGACGCCGCGACCCGCGCGAAGCGTCTTGGACTGCGGCGGCCCTCCGCCGCTTTTCCACCGCTCTCAATCAAACCGTCACTCAAGCACGGACCAATTCCATGAACTGCGATTAGCTCCATGATGGATTTTTCACATCCGCATTTTGAAGCGCCGCAGTGGCTGTTGCTCGCGGTGGTCGCGCCCGCGTTGCTGGCGTGGCTGCATCATCGCGCGGCGGTGCAGCGCAAACAGCAACTGGCGCAAATCGCCTCGCCGCGTTTCGTTGAAGAACTCACAAGGTCGCACAGTCCGGCGCGGCGGCGATTCAAGAATGGTTTGCTGTTGCTCGCATTGGCGCTGGCCGGCCTGGCGCTGGCGCGTCCGCAATGGGGCGAATTAAAGTCCAGCAGCCAATGGCTTGGCGAGGATGTGGTCTTTGTGCTCGATGGTTCCTACAGCATGTTGTCCACGGATGTCCGGCCCAACCGGCTGCAGCGTGCGAAGCTGGCCATCAACGATTTTGTCCGCTTGCACGGCCGCGGTCGTGTGGGTTTGGTCGGGTTTGCGGGCAGCGCGTTTTTGCAGTGCCCGTTGACGTTGGACTACGATGCGTTTGAAACCGCGCTGCAAGCCTTGGATGAAAAAACGATTCCCATCCCTGGCACCGACATCGGCCGGGCGCTCCGCGAGGCGAATCATGCGATGGAAAAAAACAGCCGGCGCAAACTCGTCGTGCTGCTGACCGATGGCGAAGATCTGGAAAAAGGTGGCGTGGCAACCGCGAAATCATTGGCCACCAACGGCGTGGTGGTTTTCACCGTGGGCCTCGGTTCGCCGGCGGGCAGCGAGATTCAAATGTTGAATCCGGTCGGCCAAATGGAACTGGTGCGCGACGCCAAAGGTGAGCCGGTGGTGAGTCGGTTGGATGAAAAAACGCTGACGGCCATCGCGCAGGCGACCGGTGGGAATTATTTTCCGCTGGGCCAACTTGGCGAAGGACTGGCGAAAGTGCGCTCGGCAGTGGAGACTCTGGATCGCGCGGCGGGTTTGCAGCGCACGCATAGTCGGGGCGTGGAACGATTCTATTGGCCGGTCGCGGCGGGGCTGTTGCTGCTGGTGGTGGAATCGCTGATCGGCACGCGACGCGCAAAAGGAATAGTGACATGAACGCGAAACATCCAACATCGAACATCCAACATCGAATATCCAATCATGGCGCAGGTGGACGCCGCTCGGCCATTCGTTGTTGGGTGTTGGATGTTGGATGTTGGATGTTCCTTTTTTCCATCTTCAATTGTCCCGCTGTTTCGGCGGCTACCAATGTGGTGACCAACGCCGAAGTTCCCGTTGCTTCCCCGGCCGCCCGAGCTGAAACCGCCCGCGATTTTTACAACGCTGGCATTGAAAAGATGCGCGCGGGAAACTGGAAAGAGGCGGAACCGGCGTTGGAAACCGCGCTCAAGCAGCGCGAGGAGAAGATCGCGCCCAAGGCGCTTTACGATCTGGGCTATGTGCGCTTCACGCTAGGCAAACAGGAGTTGAAAAAATCCCCGGAAGGCACCGCCAAACGCAGCCGGGCTGCGACGGAAGCGGGCGCGGGCGCGGTGGACAAGGCCGCTGAGGCGCTGGCGAGCAACGATGTCCAGCAGATGGTCGAGGCGTATGTCGCTGGTCGTGGCGTGCGCAAGGAAATGAAGTCGGCGACGGCGGCGGTGAAAAAGGCCATGGAAGCACATGGCAAAACGCTGGCGAAATGGCGGCGCGCGCTCAGCGATTTTCAAAGTGCTGCCGAACTGAATCCCGCCGACACCAATGCCGTGAAAAATGCGGAGGTCGTGGCACAGGCGATTGCCAAACTGGTGGACAGTCTGCGCGAGATGCAGTCGGCCGCGACGAACATGAATGGAAAAAAAGCCGAGCTGGAGGGATTGTTGAAACAGTTGAAGGGAAAAATCCCCGCGCCGAACATGCCGCCCGGCGCTCCCGGTGACGATGGGGAGGAAGATGATGATG
The DNA here is from genome assembly GCA_903850425.1 of uncultured Verrucomicrobia subdivision 3 bacterium. Lineage (GTDB taxonomy): Bacteria > Verrucomicrobiota > Verrucomicrobiia > Limisphaerales > UBA11358 > UBA11358. Next base: position 52,566 of record CAINLR010000141.1, on the reverse strand, counting down.
GCGGCGAGAAGCCCAAGCCGGAATCATTGAGCGGCAAGGAGGAATCCGACAAAGGCGGCGGCGGACAGGAAATGGGCTTGAAACTTTCGCCCGAACAAGCGGGACAAATCATGATGGGAATTCAACCCGATGGGAAGCAGTTGCCGATGGGGCAGGGCGAACCAGGCAAACCCAAGGACCGGTCCGGGCGCACCTGGTAGCGAGAATATGCGTGTCCACTTTTTCATTGTGCTGCTGCTGGTTTTGTCCGCACGACAATTTCCCACCGCGCACGCTCAAGTGCTGGTGAACCCGACGGCGGATCAGTTGATTCAGATCGTGCGGTCGCAACCGGCGGTGAATATTTCCGCGCCGGTTTCCGCCACCGCGTCATTCGATCCACCGCTGGTTCAGCCGGGGGAAAAAGCCGTTTATCGCGTGACGTTCAACGCGACCGCCATTTCCGTCAGCTGGCCGGAAAAGCTGCCGCTGCCGGCGCCTCTGAAATGCCATCTGAGCGCGAGCGGCCAGGCGATGCAATCCGTCGCCGGTTCTTACCAAATGTGTGCCACATTTGATTATGAAGTCCGGGCGGCGGAGGCCGGGCAGTTCACCGTTCCGGCATTTCCCGTGGAAGTTTACGGCCAGCCGGTGGTGGTGCCAGCGGCCCAATTGGAAGTGAAAACGGACTTGCCGGAGCCGCACACGAAGGCCAGACAACTTCTCATTGAGTCGTCTGCCACCAATGTTTTCGTGGGTGAAGTTTTCAACGCCAGCGTGCGGCTGCTGTCGAGTCCGGGCGGCGCGGTCGAAGGATTGTCCGAGGTGCAGCTCAATGGCGACAGTTTTGTGGTGGACAAAAATTCGGTGCGCCAATCCATTCAGATGATCGGCGGAAATGGTCGCAATGGCGCGGCGTTCATTTACGACACCAGCGTCACGCCGATTGCTTCCGGGCCGCTGAAACTATCGGCGCAGGGCTTCACCTCGGGCAATCAGTTCGGGGGACAGATTGTCATTTCTGGCCAAGTGACCATTCCCGGCGGGCCGCCGAGCATGCTGTTGCTCGATTCGGAACCGGTCACGATCAATGTTCGTCCGCTGCCAACCGAAAGCATATTGCCAGGTTTCACCGGCGTGGTCGGCCGCTACCGGAGCGATCCGGCGAGCCTCGCCACGAACGTGCTGAAAGTCGGCGAGCCGGTGCTGCTCACGGTGGTTATTCGCGGCGAAAAAAATCTGGGCCGGATCAATCCACCGCCGCCGCCGCGCGTGCCGGGCTGGCAGGTTTTTCCCGCCGTGCGTGGCGCGATCGTTCCCGGCCTGGGAACCACCAATCCCGGAGCCAGTTTCCAATTCAATCTGATTCCGCTGACCACCGATCCGCGCGCCACGCCGGCCATTCCGTTCAGTTGTTTCGATCCGGCGCTTGGCAAATATGTGGACCTCTCCATCGCGCCGATGCCTATCTCGGTGCTGGCGGGCGACGTGCTGACGAATGCCGACCTGGCGCTGATGCTTTCCGAAAACACCGCGGAGCCGGAGGCGAAAATCAGCTTGAGCAAACTCGCGCCGACGCCCGGTTGGACGGCGGGCAGCCTCGTGCCGCTGCAAATGCGCGGCTGGTTCCCGCTCGTGCAACTGCTGCCCGCGCTGGGCTTTTGCGGACTGTGGTGGTGGGATCGCCGCCGCCGGTTTCTCGAACAGCATCCCGAGATTATCCGGCGCCGCCTGGCGCGGCGCGCGTTGCGGCGGGAAATGCGTTCGCTGGAACTCGCGGCGCAAAATGGCAATGCCGCTGGTTTTGTTGGTTGCGGCATCAGTGCCTTGCAGATTGCTACCGCACCGCATTATCCCGCGACCCCGCGCGCCTTGGTTTGTGGCGATGTGCTGCAAATTCTCACGACGACCGAGTGCGCCGGAAGAGATGGCGAAACCGTCCGGCGCTTTTTCGCCGTCGCCGATGCGGCGGCGTTTGCCACGGCCGCTGGAACCCAGACCAGTTTGCTGGCGGAAAAATCCGCGTTGAAAGAAATTTTATTGAAGCTGGAGGCGCGCTTGTGAAGACCCACTTGAGAAATTTTCTGGTGCTGTTGCTGGCGCTGATGGCCAGCGGCCAAATTAGTTTCGGCGCGGGCGAAACTCATTTTAGCGCCGGCCTTGCCGCCTACGAAGCGGGACAATTTGAGCAGTCGGCACAGGCGTTCCGAGATTCACTCACCAACCAAACCGCTGCGGGAACCTTGCGGAACCTTGGCCTGGCTGAATGGCGGTCGGGCCACGCGGGCGCGGCGGTTTTGGTTTGGGAGCAGGCGGCGTGGCTGAATCCCTTTGACCACGCGGCGCGCAGCAACCTGGCGTATGTCGTGGAGATGACCCAGATCAATCTGCCCGACTTGTCGTGGTTCGAGGAGACCTCCACCTGGCTGCCGGCCAACAGCTGGACGTGGATCGCGGGCGGGAGTTTGTGGCTGGCGGTGGCGCTGGTGACGTTGCCCGGATTTTTCCGATGGCGCAAAGCCGGCTGGCACCAGACCGTGGCGGCGCTGGCGTTAGGGGTGTTTTTGTTGTGCCTGGCACCGTTCGTCGGTTTGGTCACGCGGTCCAACCTCGCGATCGTTACGGCGAAAGACACGGCGCTGCGGCTGACGCCCACGCAGGCGGCGGAAGAGATGGTGTCATTGCCGCTAGGCGAAGCTGTCCGCCAGTTGCGCCAGCACGGCGACTATTGTTTCGTTCACACCCAGAACGGCGACGGCTGGATTGACCGCCGGCAACTTAGTTTTTTGTGCCCGCGCTGAAATCCGGCGCGAGTATTTGGGATCGTCACAACTGGGGGGACAGGATTCGGACTAAAATCTCCGCCGCCTCAGCCAGGCCTGCAAATAGGTTTATTTTCTTTGCGTTCTTGGCGACCTTTGCGCGAGGCTTAACACAATGGAAATTGAAATCCAACTGACCGGCGCGGCCATCGCAGAAAAGATTTCGCTCCCGCCGCACCTCGGCCCGCTGGGGGCGTGGCTGGAATTTCGCGGCGTGGTTCGCGCGGCGGAAAACGGCGCGCAAATTGCGGCGCTCGAATACGAGGCTTATCCCGAAATGGCCGTGCGCGAAATCCGGCGGCTGTTGGAGACCCTTGCCGCGCGGCACCCGTGTCAGGCGGCCCGCATCCTCCATCGCATCGGCGTGGTCCCCGTGGGCGAGGCGGCGATCTATGTTGGCGTCGCTGCAAAACATCGCGCGGAAGCCATTGCCTTGCTGGGCGAATTCATGGACCGCCTCAAACAGGATGTGCCGATTTGGAAGCGGCGGGCGTGGCCGAGTCTCGAGCCGGAGCGCGGGGCGGTGACCCGCGGCACGTTGGAAGTTCAGAAGTCTGCAGCCAAGACCGGTGATCGTTCATGGCCAACCGCTGCGGGCTCCGGTCCCGCGCTCCGCTCGCTGGACGAAGCCATCGCGGAAATTCAATCACGCTGTCAGCCCTTGCCCGCCGTGCCCGCGCCGCTCGCCGAGGCGTTTGAGCGTGTGCTGCGCGAGGCGGTGAGCGCGCCGGAAGATTTACCGCCGTTTGATTGTTCCAGCCGTGACGGCTTTGCGGTTTTGGCCGATGACGCATCCGAATATTTTCATGTGGTGGATACGATTCACGCCGCCGGCTGGCAGCCGCGTCAACTCCGAGCCGGCGAAGCCGTGCGGGTGGCGACCGGTGCTCCGCTGCCGTGCGGCGGCCTGCGCGTGGTGATGCAGGAGCATGTGGAGCGCGAGGGCGACCGCATCAACATTGTGCGGAACGAGCTCGTCCCCAACGTCCGCCGGCGCGGGGAGGACGTGAAGGCCGGTCAGTTGTTGGTCCCAGCGGGGGCACGTCTGGACGCGGGAAAACTGGCGCTGCTCGCAACGGCGGGCTGCGCGCAACCGCTCGTGAGTCCGCGTTTGCGCGTCGTCCATCTCACCACCGGGGATGAAATTATCCCGCCCGGGCAAACACCGCAACCGGGACAAATCCGCGACAGCAATTCCATTTTGATCCGCAGCCTGCTGCAGCCTTGGCCCGGCGAGATCGTGCAGCGGCATTTGCCCGAAGACTTCGAGTTGGCGCGGGCAGCAATCTCCAATCTCCAATCTCCAATCTCAAATGCCGATGTCGTGCTGATCTCCGGCGGTGCCAGCGTGGGCGACAAAGATTTTACCCGCCCGTTGCTGGAGCACCTGGGGTTTGAGATTGTTTTTTCCCACGTGAATCTTCGCCCCGGCAAGCCGCTCATCTTCGGCGTCCAGGGTGCGTGCGTGGCGTTTGGCTTGCCGGGTAATCCGCTATCCCATTTCGTCTGTTTTCATTTCGCCGTCGCGACGGCGCTGGCCAGGTTGGTGGGCGAGGCCGCACCACGGTTTTTGCGCGGCACGCTGGCGGCAAAGTTGGACGACAAACCCAATCCGCGCGAAACGCTCTGGCCGGCGCGCCTGGAGTTTTCCGGCGGTGAAATCCGGTTGCAGCCGCTGGCGTGGGCGAGTTCCGGCGACGTGACGTGTTTCGCGGCGGCCAATGCGCTGTTGCGCGTGCCGGTAAATCAAGGTTCCCTCGCCGCCGGCGCCGAGGTGGATTTTTTACCAACGACCGCTATGCTGGGCGCGTAATCCGATGAATCTACAATTCTCCCATCTCAACGCCGCCGGCAAGGCGCGCATGGTTAACGTCGGCACCAAACCCGTGCAGCATCGCCGCGCGGTGGCTGAGGGCAGACTGGTTTGCGAACCGGCCACCATCCGCGCGCTGAAAAAAAATGCGCTACCGAAAGGCGACGTGCTGACGGTGGCGCAGATTGCCGGCCTCCAGGCGGCGAAGCGCACGAGCGAGCTGATTCCGCTGTGCCATCCGCTGGCGTTGACGCATGTGGCGCTCACTTTCAAAGTGCGGCGTGACGCGGTGGAGATTGTTTGCACGGCGGAGACCTGCGCGCAGACCGGCGTGGAAATGGAGGCGTTGACCGGCGTGAGCGTGGCGGCCTTGACGCTCTACGACATGTGCAAGGCGGTGGACAAAACGATGCGAATCGAAGGCGTCCGGGTGATTGAAAAGGTGAAAGAATGAAAATCGGCCGCATCACCATCAGCGACCGCGCCAGCGCGGGCATTTACGCGGATCGCAGCGGGCCGGCGATCGAAAAAGCGTTGCGCGAAGTTTTCGGCGACGCGGCGATTTTTCAATCGGCGATTGTGCCCGACGAAGTGGAATTGATTGCGGCGGCGCTGAAATTTTTTACCGACGAATCTAAATGCGATTTGGTCATCACCACCGGCGGCACGGGGATTTCCACGCGGGACGTGACCCCGGAGGCGACGCGGGCAGTGCTCGAAAAAGAGTTGCCCGGCTTTGGTGAAATCATGCGGATGCAATCGTTCGCCAAAGTGCGGACGGCGATTTTATCGCGCGCTGTGGCGGGCACGCGCGGCCGAACGCTCATCGTGAATTTGCCGGGCAAGCCGACCGCGGTGCGCGAATGTCTGGAGATTTTAGCCCCCGCCATCCGCGAAGGCGTGGCACACTTGCGCGGGGAAGACCCGCATTAAACGCGACATGGTCCTGATGTTGGCCGATTAATTCAGTCGGCACCGGTCTGAGACTCGCCCCGGCGGAGGTTCAAAATGCGGGCAATTCTGCGTTTCCGATCAGAGACTAAATACTTCTTGACTATTGCTTTAGTAACCTCAAGGATTGCTTTGTTAATCCAACGCATAAGTAGGTAAACCAAACCCTCGAGGAAATCATGAGCACCAACACTATTATTGCTTCCCTTGTTTCACGTTCCCGCCAATCACTCAGGTCAGGCAGCTACTTCGTTTCGGCACGCTGGACCGTGCTACTCACGCTCTGTCTCGGTCTGCTGGCGGTTCCCGCCGGGGCCAACACGCTGATTTGGAACGGCGGCGCTGGCAACGGCAGTTGGAATAACAGCGCCAATTGGTTTGGCGCCGGCATTCCGGCCAACGGGGATTCGCTGGTTTTTCAGGGCGCGGTCGGGCTGGTGACCAGCAACAATATTGCGAGCCTCACCCTCAACCAAATCCGTTTCCTCGCGGGCGGATTTGACATCAAAGGAAACGCCTTCACGCTGACCAACAGCATCATGGCCACGAATGCCGTCGGCAATAACACCATCGAAAACAGCCTGACTCTGACCACGGCGGATGTGACGGTGGCGGTCACGGACAGCTTGCAACTCTCCGGCAATGTGGGCGGGGCCGTCGGACTGATCAAAACGGGTCCTGGTTCGCTGACCTACGCTGGCAGTGCCAATGCTTATGCCGGCACCACGCGAGTCAATGGCGGCACCCTGTTGTTGCAGTGCGGTGCCTTAAACGCGGCGTTTGGTGGCCCCTTGATCATCAGTGATGGTTCCGCCAGTGCCACGGTCAAGCTATTGTATGATCAGGAAATTCCGAATGGTCAGCCCATCACGATCAATGGCCTGGGGGTGCTGGATTTGAATAATCTCGACGAGGATATCAGCGGCAGCTTGACCTTGAACAACGGCGGCAGTGTCAATGTGGGCACCGCTCCGCTGACGCTGGTGGCACCGAGCACGATCACCGTGACGGGTGGGGGAAGTATCTACGGCACGGGCACGCTTCAACTCGGGGCCGGGCCGTGCGTGATGAATGTGGCGAGCGGCAGTCTCATCGTCTCCAACAGCATGCAGGGCGCGGCGGCCATCACGAAGACGGGCGGTGGCAATCTCTATTTGTATGGCACCAATACTTATACCGGACTGACGACCGTGAGCCAGGGCTGGCTGTGGGCGGAAAATGCGGCGGCTCTCGGGGGCACCAGCAGCGGCACCGTGGTCACCAACGGGGCCACGCTGGTTTTGGATGGCGGCATCGTCATTACCAACGAAGCGCTGACCTTGGCTGGCCTTGGCGCTAACAGCAGTTGGGGCGCTTTGGATGTGGAAAACGGCATCAACACCTGGACCGGACCGGTCACCGTCAGCGCGAACACCACGCTGGACGCTTGGGTCGCCGGTTCTGAACTGCACATTGCCGGGCCGATCAGCGGCGCCGGCGGTCTGGAATTGTTCGGCAGCGGATCGCATTATTTTGAAGGCTCGGCGGCCAACACTTATGCGGGCACCACCACGGTTGATGCCCCGGCCAAACTACTCTTGAACAAACCCGGTTTCGATTATGCCATCCCCGCTAACCTGGTCATCAGTGGCAGCGTGAAGCTGCTGAAAGTCAACCAAATTGCCAACGCCTCCGATGTCACCGTCAATGTTGGCGGACTGCTGGACATTGCGGCTGCGTATGAAGGGATTGATGCGCTGAGTGGCGGTGGCAATGTGAGTCTGAGCGGCGGTTACTTGGTGCTGGGTTACGGCAACAGTTCATCCACCTTCACCGGTCTAATCTCCGGCGGCAACGACTTGCAGAAAGAAGGTTCGGGCACCATCACGTTGAGCGGTAACAATTCCTATACGGGCAATACCACGATTAACAGCGGCGGTTTGATCATCAATGGGGTGCAGCCGCAAAGCTCGGTGACCGTCAATAGCGGCACGACCCTGGGTGGCGCGGGCACGGTCGGCTTGGTGACTTTGAATGCCGGGGCCATCACCACCGGCACGGCGCAACTCCAGATGACCGGCGATATCTATGTCACGGCCTCGGCCAGCGTCTCGCCCATCATCAGCGGGAATATCAAAATGTATGGCAACACCATCACCGTGGATAATGGCGCGGTCGTCCGGGACCTGCAGATTCCCGCCAAAGTGAGCGACAATGGCAGCGGGTTCAAAGTTGTCAGCGGGGCGACCACCGGTGCCTTTGTCAATTTGACGGGCAGCAATTCCTTCACCGGCCCGCTTACGGTCAGCGGTTTGACGGTGACCGCCGAGACGCCGTGGGCGCTGGGTTCCACGAGTGGAGGCACCACCGTGACGAATAGCGGCGAACTCTTCCTGTTTTCATGCTCGATTACCAATGAGTCGGTGACGCTCGCGGCGGGCACCACCTTCACCGCGCAAAATCCTTGTTCGTGGTATGGCCCGGTGGTTTTGGCGGGCAATGCCACCATCAACAATTTTAGTTCCCCCGGCATGTTCGACATCGTCGGTCCCATCAGCGGCATCGGGAACCTCACGTCCGTTGGCAGCACCAACCGTTTCTCCGGCGCGGCGGCCAACACCTATGTCGGGACCACCACGGTCAGCAGCGGCCAGTTGGTCTTGAACAAGTCGGGCGGTAACATCGCCGTGCCCGGCAATCTGGTGATCAACTCGGCGGCCACGGCGCGGCTGGCCGCCTCGGCGCAAACCGTCAACACCGCCGATGTTCTGGTCAACGGCGGCGGGACGTTTGATTTCTCAATTTTCAACACCTATATGAACACCCTGCGGGGCACCGGCACGGTCAACTTTGGCATCGGCGGCTGGATTTATATTGGTTTGAACAATGGCACCAGCCAGTTTGATGGTTCCTTTACCGGCACCGGCTATGCGCCAGGCTGGACGGTTGGCAAAACCGGCAGCGGAACTTTCACCATGAATGGGAACAGCACTTACACTGCCGGCCTTACTGAAATCACCGGCGGCAAACTTGTGGTCAACGGTTCCCAACCACTCATCCCCGTCCTAATTGATGGCGGTGCCACGCTCGGCGGCACCGGCACGGTTGGCGCGATCACGGCCAATGGCAGCATTGCCCCGGGCAACAGCCCCGGCATCCTCAATAGCAGCAATGTGACCTTCGGTGCCACCGGCAACCTGACCGTCGAGTTGACCGGACCCGCTCCGGGGAGCGCTTATGACCAGTTGAATGTCACTGGCACCGCCACGCTGGCCAGCGCCGCGCTGACGGTGGTTCCCGCGTTCACCACGCCCGCGACGATCGGGCAGAAATTCACCATCCTCAACAATGACGCGGCGGAGGCCTGCAGCGGCATCTTCAGCGGCCTGGCGGAAGGCGCGACCCTCACGACCGGCGGCTACAAGTTCACCATTTCCTACATCGGTGGCACGGGTAACGATGTGGTGTTGACCCTGACGTCTCTGCCCGGCGCGGTGGCGAGTGTCGCCGTCACTTCCGGCGATGGCAGCCACTCGATTGATCCCAATGAGTGCAACAGCCTCAACTTGGTCATCACCAACCAGACGGGCACGCCGATGACCGGCATCAACGCCTCCCTGTCGGCGGCCACGCCCGGGGTCTTCATCAGCCAGCCCGCTTCGACTTATGCGAATATTGCCGGCGGCGGCAAGGGGACCAACGTGACCCCGTTCCAAATTTCCACGCTCCCGAGTTTCGTGTGCGGCACGGATATCAGTCTGCAACTGACCGTGAATTCGAGCCTGGGCTCATTCACCATGAATTATGTGGTGCCTACCGGCAGCACGGCGGTGACGCCGTTGCGCTATGATAATAATGTCGCCACCGCGATTCCGGATGTGGGCACGGCGCTTTCGACCAACGTCGTGTCCGGGTTTGGCTCGATGCTGAAAAAAGTGGCGGTGTCGCTGTGGCTCACGCATCCCATTGATTCGGACTTGAGCCTGTCCTTGATCGCGCCGGATGGCACCACGGTGCCGCTGGTGGCCGCCACCGGTGGCGGGGCCAACTTCGGCTCCGGCAGCGCGGATGCCAACCGCACGACTTTTGATGATGCGGCGGCCACCGCCATTGCCGCCGGGTCGCCGCCGTTTGTGGGCACGTTCCGCCCGCAAGGCAACCTGGCCAACTACATCGGCAACGCGACGCCCAACGGCAACTGGCGGTTGCAGATGACGGACGGCTTTGGCGGCAGCCTGGGCACGCTGCGCAACTGGTCGCTGTTCCTCTACCCGGTGGCCTGCGGCGACGGTGGTGGCCAGTGCGACCTCTGTCCCAATATTTCCTTCAGCACGGCAACGGGTCCGAGCACGCCGTTCCAAAACGGCTATGTAAATCCCAACAGCGTGGCCAGCGTCTGTGGCGTGGCCAAGGCCTGTCCCGGGATCGCCGGTGGATCGTATCCAGCGGATAACTTCACCTTCCACAATGGTCGGACCGACGCCTGCATTACCGTGACGCTGGAGAATACCAACACCTCCTTCGGCATGGTGGTGGCGGCTTATTCCGGCAGTTACAATCCGACGAATGTTGACCGGTGTGCCAGTTATCTGGCGGATGCCGGCTTTGTGGTCGGGGCAGGTTACGGCAGTGCAACCCGCTCCTTCTCGTTCAACGTCGCTTCCAACGCCACCTTCGTGGTCAACGTCTTGGCGGGTAGCTACGGGCCCTATAAGCTGACGGTCTATGGCGGTGATTGTAGCCCGGCGCTCAACATCACGGCCCTGCCCGGCAATCAGGCGCGGCTCTCCTGGCCGACGTGGGCGGGTGGCTACAAACTGGAAGCCCAGCCGTCCCTGTCGCAGACGAACTGGACGTTCACCACCAATGAACCCATCGTCACCTCGCTGAAGTATAGCGTGACCAATTCCGCCAGCGGAGCGACCAATCGCTTCTATCGCCTGCACAAACCGTAACTCGAACAGGTTTGGCTTACACCATCAACCAATCCCCTCCGGCACCACCGGAGGGGATTTTTGGTGAAGGGACTCGGGTAGTGGGACCGGCTGCCAGCCGCTCGTTGGCAACGAAGGGGTTGAACCAACCCGACCGGCAAGAAGCCTGTTCCACGGCCGTCGGAAACCGACTTCAGAAGGCAGAACTAGGCGAGTTGGGTCGTCCTCAAACCGGACCGTCCTTGGCGCGGGTCGGCGCTTGCTTATTGTTGCCGAGCAGGTATTCGTCCAGCCGTGTGTGCCGGAAGACATTCAGCACCGAGCCGGAAACATTGATGAACTTCAACGCCACGTCGCGCCGTTTCAGATTTTTTTTGAAGCGCAGCATCAGGCCGATGCCCGTGCTATCCACGAAGGTGACGCGTGCCAGATCAATCACCACCGACATCCCCGGCGACACCTGCGACAGCTCCGATTCCGTGTAGGCCCCCAGTTCCACCACGTTGAGCGCGGTGATTTCGCCGACCCAGCGGATTTGCAGTTCCTCTTGCAGCACGCCGCTGGTTACCGTCGGCGCACCCGCCGCGCCTTCCATCAAAATCCGCGCGCCGGCCAGGCTCGCTTGGATGGTGAAGAATTCGTCCAGCTTCATCAGCCGCAACGCCGCCGCAATCGGCGGCCGGGGCGCGACCAGAATAAACTGGTGGCCCAGCTCGCGGGCTTGTTTGCGCAACCGGATCAATAGGCCGATGCCCGTGCTGTCCACAAAAACCGTGTCGGACAGATCGAACATCACCTGGCCGCCTTCCACCGCGCGCAGCCATTCGGGGCGGCACCCCTGCACTTCCGCCGCGCCGAGCCGCGCGGGCACACGGATGATCAGATTGCCGAAGGGATCCGGAAAAATCAGGCCATCGCCCACGGCTGGGGTGACTTTGCGGGACCGCAATTGCCAGGCCTGCCGCAAAACGGCGCGGCTGAAATTCCAGGTTTGTTTCGCATTCGATTGGGATGCGGCTGGCTTCAACGACCGCGTGCCGGCCAGCACGTCCAGCGTCGCGCCGATGCCGAGGGTGAATGGCACGCCGGCCTCGCGGAAATTCATGCTGATCCATTTCTCCTCCTTCGGACAACCGAACGCCACGAACAACAGGTCTGGTTTCGCGGCGTGCAGCCGGCGCAGCAGGTCGGCGTGATCCATTTCCAGCACGGGCTGGTCGGGCGGGGCATACGCGCCCACCACCGCCAGCTTGGGATATTTGGCGCGGACTTTTTCCGCCACCGCGTCCACGCTGGCCGCAGTGCCGCCGAGAAAAAAGACGCGCCAGCTTTTTTGCTCCGCCAGCGCGAGCAGCGGCGGCGTCAGCCGGAGCGCGGAGATACATTGCGGCACTTCATTGCCCAGAATCTTGGACGCCCAGACCACGGGCTTTTCACCCGCCAGCACAAGGTGCGCATCGAACAAAATCCGCCGCAACTCCACGTCTTCCGTCGCCGCCACCAGGAAACTGACATCCACCGTCGCCGCGTAATGCGGGCGGCCCGACGCCACCATGCCGGTGATGAGGTCCAGCGCCTCGTCAATGTTGACGCTGTCGAACGGCACGCCGAGAATCGCGATGGGGGCGCGCTTGGTCGGGGCCGTTGGCAAGTTGGCTGGCATGAGGCGGGAAATTTTTAGCAGCCCGAACGCCAAACTCCAAGCCCGGAAAAACCGGCGCGATGTCGGTTAGGGCGTGTTTTCAAAATCCTCCGGGCTGGTTGTTTTTCATTAGCACCGGGTTGAAACCCAGTGCTAATGAAATCCGGGTGGTGAATGAACCGTGCCTTTTAATAACCTGGATCGTCATGATGGATTCGGCCCGATGATTTTCTGCACGTCGCCGAGCAGTTGGTTTGGGCTGAACGGTTTTGCTAAAAACAGCGCGGTGCCGGCGACCTCGGCTTCGACGCGGGTGAGCGCGTGGCCCTTGGCTGAGAGCACGATGACGGGAATGGCCCGCGTCGCGGGATTCTCCTTCAACTGCCGCAGCGCGCCGAGGCCGTCGAGGCCGGGCATCATCACGTCCAGCACGATCAATTGCGGCAGGGTGCTCACGGCCAGCGCGAGCGCCTCCTGGCCGTCGCGGCAGGAAATCACTTCAAAGCCGCCTTTTTTCAAGGTCAGTTCCAGCAGGCGTAACATGTATAGTTCATCGTCAGCGATGAGGATTTTTTTGGGCGCGGGAGTCGGGTTCATGCGAGGTGTCGGATAAAAATGAAAGTTTGATCATCCAGCAGCGGCGCGGTGCCGCGTTCGGCCGCGAGCCGTTCGAGCAGGAAGTTTTTTGCCACCAGCGCATCGCTCGTGGCCGCTGCGACGTCGGCCAGCAGATGCTGTAATTTTTTCTCACCCAGCATTTCGCCCGTGGCATCGCGCGCTTCGCTCACGCCGTCAGTGTAAAGCAGCGCCGCGCCGCCGGGGGGCAATTCGGTGACGGTCTGGGGATAGGATTCGTCCGGTTCGATGCCCAGCGGGAAACCCGGTTCGGGCGGCGGGTCCGCCGCCGCGTTGCCGGGCCGCCACACCAGCAGCGGACAATGTCCCGCGCTCGCCGAAATCAGCTTGCCGCGCCGCGCATCCACATAAACCAGCTTGGCTGTGACGAACATGTCCACGCGGGAAAGATCGGGAAACAAAATGGTGTTCGCCGCCGCCAGCAGCGCGCCGGGCTGCGCGAACAATTGCGGCATCGAGCGGATCGTGCTGCGCAACACCGCCGCGAACATCGCCGCCGGCACGCCCTTGCCCATCACGTCGGCGATCACCAGCAGCACCGCGCCGTCCCCCGCCGCGATGACGTCGTAAAAATCGCCGCCGACTTGCAGCGCGCTCTGGCACACGGCGGCGAGCGCGAACGGCGGGCAGTTTGGCAGGGTGGCCGGCAGCAGCGAATGCTGGATGTCCGCCGCGATTTCCAGTTCGCGCCGCGTGACGCGCGTGGCCGTGCGCTCGTCCAGCAGCCGCGCATTCACTATTTGAATCGCGAGAAAATCAGTGAACGTGTGCAGCAGGTTCAGTTGCGCGGCGGTGAACGGTTTGTCCGCCGCCAGCCGGCCAAGCGCGGCCGTGCCGACCAGTTGATCCGCCACATAAAACGCGTGGCAGATGCCATTGCCCACGGGCATGACGGCGCGCAGCGGATCGTTTTTGTCGAGCGGTTCCTTGGGATCAAACCAGATGTCCTGCCGGCTGCGCGCGGCGCGCACCTCCACCGAACTCAGAAAATCGTCGGCCAGATTCACGGGTTTGATGGGCGTGCGGGTTGACTCCGGCAACGTGAAAATCGTTTCCAACTTCTTGCCGTCGGCCGAAACCAGCCGCAACAACGCCCCGTCGGCTTCGGCGATCTGCACCAAGTCGCGGAGCAGGCGCTGCGAAAAATCTTTGACGTCCGTGTTCGTGCCGAGTTCCGCGCTGTAACGAAACATCGCCACCAGGCTCTCGTAGCTCGTAGCCAGTTCGGCGGCCATGTCGTTCAACGCGCCTTCGGCCTCGGCCAGCCGCTGCGGCAACGGGCCGGCGGCGGGTGCAACCAGGTTGCTGCTGCCGGTGTGCGCGCGGCGCAGCACCAGAATGTTTTCGCCGGGATGCCGAAAATAAGCGGCGTAATCCGTGAGCGATCGCATCAGGAACAAACCGCGCCCGCTTTCGGATTCATCCTCGGGGAGTTTGACCTCGGCCGGCCAATCGAAACCGGCGGTGTGGTCGGTGATGCGCGCTTCCACGTCGCGTTCGCCCTCAGAAATTTCAATGACCACGGGGAGTCCGCGCGCGGCGGGCGGCGCATATTTGACGGCATTGTTGGCGCCTTCCATCAGCGCCAGTTCCCACGCGCCGAGGTCGGCCTCGGGTAGTTTTTTTTCCGCGAGCCAGCGTTGCACCTGGGCGATCGCCGCGCGCACGGCGGAAAATTCGCACGCGGCTTCCAGCCGCAATGCGGTCCGGTGTTCGGGTTGGGGGGCAGGAGTGTTCAACACATTACGCGCCACAGTTCACACAATCGCCCGGCCTTTGTCCACCAAATCGAGACCGGCACTCCCGCCGCCGCCGGTTGCTGTGGGGCACATCCGCGCACTGCCCCGGAGCGAGTCGGTGTCGCCGACCAGCCGCAGCCGCGCGCCGACAGGTTTGCAATCGGGGGCCGTGCGCCGATACGCCCGTTACCATCTGGTTAATTCGGTTTTTATTGCAGCCAATGCCCTGGCGTTAGGATACTTTGCCGCTGCAAAGCGCATGAAGCCAAAATTGTTGATTGTTGACGACGACGAAGAAATCCGCACCCAGATGAAATGGGCGCTGGCGGCCGACTACGACGTTGCCCTCGCAGAGGATCGCCCCAGCGCGCTGGAAATGTTCCGCACGACGCAGCCGTCCGTCGTGCTGCTCGATCTGGGCTTGCCGCCGCATCCCGGCAATCCCGAGGAGGGTCTCGCGACCTTGTCGGCGCTGATGGCGCTCGACCGGCTGGTCAAGGTGATCATCATCAGCGGCCAGGGCGAAAAGCAGAATGCACTGCGCGCCATCGGGGCCAGCGCCTACGACTTTTTTACCAAGCCCGTGGAAATGGACGAATTGAAATTCCTGCTCAAGCGCTGCTTTCAAATGGTGCAACTGGAAAAGGAATACGCCGCGATGCAACAGTTGGTGCATACGGATTCGTTCGAGGGAATGTTGGGCACGAGCGCGCCGATGCGCCCGATTTTTGAGGCCATCCGCAAGGTGGCCACCACCGATGCGCCCGTGTTGATTCTGGGCGAAAGCGGCACCGGCAAGGAGATGGCCGCGCGCGCCATCCACCAGAAAAGTAATCGCAAAAATGGTCCCTTCATCGCGATCAATTGCAGTGCGATTCCCGAAACGCTGTTGGAGAGCGAACTGTTCGGGCATGAAAAAGGCTCGTTTACCGGCGCGCACATGCAGCGCAAAGGCCGGATTGAAACCGCCAATGATGGCACGCTGTTCCTGGACGAAATCGGGGAGATTCCACTGCCGCTACAGGTGAAGCTGCTCCGGTTTTTGCAGGAGCAAACCATCGAGCGCGTGGGCGGCCGGCAGGAAATCCCGATCAACGCCCGCGTGGTCGCCGCCACGAATGCGGATCTCAAAAAAGTCATGGCGGCCGGCACGTTCCGCGAAGATCTGTTTTACCGGCTCGCCGTGGTGTCGCTGACGTTGCCGCCGTTGCGCGAACGCGAGAACGACGTCCGCCTGCTCGCGCAGTTTTTCCTGAACCGGTTTGCCGCGCAGGTGAACAAGACGAATCTCGCGTTTGATCCGGATGCGATTCGCGCGTTGAACAAACACGCGTGGCCGGGCAATGTCCGCGAACTGGAGAATTGCATTCGCCGCGCGGTCATCATGGCCGATGGCCGGCGCGTGACCGCCCGCGATCTGGAATTGGAGCCGTCCGGACTGGGCGCCAACGTGGTCACGCTCAAGGACGCGCGGGAAGCGGTGGAACGTCAGATGGTGCAGCAGGCGTTAAAAAAACACGGCGGCAAGATTGCTCCGGCCGCCGTGGAGCTGGGCTTGAGTCGCCCGACGCTCTATGAATTGATGGACAAGCTGGGCATCGTCCGGAGTTAGAACACCGCGAAGCGTTCCGGCACAAACACGATGTCGGAAGGCTTGAGATAAAAGGTCTTTTTGTCGGTGCCTTCCAGGACCGCTTTCAAGTTCAGTGTGTAATTTTCCATCACGCCGTTGTTGTTGCGGCTGACTTTGACCGCCTTGAGGTTGGCCGTGGAATAAATAAAGCCGCCGGATTCCATGATGGCTTCCAACGCCGTGATCGGATGGTCGGAAAGAACTTTGCCGGGGCGCACGACGGCTCCCGTCACAAACACCGGGAAGGCGGAGGTCTGCAACACCACCGTGATTTCCTTGGTGGTGATTTGCGAGGCATACAATTTGATCAGTTTTTGCTGCAGCTCATCCGGCGTCAGGCCGGCGGCGTCCACATCCCCGACCAGTTGCAAAGTGATCTTGCCATCGCGGCGGATTTGCTGGGCCGAGTCCAGATTGGGGGAACCCGGAAACGAAATTTTCAGCATGTCGCCTTCGCGCAACGAAACAATTTCCAGGTGCGTTTTTTCCGGCGCGAGTTGCACGGCGGACTGCGGCATTTGCGCCGTGGTGCAACCGGAGAAGGCCAGCATGGCCACCAGCGCGAGGCCGGAAAGTTTCCGCAGCGCGACGACGTGATATGAGTTCGATTTGGTTTGCATAGCAGTTACGAGTTTTTCTTGCCGCCAATGATTACCAGAAACGTTCCCGCAGCAAAAGAGGTTTTGCGCCCCGCAGGCTGGAGTTGGAAAAAGCTGCGCGGCTATTTTAGCTGCGCGGCTATTTTTCCGCCGGCTTGGCCGGTGGCAGCCGTAACGGCGCGCAGGCCGATTCGCACAGGCCGATGAAAGTTTCCTCCGCGAGATTCAGCCGTTTGCCGCGCCAGTGCAACAAACCCCAGCGCCGCGTCAATTTCCGCCGGCCGAGCGGCAGCGCGACGAGCGAGCCTTCCTCGATTTCCCGCCGCGCGACCCACGGCGCGAGGATGCTGACGCCGAGGCCGAGCTTCACCAATTCCTTGATGGCTTCGACGCTGCCGAGTTCGATCACCGTGTTCAAGGTCATCTTTTCGCGGCGAAAATATTCCTCGACCAATTTGAAGGTGACGCTCCGTTTACTGTAGAGAATATGGTTTTCCCGCGGGATCTCCGCCCGTTCCACGCGTCCGGCCCGGGCCCAGGGATGGAGCGCGCCCACGAGAAAATGCAGTTCATCCGTGAACAGCGGATGAAACTCCAGTTGCGGCTCGCGCTCCACTTCCAGCGTTAATGCCAGGTCAACCCGGTGATGAAGCAGCGCGTTCACCAGTTCCGGGGTGTCGCCCGGCTCCAGCGTGATGGCGTGATCAGGAAAACTTTCCTTGAACTCGCGCAGCACTTGCGGAATCAAATGCTGACACGCGGTCGTGCTCGCGCCGAGGCGCAGGCGGCCGCGTCCCCATTTGCCGAGCTGAGTCAGCGCGTCGCGCGCCGTTTCCATTTCTGCCAGAATTCTCGTGGCGTGCTGCAGCAGCTGTTCGCCCGCCTGGGTAAGGACGATTTTCTTGCCCAGCCTGTCCAAAAGGCGACAGCCCGTTTCCGCCTCCAGTGCCTTCATGGAGTGGCTGATGCCCGATTGCGTCAGATGCAACTCCCGCGCCGTCTGGGTAAAGCTGCCCGTGCGCGCCAGCACGGTGAAGGCGCGGAGCTGTCTGCTATCAAGCGGCGGTTTCATGTATGAATGGATTTCATCATTTCAATGCAAACAAAACTTAGCATTCATCGCGCCACAAGCTGGTAATGGCATGGTCACGGCTATTGCTGGCCTGCCCGTGAAAATGTGGCTCGAAGTGAACAATCTCAATCACATGTCTGGAAAACTGCCGCCGCGCCCCTTGCGCCTCGGCTTTGTGCCGCTCACCGATTGCGCGCCGCTGGTGATGGCGCAGGAGCTGGGGCTATTCCGTAAATTCGGATTAAATGTCCACTTGAGCCGCGAACTTGGGTGGGCCACGGTTCGGGATAAAGTTGTTCACGGCGAACTCGACGCCGCGCATGCGTTGGCTGCCATGCCGCTGGCAGCCACGCTTGGGCTGGGCTCGGTGGCGTGCGATTGCCTGACCGCGCTCGTGCTGAATCTCCACGGCAACGCCATCACCCTTTCTCACAAACTGTGGCAACGCGGCGTCCGCGACGGCAACACCTTGCGCGCAGAAATCAAGAGGTCGCGCGGCGAAAAGACCTTTGCCTTCGGCGTCGTTGCTCCATTTTCATCCCATCGCCATTGGTTGCGCCACTGGCTGGCTTCGCACGGCATCGATCCCGAGCGCGACGTGCGATTAGTGATCGTTCCACCGCCGCAACTGGCGGCGAACTTAAAGGCGGGCAACCTCGACGGATTTTGCTGCGGCGAACCGTGGAATTCGGTCGCCGTGCGGGCGCGCGCCGGCTGGATCGTGGCCGCGAGCGCCGAACTCGATCCGAATCATCCGGAAAAAGTTCTAATGGTGCGGCGTGATTTTGCCGTGAAGCGCGAGGGCGAACATTTGGCGCTGGTCGCCGCGCTGCTTGAAGCCTGTAAGTTTTGCCGTCAGCCGGAAAATGCTGCGGAGATCGCGACCACGCTCGCCCAGCCGGAATTTGTCGGCGTGCCGGCGGACATTTTGCAGCGCAGCCTGAACGGCGAATGTGACTTCGGCACCGGCGTGACGCGCGCCGTAAACGATTTTTTTGTGTTCCATCGCCACGATGCGAATGAGCCGTCCGGCGAAAAAGCCGCCTGGGCCTTGCAGTTGGTGCGCGCCAGCGGTTTGTGCCCGGCGCCGGCCGAATTGAATTTTTCCCTGAGTCGCCGCGTGTTCCGCGCCGACATTTTTGAACAAGCCACTCGTTTTAAATCAGCAACCGCAACCCAAACTTTACATGAAAACCCAAACGAACTCGTCCACGCCTGAACTTTCCCGGCGCAGCTTTTTGCGCAAAACCGTCAAGGGGGCGACGCTCACCGCGTTGTTCGCCGGCCTGCCGAAAGGCTGGCTCGGCACCGCTTACGCCAGCGACGCGCCGGAAACCGCCGCACTGAATTTCGGCATGATCGCGCTCACGGATTGTTCACCCATCGTGATCGCGCACGAAAAAGGGCTGTTCAAAAAATACGGCATCGACTCTACCGTGACCAAAGGCGCGAACTGGGCGGCCATCCGCGATAATCTTTCCAGCGGGACTATTCAAGCCACGCACATGTTGCTCGGCATGCCGCTCGCCTCCACGATGGGCCTCGCCGGTTCGCCGAAAAAACCGATGATCATTCCGTGGCTGATGAGCCGAAACGGTCAGGCAATTTCCCTGAAGAACGAACTGAAAGGCAAAGTTGGCGCCGACCCGAAGGCGCTGCTTCCCTTTGTAAAACAGGCCCAAGGTCTCGGCGAGCCGCTGACATTCGCGATGACGTTTCCGCCGGGCACGCACGCGATGTGGATGCGTTATTATCTCGGCGCCGGCGGGATCAATCCGGACAAGGACGTTTCGCTCATCGTCGTTCCGCCCGCGCAGATGGTGGCGAATATGAAGATCGGCAAGATGGATGGTTTCTGTGTGGGCGAACCGTGGAACGCCCGCGCCATCACTGACAAAATTGGTTTCACCTCAGTTTCCACACAAGACATGTGGAAGGATCATCCCGAAAAAGTTTGCGCATTCCTCGCAGAGTTTTCCGACAAAAATCCGAAGACGGTCAAAGCCGTCCTCAAGGCGTTGCACGAAGCGAGCGTCTGGCTCGACAACATGGACAATCGCCCGGAGCAATGCCAGATCGTGAGCAAGCCGACCTACATTAACTGCGATCCGGCGACGATTCTCGGCCGCTTGCAAGGCCACTACGATTACGGCGACGGCCGCACGAAAGAAGATCCGAATTATATGATTTTCAGCGGCCGCAACTGCAATTATCCGCAGCTCAAATACGCCAAGTGGTTTCTCGCGCAATATCGCCGCTGGGGCTTGGTCAAAGGCGCGCCGGATTACGAGGGCATCGCCAAACAGGTCATGCGCCCGGACATTTACGAGGAAGCGATGAAGGAAATCGGCTACACGCACGGCGGCGCGAATCACGATGCGGAGACTTTATTTGACGGTGTGGCGTTTGATCCAAAAGGTGATCTCGAAGCCTACGCCAAGAGTTTCGCCGTGAACAACGTGAAAGGTTAAGCGATGAAGTCGTTCAAATTGGACTGGCTCGTGCTGCCGCTGATCGGCGTGGCGGCTGTTTTGGTTCTGTGGCAAATCTCCTGCGCCTCGTGGGCGAAGGATTTGCCGACGCCGGAAAAAACGTGGCAGGTCAGCAAACCTTACATCGTCGAGCCGTTTGCCAAGCGCGGGGAGATGGACCAGGGCATTTTGCGATTCACCTGGTATTCGCTGATTCTCGTGGCCAAGGGGTATGCGCTCGCGCTGATCATTGGCACGCCGATCGGATTTTTCCTTGGCCTGTCCAAAACGTTCACGAAAATCTTTGATCCGCTGATTCAAGTGTTGCGGCCCGTGTCGCCGCTGGCATGGCTGCCGCTCGGCTTGGTTTTATTCACGAGCGCCGGCAAAAACGCTTCGGAATTGGGCGCGTTGTTCACCATTGCCATTTGTTCGATGTGGCCGACGGTGATGAACACGGCAGTCGGCGTGCGCGCGATTCCGCAGGATTATTTGAACGTGGCGAAAGTGCTGAAACTGTCGCGCACCAAGACGCTCTTCAAGGTGCTGATCCCGGCGACACTGCCATATATGTTCACCGGTTTTCGTTTGAGCCTCGGCATCGCGTGGTTGGTGATCGTCGCCGCCGAAATGCTCACCGGTCAGCCGGGCGTCGGCGGCTTTTTGTGGCAGGAATATAATTCGCTCATCTACGAACACATCATCCTTTGCATCGTCACGATTGGCGTGGTTGGCTTCATCCTCGACCGGCTGATGAGCGTGGTGGAGAAAAAATTTAAAACCGCCTGAATCGTGTCTTATCTCGAACTCAATGACGTCTCGAAAGATTTCGGCGCAGCGTCGGTGTTGAAAGACATCAACCTGTCCGTCGAAAAGGGCGAGTTCGTCGCCATCGTCGGCTTTTCCGGCGCGGGCAAAACGACGTTGATTTCGCTGATCGCCGGTTTGCTCAAGCCCAGCGGTGGCACGATGAAGTTAAACGATCTGGAAATCACCGCGCCGGGGCCGGATCGTGGCATCGTTTTCCAAAACTATTCGCTCCTGCCGTGGCTGTCGGTGTTTGAAAACATTTTGCTCGCCGTGGATTCGGTGAATCCAAACTGGTCGGCCGACAAGAAAAAGGCGCACGTCGAAAAATACATCGCGATGGTGAACCTCACGCCGGCGCGCGATAAAAAACCGGGCGAACTTTCCGGCGGCATGCGGCAGCGCGTTTCCGTAGCGCGCGCGTTGGCGATGGATCCGCAAATTCTTTTGCTCGACGAGCCGTTGTCCGCGCTGGATGCGCTGACGCGGGCGACCTTGCAGGATGAGATTTCGCGCATCTGGTCGGAGGATAAAAAAACCGTGGTGCTCATTACGAACGATCCAGACGAAGGAATTTATCTCGCGGACCGCATCATTCCGCTCACCGCCGGACCTGGCGCGACGCTCGGGCCGTCTTTCAAGGTTGAAATTCCGCGTCCGCGCGATCGCAAGTCCATCAATCACGATCCGCATTTCAAACAGCTCCGGCGCGAGATCGTGGAGTTCATGCTGAACTCGAAGCAGGACCGGCACACGGCCATCACGCGCAAATTGATTTTACCAGACATCGAGCCGGAAGATTTGAACATCCCGCGCAGCATGACGGGTTGGCGCAAAACGCCGATTCGCAAGAGTGAATTGAAAGAGGAATCCGTGGAGGTCAAGCCGTGAGCAACTACGTCGAACTTTCGAACCTCGCCAAGATTTATCCGACGCCGAAGGGCGAGGCGGTCATCGTCAAGAATTTCAATCTGAATATTCAAAAGGGCGAATTCATCACGCTCATAGGACATTCGGGCTGCGGTAAATCCACGGTGCTTTCGATGCTCGCGGGGCTGAGCGAAATTTCCGACGGCGGCATCATTCTTGCCGGCAAGGAACTTTCCGGCGCCGGTCCGGATCGCGGCGTGGTGTTTCAATCGCCGTCGTTGCTGCCGTGGATGACCGCGTTTGAAAATGTGATGCTCGGCGTGGAACAGGTTTTTTTCACCGCGAGCAAACAAGAGCGGCGCGAGATCGTGGAATATTATCTCACTGTGGTCGGTCTCGGTGAGGCGATGCACAAAAAGCCCGCCGAACTTTCGCAAGGCATGCGCCAGCGGGTAGGCATCGCGCGGGCCTTTGCGCTCAAGCCGAAAATGCTTTTGCTCGATGAGCCGTTCGGCATGCTCGACTCGCTCACGCGTTACGAATTGCAGCAGGTGCTGATCGAACTCTGGCGCAAAAATAAAATCACCGCGCTAATGGTCACGCACGACGTGGACGAGGCGCTCTTCCTCAGCGACCGGATCGTTTGCATGACGGACGGACCGGCAGCGGAAGTCGGTGAAATCATGGAAGTGAATTTCCCGCGTCCACGCGAACGCAAAGCCGTGCTGGAGCATCCCGATTATTACCCGCTGCGCGAACAGTTGATTGAATTTCTCGAAGTGCGGGCGCACCGCAAACCGCTGGCGTCCGAAAAAATCATTCCTGCCCAGAAAACACCACCGCCCACGCAAACCAATTTAGTGAAACCCGTTTTGGATACCGTTTGAACCAACCCACGTCAGCACTGAACCAACTCAATGAAGCCACTCTTAAAAAATCTCTCCGCCGGCGCGCTGGTGCTCGCCGCGATCGAACAAGTCCACGCGCAATACACGCCGCCGCCACCGCCTTTGCCGTTTCAAGGATTCATCAACGAATACTTTCGCGCGAAAGATCCCTACATGAATCAATGGGATTTCGGCGGCGATTGGCGCGAGCGGATTGAGGCGCGCGAACATATCGGGATTCAAGGCATCAAGGGTTCAGTGGATTTTCTCGATCACGGCAAGGACGTGGACAATGAGTATCTGCTGACACGCATCCGGCTTCACGCGGGCTACACCGATAAATGGTGGAGTGCTTACGTTGAAGCCCAAAGCAGTCTGGCGACGAGCGACGAGCGCGCCGCTTACGCCAACGTCCCCGCCGTCGCCGGCACTTCCAGAAAATTGGGCTACGGTCCGGAGTCCGACACGCTAGATCTGCATCAGGCCTACATCACGCTCGGCAACCACAAGGAATTTCCGCTGTCGCTGAAAATTGGCCGGCAGGAAATGAGCTATGGCGATGAGCGGCTGATCGGTGCGTTCGGCTGGAACAATATCGGCCGCTCGTTCGACGAAGCGAAAGTGCGCTGGCAAAACGCATGGTTTGGCGCGGACTTTTTCACCGGCATGCCCGTGGTGCCCCGCGACGGCCAGTTTGACATGCCGAATAGCTACGACTGGCTTTCCGGCGTTTATGCCACGAGCTTGAAAATTCCGAAAACAATTCTTGAAGGTTATTTTCTCGCGCGCAATGCCTCGCGCGCGGCGATCGGTTATTTTTCCGATCCGCAATTTCCGCAGCCGACCGCGCGCGACATTTATACTGTCGGCGGCCGTTTGAAATCCAAGCCCGGCGAACTCGGCAACTGGGATTACACGCTTGAAGGCGCGTATCAATTCGGCGATTTCGCCGCGACCGCCACTTCAAAACGACTCACGCAGGACGCCTTCATGTTCGTCGCCCAAGGCGGCTACACATTTGCGAATGTGTGGGCCACGCCACGGCTGGGCGCGGAATTTGATTATTCTTCCGGCGACGATAATGCCGCCGACGGCACGCACGGAACGTTTGACAATTTATTTCCGACCAACCACAAATTCTACGGCTCGATGGATCTCGTCTCGCTGCAAAACATCGAGGACCTCGGCGTGAACCTCACGCTCAAACCGACGCCGCGCATGAGCGTGGCCTTCATGGGCAACGCGCTGTGGCTTGCGGACACGCACGATGCTTTTTACACCGTGACCGGCGGCACGCGCCCGGCGCCTTACGCGGTCAATGCCAAGTATGACAACTTTGTCGGCACCGAATTCACGGCGGTCGCCGGCTATGCCGTCACGCGCTTCGCCCAGGTCGAGAC
The DNA here is from genome assembly GCA_903850425.1 of uncultured Verrucomicrobia subdivision 3 bacterium. Lineage (GTDB taxonomy): Bacteria > Verrucomicrobiota > Verrucomicrobiia > Limisphaerales > UBA11358 > UBA11358. The sequence continues at coordinate 28,332 of CAINLR010000141.1, read as the reverse complement.
CGGCTACGCGCATTTTTTCACCGGTAATTACGTTCACCAAACGCTCGCCAGTTCCGGCGGCGATCATGATGCCGACTGGGTTTATGTTCAGAGCACCATCAAATTTTAATTTGGGTGGCGACGAAGTTCCGCTCGTCGCCGCGCCTCACCGCAAAGTGGGGCGCGTCCCCATTTCGCTTATCATTTCATGAACCCCGTTCCGTTCATTCCTGAAACCGCCCCGTTCACCATCGAGCAACGCGCGTGGCTCAACGGTTTTCTCGCCGGCCTGCATTCCTCCGCGCCGGCCAAAATTACGGCGGCCCCGAAAAATTCGGAGCCGCTGCTGATTTTGTTCGGCTCGCAGACCGGTTCCGCCGAAGGGCTGGCCAAAAAAGCGGCGAAGGAATCGCAGGTGCGCGGCTTCGCGCCAAAGGTGCTTCCGCTGAATGATTACGAAGCAGCGAATCTGGCTGGGACGATTAAAGTCATCATCATTTCAAGCACCTGGGGCGACGGCGAACCGCCAGACAACGCGGTGAATTTTTGGAACTGGGTCAACGCTGAATCCGCGCCGCGCCTGGAGCAATTGCAGTTTGCCGTGCTCGGGCTTGGCGACAAGAACTATTCCGACTTCTGCGGTGCCGCGAAGAAATTCGATGCGCGACTGGAAGCCCTCGGTGCCAAGCGCATGCAACCACGCGGGGAATGTGACGCGGACTACGAGACGACGGCGAAAGCTTGGTTTGATGGACTGTGGGGAAAACTAGGTCGCCCCAATGCCAATGGTGTTCAAGCAAACGAAAACCACTCATCGCTTTCCCTTCTCCCCCCGGGCGAGAGTCAGGGTGAAGGGAAAGCATCGCCGGCCACTTTGGCTTACGACAAATCGAATCCTTTCCCCGCGCGCTTGCTGAAAAATATTTTGTTGAACCAGCCCGGCTCCAGCAAGGAAGTGCGCCACTACGAAATCAGTCTTGCCGGCAGCGGTCTCAGCTACGAAGCCGGCGACGCGCTTGGCATCGTGCCGGTCAATTGTCCCGAACTCGTGGATGATTTGCTTGCCGCGCTGAAGTGCGCCGGCACCGAGACGGTGAAAATCGGCGGGGCGGAAATGCCGTTGCGCGACGCGTTGACCCGGCATTATGAAATCACCAAACCCACTTCGGAATTGATCGCGCTGGTGGGCGAACGCGGTTTCGCCAACGGCCTGTCGCCATTGCTCGCACCCGATCGCCGCGACGATTTGAAGCGCTGGGTGTTTGGGCGCGATGTGCTGGACGTCATTGGCCTGCTCGACGCACCCTTATCCCTCGCGGAATTTCTGCCGCTGCTCCGCAAGCTGTCGCCGCGTCTCTATTCGATTGCGTCCAGCCCCAAGGCGCATCCCGGCGAAGTGCATCTTACCGTCAGCGCCGTCCGCTACGAAAGCCACGGGCGTCCGCGCAAAGGCGTGGCCTCCACCTTCCTCGCCGACCGCGTGGACGGCGCGGAGTTCGTGAAAGTTTTCGTGCAGCCCTCGCATGGTTTCCGCCCGCCTAGCAACGGCGATGCGCCAATGATCATGGTGGGTCCCGGCACCGGCATCGCGCCATTCCGCGCTTTTCTGGAAGAACGTCAGGCGACCGGGGCAAAAGGGAAAAATTGGCTTTTCTTTGGCGACCAAAAACGTTCGGCCGATTTTCTTTACGAGGAGGGACTAACAGTGTGGCAGAAAAATAATTTTCTCTCGCGGCTCGATCTCGCCTTCTCGCGTGATCAGGCGGAGAAAATTTACGTGCAAGATCGAATGATTGAAAACGCCGCCGAGCTGTGGTCGTGGCTGGAGGCGGGCGCGCATTTTTACGTCTGTGGCGACGCCAGCCGCATGGCCAAGGATGTTGACTCTGCCCTGCACAAAGTCATTGAAACGGCGGGCGGCAAAAGCGCAGACGAGGCGAAAGCTTATGTCGGCAAATTAAAATCGGACAAACGCTATCAACGCGATGTTTATTGAATGAGCGCCACGTTGCCCGAACCTCTCGCCGCCGCTCCGTTCACGCCGGAGCAGAAGGAATATTTGTCCGGCCTGTTCGCTGGCGCGGCGGCTCGCGGGCAGAAATTCAGCGATATCGAACCCGCGCCGGCGCACGAGGATTTAATTTTCGAGGAACGCGTGAAGCGCGAGCTGCATCCACTCGACGCCTACGAACAGATCGTTGAAAATTCCATCAACAACAAAGCGCCGGACAAAGAAGAAATCTTTCGTTTCAAGTGGAACGGTTTGTTTTTTCTCACGCCAATCAAAGATGCTTTCATGTCACGGTTGCGAATTCCCGGCGGGTTGCTCACCACTTTTCAATTGCGCGAACTTGGACGTCTTGCGCAGGAGCTGACGAGTGGTTATGTCCAAATCACGACGCGGGCTAACTTGCAAATGCGCCTGATTCAGCCGAAAGACGCTCCGGAATTTTTGCGCCGCGTGCAGAGCGTCGGCCTGCACACGCGCGGCGCCGGGGCGGACAACATTCGCAATCTCACGGCGAATCCGACGGCGGGCATTGATCCGGTCGAACTAATCAACGTGATGCCGCTCTGCCAGCAGATTGGCCAGATCATCATCAACGATCGCTCGTTCTACGATCTGCCGCGCAAGTTCAACATCGCCTATGACGGCGGCGGTCTCATCGGCACGGTTGAAGATACAAACGACATCGGCGTGAAGGCGGTGAAGATCGGTGACGAAGTATTATTCCGCATCGCGCTGGGCGGCGCGACCGGCCACAAAAGTTTTGCGCGCGACCTCGGTGTCGTGGTGCCGCCGAATGAGATCAACAAGGTCATTGTCGCGGTGCTGCGGGTTTACGTTGAACGCGGCTGTCGCACGGATCGCAAAAAGGCGCGGTTGAAACATCTGCTCGAAAAGATGTCGTTGGAAGAATATCTGGCGCTCGTCGAAAAAAGACTCGGCAAAGAAATACGGCGTGCGCCTTACGACGCGGCGCAAATGCGTTGGGCGAGCCACGAACTGCCGCACTCGCACGTCGGCGATTTTCCGCAGAAACAGCGCGGCTTGAATTACGTCGGCGCGACGTGTCCGGTTGGCCAGATCACGCCCAAGCAAATGCTGCGGCTCGCCGAACTCGCCGACCTTTACGGCAGCGGCGAAATCCGCCTCACGGTTTGGCAGAATTTCATCATTCCAAACGTCCCGGACGCGTTCGTGCAAACGCTCAAGCGGGCATTGGAGAAAAGTGGTTTCGCCACCAGGCAATCGAACATCGCCAGCGGGGTCATCGCGTGCACCGGCAATAGCTATTGCAAGTTTGCGCAGTCTAACACTAAAGCCCACGCGCTTGAACTCCTGAATTATCTCGAGAAGAAAATCCAGCTCGATCAGCCCGTGAACATCCACGTCACCGGCTGTCCGAATTCTTGCGCGCAGCATTACATGGGCGACATCGGCTGTCTCGGCACGAAGGTGCGCGGTGAGGATGGCTACCATGTTTTTGTCGGCGGCGGTTTCGGGAAAAATCAAGCCGTGGGCCGTCAGGTATTTTCCGGCGTGCGCGCGGCAAGCTTGCCAGAGACGCTGGAAAAAATGCTGCGCGTCTATCTCAAGCAGCGCGAAGGCCGCGAGACTTTCCAGCAATTTACCACGCGTCACGATCTAAACGCGTTGCAAGTGATGTTCACGAATGACGAATGACCTGCTCATGCCAACGGCCGCCAAGCGCAGCGTCAAAACGGTTTGTCCGTATTGCGGCGTTGGCTGCGGCATGATTTTGGAGGTCGAAAACAATCGTGTGGTCAAGGTGAGCGGCGACAAGGATCATCCGGCGAACTTCGGCCGACTCTGCACGAAGGGAAACACCGTGGCATTGACGCTCAATTCGAGCGACCGGCTCGCCGCTGCTTTTGTGCGCAGCGATAAAACTTCCGAGCCTGTGCGCGTGCCGCTGGCTGAAGCACTGGATCAAACTGCGGCTCGCCTCAAAAAAATCATCACGGAGCACGGTGCCGATGCAGTGGCGCTTTACGTTTCCGGCCAATTGTCCATGGAGTCGCAATATCTCTCGAACAAATTGGCCAAGGGGTTTTTGCGGACCAACAACATTGATTCCAACTCGCGCCTCTGCATGGCGAGCGCGGCGAGCGGCTACAAGCTGTCGCTCGGCGCGGACGGTCCGCCGGGTTCGTATCAGGACATTGACCGGCTGGATTGCGCGCTTGTCATGGGCGCGAACATGGCGGACTGTCACCCGATTTTATTTCTGCGTTTACTCGATCGCCAGAAGCAGGGGGCGAAAATCATCGTCGTTGATCCGCGCCGCAACGCCACAGCCGACAAGGCGGATTTGTTTTTGCAGATCAAGCCCGGCACCGATCTCGCGTTGCTGAATGGCCTGCTGCGTCTGCTTTTGGATGATGGCCACGTTGATGAAAACTTCATCGCCGACCACGTCGAAGGCTGGACGGAGCTTTGCGCGATGCTGAAGGATTATCCGCTCGCGCACGTCGCCGAAATCACCGGTTTGCGTGAAAGGGACATTGCCACCGCCGCCAAATGGATCGGCGAATCGCCGGAGTTCACGACGTTTTGGACGATGGGTTTGAACCAGAGCACGCACGGCACGTGGCACACGAACGCGATTTGCAATCTGCATCTGGCCACCGGCAAAATTTGTCGGCCCGGCAGCGGCCCTTTTTCATTGACCGGCCAGCCGAACGCGATGGGCGGTCGCGAGGTCGGCTACATGAGCCACGCGTTGCCCGGCCAGCGCGTGGTGCGCAGCGCGGCGGATCGAGCGTTTCTCGAAAAAATTTGGGGTGTGGCTAAAGGCACCATCAGCGCGGAACCGGGACTGGATGCCGTATCGCTTTTTCAAAAATTGGAAGCGGGCGAAGTCAAAGCCGTTTGGATCATCGGCACGAATCCAATTGCCTCGATGCCGAATCGGCAGCGCGTGATCAACGGATTGGAGCGCGCGGAACTCGTGATCGTGCAGGATGCGTATCACCCGACCGAGACGACGCGCTACGCGGATATTTTGCTGCCGGGCGCGGTCTGGGCCGAAGCTGAAGGCACGATGGTCAACTCCGAACGCAACGTGACGCTGATGCAGCGCGCCGTTTCGCCGCCTGGTGAGGCGCAGGCGGATTGGTGGATCATTACGCAGATCGCGCGGCAGCTGGGATTTGAAAAGGCGTTTCGATACGAGAGCGCCAGCGAGGTATTCGATGAAATACGGCAGACGTGGAATCCTAAAACAGGCTACGATCTGCGCGGCATTTCCTACGAACGACTGCGGCAAAAATCGCGGCAGTGGCCATGCGCGACCGAAGCCGAGGATGGTTTGCCGATCCGCTATCTGACCGAAAAGCCGGCGGGCGCGGCGGCTTTCTTTCCTGAAAAAAAAACACGCCGGATTCTTTTTCCCACCACCTCCGGCAAGGCGCATTTTTTTGCGCGACCGTTCCTGCCATCGGCGGAAGTGCCAGACAAGGACTTTCCCTTTGCCCTGAACACCGGCCGACTCGCGCATCAGTGGCACACGATGACTAAGACCGCCAAAGTTCCCGCGCTCAACAAGCTCAATCCCGGCCCGTTTGTGGAGATTCATCCTGACGACGCGCAGGCGCTCGGCGTTTTTGCCGGCGCGCTGGTAAAGGTCAGTTCGCGACGCGGCTTTGCGATTTATCCCGCACAAGTTTCGACCCGCGTCCAGCCCGGTAATTGTTTCGCGCCGTTTCATTGGAATGACCAGTTCGGCGATAATCTGGCCGTGAACGCCGCCACAAGCGAAGCCGTGGACCCAACCTCGCTCCAGCCGGAATTCAAATTTTGCGCAGTGGCGCTGACGAAAGCACCGATTGAACTGCCTGCCGATTTCACCCCGCAGCAAAAGAACTATTTGCACAAATTTTTGGCGGAGCAACCTGCCAGCACCGCGCAACGATTTCAGATTCCCGACGCATCGCCATTTTCGCCGAGCCAGCGCGTTTACATCAACGAGGCGCTGGCCAAACTGATCGCCCGCAGTTGAGGCGTGCGAGGAAAACATTTTCGCCACCAAACATTGGTGGCATATTGCCGACATGAAAGTGCGCCACTTGTTTATTTCGCCCGGCCATAATTTTTTCGGCCGGCAAAACCAGCCGGCTGGCGAGTTTCCGACGCTGGAAGTCGCGGAGATCGAGTGCGTGGCAGGGCGCGGCATCCGGGGCGACCGTTTTTTTGACTTCAAGCAGGATTACAAAGGACAAGTGACATTTTTCTCGCAGGAAGTTTTTGCGGCCATGTGCGCGGAGCTGAAAGTGACGGATAAATCTCCCGGCGCTTCGCGGCGCAACATCGTAGTGGAAGGCGTGGATTTGAATTCTCTCGTCGGCGCGGAATTCACATTGCAGGGCGTGCGCTTTCACGGCGCGGCAGAATGTTCGCCGTGTCATTGGATGGACGCCGCGTTTGCGCCCGGAGCCGAAAAGTTTTTGCACAGCCGGGGCGGGCTGCGCGCGCAAATTCTCACCGACGGAATTCTCCGCGTGGAAAAATGATCACGCTGACCGCAGTGCTCTTCGTCGGCGGCGAATCACGGCGCATGGGTGCCGACAAGGCGACGCTGCGATGGCAGGGTGAACCGCTGTGGTCGCGACAACGGCGAACGTTGCGCATGTTGGAACCGCAAAAAATTTTGATTTCCGCGCGGACGCGACCGGCTTGGTGCCCGGCTGACAGCGCTATTATTTTGGACGAACCGCCGTCGCGCGGGCCGTTGAGCGGGTTGGCGGCGGCTCTGATGCAGATTGAGACGACGCATTTGTTGGCATTAGCCGTGGACTTGCCGCAGATGCGTTCCGATTTTCTGTGGGAGTTGTGGCGAGAAGCGGCGTCGGGCGTGGGGGTGGTGCCGGAACTGGACGGATTTTACGAACCGCTTTGCGCGGTTTATCCAGTCGAAGCCGCCGCGCACGCAGCCAGACAAATTCAAAGAGGCCAATTGGCGTTGCAAAGTTTTGTTCGAACTTTGTGTGCGGCAAACTTGCTGCAAACCAAGGTGGTGACAAACCGGGATTTGTTTTTGAATCTGAACACGCCGGCCGCCGGGCACATCCTCGTCGCTCAGCCGAGTTGCGGGCTGGCTCCTTATGCGCCGGCAACTACCTTGCCCCGCCCCTCACCGGTGCTAGGTTTTTTATCGGGTGATCAAAATCGTGATGCACTTGGGGCGCCTCTTGGTGGTCAACCACCGGGACATCCGTAGCCACCCACATCCAGCAGACCGCCAGCACAATTAAAGCAACCAACGTAAACAGCACAATCAATGCGCCCAAGACCCGGTATTCGTCTTTCTTCATAGTGTCTGCGTGAGTTAAAACAGTTTTGGCTCGATGTTGTCAATGCCTTCTGATGGTTGGTTCGGCCCGACCGCGTCACATCTGCCTGCCAGCAAGCTGGACGCGCGCAGGCGGATGGACACCCTGGGGCGGCTCAGAAATCTTTGCCCCACCATCCGCTGCCTGTTCGTGCGCGCCGTTCAGATGCCGCCGCGCGTCGGCCGCCAGGTTGGCGCTTTCGTATTTGCGTTTGGGGCAATTTGAAATAATCTTCCGCGCCAAGCACACGGGAATAATTAATCATGATCTGGGGCACTCCAGTGAAAAAAGTCACTGACGACACTGCGCTTGAAAAGCGCATCCGTGTTGCCATCGCCCGACTCGGCGTCAACGCCGACCTCGTCCCCACTATCATCCGCCCAAATTGTATTCAACCCGAACGGGGTTGCGTCGTCGGGGGGATAAACCGCTGCAACCCCTTCAGGATTGGGAAAATTCTTAATCCCGGTTTCCAGGGGAGCTCGTGCCTCGCAACCCTGGGCTGGATGACTCAGCCCCGGTGGGGCAGAGCGTTCTTGATTGCCGTTGCGTTCACAGCCTGCATCGCGAACTTGTTTGGCGCAACCAATGAGCTCGTCACCGTTCGTCCGCCGGATACCGGCGAAGCGCTGGTCAATCCCGGCATGGGCTGGACGCTGCATTTTTACTCCAACTACATTGAGAACTACGGTTCAAAATTGGAACCCTCCGACACACTCGATGATTGGCCGGGACTGTCGGTGATTTACCTGCGCGTGCCGTGGTCATTCCTTGAACCAACCGAAGGCGAGTTCAACTGGTCACTCTTTGACACGCCGGCGCAGCGCTGGATCGCCAAGGGTAAGCAGATCGCCATCCGCGTAAGTTGCTCGGAAAGCTGGTATCGTTACGCCACGCCCAAGTGGGTGCAGGACGCCGGTGCCAAGGGAGTGAATTTTAACTTCGGCAAAGGACCCGCGCCAGATGGCCAACTGTGGGACCCGGACTATCTCGATCCGGTATTTCTCGCAAAGCTCGATCGTTTTCTGGCCGCGCTGGCACGCCGTTACGACGGCAATCCGAACGTCGCGTTCATAGACATCGGCTCCTTTGGCATGTGGGGTGAAGGCCACACGGGTTTCAGCAGCCAGCTTAACGAGGCGCAAACACTGGCCGTGGTTAAGCAGCACATTGACCTTCATCTGAAATATTTCAAGACCACGCAACTGTGCATCAGCGACGATGTGGCCGGTCCGACCAAGCCCGGTCGGCATTTCCCAGCGATGGATTATGCGCTTGCCAAAAACGTGACGATGCGCGACGACAGCATTCTGGTTCAGCCGCCGCCCAATTCGTGGTATCACGCGGAAATGGCACAGGAGTTCTGGCCGCGGATGCCGGTGATCCTGGAACACGAACATTACGGCAGTTCAAAGGCGCGCGGTGCGTGGCGTGGTGATCTGTTATTGAAGTCGGTGGAGGATTATCACGCCAGTTACCTGTCCATCCACTGGTGGCCCCGCGAGGAGCTGAACGAAAATCGCGAAACCATCGAACGCATCAACCGCCGGCTGGGATATCGGATTCAACTAAAGCAAATCGGCTGGCCCGCGGAGGTGAAGCGTGGCGAATCATTCGTGGTGGAAACCGCCTGGGCCAACGCCGGGGTTGCGCCTTGCTCTGGCAGCGGATTTTGGGCGCTGACGTTGAAGGACGCCAAGGGCGGCATCGTGGCCGCGCTGGCGGATGAGAATTTTGACATGAAGGAACTGGGCGTGGCCGCTCCTGGCGAGGCAGCCATGAAAGAATTGAAATCGCGGTTTGTGGTGGCGATGCGACACGGCGAACACGCACCGCCAGTGAAGCCGGGTGTGTATGATTTGTTTGTGTCGGTCGGAAAACTCGATGGGACGCCGGCGATAGCGCTGCCATTGCGCGGCGAGGACGGTCTGAAGCGCTACAAAGTCGGGCAGGTGATGCTCAAATAATGCGTTGCCGCAATGACCGGTGAGTGCGAGACCAAATCCTATCGTGGTGCAAGCTGAAGCGTGGTTCTGGCGGTGGGACACGCTGGCCGTGCCGTGGCAGCTAACTCGCAGCCAAGCGGCAGATCTTCCTTGCTTGATCGGTGGTGGATGGTGACGGGGAACCTCACACGTTTGTCAGCCGAAGAGGCCAAATTCTGTGCAAATTCGGTGCAAACTTCCGCAGAACATCCTGTTTCCTCAATAAAAATGGTGCCAGCGAGTGGAATCGAACCACTGACCTCGGGCTTATGAGTCCCACGCTCTAACCAACTGAGCTACGCTGGCAACCAATGTTTACGCGGCTTTTGTGAGCCGCCCGTTTTCTGTTGCATCCCTCTTTTGCATCCCTAGACTAACCGAATGAACCCCAATGCGCTGGAGACAGCAAAAGGTGATTACACCTATGCCGGTGAACACTTGAGGCGTCACAAAACAACGGGGAATTATTATGCCTTTGTCAAAAAAGGGGGCAAGCAATTTCGCCGCTCGCTGAAGACCACTGACAAGCCGCTGGCCAAACGCCGCCTAGCCGATTTGCTGAATGATTTTGCGCGTTTGATGCCAGCCGAGGCCGCAGACCTGACTTTTGAACAGGTAGCCGAGCAATGGCTGGACAATACCAAACACACGGTCAAGCCAAGCACCGTGATACGTCGCCAAACGTGCCTCAAGGCCGTCACGCCGTTTCTTTCTGGGTTAGGGTCCGACCGCTCGGCCTGGGCCAACGAGCCGGCGAGCAACGGGTCCCTACATACAATACGTTGGAAAAAGCCGAATCTTTCAATTCCGGTGCATTTTTTTACGGATTTCTGAGAGTGCCGGCCGCAGGTGCCACCTGCCAACCGGGGTTCACGACCGCGACCACGCGGCCAAAACCCGGTGGATGGATTCCCGCACCTGGCTTGCGGGCGACCAATCTCACGGTGCCGCGCATCAAAATTTCGTCATCGTTGGGAGGCGAGATGTGAACCATCCCGGCCAGCTTCAACCTGATTGAGTCTGAACAGGGTTTAGTGTTACCCTAACTCCGTGCCGCTTCCCGACATTCAATTCCCAGCCAGCCTGCTCGTCACGGAACAGACGATTGATATTTCCGGATTTTCCGAAACGCAAAAAGCGTTTTATTTGAATCTCTTCCGGGAAGTGCTGGCGCTCTACCAAACAATAACCAAAACTCGCCTGGTCATCGGCATCGCCGGCCCCACTGGCGCCGGAAAATCAGTCATTGCCGTTCTGTTCAAGGAAATGGCCAAGCAGGCCCGGCTTGCCTTTGGTTTTGAGTCCATCACGATTGACGCCTACCATCATCCCAACTGCTTCCTCAACACGCACTTTTCGGAGGGCGAACCGTTGAAAACAGTCAAAGGACGTTTTGACACCTACGAAGTTCACAAGCTTGCGACCGACCTCCAGCGTTTCAGGTCAGGGCAAAGGGTGGCCTTCCCAATCTACTCGCGAAAATCGCACGATCCGGTTGCAAACGGTGTCTTGATCGAAGCCGAGCATTCCCTGCTTATTGTGGAGGGGCTGTGGCTGCTTTATGATCAGGCCGGCTGGGAAACCATCCAGCCGCTATTGGATTTCTCGTATTTTGTGGATTCAGAGAGCGACCGGACAAGCGAACCGGTCATCAAGCGCCACATGACTGGCGGCAGGACCCGGGCGGATGCCTTGCGGCATTATGATCGCGTGGACGGCAAAAATGCTGAGCTGGTTCGGACCACGAGGCTTCGGGCCAACAAGGTGATTCTGCCTTACTATTTGATCTGAATCGCCTGGCGTTCCGTTACGCTCTATGTCCGCAACGACCATCGCCCCGCGCGATTGGTGAAACTTATCGCCGCGGGCGGACCGCTTGATGTGGATGCCCCGTCGTCGGCCATTACGCGGATGATGGACGCGGATGGAACTGGTTGGGCAAAAGCGATGGCGCAGGCTTCCCCCTGCGCCTTTGGTTTGCCGCAGCGCTTCTCGAACTGGCGGCCGGCCGGTATGCCCGCTCACACCAAAAGCATTGTCGTCTCTTGGAATTTAGCACACCTGGCCGATCACGCGAACTCGCAGCCCGCTGCAAGAATATGCCTTCCGAAATAATGCTTGCTCGAAATTCTCAAGTCGGCTTTGATAGGCCCATGAGAACCGGCTGGGTTACAAAAGCCAGCCATGCGCCGAGTCGTGCCGGCGCTTGGTCTAATCAATCCTGTTAGCTGTCAATCGCACGTGCAACCCACCGCGCCACCACCACTGCCCCGGCCGCCACGCACGGCGATAAGCCGCCCCACCAAGCTGCTCATCGTCCTGGCTCTCGTCCCGGCCCTTTGTTTCGGTGCTCTTATGGTCCTCCGCGTTTGCGGCCTCGTCCGTCCCTTTTCCGTGCCCACTGGGGCGATGAGCCCAGCGGTTTATCTAGTCTAATTCTCACGGCGCCCAGCGATTCAAGGGCATGATTTTTGGCTGGCTGGCACGATCTTCTGGGGATGAAAACAAAACCGCGACGGTGGTCGGGGATGTCATGTGAGGCAATCGGACCATCAAGTTGCTGACGCCAGCCGTGGATCGCTGGGGTGAGCTTAGGCGAACGGCAGCTGTTTCAAAACGGGCGTTTATCGGTTGAATGATCCGGGCCACCAACTTGGTAGTGCCTTGTGCAAGGGTCGCCTCTTTCCCATCGCCGGCAATCGTGATGGTGGCGCGGGTATGAAAATTCCAAGTGATGTCAGCCGGTAGCTTTGGCATTATTTCGTCCTGAAGCAACACCTGACGGCGGTTCAGCAGCATGATTCCGCGCAGCCAGCCAGCCAATTTATCGGGATAAGCCGCTTTCAAATCAGCTATGGCGAACGTCTGGTCGCCGCTGCTGGAAAATGCCGTCAGCGGAGCCACAGCATTGAGGTCTTCATTTTGATTGTCGATAGTCAAGGTGTTATGCCCCTCGGTGCGCAAGCGGTAATAACTCCAACGTTGAGCTCCGAAATAGCCCGGCAGTCCATAGCTGTCTCCTCCTAAATCAATCGCCCAGCGCTCACCAAAAGCATCCAGAACAAATGTGCCTAGATCAAGGTGTCCGTGACTGGAACGACTGCTGCCCCCTTTGAAAGCCGCGTATATGGCGTTGGTATTTTCCCCATCGCTGCGAATAAACGCCGTGGCCACCCGGTCGAATTTCGCCCCGACCGGCAAATTGGCACCAACCAGGTTCGCCGCGGTCGGTTGATTCCAGAGCAATTCAAATATGGAAAAACGGGAGGACTCCAGTTTGCTTCCGTTGAGGTTGGGCAATCTGGCCACCGCCTGCTCATGCAACACATATTCCGGGTGGTTGAATCGTCTGGCTAGCCAAAGCATTTGTGGAGCGATGCTAATTTGTTCCGCTGCGTCGCCAAAATTCGCGCATGTGCCGAGCGGTCCGATGGTCTGCATCCGGTAATTGCCCGTGTCGGAAAACCCGGGGGCTTGTGACAATCCGAAGTCTGTTCCCAGGGCGCTATCGAGCGCCGCGAGGTAGAAGACATTATATGCGGTGGCATAATTCCAATAGATCGGCCCCTCTTCAAATCCACCGTCGGGCGCAAACAGCTGCATGATTTTGGCCATCGGTGCACGTGATAACCCAATGATTTCAGACGCTTTTGGTTTTTCTTCATCGGCAATGGCCAAGGCACCGAGGGTCAGTCCGCCATTGCAAACCTGAACCCAGTTGTTATGCAACCGCTGAAGCCGGCCCTCCTCAGTCAAGCCGGCAATCCCCGGCTCCAAACCTTTGGTGACGATTGCCTCGCGGATCGTCAAACGTTCCTGCGGTGACAGATAATCAAACAGCCAGTCATAGCCAAGGCCGAGCGCCGCCGTCATTTCTGCCGTGTCGAGAAAGTGTTTGGGATACCAATCTGGAAACTTGGCGGCGGACAACATTTCATCCCGGGCCCGGGCGGCTAAACGACGATCTCCGTTCAACCGGTAAAGCCCGGCCAGCAACCACACCCGACCTTCTACATTTCGGCTGACATCCAACAGCGTATGCTCGGAACCACCGATGGTGTAAGTCAACGGGGCCTGCCGTAGGATTTTCTCCGCATCCGTCTGCAACCGCTGATAAAGCTGCCCGGCAGTGGCATTGGTTTTTATCAACTCTTGAACGCCGGCCAGTTGATCATCCAACACCAGCAATCGCGGATGGTTATGCCGCAGGCGCTGGAGCAGACCGGAATTTTGCTCATTGCCGGCGGAAAAACCCCAGGTTGCCAGTAAACTAAGGTAAATCGTTGCCAAAAATATTTTCGTCATAAAGCGATTGGAAAGACGTGGAATCTAATGGTTAAGTTTCAGGGGCATTCGCAGGGGAAATCACGGCGATTTAATCTCAAAGGGGGCCGCCAATGTAATAGGCATCGCATCTAACCCACGCCGAACGATCAGCAGATCCATTTAGTTGTTTCTTGTGGTTTGCTCGCAGCTTTGCCTCAAAAAACACCCGATTGTCAGCCGCAAAAAACGTTGTCGGCACGATGCATACCAGCGCTGAAAAAATGCCAGACGCGGCCAGCCCATGTCGAAGAATTTTGTTGGTGCGCTGGCTGACAATGCTGCTCTCTGACGCCTTCATTTTTACTGTTTTTCGACGTTTTGACCTGCGCGTCACGAAGCCAGATCCACCGAATAATGCGCCAGAAACGACCCTCGCCAATTTGGCGACATTCTCACACGGTCAACGGCAGTGCCGGCGCCCGCAAGGCCGCCGATCGCGGTCCAATTGATCAACGGCAATGCCGTCCTGACATCGCCGGCAACCTTCGCCGGTTACGGCTTGGAATATAACATGGACCTGAACACCACAAACTGGGCGACTTATGCTGGCACAGCCACGACCAACGGTGGCAATCTCAATGTTGTCGTGCCGACGACTGCGGGAAACAACTTCTTCCGACTTAGGTCCCCGTGAGCGTCTGCGGGAATGCGGGGAAGTTTACCTGTCATTACACGCCGATATCGTTTGCGCTCAGAAAGGTTCAATCCCGGTGTGCGTGAAAGCGGGCCTCGGAGAATGGCTTTGTGGCGGATACTTCAAACTAGTCCGCTCGAACATCGACCTGGCCGAAATTGCACGGCATGCCGCAGTGGATCGGCGGGCGGATATTAATAAACTCCTCTTTCTCGAAGAGGTGGCTGCTTGAGGCTCGGATGCTCCTAAATCAACCAACTTGTAGCCGCTGGAGTAATCCCGAAAATCTCTGCTCGGTCTGGTTGTTTCTGACTGCAATCGCCAGCGCCTTGCGTTGGCCAATGAGAACCACCAGTTTTTTGCCTCGTCTCGCTTCATTGCTGCGTCAAGCAAGCGTCGCCGAACATTACTTGTCAGCTGTGCTGGGCACAACGTCAGAGATTTGCCAACCACCACCAAGTGCCTTGACCAGATTGATGCTGGCGGTCAGGCGCGTGCCTTGAAGCTGGACCAGCGTGCGTTCGTGGAGCAGCGCGTTTGCCTGGGCAGTAGCAACGTCAAGGTATGTCACCAAGCCGGATTTATAGCGATTGCTGGCAATCTCCAAGGTGCGACGGGTCGCGATGACGATCGCATTTTCTGCGTTCCATTTTTCGGCCAGCAATTGCTGTGCGACCAACCCGTCTTCCACTTCACCAAACGCGGTCAACACCGTCTGCCGATAAGTCGCCACCGTTTCATCATAAACCGCGCGGGTCACGCGGAGCCGTGATCGGTTCAAACCGCCGGTGAAGAGCGGCAATTGCATGGCCGGCCCGACTGACCAAAACCGGCTGGGCCAGTCAAACCAAGTGCTGGCATCCACGGATTGAAACCCGGCGAGCCCGTTGATGCGCATCGTCGGGAAAAAAGCGGCTTTCGCAACGCCGATATCTGCGTTGGCGGCCGCCATGCGTCTTTCAGCGGCGGCGATATCCGGACGATGTTCCAGCAGTTCACTGGGCAAACTCGGTGGAACCTCGGGCACAATTTCTGCCATTGAGGCTCCGGTCAACATAACGAAACTTCCCGGCGCTTCGCCGCACAACACGGCGAGGGCGTGCCGGATTTGAGTCCGGTTCAATTTTATGTCCGGCAACTGGGCTTCGGCACCGTGCAGTTGAGTTGCCGCCTGGGCGACATCGAGGTCGGACGCCACTCCGCCGCGCCGCCGGTTTTGGGTGAGTTCAAGCGAACGGCGATAGGCTTCGATGGTATTGGTGACCAGTGCGTATTCGTTTCCAAGCGTGCGCAGAGCGAAGTAATCAATGGCCACTTCGGCCGCGACCGCCAGCCGGGCCGATTCGAGATCATCAGCGCTGGCGATAAAGCGTTCGTGCGCGGCTTCGGCTTGCCGCCGCACGCGGCCCCAGAGATCAACTTCCCAGCCAAGATAGAGTGGCGCGGTAAACGTGTCGTATGTATGGGAGACGCCGCTGGCTCTGCCTTGGACGGGCGAATTGAAACTCGTGCGTTGGCGGTCTATGTCACCGTTGGGTGTGCCGCCGGCGGTGAGTTGTGGAAAATAATTCGCGCGGGCTTCGGTGACCAGGGCGTGCGCTTGTTCCAAGCGCGCCGCCGTGGCGGCCAGATTTTGATTGTTGGTCAATGCCAGGGTTTCGATCCGGTTTAACTCGGCATCCCCGAAGCTCCGCCACCACTCGCCGCGCGGCCGATGTGCGGCGGGTT
Organism: uncultured Verrucomicrobia subdivision 3 bacterium; assembly: GCA_903850425.1. Lineage (GTDB taxonomy): Bacteria > Verrucomicrobiota > Verrucomicrobiia > Limisphaerales > UBA11358 > UBA11358. Next base: position 12,324 of record CAINLR010000141.1, on the reverse strand, counting down.
CGGCGATTTTCCAAATGCCCAGATTGGTGCTGCCGGAAACACTCTCGTTGAATTTTTCCGGCACCGGCTGGCCGGGCAATGCGGCCGGCCGATGATAATCCAGACCGACGCTGCAGCCCGTCAGTCCAGCGGCCAACGTAATCAGGCAGAGGAGGGAAACATTTTTCATTTGGCCGGTTGGTTGGTCGCCACCGGCTCGGCGATGCGAACGGTCACGCCGTCGGCAATGGAGTCCGGTGGATTCACGATCACGCGGTCGCTGGCTTCAAGCCCGCTCAGCACTTCCACGGTGTTGCCAAAATCGCGGCCAAGTTTGATGGAACGCATCTGCACGATGGTGTTGCTGCCCACGAGCGCCACCTGCATTCCTTGCGCCCGGAAAACCAGCGTGTTGTCGGACAGGGTCAACCCATGGGCATTCGTGGCTTCGTTGAAACGCACCTGAGCGTAACTGCCCGCCAGGATTTCACGTTTCGGATTTGCCACCTGCAGTTCCACCTGCAACGTGCGCGAAGCCGGATCAACGGCTCCGGCGGTGCGGGTTACGGGGGCGTCGAAAATGCGGCCCGGCAATTCTTGAAAGGTCAGTTGCGCCGTCTGGCCGGGAGCGATGGCGTAGCTGAGCGATTGCGGCACGCGGACATAAACACGCAGCGGATCGGTCTGCGCCAGCCGAAATAGTTCAAGGCCGCCGGTGGCGCTGATGAGCTGGCCGATGTCGGTGTTGCGCGCGGTGATGGTGCCGGCGAATGGAGCGACCACGCGGTTGAAGTTCGTCAGTTCCTCCAGACGGCGGACATTGGCCTGCGCGGCGGCAACATTGGCCTGCTTCAAGGTGTAATCGGCCTGCTTCTCGGCCGCTTCCTGTTCACTGACGCTGGCGCTCTTAAGCAATTCCGTCCAGCGGTCGGCACTGATCTTGGCAAGGCTCTGACTGGCGAGCGTTTGATCCAGTTCCGCCTTGGCCTGCGCGAGTTGCTGGTTCACTTCCGGAGTTTCAATCTCCGCGAGTAGTTGATTATTGGTGACATGATCGCCGATGTCCACGAACCAGCCTTTCAAGTAGCCGCTCGCACGGGCATGAATCGCAGCCAGTGTGAACGCTTGCACCTCGGCCGGCAGCGGCGTGCCCAGATCCGGTTTGAACGCCGTTGGCGAAACGACATCCACTATGGTGATGGATTCAGCATGATTTTCCACCAGCAATTGGCGGCGCGCCAGCCAGCGCGGCACGAAGCCGGCGATGAGTCCGATGACGACGAGCACCATCACAATTTGTGCAATCAAGATCAAACGCACGGGCCGGTTCGGCGGCGCTGGATTTGACGCAGGTTGGGTTGGGTTCATGGCGTTACGATTTGATGGGTTCGATTCGATTGGTGATGCTGGCGCACTTGCGATGCCGGTGCATGAAGCTGAAAACGATCGGCACAAAAAACAGCGTGGCAATCGTGGCGAATACTAGACCGCCGATGACCGCACGACCCAACGGCGCATTTTGTTCGCCGCCTTCGCCGAGGCCAAGGCTCATGGGCAACATGCCGATGATCATCGCCATGGCCGTCATCAAGACGGGGCGGATGCGGCCTGCACCCGCTTCCAGCGCGGCGGTCACCGGGTCAAGTCCGCGCAGCATGTTTTCGCGGGCAAAAGTTACGACCAGCACGGAATTGGCCGTGGCCACGCCCATGCTCATGATGGCCCCCATCAGGGCGGGAACGCTCAACGTGGTCTGACAAAGAAACAATCCCCACACCACGCCGGCCAGCGCGGCGGGCAAGGCGGTGATGATGATGAAGGGGTCGAGCCAGTTCTGGAAGTTGATCACGAGCAGGAAATAGATGAGCACGATGGCACCCGCCAGACCGATGGCGAGTCCAAAAAAACTGGAGCGCATCGTCTCGGCCTGACCGCGAACAATGATGCTGGCGCCATGCGGCAGCTCCTTTTTGATTTTATCAATGAGCGGCTGGAGGTCGTTTAAGACCCCGCCCAGATCACGGCCGTCCACCCCGCCAAAGACATCAATGATCGGCAGGACGTTGTAATGTGAAATTACCGGAGCGATGTTCACGCGCGAAATGCTGGCCAGATTGGCGAGAATCTGCGCGCTGTCGTCACCCGTCCGGCTGGAACTGATGGGCAGCGCGTTGAGTTGTGCCAGCGAGTCCATCGCCGCTTCGGTGGCGCGGACGTTGATCAAATATTGGATGCCGACCTTGGGATCGAGCCAGTAAGCCGGCTGCACCTGGCTGCTGCCGCTCAAGCCTAGCAGCACGGAATTCGCCACGTTTTGTTCGGTCAAGCCTAGGTCGGCGGCCTTGGACCGATCAACGGTAATGCGGAATTGTGGCCAGTTGTCGGGCTGCTGCACGCGGACATCCACGGCCCCGGGAATTTTTTTGATCTGTTCCGCCAGTTGCACTGCGATAGCACGATTGCCCGCCTGATCACGACCAAGAATTTGAATATCAAATGGCGCGGGCAGGCCGAAGTTCAACGTTTGGCTCACGATGTCCGCCGGTAGAAAATAAAACATCGTTCCAGGGAATTTGCGGTTCAGGCTCTCACGCAACTGGCGCACATATTTTTCCGTCGGCGCGTGGCCGGGTTTTAGCGACACAAGAATGTCCGCATCTGCCGGCCCGATGACGCCGCTGGTGTTGTAACTCAGATTGATGGAAGAATTGGGGATGCCGGTGTTGTTGAGAATGCCGGACAGTTCCTCCGCCGGAATTTCTTTGCGGATGGCCTGGTTGATCTGATCGGTGAGGCGCTGGACTTCCTCGATGCGCGTGCCGGTGTGGGCGCGGAGGTGAAGCAGGAATTGTCCAGCGTCCACGGTCGGGAAAAAATCGCGGCCCAGCCCCTGCGTCAACAACCACGAAGCCGCGCAGAGGATCATGAAGAAAATGGCGAATGGTTTGCGATGTTCAAAGCAACTCGCGAGCAAGGCGCGATAGCCCGTCCGCAACCGCTCAAAGCCGCGTTCAAAGGCGCGCTGAAAATTAATGAACGGGCGGACCCAGCGCGGCGACTTGGTTTCGTCAACGTGTTCGCCGTGCATTTTGACATTGCGGTAGAGCCACATTACCAGCGTCGGCACCAAGGTTCGTGAAAGCCCGTAACTGGCGAGCATCGCGAACACCACCGCCTCGGCGAGGGGCACGAACAGAAACTTGGCCACGCCGGTCAAAAAGAACATTGGCACGAACACGATGCAGATGCACAACGTGGAGACGAAGGCGGGCAAAGCAATTTCCTGTGAGCCGGTGATAATGGCATCTTCCAGCTTCATTCCCGAGGTCATGTGGCGATGGATGTTTTCGATCGCTACGGTCGCGTCATCCACGAGAATACCAACGGCGAGCGCGAGGCCACCCAGAGTCATCAGGTTGATGGTTTCGCCTAACGCGCTCAAAGTGGCAATCGAGCAAAGCACGGACAACGGGATGGACAAGGCGATGATGAACGTGCTCCGCCACGAACCGAGGAACAATAGGATCATCAATGCCGTGAGCGCCGCCGCGATGGCGCCTTCGCGCAACACGCCGCTGACGGCGGCCCGCACGAACAGTGATTGATCGGCAAATTCCTTCACCTGCAGATCCGGCGAAACCGTGGCCATCACGCCTGGCAGCGCCGCTTTTATGTTGCGCACGACATCCAGCGTGGAGGCGGAACCGGCTTTCATGATGGTGAGCAAGGCCCCGCGCACGCCATCCTGGCGAACGGAATTTTGTTGCGGCGTATAGCCATCATGCGCCTGCGCCACATCACTCAGGTAAATCGTCGCGCCGTTGACGACCTTGACCGGCAGATGATTTAGATCCTCAATCAGGCGCGGATTGGAATCCACCGCCACGCTGTATTCGGTCGCGCCGATTTTGGTTGTGCCGCTGGGCAGGATCAGGTTTTGCGCGTTGATGGCGTTCACCACATCCTGCGCCAGCAGGTTCTTCGCCTTGAGCGCCGCCAGATTCAAGTCCACCGAAACAACGCGGGTCTTGCCCCCATACGGCCATGGGATCATTGCGCCTCGCACACTCGTCAGGCCGATGCGGACCTGGTTGGCGGTCACGTCGAACAGCGCCTGCTCCGACATTTTTGAACTGCTGAAACTGTATTGCAGGATGGGCACCGAGGCGGCGTTGTATTGGATGATCAACGGCGGCTGCATGCCTGGCGGCATCAGGCGCAGCACCGTTTGGGCGGAAGCGGTGATCTGGGCGACGGCGGCATCCACAGAGGCTCCGGGTTGCAGGAAGACTTTTACGACGCTGATGCCGTTGTAGGAAGAGGATTCAAGGTGCTGGATATTGTTGACTGTGACGGTCAGGATACGTTCGTGTGTGTAGGTGATTCGCTGCTCAAATTGTTTCGCATCCAAGCCACCATATTGCCAGATGACGCTGACCACCGGGATGTTGATGGCTGGGAAAATATCCGTCGGCGTTCGCATCAAGATGAACGGCGTCAACAAGACCAGCAGCAGCGCGGCCACGACAAACGTGTAGGGCCGCCGCAAGGCTAATAGGACAATCCACATATAGTTTGGCTGATTGGCACCAATTCGTTGCCGACTCGCTCCTTGAACCCGCCTTTAGGACGTCAAGAATGCGGTTTGGGAGCTTTAGCCCCGATGAGGCCAAAAATGCCGGCTTCCAAATGGTTTAACACTTTCAGGTCATTGTAAATTTTCGCGCGCAATAAAAGCCCGACCACAAAAGCATGAACCAGCGTGGCTTTAATCTCAGCATCCCCGGTTTCAATCCGGCCGGCCGTCATCGCATCGGCAATCGCCGCCGCCAGATATTCCACATGGCGGTCGATCAAATCTCTGGTCTTAAGGCGCATTTTTTTATCCTGTGTCGCCAGCTCTCCGCCCACACTCGTGTAGGGGCAGCCGCAAACTTGCTCATACTTCTTGTGCCGCTGCTTCTGCACTTCGCGGATGTAGCCGCACCAGAGTTCCAGCCGTTTCAGCGGTGGATTGTGCGGTGAGAAAATACGCTCGTAATCCGGCTCCTTCACCCGCCAATGCTCTTCATACGCCGCGACGACCAGATCGGTCTTCGTCTTGAAAAAATAGTAGAAGCTGCCTTTGTTGACCTTGGCGCGCTGGCAAATCTGCTCCACCCCGACCGAGCCATAACTGTTCTCATGAATGAGATCAAAGGCCACGGACAAAAGTTTCGCTTTGGCATCACTGGTTCGACCCATAATTAATTTTGGTTTTCACAACCGCGAGCCATCGTAATCTAGTTATACGACCGGTCAACTAATAGTTTAAAGAGGCACTGATTATTGGATGTGATGGCAGATTGCCGTGGAGTAAAAATGCTGCAACGACTTGCTAAGTCACGCCGAGGCACGCCTAACCTTGGAGCGGCTGGAGTAATCCCGAAAACCTCTGCTCCGTCTTGTTATTCCGCACGGCAATCGCCAGCGCCTTGCGCTGGCCGATGAGCACCACGAGTTTCTTGCCGCGCGTGATGCCGGTGTAAACGAGGTTGCGCTGCAAGAGCATGTATTGCTGCATCGCCAGCGGGATCACGATGGCGGGAAATTCCGAGCCTTGTGATTTGTGAACTGTGATGGCGTAGGCTAGCGACACCTCATCCAATGCACCAAAATCATAGACGACTTCCCGCGCATCAAAGCTCACCGTGACCTCACGTTCGACTGTGTCAATCTTCACAATCTGGCCGATGTCTCCATTGAAGACCTCTTTGTCATTGTTGTTCTCGGTCTGAATCACCTTGTCCCGGCTCCGAAACAGCCGGCCGAATTTCTCCACCGACGGCTCGCCCGGCCGCACCGGGTTCAATTCCGTCTGGAGCCGCACGTTGAGTTCGCGGATGGGGGCGAGTTCCATGCTGGTCTTGGCCTGACACCACTCGACGGCCTTGGCGAAATCAATCGGCGGATATGTCGGTGGCAGGGCACAAAGATGTTTGATGCGCCGGGCAATACCTTCCTCGGCTCGTTTTAAGGAAGGCAGGAAAATCAGTTCCTGATCGTTGATCCGCTCCTGAATCAAGTCGCCGTCGGCCAGAGTCTTATTCAGAGCGGCCGTGGCGATCTTTTCATCCACCAGCAAGAGTTTGCCGGCCTCGTCGAGGAGCAACTCCAATGGCAAGGCGCAATGGCCGTTGCCGGTGGCTTCCAGGAGGACGTGGCTCAATCCGGCGCAGGCCCGAATGAGTGAATCATGCGGGATGCCGATCTTCTGGGCGATCTGGTCGGCAGTTTTGAAGCCGATGCCATGGATGTCCTTGGCTAGCGCATAGGGATTGGCTTGCACCGTTTCGACGGCGGTCTCGCCATAGGTCTTGTAGATGCGGACCGCCCGGCTGGTGCTCACGCCATTGGAGTGCAGGAACACCATGATGGTCCGGATGACTTTTTGTTCGGCCCAAGCTTCCTTGATCCGCTTGCGGCGCTTGGGTCCGATGCCATCAATTTCCTCCAAGCGCGCGGAGGCGGTTTCAATCACGTCGAAGATCTGCTCCGCAAACTTCTCCACCAGCTTCTTGGCATAGACCGGGCCGATGCCTTTGACCATGCCGCTCCCCAGATATTTTTCGATGCCTTCCCGGGTGTTGGGCGCGGTGCTGCTCAGCATCTCGGCCCGGAACTGTTGGCCGAATTCCCGGTCCTGCACCCATTGCCCTTCGGCCGTCAGCCATTCACCGGCGCTCACCGAGGGGAGCGAGCCGATCACGGTCACCAGGTCGCGATGGCCCTTGGCCTTAATGACTCCAGCTCGCTCAAAGGATGGTAGCAGAACTATTTCTTCGCGGCTTTTCTCGCGGCCCATGCGGCTTTCATCGCGATGGACAGTTTGGCTTTGGCCGCAGCATCCATACCCGATTTCTTAGCGGGCTTGGTGGCAACGACAGCTTTAACGGCAGGCTTCACCGCCACGACCGTCTTGGCAGGCGTAGCAGATTCAGCCGACGCCTTCGCAGCATTGATCTTGGCCCAACGCGCTCTTTGGGCAGCGGCAACTTTGGCTTTACCGGCGGCACTCATGCCAGCCTTTTTCTTGGGGGCTTTGGCGGTTACGGGCGTCACAACCGGTCCAGCCGTTGAGCCTACCAGCTGGCTTAACTCTTTTTGCAGACCTTCAATTTTTTCTTTGAGGTCGGCGGCTTGGCGTAGTTGTTTGACAGATAAATCGCTTATAGAACTCATAGTTGATAGATTAAGCTAATTCTGTTGATGAAAGTCAACCTTGGACCGGGTTCCGGATAGAACCTGGCTGGATTTCATTTCCACGGGAATGACGCGGGATCGCCAGGGGGTCTTCTACCCTTGCAAGGAATGTCGTTCTTTGACGTTCCAGCGAATGCCAAAGACGTCGCTAACTTGTTCGCAGCGACCGGGGCACTTGCTGGCGAAGGACAAGTTCGGCACAATCCAGTCTGGATTTACAATGTAGCGTGACTGGTTGCGAGAAAGCATTCGCTGGTCTGGCTGCGGATGGGTTTGACCTTGGCGGCAGTGGAATCGGTTGCCGCGCTGTCCAGATTCCTACACCTCCCGACGGTGCCGTTGCCGGCGGGTGTCGGGCTACACACTGTCAACGGCCGTCTGACTGACAAGTCGGTCGCGATAGGTCCGCCTCCTCTAAAGGCGGCGGAGTCCGCGACAAAGAACAGTGTGCCGGTTCCTCTCAGGGCTGCCACACCACGCGAAAAAATTGCCTAGTCGCGCCCGCCGACACCGGGACGGGCACGCTGGTGCTGGTGCCTGTCAGCTTGGTCGTGATCACGGAACTCCAGTTGAAAAGGTCCGGTGAATTTTGGATGACATAGGGCGTGCCCGGTTGGCCCTGCAAAAATAATTGCACTTGGCCGGGCTGCACCGACTGCACCGTGAGCGTCGCTGCCTTCGGCGCGAAGGTAAACAGCGTGAGTGAGAGCGGCGCAAAGGTGTGGTTGAAGTTCGTCGTGGCCGCCGAGTAGCTCGCGCTCGCCAGGTCCTGCAACGCCGCCGCCCCGTTCGTCTGCGCCGCTACATCCTGCGGGATGCCGTAGGAAAGAAGCGACGCCGTGGACCACGGCACGAAGTTCGTGAGAGCAACCTGCGAGGTCAGGTTCGTCGTCAGGCTTTTGTTGATGACCAGCAGCGTGAGCGCGCCATTGGTGCGACGGACGGCGTAGGCCGCGAGCAGTAGATTGTCGCTGGACGCGGCCAGCACGGAGTCTCCGGGCCGAGCGAAATATTGCAGTAGCTTCTCCGCATAATAGGTCGGATACGGCGAGTTAGCTGCGTTTAAGATTCCGTAGTCGCCATTCGGTCGCCAGCCATAGATGGTCGGGTCAAAGTTACCACCCGTATCGTAGCCGTTATGCAAATCCCACCAGACATAGGAGCGAAACTCGGTCTTCATCAACCCGCAAGTGCTGTCGGCGAGGTAGAGGGCGTTAACGAGGCTGGTGGATTGCCGCCCCATCGAGCCGGCGTCGCTGTTGTTCTCAGTCACGCACAACTCGATGTTGCTCCCGGCGGCGGTGCCGATGTAATCCGTGATCTGCTGGCGCAGATTCCCGGCGGCGCTGGCCCAGTCGCTCCAATTTGACGGCGAAGGGTTGCCGGCCACCTGCAGCAGCAGCGGGTCGCTTTGGGGTGAACCCGCGTAAAACGTCCAGCCGGCCGAGGTGTATTGCGGGTAATCGTGATAGATCAAAAAGTCCGGCGTGACGCCGAGGCTTTTCATCACGGACAGGACTATGGGGGTCCAGCCATAGTTGGTGGTGCTCGTGCGCGGGTTGACGGCGAAATGCGTCGCGTTGTTTGAATAACTATTTTCGCCTGGCACGACCACCACGCCGATCTTGATGGGCACCGCCGGATCCGCCGCTTTCATCTGCTGCATGCAGGCCACCGCGTTGGTGGCGTAAGTGTAAGGATCGTGCGGAACGGCGTGCGTGTCGTTTTCCCAAGCGCCGTAGCATTCATTGCCGATTTCCCAATATTGAAAGCCGCAGTGGTTCGTCTGATTTACCATGCGCACCCATGCCGCCGCCTCGGCGGGTGTGCCTGAACCGTAATTGATCGTGGTGAAGACCTGCGCGCCGAGATTCGTGGCGAGGTTCTGAAAAATGGCATTGCCCGTCGGGTCGCTGGCCCAATGGTATAAATCCGATGAGGAGCCGCCCGGCCAGCGCAACGCCTTGGTGCCGATCTGCTGGAGCATCGGCAACGTCGAAGCGTTGCCCAGGCTGCCGTCCCAAGTCGCGGTGTTGAGACCGAACTGTCGCGCGTCCACGGGATGCAGCGTCTGGCCCGCGTCCGCGCCGAGATGCACCAGCGCCGGCGTGGCGGCCGGGGTCAGTTGCATGTCATCCACATAAAACGTCGGCTGCGCGCCGCCGGTCCGACCTTGGATCGAGAAGCCGGTCAGATTGGGTTTGTTCGCCACGCCGAGCGACGATAGTGGAATCGTCACCTGCTGCCAAGTGTTCGCCGGCAGTGCCGCCACGTTGACGCCAGTTTGTGCGTTGTAATCCAACAATCCTTTCACTTGCAACCACTGCCCGCCGCTGCTGCCGCCGTTCACCCAGAACGTGAGGCTGGCATAAGGGGTGGAATTGAATTGCCCGCGGTTGAAGGCCAGCGCCTGGCTACCGCTATTGTCGGTCACGGCGATCGCGTAGGTGCCCGAATGCGCCGGCGCGAAGTTCAACAAATTCACCGTGGCCCAGCTCCAGTTCTGAAATCCATTCACGAGGTTGTCCGTGTAAAGCGACAGCCCGGCTTGCGCCACGCCCGGCGTGGTTGGCGCAGTCACCGTCTGCGTCAGCGTGTTTGTGGCCGCCGGGTAATTCCCGGCGAAATAAACACCGGTGATGGAATCGTTGCCAACTGGCAGATTTGTAAGCGTGAGGCTCGTCGCGATGCCGCCCGACATGACGTTGGTGCTAAACGGTCCAAACGGTGATGCGAAGACTACCGTGCCGGTCGCGTCGCTCCGCGTGACACCATTGGTCACCACCGTAGCGGTGAAGGTCACGGCGGAATTGAAAGCCGAGGGATTAGCCGACGAGGTGACCGACAGACCGTTGTTCAAATGCGTCAGCGCAAGGTTATCAATTGTCACCACATCTGTCGGGCCAACGCCGCCCCACTTGCTGGCGCTGATGCCAAATTCGATCTGCCAGGTCGCACCGCTCGCGTTGGAACTGGTCAGCGAGCCAAGATTCACGCTGAACGTCTGCCAGGCATTGGCGGTGGTGAGCTTGTTGTTGGTGCTGGCGTTGATGACCGGGCCGGTGCCACCAAAACCGCTGTTGGACCACGTCTGGATGATCAGTTGAATGGTGCCGGCCTGGCTGCCCTTGGCGTCAAATGACAGCACATAGTTGGCCGGGTTCGTGTCCGTGTTGCCTGTGACCGACGTCAACTGCACCTGCCCAACGTAATAATCGCTGGCGGTGGTCGGTGTCATGATTTCTTGCCAACCGCCGTTCGGATTGCCGCCGGTGGCCAATGTAAAGTTGGTGGCGTTGTTCGGGCTGCCTCCGGAATAATGGCCCAGACCAAACGAGCCGGTGTAGCCACCATCGAAGTTTTCATTGAAGATCACATTCTGGGCCGCGACGGGGCCGAGGCTGAGACCAAGGGCGGTGAGGGCGGTGAGCAGACGAGATTTCATATTATGAGTGGTGGTTAGCATAGTCGTGGTATTTTGCGCCGATCAGATCGGCGGCCCACATCATCGTGATCGGCATGGCCGGCGGACGATCCACCGGCTTGCCCGCCAGCACGGCGAGGACACGTTCGCGTGAAGTCACAGTAAGGTGTGGGGTCAGGTTATCACTGGCCACCGCGCAACGACAGTCAAACAACGAGCGAGTCAAGTGGCGTGGAAGTTCAGAAAATTGCACGGCCCCCATGGATGGGACCCAAAGCCAGCCTTGCCCCCACCGCCGCTTGTCGGTCAGTTCGATCCAGGACAGGGTGAAACCGCGTCGGGGTCACAGCAGCGCCAATTGCCGGGTGGTCGGCTCGCGCAGATTACTGACGCCCAGGCCGAGCAGGCGCAGCGGACGCGACACCAATTTCTCCCGACCCAGCAGAAAGCAGCCGAGGCGGTAAATGTCGTTGGCCTCGGTCAGCGGTTCTTCTACGGAAATCTGGCGCGTCAGTGTGGTGAAATCCGTATAGCGGACCTTCACCTGCACTGTATGCGCGCCCAGCCTTTTGTGCTTGAGCCGCGCGGCAATATCCGCCGCTTGTTCTTTCAAGCACGCGCGCAATATTTTCCGGTCCTCCGTATCTTTGAGAAAAGTTTCCTCGCCGCTGATGCTTTTGATCTCGTCGCCGATTTCCAACGGCCGGTCATCCTCGCCGAAGGAAAACTGCTTGAGCTTTGGCCCGAATGAACCGACCAAGGCGCGCAGGTCGCCGGAGTAATCTTGCAAATCACCCACGGTCCCAATGCCTACTTTGTTCAGCGTCTGCTCCGTGACTTTGCCGACACCGTAAAGCGTCCTCACCGGCAGCGGTCGCAGGAACGAAACTTTTTCGCGATCCGTGATGACCGTCAACCCGTTCGGCTTCTGATGATCACTGGCGATCTTGGCCAGGAGCTTGTTCGATGCGATGCCAATGGTGGCGGTCAGCTGGCGCTCGGACAAGATCCGCTGTTTCAATGCCACCGCCAGCGGCACGGCCAACAACAGCGAGGAGTCAGCGGCCTCTGCTTGACAGATCGCTGACACGTCAATGTAGGCCTCGTCCACCGACATCTGCTCCACGATCGCGCCGGTGCTGGCGATAATTTCCATGATCCGATGCGATTCCTCGCGGTAAGCGTCCATGCGCGGACGGACGAAGATGCCTTTGGGACAAAGCCGCCCTGCGGTTGCGCTGGGCAGCGCGGAACGCACGCCAAATCTCCGGGCCTCGTAGCTCGCGGCGCAGACCACGCCGCGCTGGGTGGGAGGGGCACCGACGATCACCGGCTTACCCCGAAGCTGCGGGTCATCGCGCTGTTCCACGGACGCAAAAAATGCGTCCATATCAAGATGGATGACGACTCGGAACATCGCGGCCAAAGGTTAACGAAGACCGAGCTAGGCCTGAAGCCCGATCTGTAGGCGGAGGCCGCAGCTCGAGTGGTATTGAGAAATGAGCATCGGAGCGGCGAGCCATTCCTTCTCTGGCACTAATGCGCCGGTCTGTAAATCAAATCGGGATGCTATTTGAAGAATGGATGCTGGCTGAGGGAATCAAGCCGTCCCTCATGGAAGCGATTACTTTGCTCCGGAAAGATTTCACCGAGCAACTGGATGCGGTATCCCCACCAAT
>CAINLR010000140.1 GCA_903850425.1 uncultured Verrucomicrobia subdivision 3 bacterium | reverse complement strand
TCTTGGCCGAATAGCCGCGCTCTGATCGAAAGGTTCTGACGCGCTAGGTTCATTTTCGGATTTTCAAGTGGCCGATGCATCGAGCGTCGTCCGCCTCACGCGCGCCATTCAGGGACAGCCTTAACGACTTTCCACATCATGCCATCCAAGTCCAAGCCAGTGGCCCGCGTATTGGTAAACGCCGCCCAGCACAAGCCACTCCCCGTGCGGACCAAGATGGAGAGCGTGCCCGGCAAACTGCCGCTGTGCCACCAGTTGGGAGCACTGTTGACACACCAGCCACACGCATAATGAGCATTGGCCGCAGTGGCGGTGGTCATGCTTTTGATACTTCCGGCCGAAAGGATGCTCGGCGTGGTTTTGAACCCGTCCACACGCATCGCGAACTGCACCAGGTCGCTCGGAGTGCCAAGCCAGCCGCCGTGCGAGTCCATGCGGGCCACGTTCATATCGTAGGGATTGCTGCCGGCACCCGGCTGACCGTAGTAATCTGCGCGGGGAACTGAAGGGTGCTACGCAGGCGGAGGACGCGCCGCCGCTGCCGGCGGATTACTTGAAAAACGCCAAAGCGGTGGCGGAGAAGCAGGGTGCCCTGGCGGGCTACCGGCTGGCGGATGAAATCCGCGCGCACCTTAAATGCGCGGGTCCGGTGGCGTTGCTGCCGGAAAACAAATTCAACGCGGTGCCAGCGACCTTGCCGGAGAAGATCAGTCCGGAGCTGGCGGGAAAATTTTATGATGAAACGCTGGGGTGACGGGCAAGGTGGTGGCAGTGACGGAGCGGCCGACGATCACGATTCTGGAATTGGACAAAGCGTATCCGAATGCGTTTTTCACGGCAGTGGTGTTTCCGGAGAACGCGGGCAAATTTGGCGACCTGAAAAAGTTTGCGGAACAGAACGTGGAAATCAGCGGCACGATCATTCAATACCGGAACAAGCCGGAAATCATTTTGGAATCGCCGGACCAGATCAAGGTGGCGAAATGATCGGTGCGGGCCCCACGGGCCAGCGCGGGGAGGCCGCTTGCCGGCGTTGCGATTCAATTTGATGCCGGTGGCTCACCGCTGTCTATTTGGCGTCGAGCGGGTTAGGGATGGGGAACGGAGAAGGTGCCGGAGGCCGGGGCGAGGAAATAGAATACAACAGCACCAAGACAAATAAGCACATCATAATCAGGGCGACCCCTAACAATGATACCGGGCCAGGCCCATTCCGAGCCTGCCACCCCAGGGAGCGATACAGCTCCCCAGGCAGTTGCAGACCCCCGGTGGACCTTCGCCGCCGCCGCCGCCGCCGGTGATGCCGTTTTACATCGTCTGCGCCCATTGGTTAATAGTTGTAATCCCACGGGCAAGGTGGTTGCAAGTCATTAATGCTGCAGCGCGGGGGGGGGGCACCCAACCAGCCGGAAATCATTTTGGAATCGCCAGACCAGATCAAGGCGGTGGCGGGGAAGTAAGGCGACGGGGCCATTACTGGTTTTCCACACTTTTTTTGCGGAACACAATGATGTGTTGCTGCGGCAACATGCGGATCGTTTCCACCCATTGCAACGGTTGAACGGCCATTTCTTTGCGCACCTGGGCTTCGGTCATTTTGTGGACCCGCTTGATTTTGACCGTCGGATCTTCCCCGCGAAACTCCACGAACACCAGCCGTCCGCCCGGTTTCAGTGCCCGGCACATCGCCTCGGCCATTTCAAAGGGATGATCGAACTCGTGGTAGACGTCCACCAGCAGGATCAAATCGAGCGAGGCCGGCGGCAACTTGGGATCAGTGATGGTGCCCAGCACCGGCTGGACGTTGTGGATGCCTTCGGCGGCGAGTTTATTGGTGAGGATGTCCAGCATCTCCGGTTGAATGTCCTCGGCATAGACCAAGCCGTTCTGGCCCGTTGGCGGGGGGGCGACGACAACTTTAGCCAACAGCCGCGTGTAATAGCCCGTTCCCGCCCCGATGTCCGCCACGGTGTCACCGGGTTTTAGCTTCAGCAGCGGGACAAGCAGGTCGGTGCGTTCTTGCTGCTGACGCTCGGGACGTTCGAGCCAGTCGGCGGCCTGATGGCCCATGACGTCGGCGATTTCGCGGCCCAGGTAAAATGTGCCGATACCATCCGGGTCGTGCTGGGCCCGGATTTCGTAACGCGGCGCGGTGGGGATTGAATTTGTTTCGACCGCGCTGACGGATGCCGCCGCGAGGCCGCAAACGCAAAGCATGACGCTGCCAACCAGTTTGATCGGTTCGCCGAAATCTTCTGCCGCCGTGTGTCGTCCGCACATGCGCACACAGTATCATCTGATGAGGCCAAGAGTTGTCCAACCAAAAACAATTTGCCCTGGCATTGGTGGGCCTTCACCACAGGAGATTCGTGACACTGGTGGCGGTGTGGAACTCGACATGCCCGTCCAAGAGGGCCACATAGCCGGCCGGTTTTTGGCGGTGCCAGCCGCGCGCCGGCTCGGGGGTCATCAAACAGGTGTCAGCAAAGACGGGTGTGCGGGCTGGTTCGCGGACAGAGGTGGCGCGCACGCCCGCCAGGCCGCCGTTGGTGAATGGCGAAAGCCCCATGGCGTTGAACACGTAGGAATTTCCGACCCATTCGAAAAGGCGATACGGCAGGCTGTCGGCGCGACCCGGATCGAGCGGACAACAGACCGTGGCGTAGTTCAACCCATAGTGGTTGAGCGGTCGGTCAATCCGGTTGAAGAGGCCTTGCTGGCCAAGGTCGAGATTCTGATTGGTGCGCCCCGCCCAGACATACCAGTCCATGCCGTCGAGGCCCAACTGCTGTGGCACGCGCGGGTCGCCCCAAAACAGACGATCGGCTGCGTCGGGGAGATAGGTTTGCAACGCGACGGCACCTTGCCGCAACTGGGAGAGGCAGCGGACGTCGAGGGCGCGGCGTTTGGCTTGGGCCAAGGCGGGCAGCAGCAAGGCGGCCAGAATCGCAATAATCGCGATGACCACCAGCAGTTCGATGAGGGTGAACGCGGGTCGCGTCTTGGACGGCATAGGCAGTCAGACGCGGCTGACGGGAACCGGGTTAGCGCGAAAGGTTGCGACCGGCAACCGGGAGGAGAGACGCGGGAAAAAGAAAAGAGACCGGACACCTCTCTTGCATTGCATGGCTAGAGCTTGATTACAAGCAACTTGCAATGCGGCAGGCCGATGTTGCAAGTGAAACTGCCAGTAAAACGTTGTGATAATTAGACACTTCGCTTTATCCAGCAGCTATCCACTACCAATTGATTGCCTGTTCAATAACGAAGAAACGTCCGCCTTAATAGCATTATCGACAGAAAGGTAATGTTATGAAACAACTGTTCAGTCTGTATCGCCGCAATGGCATTTACTATGCCCAGAACACTCAGAACGGCAAGCAGGAAAGCCTGCGCACGCGCGACGAAGCCGCCGCCAAGGCGCTGCTCCATTCCAAGAATGAAGCTTCCCGCCAGCCGATTCTAAACCGACAGATCGCCTTGGCCTACCTCAGCGCCACCGACGCCGCAGCCGCCAGCCGCACTTGGAAATTCGTCATGGATGAAATGGCCGCGACCAAGCAAGGCGTCACTCGTCACCGTTACGACATCGCCTGGAAAGACCCGGCCTTTGTCCTGATTGGCAATCTGCCGCTGCTGGAGACCAACGCCGCGCACATCCTGAAGGTGATCCGCACGGGCACAGTGTCCACCAATCATTATATGCGCCGGATGCACAATTTCGCCTTGGAAATGGATTGGCTTCCGAAATCCATCGTGCCCCGCCGCCAATGGCCGAAGCCGCTGCATAAAGAAAAACGCGCCATCACGCAGGCCGAACATGAGGCCATCATTGCCAACGAGAAAAATTCCGAGCGCCGCGCCTACTACCAACTGGCGTGGCACAACCTCAAAGATGTTTCCCGCTGGTTGGATACCCTTGCCAAGCTGGATTTCATCCACCGGTTGCAGACCGAGTTCAGACTACAGTTGCCCGCCGTCGCGTTGGCAAAACTGACCGCTCTTGAATCTTGGGCGCGCGGCGAGCAGGAAAAGGATAAAAAAGAGCGTGAGTTTCAATCCTTGCTCGGCAAATTGGATCATCAAATTCATCAGAGCGAGGAAAAGGACACCTCGGCGCGATATGTTAAACTGCCAGAACTCCGCGATGATTATGAGGCGATGCACAAGATTTGGCGCCTGCTGACGGATTTCACCCGGCCAATTCCAGAGGAAGCTGCGTCCAACTTTCGCAAGCGCACCGCCTTGCTCGAGGCCGAGATTGCCCGGCGCACCGCGATTCATCGGCGCATTGTTTTTGCCAGCAGTGCCGCCGTCCTTGTGGTGGGCGCAATCATTGCGTGGATCGTGGTTGGACAAATGAAGGTCAGTGATTTCTCGAAGCAACTTCAAGAAGCCATCGCGCAACGACAAGTCCACACGGCGGACAAATTGTTGGAACGGGCGCACTCCGAAAAGGTTGGCGGTGCCAATGCAACTGCCACCGCAGAGACATTTTCCGCCAAGGAACACGCGCTGCTGTCAAATTTTGAAGCATCATTTAATAAGCTGCCGCAGCAACTCACCGGCGAGGCGGATGCAACTCGGTTGGCAAGTGTGGCCGACCAACTCGCTCTGGCACACCTTGCTTTGAATGCACTGGCGCCAGACTTGAAAACGGAAAATGAGCCGCGGATGCAGGCGTTTGAAAAACAATGGCAAAATTTCCTGACCGAGCGCAGCGCGGCAGTCAACGGCTTGTTTGATCAGTGGGTTTCGTCTGCCGAAGGCAAATGTGGCGAACTTGACTACCGCGCACCGTTGGAAAAAACTACGGCGCAAATTGCCGCGCTCGCCAGCCTCGTGCAGAAAATTACCGACACCGAGTCCGGTTTCACCAACCATTTGAACTTGCGCAGTGACCTGTTGCAACGGGCGGCCACAGTGCGGGCCAAGTTCTCAGCTTATGACGGCGAACTCAAAAAACTGGATGAAGGCACCGCAACAATCCGAAAAGCCCACACGGTCAAAGAATTTTCCGATGGCATAAACGTGATAGTTTCTTCGGAATTTTCTGCTTCGCCTACCGCCGCCGCTGCCTCGCTGGTTCAAACCTTGAACACGACCGACGAGACAGCCCTTCGCAGCTTGTTAGCACACCAATCCCGTCCGACGGGGAACAATGACCAAAGAAACTGGCTTGCGTTGGTTGACATTCGTTGGCTTGTTGGAGTTGCGACGGGCGGGCGGCAAGTAAACCGGCCTGCCAATGGTGCCTTATCAAAGCC
>CAINLR010000139.1 GCA_903850425.1 uncultured Verrucomicrobia subdivision 3 bacterium | reverse complement strand
TCTTGGCCGAATAGCCGCGCTCTGATCGAAAGGTTCTGACGCGCTAGGTTCATTTTCGGATTTTCAAGTGGCCGATGCATCGAGCGTCGTCCGCCTCACGCGCGCCATTCAGGGACAGCCTTAACGACTTTCCACATCATGGCATCCAAGTCCAAGCCAGTGGCCCGCGTATTGGTGAACGCCGCCCAGCACAAGCCACTCCCCGTGCGGACCAAGATGGAGAGCGTGCCCGGCAAACTGCCGCTGTGCCACCAGTTGGGAGCACTGTTGACACACCAGCCACACGCATAATGAGCATTGGCTGCGGTGGCGGTGGTCATGCTCTTGATGCTCTCTGCCGATAGAATGCTCGACGTGGTTTTGAACCCGTCCACATGCATCGCGAACTGAACCAGGTCACTGGGGGTGCCGATCCAACCGCCGTGCGAGTCCATGCGGGCCACATTCATATCGTAGGGATTGCTGCCGGCACCCGGCTGACCGTAGTAAACCACTTCGTCCGGTGCCCGATCCGCGAGCGTGTTGCCGGCCACGAGCATATCCTTGAGGCCCCATTTCGCCAGCACGTTGGCCTGCATAAACCGTGCATACGGTTGGCCGCTAATCTTCTCAATCACCCGTCCCAAAATGCAGTAGCCGAAGTTCGAATAGGCGTAATGGGTGCCAGGATCATTTTGCAACGGATGCTCGCGCAGCGCCCAGGTGATGAGGGATCGATGATCCATTTTCGGTTGGCGGAACATGGGGTCATCGCCATTGTTTTCCCAACCGCCGCCGGTATGAGTGAGCAGGTGGTGAATGGTTAGTTTGGTAACGCGCTCCGGGTATTTGCCGCCAGCGTCAGCATAGTCTGATTGAAGGATGCCATCCGCGCCAAAGACCAAATCCTGCAAGCGCAAGCGGCCTTGTTCGATCAGGGTGAAGATGGCGGCGGACGTGATGGGTTTGCTGATGCTGGCGATGCGGAACAAACTGGCCGGGGTCACGGGCGCTTGCGTTGCTTTGTTGGCGTAACCAAAACCCTGTTGATAGACCATGACGCCGTGGCGAGCGATGGCTAGAGACAGACCCGGCGCGCTGAATTTCAGCATCGCCTCCTGCGCAATGGCGGCAATAGCCGCCGCCTGACTCGGTGTCGGCGTGGGCTGCCTGGCTGGGGTTTCTGGCTCACCGGCGAGGAGTGAAGGCGACCGGAAGGTGGTCGCCAGCATCCCAGCCGCAGCCGTCAACGTGACGTGCTTCAAATAATTTCGGCGCGAGATGGTTCGCATAGTGCCGAAGTTCACAGAGTTGCTGCACGGGAGCAAATCGAAAAAGGTCGGTCGTGGCGTTTTGGGCGGCTCGGCGCACTGTTGGCCTACAACCCTGGTGAATCGGGTTTTGCTGGCGTTGGGCGAATTGAGGTGATCCAATTCTCCTCAGTTATGATGAAACTTTTTGCCCTGTTGGTCGTCGGCGGTGGATTGCTGCTGCCTGTTTCCGCCTTGGCCTGGGGCGGGGCCGGCCATCAGCTCATCGCGGCGGAAGCGTATCGCCAGTTGTCACCGGAATTGAAGGCCGCGACGTTTGTGGTGCTCGCCGCGCACCCGGATTTTGCCAAGTGGACCAACGCCTATCATCCCAATTCCAGCTACGATGTCGCCGCCTATGTGTTCATGCGCAGCGCCACCTGGCCCGATGAAATCCGGAAGACGGACAATAAATTTGATCATCCGGAATGGCATTTCATTGATTATCCGCTGCGCCCGCCGGGCTTCGCATTTGAACCGGATGCACGGCCGACGAACAATGTTTTGTTTGGCATCTCTGAATGCGAAAAGGCGTTGGGCAATACCAATGCCGAACCGGTGCTGCGGGCGGCGATGCTCTCCTACCTGATTCACCTGGTGGGCGATGAACATCAGCCGCTGCATTGCTCATCGTTGTTCAATGCCACTTACACCAACGGCGATCGGGGCGGGAATGATTTATATGTGATGCCCGCCCAAAAGGGCATTGGTCTGCACGGCGTCTGGGATGGTTTGCTGGGCTCGGCCATGAGCCCGCGGCTGCAATGGAATTATGCCACCGTGCTGCTGACGAAGTCTCCGGCCTCGGCCCTGCCGGAACTGAAGGCGCACACCATGCCCAAGGCGTGGAGTTTGGAAAGCCGGCAACTGGCCATCGAGTTCGGCTATCTGCGCGGGCAACTGAAGGGTGCCACGCAGGCGGAGGACGCGCCGCCGCTGCCGGCGGATTACTTGAAAAATGCCAAAGCGGTGGCGGAGAAGCAGGGTGCCCTGGCGGGCTATCGGCTGGCCGATGAAATCCGCGCCTACTTGAAATGCGCGGGTCCGGTGCCGTTGCTGCCGGAAAATAAATTTGACGCGGTGCCAGCGACCTTGCCGGAGAAGATCAGTCCGGAGCTGGCGGGGAAATTTTATGATGAAACGCTGGTGGTGACGGGCAAGGTGGTGGCAGTGACGGAGCGGCCGACGATCACGATTCTGGAATTGGACAAAGCGTATCCGAATGCGTTTTTCACGGCAGTGGTGTTTCCGGAGAACGCGGGCAAATTTGGCGACCTGAAAAAGTTAGCCCAGCAGAATGTGGAAATCAGCGGCACGATCATTCAATACCGGAACAAGCCGGAAATCATTTTGGAATCGCCGGACCAGATCAAGGTGGCGAAATGATCGGTGCGGGCCCCACGGGTCGGCGCGGGGATGCGGCTAGGGGGAAAAAGAAAAGACCCCGGGCCAAACATTTCTGGGTGAGCAGGAGTAGGGCTGATAGAATCATCGCGACCGGTAGGACTTGCAGGGAGGAATTAAGAACGTGGAGCGGAATGAGAGTCATAAACACCAATACACCCTTTATTGGAGTTAAGCGATCAATCATTCGATTTCGATACTTTATGACCGGCGCGCCCAAGCAGACCAATGGCGCATTCACGTTAGCATTCACCGACAGCGTGGGCGCGCTCTTTGGTGTGCTGGCCACCACGAACCTTTCACTGCTGCCAACCAACTGGACGTCACTGGGCGGCGTCACGGAAGTCGCGCCGGGTCAATTCCAGTTCACCGACGCGCAGGCCACGAATACGCCCAGCAAATTTTTCGGCCTGACGGTGTTGTGAAGCGGGATACCGTTGGCGACGCGCCTGTTGCCGCCGCCGTCCTTGGACCGCTTCCCGAAGGTTTCCTTGAAGGAACCCACCCGCCGCGAACAGCTCGAAGCCGAAACGGAATTATTCGGCTACGCCGTCCACGGACAGCCGAAGGCTGTCCAGTCGGCAGCGGGGCGATGGAATCCTTGTGCGGGCAACTGCAAGGCCGCTTCAAACGCGGCGGCCAGTTCTGGACCGAACCGGGGCGACGACGACTGATGGCCTTTGGAAGTCGCGCGTCGCAATCACAACTGGGATGAAGTCTGGCAGCTAAATTCAGAACGATGTCCAGATATGCGCATTTGGATTTGAGCGGGTTCTGGGATATTCTCAGGGACCGGTGCCTGAGGTTATGCTTGGAGCGCAGCCTTGAGCCTAGATCCACCATGCCAAAACCAAAAGGATTTTGAGCTGGCTCGGTCGGACTGGCTTCGAACTTGAAAGGCGGAGCCGAATGAAAACTAAAATCATGAACCTAAAAATTATTCTCGTCGCGTTCTGCGCCTTACTCGGCTGGAGGGCAGGGGCGCAATCCTATACATGGACGACCATTGCCGGGCTTCTCAATACCCCCGCCTATGCGGACGGCACCAACAGCGGCGCGCTGTTTAACAATCCGCAAGGGCTGGCGGTGGACGGTGCGGGGAATATTTTTGTGGCCGATGCGAACAATTATTGCATCCGCAAGCTTACGCTGGCGGGAACCAATTGGGTGACGACCACCATTGCCGGGTTGGCCGGCAATCCTGGCTTCGTGGACGGCACGGGTAGCGGCGCGCGATTCAATAATCTCACCGCCAGCACGCTCAAGCAGGATGGCTTGGGCAACCTCTATGTTCAGGACTCTAATGGGGCTTATTTTGTCCGCAAGATTTCCCTCGTCGGAACCAATTGGGTCGTGTCCACGATTTATCGGCTCGCCTCCAGTAGCAATGGTTGGGCGGTGGATCTCAACGGCAATTATTACTCCTCCACCAATTTCACCATCATTCAACTTTCTGCCGTGCTCGTGAATGGGCTTCCCTCTCAAACTAACTTTACAACCACTACGCTCGCTGGCATCACCGGTCTGTCCGGGAGTGCCGACGGAACCAATGGTGTGGCGCGGTTTTCTTCGCCCAGTGTCTTCGCCGTGGATAGCTCTGGAACGATTTATCTGGCTGATCAAAATTATGCCACGGGTTACTTTCCGATCAGAACCGTGGGCTTGTCGGGCAGCAACTACGTGACGACGACGCTCAATCTTTTGCCGCCGACCAACTATGTGCCAAGCTTTTCTTTTAAGTCCTTGGATTTTGCGGGCAACATTTATGGCAGTCCTTGGAGCTACACGGACCTTCAGAATGGCACCAACTTCAGCTCGCATATTTTCTTCTGGCAGCCGGGAACTCCTAATGCGGTAACCTTTGCCGGTCTGAAAAATTCCACCGCGCTCACCGGCGTGGCGGTTGGTCCCGACGGGATCGTATATGTTGCCGACGCTGGGGCCGCTGTCATTCGGCAGGCGGTGCCGATTGCGCCGATCCGAGGGAATTTGCAAATCACCCTGCAAACCTCAAATGCCGTGAACGCGGGCGCGGCTTGGCGGGTGGACGCTGGCTTGTGGCAGACCAATGGCACCACGGTTAGCAACTTGATGGCGGGCAGTAATCATGTGCTTTCATTCCTCACTTTGTATGGATGGGGGTCGCCCTCCAACCAATGGGTGACCATTTCGAATAACCTCACAACGAAGGTCGCCGGCACCTACCTTCAGCAATTTGGTTCAGTGCAAGTCAATTTGACTCCTGCTGGTGCGGCGAACGGCGGGGCCCAGTGGCAGTTGGACGGCGGGCCGTGGCAAACCAGCGGCACCATTATTTCCAATTTGAGTTTGGGCACTCACACCGTTGCTTTCAAAAACATCGTTGGTTTCATCGCCCCGGCAACCTTGACTAACGTGACCGTTATTCCCAATCAACCCACGGTGATTGCTGGAGACTACGTCGCGCTGGGAGCAGTGTCGGTGAGCATCAATCCCTCGGGCGTGGTTCCACCAGGCGCGCAATGGCAGCTCGACGGCGGATCTTTTCAGAACAGTGGGGTTCTCGTCAGCAATGTCGCATTGGGCAGTCACTTGATTTCATTCGTGCCAGTGACGGGTTTTATCACCCCCAACAACTTAGCGGTGGCGATAGTCTCCGGCCAGACGACGAACGTGATTGCAACCTATGTCGCGCTGGGAAATGTGCAAGTGACCATCAATCCAGCCAACGTCGTCACGGGCGGTGCGCAATGGAATTTGGATGCAGGCGTCTGGCAGGCTAGTGGAACGGTCCTCCCCAATCTGACTTTGGGTGCGCACACCATTTCATTTTTGCCAGTGAGCGGTTGGATCACGCCCTCCAATCAGTTGGTCAACGTATTATCCGGCCAGACTACGAATGTCTCCGCGACTTACGTTGCGACTGGGGCCGTGCAAGTTTTCATCACGCCCATTGGTGCGGTTAGCGCTGGTGCCGTGTGGCGGGTGGATAGTAGTGCATGGCAGGCAAGCAGTCTTTCAGTGACGGGCCTGGTCGTCGGAAATCACACGATCACGTTCACGAATGTTGTAGGCTGGACAACGCCCTCCAACCAGACGGTGACGGTGAACTTGAATCAGACGACCATTGCTACTGGAGTCTATGTTTCGCAATTCGGCAGCTTGCAAGTCATGTTGTCGCCTGCCGGAGCAGTCAGTCAAGGCGCACTATGGCAGGTGGACGCAGGCGCCTGGCAACTGAGTGGGGCAACGCTCACGAACGTCACCGTGGGCAGTCACGCGGTCGCCTACGCCAATCTGGCTGGCTGGACCGCACCGTCAAACCAGACTGTGACCATCAACTCCAATCAGACGACGCGCCTGACCGCGATTTATCAGGGGCAGGGTTCCGTGCAGGTGTTCCTGTCACCCACGGGAGCAGTCTGGTCCGGCGCGCAATGGCAGGTGGATGGCGGCGCGTGGATGAGTAACGGTATGGTAGTCGCCAGTTTGAGCCGTGGCCCCCATATAGTTGCCTACAAGCTGGCCAGTGGTTGGATAGCTCCGGCTAGTCAACTGGTCAGCGTCCTCGCCAATCAGACCACCGTGACCAACGGACTATACACCGGCTTAAGCTACAACTTCACAACCATTGCCGGGACGGTTGGCACCAACGCCTTTGCCGACGGCCTTAATCTCGCCGCATGGTTCTCGACACCCGTGGGCATTTGCGTGGACGTGAACCGTAATCTTTACATTGCGGATACGGGCAATTCAGTCATTCGCAAGTTGACGTTCACCACGAATGGCTGGGTTTCCAGCACCATTGCGGGCTTGGCGGGCTATCCAGGAAATGCCGACGGCACGAACAGTCAGGCGCGGTTTGATTATCCGTCGGGCGTGACGGTGGATACGAACGGGAATCTCTATGTGGCGGACCAGGTCAATTCCACGGTGCGCAAAATGACAACTGACGGCACGAATTGGACGGTTTCCACCATCGCGGGCCTGGCGGGAAATTTTGGCAGCGCCAATGGCACGAACAGTGTCGCGAGATTTTACTATCCGGCCGGCTTGGCCGTGGATCCAGCAGGTAACGTCTATGTGGCCGACCAGGTCAACTCCACCATCCGCAAGCTGACGCCGCTGGGCTCGAATAATTGGGCGGTGACCACCATTGCGGGAACTAGCGGTGTGAATGGTAACACCGACGGCCCCAATAACACTTCGCGGTTTTATTGGCCCAGTGCATTAACTGTGGATGCCAGTGGCAATGTTTTTGTGGCCGATACCTTCAACTCCACCATTCGCCAAGTGTCGCCGGTCGGAGCCAGCTACGTGACCACCACCCTTTGCGGCTTTGCGGGCGTGAACGGTTCGGCGGATGGCACGAACACCGCAGCCTGGTTTGACGGGCCTGGCGGCATTGCGCTGGATGCGTTCGGCAATCTGCTGGTGGCGGACAGCTACAGTTCCGTGATCCGCAAAATCACCCCGGTCGGCACTAACTGGATCGTGAACACCGTTGGGGGACTGGCCTACGTCAATGGGGCCACCGACGGCCCCGGAGCAGTGGCGCAATTCGCCACGCCTTGTGGCGTGGGCGTTGACGGCATGGGCGTGGTTTATGTGGCGGACACTTACAATCAGACCATCCGCGCCGGTTCACCGTCGGCCGTGTTGCCCATAAAGCCCAATGTGTTGAGTGTGCTCGGGGGACAGAACTTCTCGTTCACCTGGCAGGCCCAAGTGGGTTCGCTCTACCTGGTGCAGTTCAAAACGAATCTGGTGCAATCCGTTTGGCTGGATCTAGGTTCATCCATTCTCGGCACAAATTCGGTCATGATATTTGCCGATGGCCCTGCGACGAACCGACAACGTTTTTATCGGGTGAAACTATTGCCATAACCTCGGGCTCCCTGCGGTCTCCGCTGGCGCCGGCTAGCGAGGTCGAGAAAGGGGGCGTGAAAGGGATTTGGCGGCAACTATCAATTTCATTCCTTGGCGCCCAGTTTGTATGATGCACTTTAGTCCTCGGTTCGCACTCGTGGATTGAGTTCTTTGTGATTTATGCTGCGGTTTTGAATGGGCGAGTGATCAAAGGGGTGATTTTCCAACCGTGGGCAGAAGGCACCTCCTCCCCATTTTTTCAACGAGCTTGCGTAAAGGACTTGGCGGAAAAACGACACCCTCGCGGTGCAACCACTTTACGGCTTGAATGCGAGTTCTTGGCCAAGCCGAATTTACAGAGCGAGCGGAAAGATCAAACCAGCAGATTTGAAAGTTTGCGCAATTTGTTCCTGATTTGCGCAAAATGGCGGTTGGCGCGCAATGCAGGCGGGGATAGCCTCTGGGTGAACACGCTATGCTAAATGCTAAAATTTCCGCCATAGATCTTGTCGTCATGGTGGTTTATCTGGTCGCCATTGTTGGCTGGGGTTTATTTCATTCCAAGCGCAAGAACGCGGAAGATTATTTTCTTGGCGGCCGCGGGATGCCGTGGTTTGTCGTCGGACTTTCGATGTTTGCCACGGTGGTTTCCAGTTCGTCGCTGGTGGGTTGGTCGGGGGATGCTTACAGCACAGGCATTTCGGTTTTCAACTACGGTATCTCGGCGGCCATTCTGCCGATTGTGTTTTTTCTCGTGTTCTTCCTGCCGTTTTATTTGCGGAATAAAATCTACACACTGCCGGAATTTCTCGAAGGCCGCTTTGATGTGCGCAGTCGCACTTATCTCTCGGTGCTGACGGTGATTGGTTACATGTTCGCCGACCTGGCGGTGACGCTCTATGCGGGATCGTTGATGCTGCACATGGTCTTTCCGCAGTTCAGCATCCCGGTTTTGATCTGGGGCCTCGCCATCCTTGGCGCTTCCTACACGCTCGTTGGCGGATTGTCGGCGGTGATGCGCGTGGAATTGATTCAAGCCTTCGTGCTGATGGGCGGCTCGGCGATCTTGACATTCACCGCGTTTTCAAAGGCCGGTGGATGGTCGGCGGTCATGCACGCAGCGCCGCCGGGACATTTAAGCTTGATTCGCCCGCTCAACGATGCGTCGGTGCCGTGGCCGGCGTTGTTCATAAGTCTGCCGCTGGCCGGATTTTATTTTTGGGGCTTGAGCCAGACGATGGTGCAACGCACGTTGAGCGCCCGCGATACCAACCACGGTCGCTGGGGCAACCTGTTGGCCGGCGCGTTGAACTTCGTGATCTTCGCCCTGATGATTTTGCCGGGCATCGCCGGACGCGTGCTGTATCCGAATTTGGAAAAAGGCGACCAAGTTTATCCGAAACTGGTTTTTGAAATGCTGCCGCCGGGCATTTTAGGATTAGTCTTAATCGGTTTTGTCGCCGCGATGACTTCCGTGCTGACGTCCACGCTCAACTCGGCGCAGACATTGGTGACGATGGATCTCGTGAGCAAATTGCGTCCCGGCATGACGGGGCGGCAGCAGGTGGTCGCCGGCAGCACGGCGGGCATCATCATCATCACGGTCGCGGCGATTTGGGCGCCACACATCCAGCAATTCGATTCCATTGTGAAATACTTCCAACAAATCCTCGCCTACATGGCGCCCCCGGTGGTGGCGGTGTTCCTCACCGGCTTGTTCTGGAAACGCGCCAGCTCCACGGGGGCCTTTGTCGGTCTGCTTTCTGGTTTGGTGATGGGCGTGTGCCTGATGCTCGGCATCAAGCACACGCTGCTGGCGAGCTGGAATTTCCTCTACGTCGCACCGGTCGTCTTGATTTTGTCGCTTGTCATCATCGCCGTGGTCAGCTTGATGACCGCACCGCCGAGCGCGCGGGTGGTGGAGCGGTTCGTGTGGAACATGTCTTTCTTCCGCGCGGAATCGAAAGAGTTGGCCGGGCTGCCGTGGTTCAAAAACTTTCGCGTGCTGTCCGCGTTGCTGCTGCTGGCGGCGGCCATTTTTGTTTTCATCTGGCGCTGAAACTATTCTCATGAAACTAGAAAAGTATTCCGGTAATCCCATTCTCTCACCAAATCCCAAACAGCCGTGGGAAAGTCTCGTGGTATGCAATCCGGGTGTGATTTATGACAACGGCGCATTCAAGATGCTCTACCGGGCGGCGGGCGATGACGCGAATCACATCATCCGCTTCGGCCTCGCGACGAGTCTGGACGGCTTTCATTTCCAGCGCGCCCAAAAAGATCCCATACTGTCTCCGAGCGTGGACGGTGAGGACGCCGGTTGCATCGAAGACCCGCGCATCGTTAAAACCAACGGGCATTTTCTGATCACCTACGCGTATCGCCCGTATTTTCCGCAAAAGTATTGGCTCGCGCCCAACAATGCCGCCTTCAATCCTCGCGACAAGCATCAACCGCGTGCCTTCGGAGAAAATCTCACGTCATCGGGCTTGCTCATGTCCGAAGATTTGAAGACATTTCGCCGCCTCGGCCGCATCACGGACCCGACGCTCGATGACCGTGATGTGATTTTATTTCCTGAACGCATCAATGGAAAATTCGCTCTTCTGCGCCGGCCGATGCAGTGGGTCGGCAAAAAATACGGCACGAAGTATCCGGCCATCTGGATTTGTTTTGGCGATGATCCGCTCAAATGGGGAAAGGAGACGTTGCTCGCAAAGGCCAAATTTCATTGGGAGCGCAAAATCGGCGGCTCGGCTCCGCCACTAAAACACAAGCGAGGTTGGTTTGTCATTTATCACGCGGTAGATGCGCTTGGCGTGTATCACGTCGGCGCGATGATGCTGGATTTGAACGATCCGCGCAAAGTGCTCGCCCGCACGCCGGAACCGATCATGTCGCCCGAAGCGAAGTATGAGTGGGAAGGTTTGTATCCGCACGGCGTCGTGTTTCCGACCGCGAACGTTGTGGTTGGCGGCAGGTTGTATGTCTATTACGGCTGCGCGGACAAATACATCGGCGTCGCCACGGCGAACTTTGACAAACTCGTCAAATACGTCCTTCAATTCCCGGCATAAGCAACTCCCATGAAAAAAATCCTTCTCTCGCTGGCTGCGGGAACGGTGATATTTGCGCTCAACGCGCCCGCTGAACC
Organism: uncultured Verrucomicrobia subdivision 3 bacterium; assembly: GCA_903850425.1. Classification (GTDB taxonomy): domain Bacteria; phylum Verrucomicrobiota; class Verrucomicrobiia; order Limisphaerales; family UBA11358; genus UBA11358. The sequence goes on along the minus strand of CAINLR010000139.1, from coordinate 29,123 downwards.
TGTTCAAATCACTGTGGACACGGGCGCGCCGCTCTGCACGAATTTTCTCGGCTTTGGCGTGCAGTGGAGTCCGTATCCGTGGTTCGACATCACAGACGCGGCGTGGCAGAAAATGTTTGAGCGGCTGGATTTCATGCGCGTGCCCATCGTCCGGCTGATGACGCGCTCCTATACTTACTGCGACGGTTTCGATGCGGCAGGCAAACCCATTTACAACTGGGACAATAATCGCATGAAGAAGATGTATCGCCTGCTCGACTACTGCCAGGCGCACCACGTCAAAGTGATTCTCGGCGAATGGGATCATCCGTCGTCGCAGCAGGATCGCCCGGACATCGAGACCGACAAGCTCCAGCAATACCACATGGAGGAAAATGATCCGCGCTGGCATCGCATCATCGCCGACGAGGTGGAATATCTGCGGAACGTGAAGCACTACACCTGCATCGTTTATTTCAACCTCCTGAACGAACCGGACAGCAATTCATCCGGTCGCATTCCGTTCGACAAATGGAAGTCGGCTATCACCGCTCTCAATGGCGAATTTGCCAGGCGCGGGCTGTCCAAGGATGTCCAGATGGTTGGTCCCGATGTGACTTTTCTCCCGCGCGATGGCTTCTGGATTGAACTCACCGTGCAACAGTCCCCCAAAGAAGTGGGCGCTTATGACTTTCACTATTACGCTCCCGCAGCCGATTTGGAGTCCGGTTATCTCGAAAAGTATTGCTGGATGAAGAAAGACTATGTTGATCGCTTTGACACGAATGCTACCGCCAAACCTTTCTTCATGGGCGAAGCCGGCATGACCGGTGGCCCGGTCGCTCCGCAGGGCGGCAACGACAGCCAGCCGCATATCTACGAACACAACTACGGCGTGTGGATGGCCGACTACAACGTGCAATGCGCCCGCGCTGGAATGGCCGGCACCATCGCGTGGGACTTGGACGATGCGATGCACATCAACAAAAACAAGGACAACGCCTGGCCGGATGTCACCAAAACACTTTTCAAGAAATGGGGATTCTGGAACAGCCTCGCCAATGAAATCGGGCATCCTGAAGACATGAATTTGCGTCCGTGGTATTACACTTGGTCGCTGCTGTCGCGCAGCTTTCCGCCGGGCTGCACGACGTTGAAAACTTCCGAGACGCTCGTGCCTGGCCTGCGCACACTTGCGGCGACGGTAGGCAATGACTTCTCACTAGCGCTGGTGAATGACTCAGACACGCCACACAAAATTCGTGTCGCCGCACCGGGCCTAAAAAAAATTCCACGACTCGCGCGCTATGATTATTTCCCCGGTGACACGCTCACGGACAAAAATGGTTTTCCTCTGCCCAAGGAAGTTATGCCAGTGGCTGATTTGGCCGCTGGCTTACACGTCAGCTTGCCTGCCCGCAGCGTGGTCATTTTCACATCAATCAAATAGTCGAAAAATGAAACTAACAAACTTACTCCTGTCGTTGGCTCTGTTCGTGCCGCTTGGCGGCCAAGCTCTGGACCTTCCCATCACGTCTGGTCCTTACACAGGCACGATGGAATCGCTGACCAATTATTCCTGCCCGGAATGGTTTCGGGACGCCAAGTTTGGCATCTGGGCACATTGGGGGCCGCAGGCCGTGCCGGAGGAGGGCGACTGGTATGCGCGCAAGATGTATGTCTCGGATGAGGTCGATCGCAAGACCGGCGAGCATAAAGGCCCCAGCGCTGACTACAAACATCACTTGGAAAATTACGGCCATCCGTCCACGAACGGCTGGAAGGACGTCATCCCGCTGTGGAAGGCGGAGAAATGGGAGCCGGAGAAACTGATGGAACTCTACAAAAAGGCCGGCGCAAAATATTTTGTTAGCATGGGTTCGCATCACGACAATTTCTTTTTGTGGAACTCGAAACTACACCGCTGGAATTCCGTGCAGATGGGGCCGCACCGCGACGTTGTTAGCGAATGGCAGGCGGCCGCGAAAAAAAACGGCCTGCCGTTCGGCGTCTCGGAACATTTGGGCGCGAGCTTCACCTGGTTTCAAGACGCGCACAAATCCGATAAGACCGGTCCGCTGGCCGGCGTGCCGTATGATGGGGCCAACTCGAATAACTGGGATTTATACCATTTCCCAGCGGAACCGGGCGACACCGGATGGTATTCCAAAAATCCGCGCTGGCATCAGCAGTGGTACGACGAAATTAAGGAACTCGTGGATAATTACCAGCCCGACCTGCTTTACAGCGATGGTGGCGTGGCCTTCGGCACGAACAGCGTGGTCGGCTTAAGTCAGGTGGCCAACCTCTACAATGTCAGCGCGGCTGCGCATGGCGGCAAATCGCAAGCGGTGTATAATTGCAAGCAGGTTTCCGGCGGTCGCTGGGTGCAGGATTACGAACGCGGCGTCGGCGGTGGCATTGATCCGAATCCGTGGCAGACCGACACCTCCATCGGCGACTGGTTTTGCAACAAGAATTACAAGGACAAGCAGACCGGCAAAATGTATTGCTCGCCGGAATGGGTCGCGCGCACGCTCGTGGACATCGTCAGCAAAAATGGCAATCTGCTGCTGAATGTTGTCCTGCGTGCTGACGGCTCGCTCGACGCCGATGCCGAGGCGATACTTCATCGCCTCGCTGATTGGACGGCGGTGAATGGCGAGGCGATTTACGGTTCGCGTCCGTGGCTGGTTTACGGCGAAGGCGCGGTGAAACCGAAGGGCGGCGCGTTCAGCGAAAAATTTGATTTCTCAGCCAAGGACATCCGTTTCACGACGAAGGGCGCGACGCTTTACGCCATTGCGCTGGGCTGGCCGGACAACCGCAAGATTGTAATCAAGTCCCTCGCAAAGACCTCGGACGCGGGAATGAATAAAATCAAGCGGGTCGAATTGTTGGGCTACAAGGTCAACTTCATAAAAAAATTGTTTGGGGGCAAATGCAGCTTGAAGTTCACCCAGACTGCTGAAGGTTTGACGGTGCAGTTGCCGGGCAATAAAATCAGCGACCTGACTTGTTCGCTGCGCATCACCGGCAGCAACCTCAAGCCCGCGCCGGTTTCGCTTCCTCACTAAACATTCGCCATGACCACGATCACTACCTCAACACGCAGAATCGCGCAGCCCGCGATTGTTGTCCTCGCCTTATTCACATTCAGCTTCGTTGCCGCTCGGGCCGACATGGTTATCAATCGTTTTGACTCCGCCGCAGAAGTCGCCGCCTGGCGTTATGACGGAGGTCTGCCCGGCGGCACCTTCACCTTCGATCCCACCGAGGACGCCGGCGGCAGTTTGTCACGTGGGGCCATGAAACTCGTCCTTCCGTTCACTGTCCCAGGGGGCTTTGAATTCACGCTGGATAAATTTCCCGTGGCGACCAACCTGACTGCTGCCGGTTACACCAACCTCAGTCTCGATGTCAAAGTGGACCCCGCTTCCCCCGCGCGTGAGGACGGTAATACCGGATGGTTCCAACTCGTCATCCGCGCCAATGACAACCAATATACATTTCTCCGCCAATATGGTGAAAACTTGAACACCAACAACGGCTGGTTTCACATCTCCGTGCCGCTGACTGGCGACGTCACCTCCGCTCGCGGGTTTAGTTTTCAGTTTTCTGACAGCGGGCTGACAAACGGCACGCGGGTTGCCTGGATTGACAATCTGGTTTTGCAGGGCGGTGGACTTTCTTCAAAAGCTGTCGCGACCGAAGCCGCGCTCCCCGTTGCGCCCGATGCATCTGCTGGGTTGAAACGCGGAGATGAAATGCTGGTCAACGGCAACTTCGCCGCCGGACTGACCAACTGGGTTCTGGAACAAACTGAGGGAGCCACCGGACGGATGGAATATGTGCCGGAGGGGCCGGACGGTAAAGCGGCCCTGAGTATTCAAGTGCTCACGATCGCCCCCAAAGCCTATCATTTGCAGTTATACCAGACCGGACCGCACATCGAAAAAGGCCGGGCCTACGAGCTGACTTTCTGGGCCAAGTCTGATCGCGCCAGCGGCATCAAGGTGAATTGCATGATGAACCACGAACCTTGGGAGCATCACACGCAGGAGCTGTTACCGCTTTCCACCGAGTGGAAGGAACTGCACTTTAAGTTTGCCACGCCTTGGAGTGACAACAATGTTCGCATCTCTTTCACCGATCTGGGAGCCACGGTCGGGCAGACATACTGGCTGGCCAAGTGCTCGCTGGTGCCGGTCTCCGAAACAACAACGTCCGCCGCGACCGCATCGGCATCCACCGGGTCGGCAGTGCCAGGCACGCCTTTCGTTTGGAAAGGGGATTGTTCGAGCGAAGCCGCTTTTGTGTATTCACACCACCAGACAATTCCGGGGCATTATGAATATCTGCCCGACCCGGCGGATCTCGGACGGGGAATTGTTTTCGTCGGCCACCTCACTCCTGATTTCAAGACCGCCGATCCCGAAAAGTTCCACATGCACCCGGAAATTTATTTAGACCACTTCATTCCCGGCAGCATCAGCGTGAGTTTCGATGTGAAGGTAGATGACTTGACGCCTTCAGAACTGGGGCCGTATGGACAAAACCCATGGTTGAATGTGGTGACCATTTTTGACGAAACCACCGTCGCGGGCGGGACGTTCTTTCATCCCTCGGTGATGGTCAATCTGGTCGGGACACCGGGACATTATCGGTTGCAGGCCTACTCGATGGATCAGGCAGGCGCTGGAACATTTTATCCCCAAATTGAAGACGGACCGGTTTTCCCCACTGGGCAATGGGTGACCGTGCGCGTTGAGGCGAACGTCAAAACCAAACAGGTTCAAGTTTATCAGGACAATGCGCTCGCCTCCGCTGGCCCGTATCTCGGCAAGCCCGGTTTGGCTGGGGCGCACATGGGGCTTTACGCCAATCACAAGATGACCCGGGCCACGGTGTTCAACAGTCGCATAAACATCAGTGTGAGGAATTAATTGAGGCAAATTTACATTTGCAACCCGTTGGCAAATTTCCAAGCGACATTTGTTTCGCCAAGGAATTATGAAATTAGACCATAGAAAATGTTGTTCCGCGTTTGCCATATTGCTGTTCGCTTCGCTTGCCGCCGTGAATGTATTCGCCGAGCCGGGTGCGGAGTCGCCGGTGGATTTGGTGCATCCGCTCATCAGCTCTGACCGCTGCCGCAATTTTTTCATGACGGCGGCGGCGCGGCCGTTCGGCATGGTGAAGCTCGCACCGGACACGGAAATTTGCGGCTACTATCACACCGGCTACCAGAATTCACAGACGAATATTTTTGGCTTTAGCCATATTCACGAATTCCAAATGGGTGGACTCGCAGCGATGCCAGTGTCCGGCACGGTGAACCCGATTCCTGGAGCGGAACGCTGGAAATCAGGATTTAATCCGCCAACGCAAACCATCACTCCGGGCTACCAAAAACTTCATCTTGATCGCTACGACATTGACGTCGAAATCACCGCCACGCGGCGCGTCGGCTTTCATCGCTACACGTTCGAGCGGGCGGATGAAGCCGCCGTGCTCCTGCCGCTCACCGGCGTGTGGAACGAGGCGCGGATGTTTAGCTGCGATATCAAACGCACCGCCCCCGATACGCTCGAAGGTAGTTTGATTTTCGCCGACGCGCGGCTCTCGACGGATTCCCGGCTGGTCGTGCCCACGCAGGTTTTCTTTGTGCTCACGACGGATCGTCCGTTCAAGTCGCTGGACGGCTGGCGCACACAGGAAATGGTTCGGAACCTCAATGGTATTAAAGGCGAGAACAACGGCCTCGTGCTGAATTTCGGCAAAGTGTCCGCCGGCACCACGGTGCAAATGAAGGTAGCCATTTCGTATTGTTCGATTGAGCAGGCGCGGTTGAATCTGAACACCGAATTGCCCGGCTGGGATTTTGATGCGGTGCATAATTCCGCTCGCGATGAATGGAATGCCGCTTTGAGCCGCATCGAAGTCACGGGATCGCCGGATCGGAAAATAAAATTTTACAACGGCCTTTGGCACGCTTTGCTGGGGCGTGGTGACTTCAGCGACGTGAATGGCAAGTATCCGCTTTACCACGATGGCCAGTTCAGCGAAATCAACCATGACGTGAACGGTCAGTATCCCATCGGCAGCAAAAACCAATCCATCGAAATCAAATCCGTTCCGCTCAACGAAAAGGGTGAGCCGGCGTTTGCGATGCACGCTTCGGATTCGTTTTGGTGGACGCAGCAAAATCTCGATACCCTCTGGGGACTGGCTTATCCCGACGTCTTGCGCGATTTTTGCAATTCGTGGCTGCGGTTTTATGACGACACTGGCGAACTGCCCATGGGCGCGACTCCCGGGCGAGTGGATTACATCATGTCGGGCGACCAGGCCGCGCCGCTGCTCGGTCGCGCGGTGCAAATGAATCTGCCCGGCGTGGACGGCGAACACGCCTTGACCGCGATGAAAGCCCTGCACAAAGGCACGAACCGTCCGATGGGCGACGTGGACATCTACGACAAGTTTGGCGGTTGGATGCCGGCGGATTTGGGCGAACACAAATGGTCGGTCACGCGCACGGTGGAAAATTCTTTCTGCGACTGGATTCTCGGCGAGGTCGCGTTGAAGCTCGGTCACACCGAAGACGCCGACCGTTATCTGCGCCGTTCGCTCGGTTGGACGAATCTTTACAATCCAGCGCACGGCTGGTTGCAGCCGCGCAATGCGGACGGCACCTGGGTTGAACCCTTCGATCCGCTGCCCTACAACAAACAGGGTTTTCTGGAAAGCTTCTCGGCGGTGCTGACGTGGTTTCCCGTCAATGACCTGGATGGCATGATGCAAGTCATGGGTGGCCGGGAGAAAACCATCCAGCGGTTGGAAGAACAATTCGAACGCGCGAAGCCGCAGAATTTTCGGTTCGGCTGGCTGCAATATGAAAACAACACCGGCTTCCATCACGCGCACCTCTTCAATTCGCTCGGCGATCCGGTGAAGTCGCAACGCTGGGTGCGCAAAGTCTATGAAGCCAATTACAAGCTGACCACGACCTCATCTGAAGCTTACGCCCACGACGACGAGGATCAAGGCCAGATGGGTTCGCTCAGCGCACTCATGGCGATGGGCTTGTTTCAGTTGCGCGGCGGCTGCGAACTGAATCCCAGCTACGAGCTCACCGCCCCGATGCTCGACCGTGTGGTGATTCACCTGCAACCCGATTGTTACACGGCCAAGGATTTCATCATCACCGCCGGGCCTGATCCGGAAAAGAATTGCTACGTCCAATCGGTCACGCTCAACGGCAAACCGCTCGCCAAATTGGTCATCACCCAAGAGCAGATTCGGCAAGGCGCGCGACTGGACTTTGTGCTATCCGCCAAACCTAATCCAGCATGGGCAGAAACCGCAAAATGAAAGTCCTTTCCAAAGATAGACGCACCTTTATTGCTAATAGTAAGCTGTCCGCACAATCAAATATGACGCCATCATCTATAATCCGCCCATTGTTATTTGTTGCCACTTTTTGTTTCGCCGCTCAAGTCAATGCGCAAACCGAACCGGCAGCGCCTGTGCCGCGCCCGGTCGGCGTCGTTGCGCGCACGGCCAATCCGACGGGCATTTACCATATCGGAGAAAAAATCATTGTGCGACTTGAAGCGCGCGATGGTGCGACCGATGCCGTGAAGCAAGTGGAATACACCGCAAAGTTGCACGACGCCAAAGTGGTCGTTTCCGGAAAATTGGAACTGACCAATCACATCGCCGAATTTCAAACTTCGCTGGATGAGCCGGGTTCACTGTTGTTCACCGTGAGCGGGACAACGACTTCGGGGCAGAAATTTACTACGTTTGCTGGCGCGACGGCGGATTACAAAAACATTCGCTGGCCGCTGCCGGTGCCGGATGATTTTGATGCGTTTTGGGACGGAAAAATTGCCGCGTCGAAAAAACTTCCGCTTAATCCGAAACTTGAACCAGTTGCGCTCGCCAACGAACCAGCCATTGATTATTACAAACTGGAGCTCGACAACATCAACGGCTCGCATGTTTTTGGTCAACTGGCCCGGCCGAAAGCTTCCGGCAAATATCCCGCGATTCTGCTGGTGCAATATGCGGGGGTCTATCAGCTCAAGCGCGAGAATGTCACCGGCCTCGCCCGCGATGGCTGGCTCGTGCTGAACACCAGTGCGCATGATGTCCCGTTTGATTTGCCGGAAAGTGAATTTCAGAAACTCGCGGACACGACCTTGAAAGAATACACAGCCATCGGCCAGACGAATCGCGAGACGAGTTATTTTCTGCGGATGTTTCTCGGTTGTCAGCGGGCAGCCGAATACCTGACCACGCGTCCCGATTGGAATGGAAAAATTCTGGTTGTCAAAGGAACCAGCCAGGGCGGCTTGCAATCGATCGTGACGGCGGCGTTGTGCCCCAAAGTTACCGCGTTCATGGCGTTGGAGCCGGCGGGCTGCGGCAACACGGCGCAACAAATCGGTCGTGGCTGGGGTTGGCCTTACTGGCAGGCACACGCCAATGGCCCGGATGCCGAAAAAATCATGAACACGAGCCGTTACTTCGATGCGATCAATTTTGCGCATCGGGTGAAATGTCCCGCGCTCGTCGGTCCCGGCTTGATGGAAACGACTTGTCCGGCCTCGAATGTTTTTGCAATGTGCAATCTGCTGGGCGGGCCGGTCGAAGTTGTGGTTCTTCCGGAAGCCGGGCATCAAGCGCCCAAAACCGACAAGCACGGTGAAACGCCTTTCAACCAACGCGCGGCGGCATGGCTGAAAGCGTTGAAGGCTGACCAGCCGGTGCTGCTGAGATAATTCGGCGACCTCGCAAAAGCGGAACGCTGAGCATTGCTCGGCTCATTGATGCGCCTTTTTTCTCACTGGCCGAGTAATGCTCGGCGCCCCAAACGGATTTATTCCGGACGAAAATCGTTTGGCGACGCCTTGAGGATACGTTGAAAGGCCGCACGCAAATTTTTCCCCGTGCCGAAGCCGCAGACGCGGGCAATCTCCTCGCCGGGGTGCTGATTGTGGCTGGCGAGCAGAGCCTTGGCTTTTTGAATTCTGAGTTGGACGAGAAATTCCGCCGGCGAAGTTTTCCGTTCCGCGCGAAAACGCATTTCGAGCAAGCGGCGCGATACGCCCGCAACTTCGGCCACCTGATCCATTTTGAAAGACTCAGCAAAATGGTTGCGCATGTAGGTGACGGCTTTTTTGACCGCCGGGTCGTCAATGTGCAATACATCGGTGGAAGTTCTGGCGGCAACTTCAGAGGGATCAATCAACACCGGATCGTGCAGCGGCGTCTTCCCCTGCATCAACTGGTGCAGCAGCCGCGCCGATTCATAGCCCATCCGATACGCGTTGACGCAAACGCTGGTGAGTGTGGGCGTGGAAAATTCGCAGACCATCAAATCGTTGTCCGAGCCGATCACCGCCACGTCTTCCGGCACGCGCAGGCCGAGTTCGCGGCAGGCGGACAGCACAATGAGCGCGCGGTAATCATGCACGGCAAAAACGCCGGCGGGCAGCGGCAGGGTTTTCAGCCAGCGTTTGATTGGCTCGTAACGCTCATTCCACAGCGCATCGCGCGTCATGTGTGGCAGGCAAAAAATATTGACCTTCAAGCGGGCTTCCTTGGCGGCCTGTTTGAAACCCTGCATCCGCTCGTCAGAATACCACCGGCCTTGGACGCCGTGATACGCCAGATTCTTCAACCCCAAACCTATTAGGTGTTCCGCGGCGAGCCGGCCGACCTGCGGATTGTTTTGCGCGACGCGGGGGATTTTGCAGTCAGCTCCGAGATCTTCGCCGATGTTGACCATCGGGATGCTCCACTTGCGGAGCTGTTCGGATTGTTTGGAATCATTCGCCTGCAAAATAATTCCATCCACCTTCCAGGATTTCAGCCGCGACCATTCGAGCGGGAAATCCTCGGTGCTTTCCGGGTTCACCGGGCAGGAAGTCAGCAGCCAGTGCTGCTCGTGGGCGTATTCGTTGACGCCATTGAAGAAGCGCGTGATGCCCCAGGGTTTGGAGTCGGGCAGCGCCACGGCGATTTTAGGCTGACGTTTCATGGGAAAAACAGATTTGCGCAAAAGTTACCATGTTTGCGCAAACCGTCAATTGCCGCGCAGCCCCGACCTGTTAGGTTTAGGCCTGAAAACCACAGCCTAGATTAAACGGATGACCACGACCAATTGCGCCGTCAAGCCATCAGCTATGTCGGCGTCCACCAGCCCGGAAGCAAATCCTCGTCAGCAAATCCGAAAGTGTTGCTCCCGTTGCGGTATCCGTGAATCAAACTGGTCGCGCTTTAACCATGCGGCAGTTTTTTGGCTTGGATTGAGTTGGAACACAGCACGGGCCTCTATTAGTTGGACGCGCCGCGATTTTTTTAATTATGAACCGACGTTTTCAAACCGATTTCGCCAGTAACGTAGGAATTCTCCGCTTTGTCGGCGGCGGGTTGCTTTCCGGGTTGATGGGCATGCTGTTCTCGGCCGGCATGCTTCATGCCCAAAATACCTGGATCAATGCCACGAATGGTTCTTGGGGCGTGGCGACCAACTGGAGTCCGGCGACTGTGCCCAATGCCGCTGGTGCCGTGGTCAACATCAATTCCAATGTGACCGTGGATGTGCAGGCCACCCGCACGGGCGGCGCGTTTCCTTACACCTTTGGCACGCTGGCCACGACCGGCGTCTCCGGCAATGTGGTGGTGGGCAACCCGAGTTTGTCCACCGAGCAACTCACGGCGCAAACTTCTTCCGGCATTCCGGTTTTTTCAATCAACAGTGGGGCAACGCTGTGGTTCTATTTTGTGTTGAGCGGGACGCAAGGGTTCAACAAGACCGGCGGCGGCACGTTGACTTTCCGCTACAATTCCGAATCCCAGCCTTACACCGGCAATGTCATCATTTCTGGCGGCGCGTTGGGCTTGAACGTGGACGCCAATTTGGGCAACACCAATAATGACATCGTCATCAGCAACAACGCGGAGCTGTATTTTAATCCCACCACGGCGGCCTCTGTCACACTGGCCTCATCTCGCAGCCTCACGCTGGCCTGCACGGCGGCGAACCTCGACGTGGCGAACACCAGTTACTCGCTGACTATTCCAGGTGCCATCGGCGAAAGCGTCGCTGGTTCCGGTCTCCAAAAAACGGATGTGGGCACGCTGATCTTGAATGGCGTGAACACTTACACCGGCGCGACGACCATCAGCGGCGGCACATTAACCATTGCCGGCGCGGGGAAGTTGGGCAACGGCAACTATGCGGCAGCGATGGTCAACAACGGCATTTTCAATTTCAACAGTTCCGCAGCCCAGACTTTTTCTGGAACTATTTCCGGCAGCGGTGCGTTGAATCTAAACGGCTCCGGCGTGCTGACACTTACTGCCGCGAATACTTACAGCGGCGCAACTACCATCAGCGCCGGCACGCTGGCGTTGGGCAGTTCCGCCAACATCAACAACTCGCCTGCCATCGGCATTGGGGCGGGCGCGACTTATGATGTTTCGGCGATCAGTTCCTACACTTTGAGCGGCAGCACATCACTGGCGGCCAGCGGCGTGGGTGCTTCCGCCATCATCAAAGGCGCGACGACTGGCACGGTCAATTTAGGTTCACGACCGATTACTTTAAACTGCGACGGCTCGAATCCGACGCTGTTTATTTCACAGGGGACTTTGTCTTTAACCGGGCAAACGATCACGGTGAACACCTTTCAGCCACTGGCGAACGGCACTTATACCATTATCAAACAAGCGACCGGCACCATCACTCATTCCGGCAGTTACACGCTGGCGGGCACGGCGGGAACCGGCACGATCACTTTCAGCGGCGCCAATGTTCAGATGACCATCACCGGATCGTCGAGCGTGGCGACGTCCACGACGTTGAGCGGTATTGATGCAAAAATTTTCGGCACTAATTCCAGCATCACGGCAACGGTCAGTCCGAACACAGCCACCGGCACGGTGCAATTTTTTGTGGACGGTTCCGCCTTGGGAAATGCGGTGACGCTTTCGAGTGGCAGCGCAATTATTTCCAAAACTGCGCAAGTTTCTGTCGGTGCGCATAACATCACCGCCGCGTATTCTGGAACCACCGGGTATTCGCCAAGCGGGACAACCAATGCGGCCATTCTAACGGTGACCCCGCGCAGTTTGACGGTCAGCGCCACCGGCGTGAACAGAACTTACGACGGCACGACGAACGCGACCGTGATTTTGTCGGACAGCCGGATTTCTGGAGATGACTTGAGCGATAGTTATACCAACGCTTTTTTTGCCGATCCAAATGTCGGCACCAACAAGCAAGTCACCGTGACGGGAATTTCCATCAGCGGTTCCGATGCGGGCAATTACTCGCTGGCAAACGCGACCGCCACCACCACGGCAAAAATTTTGGCGGTGGGCGCACCGGATGAGTTCGACATACTGCGGCTTTACTGGCAGTCGAACTGGATCATCGGCAACCCCAGCGCCGCCACGCTGAACAATTTGGCGACGACCGCCAACAATTATTGGAGCACGCTCAACACCAACGCCGGCCGGACTTATTTGTGGAGCGACTTGACGCTCGGCAGCGGCCAGTCCGGCATCAACACCGGCTCTTCGCACATGGACGCCACGTTTGGCCGGCTGCGCAGCATGGCGCTGGCGTGGGCGGCACCGGGCAGTCCCTTGCAGGGCAACGCCGCGCTGGCCTCGGCCATCACCAACTCGCTGGATTGGATGTGCGCGAACATTTATACGGCCACCGTCACCGAATACGACAATTGGTGGGACTGGGAAATCGGCGGGATGCAAAATTTCAACGACACGCAGGTGCTGGTTTATCCGGTGCTGACGGCGGCGCAAATCGCCAGCTACACCGCTGCCGTGGATCATTTTCAGCCGCCGAACAAAGGCTGGATGACCGGGGCCAACCTAACCGATCAGTGCAAGGGCATGTTGATCCGCGGCATCATCGGTCAGAATAGCGGCAAGATGTGGAATGCGCAGACCAACTTAAGCCCCGTGTTTCTCTATGTCACAAATAGAGATGGTTATTACCGCGACGGCTCGTTTGTTTTTCACACGGCCCATCCTTACACCGGCGGTTATGGCCTGACGCTGGTCGGCGATGTTTCGCAAATTGTGAACCTTCTCCTGGGATCCACCTGGCAAATAATCGATCCGAACCTGACCAATGTTTTCAACTGGGTGCCCCAAACCTACGAGCCGGTGAACTACTACGGCGAGTGGATGGCGATGATTTGCGGCCGCACCATCGCGCGCGGGCCGGCCGGCACCTCGGGGCAGGGATTTGTCAACGGCATCAAGCCTTACGCGCCGCCCGCCGCCGCCGACGCGATGGCCGCGTGGGCGAGCCTGCCGCAAATGCCGGCGGGCCAGTATCATTTTCCGGCGATGGATTGCATCGTGTCGTGGCGCACGAATTTCTGTCTCGCCCTCCGGATGTCGTCGAGCCGCATCTACAATTTTGAATCTTTCAGCGGCGAAAATCTGCACGGCTGGTTCACCGGTGACGGCATGGCGTATCTTTACCTCGGCAATCCGGACACGCAGTTCACCGGTGATTTTTGGCCGACGGTGGACGCGTATCATCTGCCCGGCACGACCGAGGAGCAATTTGCCCGGCCCGCGCCGGTCAACAATTCGGCCTACGGCGCAGGCACCACGACCAGCCAGTCGTGGGTGGGCGGCGCGCAGGTTGCGAAAACCTACGGGGCGGCGGGCATGTCGGTCGCAGCTTATGGCACGTCGCTGACCGCGAAAAAATCCTGGTTCATGTTCGACAACGAAATTGTCTGCCTTGGCGCGGGCATTACTTGCGTTGACGGCAAAGGTGAAGTGGACACGACTGTCGAAGACCGCCGGCTCGGTTCCTCGCCGACGCAAAATTTCACCGTGAACGGCTTCGTGAATCCGCCGGTGATGGGCTGGAGTTCCAACCTGACCGCGACGACCTGGTGCGCGCTGGACGGCACGGGCGGATATTATTTTCCCGGTGGCGCGACCAATTTGCATGCCGGCTTCGTGTCCAACACCGGCGCCTGGAGCACGATTGATGTGAATGACACCGTTTCACCGAACACCAACACCGACAATTATATGACCTTGTGGTTTAACCACGGCACCAATCCGACTAACTCGACTTACGCCTATGTGATTCTGCCGAACTACACCGCGAGCGGCATGGCGACTTATACGGCCAGCCCGGACATGGTGGTGTTGACCAACACGTCCAACGTGCAAGCCGCGAGCAAGCCATCGCTCGGAGTGGTCGCGGCAAACTTTTGGGTGGACGGCACGAACTCCGCCGGTTTGATCACGGTGAACAAAAAATCTTCCGTCATCACCTCCGCAAATATATTTCAAATCGCCGTGGGCGTTTCCGATCCTACGCAGACCAATCGCGGCTCCATCAGCGTGACATTGAACCGCGCGGCTACGGGTGTTTTGTCCATGGACCCGGGCGTGACGGTGGTGCAGCTTAGTCCGCAGATTATTCTTTCGGTGAACGTCAGCGGTGCTGCGGGCAAATCGTTTCAAGCGGTTTTTAGTTCGCCGACCAACGCGCTCGTTTGGGACGCGAATCCCAGCGGCACCGGCACGCATCCGCTCGACGGTAGCGGCACGTGGAACAGCAGCAACACGAATTGGTGGAACGGCAGCGCGGATGTCGCGTGGAATGATACGAATCCGCTCACCGCCGCTTTCGGCGCGACCGGCACGGCGGGAACTGTAACGGTCACCGGCGCGCACACAAACACCTGGCTGCTGTTCAATCCGTCCGCGAGCGGCACTTACACTTTGTCAGGCACCGGTTCCCTGACCATTACGAACGGCATCATGGCCAACACCTCGGCGAACGTGAACGTGCCGGTAACTCTACCCGTCAGCCAAATCTGGACGGTGGCGAGCAACCAAGTGGTTTCGCTCGGCAGCGCGGTAACGCTCGGTTCCGGCGCGATACTGTCGCTGACTGGCGGCGGCGCGGTGCAATTGAATGCTGGTAACAATCAATTGCCGACGACAACCACGATGACGTTCGCTGGCAATGGCATTTTTGATTTGGGTGGCAACCGCCAGGCGCTCGCCAATATTTTGCCGCCGAATAGTTATGTCGGCAGCGTGCAAAATGGCAATCTCACCGTGACGGCGGCGGGTGGTTTCAGCCCGTTCGGCACGCTCACGAGTCCGTCCACGCTGGACATGTCCGGCTTGTCGTCGTTCACCTATTCCAACGGCAGCCAGAATTTCACCCTGCAAGGCACCGCCGCCGTCAGCGGCATTTTTAATCTGAATCTGGCCGGCTCCAATAGCATCACCGCCGCCAACATTTACATCGGCAACGGCGGCGGCACCTCGCTGCCGACCGGCAATCTTTTTCTCGGTCAGACCAATATTTTCAACACCGGCAATTTTCAGCTCGGCGCGTATCGCGGCTCCGGCAATGTCTATTTTGAAAGCGGCTTGAACACATCCAACGTCACGTTCCGCGGCATCACCGGCGGCAGCTCGCGGCTCGGCACGATGACCATTTTGTCGCAATCGTCCGGCGCTAGCCAGACTGACACGATCGATCTCGGCGCGGCGAATGTGGACGCGCTCATCGGCACGCTTTACGTGCTGAACACGGCGCAACCGGGAGTCACGGAAACGGCGACGCTCAATTTCGGCAACGGCACTTTTGACATTACCACCCTTGATTTGGCCTATGTGAATTCAGCCAACAACGGCACGGCCAACTCCACGGGTAACTTCAACCAGAACGGCGGTTTGGCGCGCGTGCAGACGCTCAACTTCGGAGCCACTGGCAACACCGCCGGCACTCCTATCTTCAAGCCGAGTTATACGCTGGCTAGCGGCGCCACGCTCGCAGTCCAGACCATCACCGCTGCCGCTGGCGTTCCTTACAATGCTCTTACCGTCCGCAATTTGAATCTGAGTGGGGGCACGGTGAGCAATTACAATGCGACCACCGACCTCACCATCAGCGGCGCGGACAGCTCCAGCGGCGGCGTGATCAACATTGTTTTGGGCGACGGCACGCTCAGCACTTTCAACACCGGCAGCGGTCGCGCCATCACCGTGCAAAACACCGCGCCCATCAGTGGTTCCGGCAATTTGAACAAAATCGGCTCGGGCACTTTGACGCTAATCGGCACGCATCCTTACACCGGCACCACGCTCGTCAGCGCCGGCACGTTGCTGGTGAACGGCGCGCTCGGCACGAACACCGTGACCGTCGCGTCGGGTGCGACGCTCGGCGGTGCCGGCAGCATTGGCGGAGTCACGACGCTGCAATCCGGCGGCATGCTTCAGCCCGGCAATGCATCCGGCATCGGCACGTTGACGAATCGCGCGTTGAACTTGGGAGACAACGCCGGTGCTGTCACGGCCAGTCGTTTCAGCATCTCCGCCGGCGGAAAAATTTTCACCGCCGCGTTGAACGTCAGCGGCACGCACACGATCAACCTGCTCGACGCCAGTCTGCCGCTGGGCACAAACACGCTCATCACTTACACCGGCACAATCGGCGGCAGCGGTTTCACCGGGATCAAACTCGGCACCGTGCCATCGCTGCCGACGGGCGCAACGGCTTATTTGCGAAACACTGATTCTGTCGTGCAACTGGTCGTCGCGCCGCTGGTCGCGCCGACGCTCGCCAATGTTATTTCTTTTGTCGCCGGTGGACTCAGTTTGAGTTTTAGCGGCAGCAGCGGCCAAAGCTACCAACTGCTGTCGAGCACGAATTTGTCCATGCCGCTGACAAACTGGTTGCCGCTGACAAACGGTTTTTTTGGCACAGGCACGATAAGTTTCATGGACAGCGTTGCGACCAACCAACAGAAGTTTTACCGCGTTCGATCTCCGTGATGGTTGCGCTCGAATAGATCATTCCCTTTGATCAACTCGCGCATTCCGTGTTTCACCAGTCAGGAGTTCAGTCGCCAGTGGTATTCGCGTGCGTATTCAGTGATGCCATTAAAGAATCAGATGATGCCTCAGAGTTTGGTATCAGGCAGTGCGACGGCATTCTTAGACTGACCTTTCAAGCGGAAAACAGATTTGCGCAAAAGATACCATGTTTGCGCAAACCATCAATTGCCGCGCAGCGCTGGACTGTTAGGTTAAGCCCTGAAAACCACAGCCAAAACAAACCGATGCCCATGCTCAATCGCGCCGCCAAGCCGTCAGTCATGAATGCGACCACGAGACCGGAGGCGAATTTTTGTGAGCGTGTTTCGCTTGGCCGGGTGCGGGCGTTCACCCTGATTGAGCTGTTGGTGGTGATTGCCATCATCGCGATTTTGGCGGCGATGTTATTGCCGGCATTGGCCAAGGCCAAGGATCATGCGAAATCCATTGCCTGTGTGAACAACTGCAAGCAAATGGGACTCGGGGCCATGCTTTATGCAGGCGACTATCAAGATTATTTGCCGCCGATCAATCGCGATCCCTATGTGCCGGGCACGATGTCAACCCATACAAATTGGTGGTTTATCATGATCCAACCCTACCTGATCGGCTTGAATAATACCAACAGCGGCACGGTCTGGCGCTGCCCGACGGTGCAGAGTGCCGATATCAATCCCGGTAACACGACGTATTTCGGCGTGCCATGGCAGGGTTATGGACCGTCGCAAAATGGCAGCGTGGGAAATCAGTATATTAATTACCCTTCCGTGCCCGGCGGTCCGGCCAGCAAAAAATTGTCGCAGCTTCGCCGGTCGTCGCAGTTATGGTTGTTTGGCGATGACGGAACGCCCAAGCAGACTTGGCCGGATGCCCAGCCAGGCTGCGGATACTGGACGGATGTGACGGTGATCGCGCCCGACCCGAACTCCGGTTGGAGCGGTTACAATCCGCAGAAACAGCCGGCGATCCGCCATGACAGCAACACGCGGGGGATCTTTTCCACGTGTGATGGTCACGTTGAGAAATGGAAATGGAAAGATCTGCGCAATGACCTCAACGATGTCTTTGGCATCAGCTCCAATTGAAATTTCATTCCACCCATGAATGCTCGCCCCAAAAATTTATACAATAAACAAATCGGTTTCACCTTGATTGAACTGCTGGTGGTGATTGCCATCATCGCCATTCTTGCGGCGATGCTGTTGCCTGCGCTGGCCTCGGCCAAGGAGCGAGCCAAGCGTGCGCAGTGCGTGAGCAATCTGCACCAGATCGGTATTGGCATGTCTCTGTATGGCGGTGATTACAGTGATAAAGTGCCCCGGTCAGAGTGGCTCGACACCGATTCGGCCAACGACGACCGGACTTACGACGCTTATATCACACAAATAGACTCTGCTCATGCTTATGGATTAGGGCAACTCTTCGAGGCCAAGGCTATCGTGAATGCCAAAGTCTATTATTGTTTGAGCGGCGCCATTGTCAAAGGCACGGGCAATGCCACGGGCCAGATTTTTGTGGACTACCGCATCTGGGACTCTTATCGCAACGCGGGAGGCGTCTGGCCGGGCTGGGCCCCGAACGATGACGGCAACCGCATTCGTGTTGGCTATACTTACGCGCCGCAGTCCGGAAGCCGCACTTTGGCTTCCCGCACGATTGCAGGTCATCCGAGTTTCACTCCGCCGGCGTTTGCCCTCAAGGCCACGGAATTCTCCGCCCAGTATTCGATACTCACGGATTTAATTTACCGTCAGGATATGTTAAGCCACCGCTCCAACAGCAAGGGTGGATACGGGCTTAATGCTCTGTTTGGCGATCTGCATGTTAATTACGAACACGAAGCCGCCTACTTTAGCACAGCCAATGTCTGGACTGGGACCGAAAATGGCCAGACGACCGGCGGTATTGAATCAGAAGGGGATAATTTCCGCTGGCTCATCATGTCCCTGAAACCTTGAATAATAAAGACAACCGCCACTGTTTGCCAAATTCATAACCAATTCCACAGCCCTCTATTAACAAACCAAGCAACCAATATGAAAACAACAACCTCTAACACCTCCGTCCACATATCGCAACGGCGGATTCATGCCGCCAGGCATTGTCTGCCTTGGGCCGCAGCCATCTGCCTGCTGCTATTCGCGGTCGAACCGATTCGGGCCCAGACCACTAACCTTTACGTTGGTTCCAACGTAGTCTGGGGCACTTCCAGCGCCTGGTCGCCCGCCAATGTTCCCAGTGGCGTGGACACCATGGTTACTTTTAACAACATCACCAACACGATTCTCAACCCCGGTTCCAGTGCTACCTATACGCTGGGCACGTTTAATTTGACTGCCACCTCAGGCACGATCGGGCTGGCGGGTGCCAACCTGGTGCTAAATTTCCAAACATCGTCGGGCACTCCCGTCATCAATTGCAGCGGTGGTGCGGGGTTGTATTGGTATTTTACCACGACAGGCACGCAAGGCTTCACCAAGCTAGGCAGCGGAAGTTTGACCAGTCGCTATAACAATACGGCCAATACTATCAGCGGGCCGATCATCATTGGCCAAGGCACACTCGGTCTTCAACTGGCCGGTTCACTGGGTAATACTACCAGCCTAACTCTCTCCAACGGCACGACGCTTTCATTGCAGAACAGTGCCAACGCTGCCACCACCGGCTTTGGCAATCTTTACACCATCATGCCAGCCACGCAGACCATCCAGCTTGAAGGTGGCGGAACTCCTGTGCTAAACGTGTCGTATGTTGGGCAGACGTTGGCGGTTCTGGGCAATGTGCAAACCGCTTCGGGATCAGCTTTCAAATTCACCGGACCTGGAACAAGCATTTTGGCAGGCACGAACAACTTCGTGGGCAATTCTTCGATTAGCGGCGGCACGCTTTTCGTCAGCACCGCCAGCACCAACAACGGCACCATCACCGTTTCCGCGAATGCCACCAACGGAGTGATCGCAACATCTCTGGGCACCTCAATGGTCGTCTCGAACTTGACCTTGATCGGCACGAACAATTCACCTTTGTCATTCAATCCTGGTTGGTCCAGCACGCTGCCGACGGTGCCGATGCTAACTGTCACCAACTTGCTCACCTTTGTTACCAATGTTCCAGCGCCGATTGTTCTTTCCGGCGGCAACTGGCAGACCGGCAGCTACATTCCGCTGCTGCAATACGGCACGCTCGCCAACACCAATACCGCCGGAGTTTTTGGATCATTCGTCTTGGGAACTTTGCCCCAAGGGTTCACGGCGACTTTGGTTGACGGCACGGCCTCCAATCAAATAAATCTGAATCTTTCTTCCATCGTTCCCCTGGTCTGGAATCCGGCGATTGCTACGGCGAATTGGACGGCTGCCGGGAATTGGAGTTTGAACGCTGTCGCCGGCAAAACCTACACCGAGGCCAATATCATGGGGTCCGCCGTTGTGTTTGACGATACGCTGACGCCCGCCGGCCC
The DNA here is from genome assembly GCA_903850425.1 of uncultured Verrucomicrobia subdivision 3 bacterium. GTDB lineage: Bacteria > Verrucomicrobiota > Verrucomicrobiia > Limisphaerales > UBA11358 > UBA11358. Next base: position 8,770 of record CAINLR010000139.1, on the reverse strand, counting down.
AAATATCATGGTCACGAATAACTCCGTGCTGACACCGAATAGCGTGGTGATTAATAACTCGACGCACAATTACACGCTGTTGGGTAGTGGAGGTATAGCCAACAACACCGGCTTGACCAAGAATGGCTCTGGCTATTTGACCAATAGTTTGGCCAATACATATTTTGGCAATACCGTTCTCAATGGTGGCGTCATGGTTTTGAACAATGCCACGGCCTTGGGCTATGGCGGCTTGATTAATTTTAACGGTGGCACACTGCAATTCAGCGCGAACAACAAAGTTGACTATTCCAGCCGTTTCAGCCCAGCGGTCAATCAGGCTTACTCGTTGAATACTGGTGGCCAGACAATCACGCTTGCGAAACCCTTAACCAGCACTGGCGGCAGTCTTACTAAGTTAGGCACTGGCACTCTGGTTCTTAATGCAGTCAGTTCTTATACTGGACCCACGACCAATGCTGCCGGCACAATAAAGCTCGGAGTGGCTAATGCCATTCCGACGACTTCGGCCTTGACTCTGGGCGGCAGCGGCACCACCGCGCTGTTGGATTTGGCCGGACAAAGCCAACTGGTTTCCAGTTTGGCCATGGATCCCAGTGCTTCGGGAGCAATCATCACCAACAGCAGCACGAGCAGCGGTGCGACCTTGCTCTATAATGGTGGCACGAGCACCTTTGATGGCATCATTTTAGATGGCACGGCAAGTGGAGCGAAGAGTCTTGCGCTTACGGTCGCTGGAGGTTCCTTAACTTTGTCTGGTAACACTGGTCCCAACACTTATACCGGCAATACGACTATCACCAATGGCGGCACGCTGGTTCTTGGTTCGGGCAATTCCAGTTTTCTCTCAACAAATGTGAATGTGGGCAATGGGTCAACCTTCGATGTGTCTGCCATCTCCTATAGCACGATCACAGGCGGCAGCTTAGGTGGCGTGGGAACCGTGAACGGCTCCGTCACAGCGATTTACGGATCCATTATCCAGCCGGGCTTCTATGTTGCAAACACGAACCATGGCACGCTGACTATCAACAATGATCTGACGCTTAATATCGGAGCTGCGGTAACGCTGCATGTGGATACCACTGTCGGCAGCGCTAACAACGACAAGCTATCGGTCAACGGCACCGTTTATGCCAATGATCCCAGTGGGAACACCATTAACATCTCTGCCGTGAGCGGATCTGCTCCCCTGGCTACCGGCACTGATTACACGCTGATCAGTTCGCCGAATCCCATCTCTGGCAGTTTCAATGTTGTCCCGATATGGGTTGGAACAAAGCCGTCTAACTATGCCAATTTCACTGTGGTGACGTCAGGGAATACGGTGAAGCTTCATTACTCAGCATCCGTCTTGCTGTCGGGCGTCGGCGCGGTGAATCCGATTAGCGGTCTGCACCAAAAGTATGTGTTTACTGTCTTGGTCACGCCGGGCACGGGCAGCACGGGCATTGGCGTAACGGCGGACTTTGGCGTCATCGGTGGTTCGGTGCAAGCATTCGCTGGAGTTGGCAACCTCTTTTCCTGCACCAATGCGGTCCCTGGATCGGTTGCGCCAGGAACTTACTCGGTGCCCTTTACGGTCAGCGATGCACTAGCCAATACTTACAATGGAACGATTGGCGTCACAATAGTGAACGGTTCCCTGACTTGGAGCGGTGTGGCTGGTGATAATAACTGGAGCAGCCTCAATTGGCTGAATGGCGCAGTGCCGGATGCGTCGGGCGCCGGCGATGGTGATGCGCTGGTGTTTGCCGGCACAACCCGTCTATCACCGGTCATGGATAGCTCGTTCAATGTATCCGCGCTGACATTTAGCAACAATGCTGGTGCATTCGAGATTGCTTCTACTGGCGGCAGCTTGACGCTGGGCGCCAATGGCACGATCGAAAATGACTCGGCAATTTCCCAGCGGCTTATTGTGCCGATTAACCTGACCTCCGGTTCCCAGTTCAAAACAGTGGCCGGCAATCTTACTGTCAGCACGCTCGCTGGCAGTGGTGGATTCACGAAATCCGGCACTGGCAAACTGACCGTTGATGCAACGGCGGGAACGAGTAGTTTTAGCGGCACGGTGAATTTGGGTGCCGGCGTTCTGGTGATTTCTAATGCCGATGATGTCTTGCCGACCTCCAGCGCCATCGCCTGCACCGGTCCAGCCACGCTGGATCTCGGCCGAAACAGTCAAACGATTGATAACCTGACCACGGCGGGCGGATTTACCAACACGATTGGCAATGGCAACCTGACCATTGGTGCCAATGCCAATTTCAATATATATGGTAATTCATCAACAAACACCTTGGTGGATATGTCAGGGCTGGCGAATTTTACTTACAGTCAGCCGTCTCGTAGCTTAATCGTTAGTTCGATCAACGACTCGTCAACCACCGTTGCGTGGCTTACCGATCTCAACCTTGCGCTGACGAATACTATCACCGCGAGCGTGCTCCAGCTCGGAGTTGGAACCGGCTCGGCGGGCGGAGTGAATTTTGGCAGCTTGCATTTGGGCCAATCGAATCTCCTCAGTGTGGCCACAATTAACCTGTCGCAATATCGCGGCAACGGAAACCTCAATTTCCTTGGCCGGCCCAACTCAACACTGTTCTTGCGCGGAGTGGATGGAACCTCCCCGGTTAACAACATCAATATCCTCTATGCGAACTCCGGTGCGAGTTACACCGCGTCCATTGATTTGAGCGGCGGGATTGTGGATATACAAGCGAATAACCTCCTGATCACGGAGCGCGCCTCCAATGGTGGAAATTATGTCGGATCCTTTATCCTCGGTGCCGGCAACAATGAGGTGAACATTGCGAATGTCACCATTGCCAAGGGGGATAACTTTGGCGTGACTGCTGGAACGACGAACTCATCTGGTTCGTGCAACGGCACGATGACCCAAAGTGGTGGCAATGTGACCATTGGCACTCTCACCATGGGCGTGAATAATCAATCGCAATACACAGTCACACCAATCAATGCGACCTATAATCTGTGGGGTGGCACTCTGTATGCCCAGACCATAACGCTGGGTGCCAACAATGATCTTGTTCCCAACGGCACCGTCACCAGCATTATCAACATGACCAACGGCACGTTGCAGAACTATCCGACATCGGATTTGACTGTCTCTGGAATCACTATCGATCTGGGAAATCCTACCGGCACACCGCTCTTCAATGTGGATGCCGGTCAGAACATCACGCTGGATGCGGCGTCGCCGGTAATTGGTGCGGGCAAGTTGACCAAAGTGGGTCTTGGAAATCTCATTCTGAATGGGACCAACACTTACTCTGGCGCGACCACCGTGGGCGCTGGCACCTTGGAAATGGCATTGCCCACGTTGAGCTCTTATTCCACGGTCACAGTGAGCAATGGAGCGGCGTTGAAACTGGATTTCCCGGACACGGTAACCAATCAGGTGGCAGTGCTGATAGTCAATGGCGTCAGCAAAGCTCCGGGCGTCTATAACAACAGCACCGATCCGACTTATCTAACGGGCACGGGCACTCTGTTGGTGATGCCTCTGAGCACCAATGCCTATCTGACTTCACTGGCCTTGAATCCGACTGATGGCTTGACGCCCAACTTTGCGCCGAATTCGTTTGTTTACTTTGCGACGAATGTTTATGGCGTGAATCCGGCCGTGACGGTGACGAACGCGAATCTAACGGCCACGAACAAGTTGTTTTTGAACGGGGTAGCATTGCAGACGCTGGCCTCGGGCGTGGCGAGTCTGGCTCTCACCAACTTGGGCGTCGGCTCGACGAACGTGCTGAAAGTATTGGTGACCGCGCAGGATGGTATTACCACCAACCTTTACACGATCAACTTGACCGAGTTGCCTGCGGTCTTGATTAACACCAACACCTTCACCATCACGAACGTTGTGAGCAGTAACAGTCTTGAATTGAGCTGGCCGTCGGATCGCAAAGGCTGGCGCTTGCAGGTGCAAACCAATTCGCTCAACGCGGGCCTTGGCAGCAACTGGTATGACTGGCCCAATTCCACGAACCTCACCAGCGTGAGCATTCCACTCAACCCGGCGAACGCGAGCGTGTTCCTGCGCATGGTCTATCCTTAAGCGGAATGGAATAGGTTTGGGGTTATGGTTGGGGTTAACCCCGTCGCGGGGCGTCTATTGGGTTGGACGCCCCGCGACACTATTTTAGGGGCATCGGGCTAGCGTGTGGGTGATTTCCAGTAGTTTTCTGCTTTCCGCAGGCAATTAAGGCAGCCGGGGGCCAGCGGCGAGCCTTAGCTCGCGCCCACTGCGGTCAAAGGTTCGTTGGATCTTGCGTTACTTTCAATTGGATTTTGGCGGTCATATAAAATCGCCACGTGGTCGAACGCCGTGGTGACCGGCACTGGAAGAAGGGGTGCTGGGGTGCAACGCGCGAACTTTGCGGTCGCCAATGCTCTCCCTGACTTGGTGCCACCACACCCAGCGGGGAACCAGCCGGCGTGGCTGGCCACTTCCTAGTTAAATCATTTAGACTCGTCTAGGACATTTTGTCGTTTCTTCAAGACCCGCTTCCGCCGAAAATCTCATTGTCAGTTCCACGTCCAAGGGGGCGGGTATCGAGGGTTTTGGGGAGAACCGAGGCACTGGAGTTTTGGGAAAAAGCGATCGGGATCGTGGGGGTGGAGTGGGGCTGACACCTCTGTTTTTTCAATTCAAAGCCGATGGGCCAGTTATGATAACATTGCAGGACAGGTTGGTTGCCAAAGGTCCGGGGGGAGAACTTTTGTCGTTGCTCGCGGGCACGGAGAGCCTAGAGGAGCTTAGAAACTTGATTATCGAGTATTCCGAAGCCTGCCCCGAAGGCTTGACCTATCCGCATAGTCCGTTTCACATCCTGTCCGGACTTTCCCACGCCTCGCTGACCACTCTGGTCAATCATCTGCCGTATGAAACTTGTATCAGCTTGTTCGCTCAGGAATTGGAATGCCGGACAGAGGCGCAAGTGTTGGGTTGTTTTCCGCGGAAGGAATCGGGCAGGATTTGCGGGTGACCGGCCGGGCGATAGTGGCGGCGATGAATTACTGCGGGGCAACGCGACCGTGCTCGCCACCAAAAGCCGGAGTGTTGTTTCAGCTTTCTTCGGCGCACAACGATGCGGCGACCGGTTGGTCCGGCGGTGGGGTCTGGACGCAGGGAGTTTCGGGTCTGGGAAAATTGACGGGTCGCGATGGGAATCCCAAGTAATCCCAGGGTTGCGCTGAACCGATGCACCAACTAAGTTCTGGGCTTTCATTGCGTCTATGGCGGGAAACCACACAACATCCGAGCGGAATCAATTACGGCGCGCGGCGAAAGCGCGGCGGCAAGCCCGAGCCATCACCCGTTCACCGCAAAGCGAAGTCGAATGGCGCCGCCTCCGCCATGAACTGGAAGTCCACCAACTCGAGTTGGAGATACAGAACGAGGAACTGCGCCGGAGCCAGGCCGAAAACGAAGCCGCTCTGGAGCGCTTCACCGACTTCTACGATTTTGCGCCGGTCGGCTATTTTGATCTCAGCGGCGACGGCACCATCCGCCGGGTGAATCTTCCGGGCGCCGATCTGTTGGGCATTGCGCGTGGGAGGTTGCTGGGACGGCGGTTCCACTTGCAACTCATCGAGACCGACCGTCCGACTTTCGACAACTTCCTCCAGCGGACCTTCGCGACCAAAACCAGACAGACCTGCGAAATCGCTGTGGTGAATAAAGACCGGACGGTGCTGAACCTCCACCTTGAAGCCACGCTGGCTGCCGATGGTCGGCAATATCGCCTGGTGGCTTGGAACATCACGGAGCGCAAGCAGGCCGAGGCGGCGCTGCGCCAAAGTGAGGAACGTTTCAAGGCCATCACGGATTTTTCTCCCGACATCATCAGCATCTTTGACGTGGAAGGGCGGCTCCTTTTCAACTCCGCGGCCGCCGGCAAAATCCACGGCTACCAAGCCAGCGAGTTGGAGGGACGATCAACCTTTGAGTTCATTCATCCCGATGATCGTGCGGGCGTCGCCGACGCGTTTGGCCAGTTGCTCAAGGCGCCGGATGCGGTGGTGAACATCCAGTATCGCTACCGCAATGCGGACGGTTCCTATAAGTGGATGGAGGCGTTCGGTCGCAATGAGCTCACCAACCCCCATATCCACGGCATCATTTCGATTTCCCGCGACATCACCGAGCGCAAGCGGGCGGAGGCGGCGCTGCAGGAAAGCAATGAGATGCTTTCCTTGTTCATGAAGCACTCGCCCATTTTCGCTTTTATCAAGGAGTTGACGCCCGCCGTCAGCCGGGTCTTGCTCGCCAGTGATAACTATCAAGAAATGCTCGGCATTCCGGGTTCAGCGATGCGTGGCAAGACCATGACGGACCTGTTCCCCGCCCAACTCGCCGCCCAGATCACCCGCGACGACCAAGCCGTCCTGGCCAAGGGTGAAGTGTTAAAAGTGGATGAAGATTTCAACGGCCGCAACTATACCTCGGTCAAGTTCCCGATAATCAAGGGCGGCAAATCGCTATTGGCGGGTTACACGATTGACATTACCGAACGCAAGCAGGCCGAGGAGGCGTTGCGGCGGGCACACGCGGAATTGGAACAGCGCGTGCGCGAACGCACGGTGGAGCTGCACCAGAGCAATCTCGCGTTGCGGAACGAAATGCTGTTTTCGGAACGCATCATCACCACGGCGCAGACGATCATTCTGATTCTGGATGCCGACGCCCGCATCGTCCGCTTCAATCCGTATCTGGAGCAACTCTCCGGCTACCGGCTGTCTGAAGTGCAAGGGCAGAACTGGTTCCAGGTTTTTCTGCCGGCGGCGGAGGGGAAGCAGGTGCGCAAATTATTTCGAAAAGCCCTCGCCGGCGCGCCCACGCGGGGCAACATCAACGCCATTCGGACCAAGGATGGGACGCTGCGCCTGATTGAGTGGAACGATTCCCCCCTGAAAGATGCGCAGGGCCGGATCACGGGACTGGTGGCCTTTGGTCAGGATATTACCGAGCGCCAGCAGGCGGCAGACGCCTTGATCGAGGCCTGCCGGTTCAACCAGCAGATCATCGCCAGCGCCAAGGTGGGCATCATCGTCAATGACCGCGATTTGAAACATCTGGTCTGGAACCCGTTCATGGAGGAGTTGACGGGGTTGCCCGCGGCCGCCGTGCTCGGCAAACATCCGGCGGAGATTTTCCCGTTTTTACAGGAGGCCGGCATCGTCAGGCAACTCAACCTGGCCCTCGAAGGAAAAACCGTCGCCCCGGTGGATTTGCATTTCCATGTGCCGCAAACCGGCCGTTCCGGCTGGGCTTCAAATTCGAGCGGTCCGCTGCGCAACGCCAAGGGCGAAATCATCGGCGCCATTGGCATTGTGCGTGACATCACCGAACGCCAGCAGGCGGCGGAGGCGTTGCGCCGGAGCGAGGAGCGGCACCGGGTTCTGTTCAGCAGTTCGCGCGACGCATTGCTGACATTGGAACCGCCTTCGTGGAGTTTCACTGCCGGCAATCCGGCGGCGGTGAACATGTTCGGCGCGAAAGATTTCAACGGGTTGCTGAAGACCGCGCCATGGGGACTTTCGCCGGAGTTTCAGCCGGATGGGCAGTCTTCCCGCAAAGCCGCGCAGGCCATGATTGAAACGGCCCTTCGACAGGGCAGCCATTTCTTCGAATGGTGCCACCGGCGGCTCGATGGAGCGGAGTTTCCCGCTTCGGTGCTGCTGACGCGGGTGGAATTGGAGGGGCGCGCGTTTCTTCAGGCCACCGTGCGGGACATCACCGAGCGCGTCCGGCTCGAACAGGAAATTCTGGACATCAGCGACCGGGAACGCCGGCGCATCGCCCAGGATTTGCATGATGGACTCGGGCAGCTTTTGTTCGGCGCGGGTTTCCTGACGAACACCTTGCGCAAGGATCTGGCCAAATCCTCAGAGCCGGCCGCCCGGCGCTTGGACCGGATTCAAACGGTGATCAACGAGGCGCTGGCCCAAACGCGAAATCTGGCCCGCGGCCTGCATCCCGTCGAGCCGGAGCCGAATGGTTTGATGGTGGCGCTCGGAAATTTTGCCGAACAGAGCAGAACGCTTTTTCGCATCCGCTGTCATTTTACTTGCCGCCGACCAGTCATGATTGAAAACAGCAAGGTCGCCACGCACCTGTTTCAGATCGCCCAAGAGGCCGTCACCAACGCCCTCAAGCATGGCAAGTCGAAGCGCGTGCAAATCAGTTTGACCCAGACGCGGGCCGGGATCCGGCTCACGATCAAGGACGACGGGTGGGCCTGACCACCCGCCGGCCGAAGAAACCGGGCATGGGTTTGCGCATCATGCGCTATCGTGCCGAGCTCATCGGCGGGTCGCTGAGCGTTCAGGCTGCGGCTGCGGGTGGCACGATCGTCCAGTGCAACGTGCATTCGCCCAAGGGGAATACCCTGGTGCAAACGTGATGGGCAATCGTGAAACAATTATCCGGATTATGCGCTTGATACCATTTGGCCGGGCAGACACGCTGAAGTGTGAGCTCCCACGCCGCATCCTGACCATTGCGGTTGGCGTTCAACCATTGGGCTGTCCCGGTCTGGTTCAGGGGGAAGCAAGGGAATGACCCAATAAATTAGTATGGCAAAAATTGATGCAGTCACTAGTGTTGTGTTCTCGAATACAGTGGACATAACATGATATTTGTTTAAACTGGGTGCATGGCAAGACCCATACGCGGTTTGGAACTGGATTCGGATCAACGCACGGCGTTGGAAGCGTCGGTGCGGGCACCAACGAC
>CAINLR010000138.1 GCA_903850425.1 uncultured Verrucomicrobia subdivision 3 bacterium | reverse complement strand
TGAGCTGCTCCCCAAGGCGGCCAAGCTGGGCAAACTGTCGCTTTTTGCCCAGCGCAAACCGGCTGAAACGTCAATAAAACCGAGTTTTTGGCGTCGCAGGTCGCCCGCAGGCCGTCGTGAGTGGTCCGACCGGCGTCGTGAGTGGTCCGAAGGTGGTCGTGAGTGGTCCGAAGGCCGTCGTGGGTGGTCCGAAGGTGGTCGTGGATGGTCCGAAGGTGGTCGTGGATGGTCCGAAGGTGGTCGTGGATCGGAAAATGGGCGTCGTGGGTGAATCGCGGAGGAATTCGGCGGCGCTAGGACGGGGTCGGTTCTTGGTTTTGACAACCAGTGACAACGTTGAATCCGATTGAACCTGAACCGTGCGTTCCGGCACCGCACGGCTTTACCCGCCAGCCATTCATTTGGCCGCGCTCGCCTTGGCCCCTTGCACGGCCAGCAGTTGATTGAGGAGTCCGGAATTTTTCGGCACCACGGTGATGACCGCGCCGCCTTCTATGATGTTCTGCGTTTCCAACGCTTGAAACAACGCGGTGGAAATCTCCGGGTCTTGCGAGATTTTCTTCAAGGCGTTGCCGACGATCTGCGGTCGCATCGCCGCCGCCTTCGCGAACTCGATGGCCGCCTGCTGTTCCGCCGTGCTGGCGATGATGTTGACTTGATTCGTGCCGTCCTGCTTGATGGCGGAAGTCACCTGCCGGAGCCGGTTCACGACTTTCTCCTCAATCTGTTTGATCATGCCGGCGTCGCGGAAATGCACCTTGCGAATATACACGGACCCCAAGTTGTAGCCCCATTCCTTGGAGAGCGGCGACACTTCCTTGCGCACCGTCAGGCTCATGGGATGACGATCCTGCAACATGTCGGCGAGCTTCATGTTGCTCAAGCAGCGCACGGTGGAGTTGCCCACATTCGCCGCGAGCGAGCCGCGCGGGTCGGCATTCTTGAAGAGATAGGATACCGGATCGCTGACGACCATTTCATACCAGATGCCAATGCCCATGGGCGCGCCTTCCTCGGAATTTACGGCCGTGCTGCGGAGATACTCCTGGTCCAGGCGCAGGTCAAGGACATGACAGCGGCCGAGGAAATTCACCAGCGGTGCCTTGATGCCCAGTTTGAAGATCAGGAAATGCAGCCCCGGTTCGTCAATCACCGCCACGACTTTGCCGAACAGCATATAGACCTTGCACTGCCGTTCTTCGACAATGGTGTAGAGTCCGAACAGCCGCACAATGCCCAGCAAGACCGGAATGAGAATGAACATCCCAAAGAAGGTGGCGCCGGCGGCGATCAATAGATTAATCATGGCTGGCCTCCACAATCACGGTTTTCGCTTCGTTGTATAATTTCAATCGCACGTTGCGCACATAGGCGTCGAGTGCGCCGCTGCCGTTCTGCTTCAAGTCGCTCAACTGTTCCGCGAGCGCCACAATTGGCTGCACTTCGGCCTGCGCCTTGAGGGTCTCAATTTCGACGGCGCGTTTGGACTGCACGATTTTCTGATCCGCGCTCGCCTGCGCCAGACTGATGTCCGACGAAACTTGGTTGTAGGCCGTGTTGATCGCGGCCAGCGCGGACTCCACTTCCGGCGGCGGGTCAATGCCGGTAATCAGCGACGCATCCAGCGCGATGCCATAGCGCGCGGCCGAGCCGGCGCATTCCTTGTCCATGTGATCGTTGATGTCGCTCAGATTTTTGCGCAGGTCGTTGATGGAAATTCCGATCACGGCCGTCGCCGCGATGTTGTGCAGTGCCGAGGCATCGCCAATTTTGGCATGCGCCGGCGCTTCGAAATTGGCGATGCGCTCGCGCAAGACGGATACGAAGTAACCCATCACATGTGTGATCGGATGCGCCACGCCAAACAAATAGCCATAGAGGTTCTTCTCGGAAATGTGCCAGCGAATCTGGCCTTTCAAACCGGTGTTAAGCTGGTCCTTGGTCACGGCCTCAAGCATGGAACCGTCATAGTTCGCCGAGGGATTCTCCGGGTCGTGCGCCATGTTGATGGTCTGGGTGGCGATGGAAACTTTATAGACCTTCTCCCACGGCCATTTGAAATACGGACCGCCCGGGGGAATCACCCGCACCTGCGGATAGTTGTAACGCTCCTTCTCCTCCGCGTCCAACGATGCGGCAATCGGGTCTTGCGAAGTGGTGGCGTCCCCTACTCTTTCGGCGCGACCGAAACAGGTCTTCACCGCGCGCTCGTTCTGATTCACCGTATAAAATCCGGCGGCAAGATAGCGGACGAGAAACCACGCGACGAAACCCACGACGGAACCAAACAGGATGGTGCTCATAAATAGTGTTGCCGCTTAAATACCCCGCCGGAAGAATTATACAAGTTAAAACCGGCGGTTCGGCGAGCCGGCGGGTGACGCTCCACTCAGTTCTTAAATTTGAGGAGCGGCGGAGCCAACCCCTTGGCCTGGCCAGACTGGAACCGCTTGGAACCGCTGCCCGTTGCTCAAGCGTAGTGACGAGCCACCCTTGCAGCCGACGCGCGGCTTGGTCTGATCCGGCTTCAAGACGCGCCTATTTTTTGACTGGTTAAGCGTTTGAATTATCGGGCAGGAATGATTTCCGCTGTTCGCAGCGTCACGGGACCGAGCAGACCCGACTCCAGCAACGGCGAAGTCTTCGTCCAGTGATGCCACGTCGTGAACGTCAGCCGGCCGGTGGGGCTGGGCTTGCCGTCCAGCAACCATTGCGGCCAGGCCTTGAGTTGCAAACCGTTCCATTCGCAGTCGGGCGGCAGTTGCTCATCGCCAATCAGCCGGTTCGGCCAGAGGTTGGTCACCTTGACGATCAGCTTATTTACGCCCGGTTTCGCGGCGGCAGTGATATTCAGGCGGAACGGTGGTTTCCACAGCACGCCCAAATCGTGTCCGTTCAAAGTAACTTCGGCGAAATTTTTAACCGCGCCCAAGTCCAGCCAGAGTTCTCGATTGGCGCGCAACCGGTCGGCGGAGACTTCTATTTCTTTTTCGTAGGCCGCCGTGCCGGAAAAATAGCGCACGCCTTTTTCGGAATGCTCGGTCCAGGAAATTAATTTGTCCAAAGTGACCGATGGCGGCGCGCCCCAGTTCGGTGGAAAACTCAGATTCCAGCCGCCGGAAATTTCCTGTGGCGCCGGCACACCGGCTGCGTCCGCGTGCAAACTACTTCCTCCAGCCAGACGCAATTCGACTTGGCCACTGCCCCAGGCTTTCACCGTCGGTGCGCTGCTGGCCACACTTACTTCCCATTGTGGTGACGGGCCGACGGATGTTGTCACGGGCAGCATGAGCGTTTCGTTTTCCCGCACGGTTGCATGACCAGGGTTGCCTGCGAGCGTGTAGTCCACGCGGAGTTCCTTGCCGTGATTCGCCGCCGGGTCGCGGCCCAACAGGTCGTTGCTGGCGACCACCGATTGACCGGCTCGAACCAGTTTGGAAACCTTTTCGGTGACATCCATTTTGCCCGCGCCATCGGTGGCGGTGTAAACGGCATGTTGAATTTCCAGCTTTGGTCCCGCGGAAGGATTGGCACCGAATTTGCCGCTCGCGGCAACAACGTGATCAGCGCTATCGGCCGCGCGACGGAAGATAACAAACACTGACCCGGCAGGTTCAAAATTCAGATGCACCGTCGTGCGCCCATCCTGCGCGCTCCAAACCGGCGCGGTTTCAATAACGCCCGTGTCGGGATGCCAGAGTTCGGGAACTTTGCCACTCACACGGAAGGTGCATGCGGCCGAATCAAATTGCCGCCGCTGGTTGGAAATAAAATAAATATCTGCCTCCTCCGCGACGCGATGAACATAAGCCAGCCGGGTGCTGGCATCCGCGCCTTGCGCTGTAAAATCCGGTTTTAGATTCTGCGACGCAAAAATGTCGGCCAAAGCTTTGCCCCAGACCACGCGGCCTTTGCCCAAAGAGTTTTCCGTGACGTTGGTGCCGTCGCATTTGCCCCAAAGTTCGGCGGCAAGTTTTTTCACCTGTGCATCGCACGTCGGAAAATCGGTGAGGCTCGGCGAGTGTTGCGGTCGGACTCCCAGGACGGTCGCGCCAGCACGCACGAGTTCACTGATGCGCTGCAGTAATTGAGGTGTAAGGTTTGAATCACTCGGCGGAAGAATGAGCACGGCATAGTTTGCGCCACTGGCCAAAGTGAGGCGGCCATTTTTCACCGTCGCGCCATGCAGCAGCACATCGGCGTTCACGGCGTCGTAGTCGTAACCGGCGGGCAGCGCGGGATTGCCGACGCGCATTTCCACCGGCGCACTTTCACCGGTGAAGTAGGCGGCGTCCGCCACGGCGCGGCCTTGTTGCAACAGAAATTCACAGTGCGAAATATAATCAATCCACGATTTCCCCTGCGCCCACCACGTCACCGTGCGCTCAAAGTGAAAACCCCATTGGCCCATCGTCATGCCAGGCCAATGGTTCGTCCACGGCTGCATCGCGTAACGATGGAAGACATAGCGGTTCAAGCCCTGGCAATACATCAGGTCGCCGAGCGTTTTGAGCGAATAGGGATCGTTCAGCCAGCGGCCCGCTTCGGGAGCGGCGGTGAAAGATTCCGCCGCCACAATGGTTTTGCCGTAGATATGCGCAATGGACGCGGCCATCTTTACGGAGGGATGCCCGTCACTGCCGCTCCAAAATTCACCCATGACGACATCCGCCGGCGCGCCGCTTTGCAGCGATTCAAACGGCCCGGTGTAGGGTTCGGTCGCATTCAGCAAACCATGCTGACGGCACAATTCCGCGAAATGACCAAAGTAATTTTCAGCGAATAAATCAGCGACTGTCCGGCGCATGTCCCAGAGAAAACGCTCGGTGGCCGCCGGGCTGTCCACGATATGGCGGGCGAATGTGGGCAGGAATTTCAACGGATCGTAGCCGCGCCGTTTTTGAAATTCCACGCGGAACTCCGGCGTCCAGTCCTGATTGCCGACTTCGTAACTGTCAATCAGCGAAGTATCGAGCGACTTCCCGGCGAGCGGGCCAACATCGCCGAGGATTTTCTTCATGAAGCCATCCCAATGCGCATCGAGTGCGGCTTTGCTCATCTTGTCGCACTCCAGCCCGGTGCCTTCCTTGGGCGCGGGATGGTTTTCCACGCCGATCGGCGTGTAACCGAGCCGCAGGATGATCCAATCGCCCGGCGGAACCTGCCAGTTGAGCCGGCCGTCGGCCGCGAGGTTCGCGGTTAAGTCCAAAACGTCGTCGTGCAAAACAGCCTTGCTGGCGGCATCCGTGGCGGGCGGTGGTTGCACAAACGTTCGATTGACCGAGGACTTTTGGATTAACCGCGCCGCCGCCAATTGCGCCGCGCTGACCGGAAAAATGAGCGTTTCGTTTTCATCCACCGCCAAGGTGTCCGGTTTCCCATCGAGCGTGAATTCGACGCGCAGTTCCTTGACCGAACCAAACGCCGGGTCGCCGCCGAGTTCGCCGCTGCTGGCGACGACGGATTTTCGCCCGCTCTTGATTAGCGCAACCACCCGGGCGGTCACGTCGGCTGAACCGGCCCCGTCGGCGCCGTAAATGGCGCGCTGGATTTCCAATTTCGCCGGCGTTGTCCCGTCCGAAGTGGGGTCCACGGCAACCACCGGAGCTTTGAACGCCAGCACGGCGATGTCGCGATAGAAACCAAGCGTGACCGGCGGTCGGGCCAGCGCGGCATCAAAAGTATTTGGACCATGAACGCGTGTCTCGCTGGAAGTGAGGCGCTGCATCGCGTTGCTGGTGGTGTTCCAGGGTCCGCCGCTGCTGGACCAGCCGGCGCAGTTTTCCACGCAGAGTTTGAGCCCGAGCCGGTCCGCTTCTTGCACGGCGAATTTGAAATCCTCGCGCCATTCCGGACTCATGAACTTCACCGGGCCGGGCGGAATTTCGCAATCCACGATCACAATGGTCGCGCCGCCGAGGCCGATCTGTTTCATCGCTTCGAGGTCGGCGGTGATGCCGGCCTTGGTGATGTTGCCATTCATCCAATGCCACCAGGTCTGCGGCTTGGCGGTATCCGGCGGGTTGAGAAAACCCGTTTCCAGCGGGGTGGCGGACGTGGTAAGCGCAAGGCACAGCCAAGCTGAGCCAATTAAGAGACGCGGCAATTTCATCATGTTGGTTTAAAAATAAATCTCAGTTTTTGGGTAACGCTTCATACGCTGAAGAATCCCCCGGCTGAACCGGCATCCCAGTCAATTCCGGCGAAACCCGCCATCGGTCACGGCAATCGTCAATTTAGTTCCATCGGGATTGCCTTACGTTAGCTCGCCGCCGCTATCCGCGTCTATCGCCCGATATGGTGAGGTTCGCATCACCGAAACCGGTGAAGCTTCCAACCGTAACACCCCGACCCGGCAGCGGCGGGCCGGGCCAACCAGGTTTCAGGAACGCGGTTTGGCGGTATTCTCAACCCTAGTGTTGTGTTCTCGAATACAGTGGACATAACATGATATTTGTTTAAACTGGGTGCATGGCAAGACCCATACGCGGTTTGGAACTGGATTCGGATCAACGCACGGCGTTGGAAGCGTCGGTGCGGGCACCAACGACAC
>CAINLR010000137.1 GCA_903850425.1 uncultured Verrucomicrobia subdivision 3 bacterium | reverse complement strand
GGGCGCACTGTTGGATCGCTTGACCCATCGCGTGCATATCCTGGAAGCCAACGGCGAGAGCTATCGGCTGACGGATGCCAAACGTCGGCTCAAACGGAAGTAAACCTCACGAACCTGCGACCGCAGGCGGGCACGAGCTGGTGGCTCGAAGCTTTGCCCGCCTGCTACTCTTAACTCGCAGCGGACAGCCCGGACTTGACCTCAACCCAGGAAATTAGTTCCCTTTCCGCGAGGGTGCCTCAATCTTCGACCGCCACCCGTTGCATCATTCGACCGCCGCTTACACATCATGACCAGCAACCGGCCCATTGAAGACTGGGGCAAGCTCCTGGGCGACGTGCCCAGCGCCGCCGCCATCCTGGACCGCTTCCTGCACCACGCCCAGACCATTGCCATCACCGGCCGCAGTTACCGGCTCAAAGACCAGGTGCCAGTGGCCGGCAAGGAAACCAAGAAAAACCAGCCCAAGTCAAACGAACCTCCGACCGCAGAAAGCGCGAGCTAAGGCTCGCAGACGCGCTTCCTGCTCGCTTAACTCGTCGCGAAACTACTTGCTCGCACCAAACAAACTGCTATGAATAAAATCCCTCAGACTGGCTGGTTTTGATTCGATCTTCGGTGGCTGGTTTTGATTCGACCCCTGACAAAGACTGTTCAATTCTAAAGTGAGCGCTCGGACGGTGGATGTTTGTTGGTGAGAACGCCAATAACCAAAACGTTTACTCTGGCTGGCTCAAGGTGCCACGCAGCAACTGGGCGTGGTGCTCGAAGTCAGATTCGGGCTGAGGTAGGGAATGCCCAAGGCCATTCCGCGCAGAATCAACAGCCCGGCCAACAGACAGACGCCCAACGGAATCGCCCGACGTAGTTTAAGTCGGAGGGCGAGCGGAAATAACTTTCCGGAAAGACTGATGCCGAGCATCGTCGGTAATGTGCCGAGGCCAAACACGGCCATGTAAACAACTCCGGCGGAGAGTGTGCCGTGCGCCAAGGCTCCCGCCAAGGCCACATAGACCAGACCGCAGGGCAACAGCCCGTTGAGCATTCCCAACAGCGCCAGCGAACGAAAACTGCGGCGCTGCAATTGGGCGGACATCGCCGTTTTTAGCCGGGTCACCAAGCGCACGACAGGCGCGGACAGGGAGATTCTTTTGGAGATCAGAAAGCCGAGCAAAATTGCCACGCCGAGCGCGATGGAAACCCACCGTTGCAGGCCGGCCAGATAAATGGATTTGCCAATGAGTCCGGCCACGACGCCGAGCAGAGTGTAAGTAGCGACGCGACCGAGTTGGTAAATAATGCGACCCGCCACAAACCGGGACGGGCGGCCAGGCGGAATCGGCAGGGCGAGCATGAGCGGTCCACACATGGCCGCGCAGTGCAGGCTGCCGAGTAGTCCGAGCGCTAAAGCGATTCCAAAGTCCATTTACATTTAACCACGGACCACACGAACGACTCGAAAAGAAATGCGGCGAGACTTTTGTCGGGATTTATTTTGTGGGTTGTGGTGGGTCTCGTGGGGCATCAGATTTTTATTTTTTGTTCGATAAAATAACTTTCTCCGCCGGCATTCCATTTCACACGCGCCAGCCAGAGGCCGGCGGTGAGCTTGGAAATGTTGAGAGTTTGCGTGCCATCCGTCTGGGGTGCCAGCGGGAATTGGCGATCCAGCGTCGCATCAGACGGTCGGTCAAGGGTGAGCGTGCCGGCAAAATTTTGGGCAAGTTGTGTCGCTGGCACGGTGATGGTCATCAGCCCGGCGGCGGCATCGAACACGAGCTTGGCGCCGGATTTTTCGGCGCGGGCGGCGCTGTCAATTTGATCTTGGAACTTGAGCTCTTGTTCATAGTAGTCGGCATTGACGAGCGAATCGCGATGCGTCGCCGCAATGACTACGACCGTTGCGAGACCGATGAAAATAGCGACAAAGGCGCCGATGATTCCCAGCGGCCAGAGGTTGCGGGTAGTATTCATATTTTAGTTGCGCGGACCGAGGAAGGAGGTTTTCAAATTCTGCAATCTTTTGCCATGCGAATAAACGCCGATGAACAGCGGCGTGGCACCCGATTTCATCGCGGCCGGCTCGAGTTCAATCAGCACGGAGTATTCGGCGAGTTTTTGGGACGGAACGATGATGTTCCCCGTCCCCATCACTTGCAAGTTGCCGGCCGGATTTTCCAGGCGCAATTCCACGGGCACGTCGCGCGAGGTCTTATTGACGACTTTGACCGTATAGAGATTACTGAAATGGCCATCGGGCATTTGTTGAAAGAGCGATCCGGGCGCCCGCAATAAAGTGGCTTCGACATCCGAACGGGAAAAGACCAGCACGGCGAACAAGGATACCAGCACGGTCAGCACGACCGAGTAAATCGCGAGGCGCGGAGTGAAGCGCAGCGGTTCGCGGCGTTCAATGCCATTGAGCGAGGCGTAACGGATGAGACCGCGCGGGGCGCCGATCTTGGTCATGACATTGTCGCAGGCGTCCATGCAGGCGGTGCAGTGGACACATTCCATTTGCGTGCCGTTGCGGATGTCAATGCCGGTCGGACACACGGAAACGCAATGATTACAGGCGATGCAATCACCATGTCCGGTTTGCCAGCGTTCGGCGAAGACCTGTTCGCGCTTGATCGGCGCACGATTTTCGCCGCGCGTGTGATCGTAGGCGACGACAATGGAATTCTCATCGAGCAACAGTGATTGCATGCGGCCGTAAGGACAGATAAAGGTGCAGGCCTGTTCCCGGAACCGCGCGAAAATGCCGTAGAACAATAGCGAAAACGCGATCATGAAACTCAGCCCCGTGACGTGCTGGGCGGGCGGGTCGGTGATGATCTGGTAAAGCTGCTGCCAGCCGATGATGTAGCTCAAGAGCACATTGCCGACCAGAAAGGAGAGCGCGTAGAAGAGCCCGTGCTTGGAAATTTTCTTGAAAATTTTTGGCGCCGTCCACGGGGCCTGATCCAATGCGCGCTGCTGATGCGCATCGCCTTCGATAAGATATTCGAGCTTGCGGAAAACCATTTCCATCATCACGGTTTGCGGGCAGGCCCAGCCGCACCAGAGCCGGCCAAACGCCGTCGTGAAGACCAGCACGCTGACCACAAAGACCAGCACGGCGATGGCGAAGATAATCATGTCCTGCGGCCAGAAAATCTGACCGAACACGACGAATTTGCGCTCGACGATATTCATCAACAGGAGCGGATTGCCGCGGAGGGTGATGAACGGGCCGGCGAACATGATGGCGAGCAGCAGCCAACTGAACCAGGTGCGCCAGCGGAAAAACCTTCCAATCACTTTGCGCGGATAAATCCATTGCCGGCGACCTTCGCGGTCGGCGGTGCCAAGATGGTCGCGGAAATCGGACCAGTTTATTTCCTGTGCCGCCGGCTTGGCTTCGACTGCCCCTTTTTTGCCGGGCGAGGTTGGATCGGGCTTCAAATGAGTAGGCATCGGTTTGGCGATTTTATCCTGACCGCTGCCGCCCCAGGCGACAGCGGTTCAGGTGGAGATGGAGTTTATTTATTCAAACGCACTCGGTCCGGCGGGCTTCGCGGGCGCTTGATTTTCCGGCAGCTTGCCAGGCATGGCTAGTTTTACTCCGCGCAGAGTGTAGATATAGCTGGACACGGCCTGGATTTCTTCCGGTTTCAAAACCGTTTTCCACGTGATCATGCCCTTGGCTGGCACGCCGTCCCAGATGACTTTCACGGAGTCGGCGTAAGTATTGCCATGAATCCAATAATCATCGGTGAGATTCGGGCCGACGAGGCCGCCGCCATCCGCGCGATGGCATGGCGAACAGAATTTGGTGTAAGTCTGCTTGCCATTGGCGAGCACGACCGCGTCGGATGACGGCTGCAGCGTCGCGATGGCGGACTCGAACTTGCCCATCGCACCGCTTTTGATTTGTTCGCCGGCTTTCATCTCACTGGCGTATTCGGCGGCCTGCAAATCACCCGTGTGGCTCACATGGTAATAGACCAGATAAAGAGCCGAGTAGATGATGGTGATGTAAAACAGCCACACCCACCAGCGCGGGAGCTGGTTGTCGAGTTCGCGGATGCCGTCGTATTCATGATCGAGCAGCAAGGGCTCTTGGGGATCGTTGCTCATAGTTTTGTCGGTTGATTTTGATTCGTTGAAGGATCGGTGTTTTCGCCGCTGTTGAGCGGCAGGTCGCCCATGTGGTTCAGGTAAGTTTTCTTCAGCGCAAAGGCCCAGATGAGCATTCCGGTGAAGAAGCCGAAAAAGATGCAGATCGAGATGACGCCGTAAAGACTGACCCCGTCGAGGCCGCAGAGGATTTTTTGATACATAATTATGCTCCTTTACTTGGCGGCCGCCGGGGCCGGCATGGATTTGATGTCGGTGCCGAGCCGTTGCAGATAGGCGATGACGGCGATGATTTCGCGGTCCGGTTCCGCAGTCACGGAACCGGTCTTGAGGTTCGCCACAATCTTTGTCGCTTGCGCATCGAGGTCTTTCTGCGCCGGACCGTTTTCAAAGCCTGTCGGATACGGGACGCCGACTTTGCGCAGTGCTGCCAACCGCGCGGGCAAAGCTTCCTTGTCCAGTTTTTGGGTCAGTAGCCAGGAGTAACGCGGCATGATGGAACCGGGCGAAATGTCGCTGGGCTTGTCCATGTGATTATAGTGCCACGCATCGGGGTAGCGTCCGCCTTCGCGCGCGAGGTCCGGGCCTTTGCGCTCGGAACCCCAGAGAAACGGATGGTCATAAACGAACTCGCCGGCCTTGGAGTATTCGCCGTAGCGCTCGGTCTCGGAACGGAACGGACGGATCATCTGCGAGTGACAACCCAGACAGCCTTCGCGAATGTAAATATCGCGGCCGAGCACTTCCAGCGGCGAGTAGGGTTTTACGCTGGCGATGGTCGGCACATTTTCTTTGATCAGGAACATCGGAATCATTTCCACAATGCCGCCGATGAGCACCGATACCAGTGCCAGCACTGTGAAAAACATCGGCTTGCCTTCCAGCAACCGATGCCAGCCCGCCTGCTCCTGCACGGCGGTGGTCTTTACAAGCGGTGCGGCTTGCGCTTCCGTGTCCGCTTCGAACACGCCGCTCTTCGCGGTCTTGTAGAGATTGTAAGCCATCATAAACACGCCAATCAGATAGAGCGTGCCGCCAATTGCGCGGAGCCGGAACATGGGCACGACCTGCACAATGGTTTCGAGGAAATTCGGGTATTGCAGGAAACCGTCTTTGTTAAATTGCTTCCACATTAAACCCTCGGTGATGCCAGCCACATAAATCGGGATGATGTAAAACAAGATGCCCAGCATGCCGATCCAGAAATGGTAGTTGGCCAGTTTGGTGGACCAGAGGTTGGTTTTATAAAGGCGCGGGAAGAGCCAATACAGCATGGAGAAGGTCAGGAAGCCATTCCAACCCATCGCGCCGCCATGAACGTGGGCGATCGTCCAGTCGGTATAGTGCGACAGGGAGTTCACCGTCTTGATGGACATCAGCGGTCCTTCCAGCGTGCTCATGCCGTAAGCCGTGACGGCGGCCACCATGAACTTTAACATCGGATCCTGGCGCACCTTGTCCCACGCGCCGCGCAAGGTGAGCAGACCGTTCAACATACCGCCCCAACTTGGCGCGATGAGCATCAACGAGAACACCATGCCGAGCGATTGCGCCCAGTCCGGCAGCGCGGAGTAAAGCAGGTGATGCGGGCCGGCCCAAATATAGAGAAACACCAGCGCCCAAAAGTGAATGATCGAAAGCCGATACGAAAACACCGGACGATTCGCCGCTTTCGGAAGGAAGTAATACATCAGGCCGAGATACGGGGTCGTGAGAAAGAACGCCACCGCGTTGTGACCATACCACCATTGCACCAGCGCATCTTGCACGCCGGCATACATCGAATAACTCTTCAGCCAACCCGCCGGCATCTCCATCGAATTCGTGATGTGCAGCACCGCGATGGTGACCACCGTGGCGATGTAAAACCAGATCGCGACATACATGTGCTTCTCGCGGCGCTTAATGATCGTGCCGAAAAGATTCACCGCGAAGGCCACCCAGACAATCGTGATGGCGATGTCAATCGGCCATTCCAATTCCGCGTATTCCTTGCTGGTCGTGAACCCCAGCGGAAGCGTGATCGCCGCGCTGACAATAATGAGTTGCCAGCCCCAGAAATTGAACCAGCTCAGAAAATCGCTGAACATGCGCGCCTTGCAGAGCCGTTGCAGCGAATAGTAAATGCCCATGAACATGCCGTTGCCGACGAAGGCAAAAATCACCGCGTTCGTGTGCAGCGGGCGGATGCGCCCAAAGGTGATGAATTGCAGGTTCAGGTTCGCCTCGGGGAAAAACAGTTGCACC
The DNA here is from genome assembly GCA_903850425.1 of uncultured Verrucomicrobia subdivision 3 bacterium. Lineage (GTDB taxonomy): Bacteria > Verrucomicrobiota > Verrucomicrobiia > Limisphaerales > UBA11358 > UBA11358. The sequence continues at coordinate 45,779 of CAINLR010000137.1, read as the reverse complement.
GCCGCCAGCAGGCCGGCCAGCATGCCGACGATGCCCCAGACGACGGTCGCAATCGCGAACGCGCGCACGATCCGGTTGTCATATTTGAAGGTTTCTATGTTCGTATTCATTTCGGTTTTGAGTTGGTTTCGGAAATGTGTTGGTTCGGCTCATCCGCCAGCATGCGCATCGAGGGCGTCAACGTGTCCTCGTATTGCCCGCTGCGGACCGACCAGATGAAAGCAGCGAGAAATATCAGCGCCACCGTGAGGCTCGCAAGAATCAGCACGATGATGACGCTCACGCGGCCTCCTTGGCGATGAGTTGCGGATTGAAACGTGTGGGGTGTGCGTCGCGACGGATTGAACGCTCGGCGCTCCCCTCCGGGCCCCGCAGCTTTCTGCCCTGCCACGCCGTCGCCCCGCAGGTAAAGGCGATCACAGTTGCCGAACTTAACGGCATCAAAATCGCGCAGACAATGGGCGACAAAAATCCCGTGGCCGCGATGCTCACCCCGACCAGATTATAGAGGGCTGAGATGACAAAACCCGCGCGCACCACGCGCGCGGCACTGCGGGAGAACGCCAAAACCCGCGCCAGCCGTGGCAATTCGGCCGCGTCGAGAATCACGTCGCTCGCCGGCGAAAAAATCCCGATCCGCTCCACGACCGCCACGCCCACCTCCGCCTGCTGCAAAGCGCCGGCATCGTTGAGGCCGTCGCCGACCATCATCACCTTGCGTCCGCGCTGCTGAAGCTCGCGGACAAAATTCAATTTGTCCGCCGGGCTTTGGTTGAACTTGAGGATGGCTGCTGCACCGAAAAGGGTTTTGAAGCGCGCCGCCTCGCGCTCGTTGTCGCCGCTTAACAACACGAGTTCATACTGGTGGCCGAGTTGTGCGAGGAGTTGCGCCACTTCCGGCCGCAGCGAGTTTTCAAAAACGAACGCACCCCGAAAACTACCATCCACCGCCGCGACAACCGAAGTTGCTCCCGACGTTGGTTCACCGGCGCTGACCCCGCGCTGCGACAACCACGCGCGCGAGCCGAGCAAAACCTTGTGGCCGGCCACTACTCCTTCGATCCCGCATCCCGGGGTTTCTTTAAAGCCTGTGACCGGGGCCGCTGTGAACCCTAGTGATTTTACGATCCGGACAGAATTTGGATGCGCCGAGTGACGGGCTAGTGAACCGATAAGGTCCGCCTCGCCAGCGGTGATTCCCGATTTCTGCTTTCCGCTTTCGGCTTTTTGGAAGCTGACGCCGCCCGCCTCCGCCGTCGTCAGCGTGCCGGTCTTGTCGAGCACGATTGTGTTGATGCCGGACATGCGCTCGATGACCAGCGCGTTTTTCAAATAAATTTTCAACCGCGCGAGCAATCGTTGCGCCGTGCCGTGGGTTAACGGGGCGGCCAGCGCCAGCGCACAGGGACACGCAACGATCAGCACCGAGGTGAAGGCTTTCAACGCTTTCGTCGCGTCTTGATAAAGCCAGAACGCCGCGGCGGCCAGCGCGATGCCGATGACGAGTTTAGTGAACCGTTGGCTGTAACGGTTCGTGAGCGAATTAAGATCCTGGTCGCGGTTTTTTTGAAACGCCTCGTTATTCCAGAGCGTTGCCAGGTAGCTTTGGGTGACGGGCTTGACGGTCTCGACTTCAATCGCCCCGCCGACTTGCCGCCCGCCGGCAAAAAGATGCGAACCGGCGGCGCAAGCGACGGGTTCTGATTCGCCGGTCACGAAGCTGTAATCAATCCACGCTTCGCCGCTGAGCAGTTTGGCATCCGCCGGCAACAACTCGCCGTTTCGCAAAATTAAATGGTCGCCGGTTGCAAGCTGGGAAATGGCCACACTCACTTCACCACCGGCGTGTTTACGAATGACCGACAATGGAAAAAAACCTTTGTAATCGCGGTCAAACGTGAGGCGGTCATAGGTCTTCTTCTGGAACAGCCGACCGCAGAGCAGAAAGAAAATCAGGCCGCAGAGGGAGTCGCAGTAGCCGGGACCGCGCTGTGCGAGGACCTCAAAAACACTTGTAACGTAAATCGCCACCAGCCCGAGCACGATGGGAACTTCCAGCGTGAGGGTGCGCTGCCGCAGGCTGGACCACGCCGCGCGCCATAAGTCCGCCGCGCTAATGGTCACCACCGGCAGCGCCAGCGCCAGCCCGATCCAACCGGCCAGCACCCTGAACCACGGGCCATTGAACGTATCCAGGCCAAAGTAAAATGGCAGCGATAGCAACATGATGTTGCCGAAGCCGAAGGCGGCGAGACCAATTTGCAACCAGGCTTTTTTCTGGAGCGGCGACGGTTTGGTTTTCTCCGTTGCGCCAAAAGTCAGTTCCGGTTCATAGCCAATGGATGCCAGCAGCGCGGCGAGTTCGCTGAATTTGATTCGGGCTGGTGCGAAGGTGATGGCCGCTTCGCGACGAGAAAAGTTCACCGCCGAATGGCCGACGCCCGGATGGAGTTTGAAGAGGTTTTCCAGCAGCCACACGCACGCGACACAATGGATGGCGGGCAAATGCAACGTGACCTTCGCCCGGGTTTTGTCCGCGTAATCAATAAGTTTTGCCGCCACCGCCGGGTCATCCAGAAAAGCCCATTTGGTCGCCACCGCTGCGGCCCGAATGCGTGTGCCGGCCGCAGCGTTCAGCTCGTAAAATTGTTCCAGTCCGTTTTCTCGCAGCAGGCTGAACACCGTCTGGCAGCCGAAGCAGCAGAAGTCTTTGCCATCGCGGGCGAATGAGTTGTCCGGACATGGCTCGCCACAGTGAAAGCAACCGCCGCTGGTCCGGTGTGTGACCGGTGGCGGTGTTTGCAATTCTCTCTGTAGTCGGCTCGACATTTATGCTCCGTATTCGACTTTAGTTTCGATGAATTCGCCATTTTCCTCTAACCTTCTTTTACCAATGGGTGAACATATCTTGCACCATTCAGTGGGCCGCCGCGTTATGCAGGTCGCGTGACGTTGCCAGGGCGATGACGCGACCTTCAGTGCCGACCGCGCAGTAGAAATGATAAACCACGCCGCGCCATTTCAGCACCCACGGCTTGTGGGCGTAGGTTTTATCGAACGCTTCGGAGGGCGCGATGAGATTTGCGCCGCTCCACTTGGTCCAATGCACCAGATCGTAGGAACAGGCAAAGGTGTCGAACGCCTTTGGCTGCCAGCCCGCGCCAAAATAGAACATCGTCCACACGGCACCGACTTTCACGATTTGCGGATCACCACTGATGCCGTTCTGTTTGGCTTCCCCGTTGACGATGACGGAGTTGGTTCCGTAACGATGCCAGCTTTTCAAGTCCCTGGAAACCGCCATGCCGATTTGTTCGTAACCGTTTTTGTATTTTCCATTGTAAAACATCGCAAATGGCCAGCCGAGCGATTCCGTTTCGTCGTGAATGATCTGGCTTTTGTAGAGGGTTTTGGTTTCGAATTCACGCGCGTCAGCATCTTTGCCCGACAAAATGGGGTTTTCGGCCAGACGATTCCACTCTTTGGCCGAGGTCGGATTTTTTGTGCATGCCATCCCGAGCGAAAGCGGATCGGTTTCGTAGCCCTGGCGCGCGCCCCCGATATAACTCAGCCAAAACTCGCCGTCGAATGCTTCCAGTGCGTGCGAACCTTCCCAGCGATAATCCGCCAAGGCGATGCCCCCATCCGCCTGCCAGGCGTCCCAGGCGTTGGTGGTGGTGAATGAGAGAATTTTGCCCAGCTTTTCCCAGTGCAATAGATCCTCGCTGCGCGCCAGGAATGTCTGATAACCCACCTTGTTCGTGATGGCGACATACAACATATACCATTGATCGCCATTGCGGAAAATGCTCGGACAATCCACCAGCTCGTTCGTGTCTGCGCCCCGGAGCACCACGCCATATTTGAACGGCGTCTTCACCTCGTCGTAAATTCGCAGCATCGTGTTCGTATCCACGAGCCGGCCTTCGGGAATCGCGGGTATGATGGCGCGTTCCGCTTGTGCCTTGGTGGCGAGAAATAATGCGACGCAAAGAAACATTGAACATTGAACATTCAACGCCCAAAGTCCGATTGCCCCGCAGCGCCGCGCCGTTCGATGTTCGGCGTTGAATGTTGAAAGTTGAATGTTCACTTTGCTTTCAGCCTACTGGCGCCACTTCCACGCCCAGCAGCTTGCCCAGCTTGTCAATTTTCTCCGCGATGTGGCCAATGCCAACCGCACAATGATGCGCTGGACCGTGTGCGTTCCAGTCGTTCACAAATTTCCGCGCGCCGATGGCAAAACGATAGCGGCTGTTCGTGTTGCCGATTTCCAGAATCGGGCCAGCCACCGATTCCCCCTCGGCGACGAGCAGTTTCAATTTGCCGTCGCGCGTCTCCACCACGGAAAGCAGCGTCACCGGGCCATGTTTCACGGACATTTCCACGGAGAGTCCCCGGCCCACTTTGCCGTGATACACCTTTAGCGGGCGCACCTTGGTTTTGCCCTCGGCAATCTTGATGTGGCCGGGACCGTCATGGCCCATCAGCACCACATCGTCGGCAAAATCCATCGCATAATATTCCGTGAACGAGCCGCCCACGCCAAATGTGTCCAGGATCTTCATGGCTTGCGCGTTTTTCACCTCGTATTCGCCAGCCACGGGAATGCCGCGCGCGGTCAGTAGCGAATTGCCAAGAATAATCGAGCTGATCGCATCTTCATTTTCCGCGTTGCCCGTGCCGTTGTAGAAATACGCGAGCGAACCCAGGTCGTGTGCCTTCACCAAGCGGTCGAGGGCCACCGAGGTTCTCGCGGCGCGCGCCAATTCCGCCGGTGAACAGTCTGCCTGCACGGCGAACACCTGCTTGAAATTGGCCACGCGCGCCTTGATTTGCGCCGCCGAAACTTCCCGGCGCAAGGCCGCGAGTTCATCCACCTCCACGAGTTCCAAATGGCCGCCGAACGTGGCGCATTGCAGCGTGGTGTCGGCATATATATCCAGCATCCCGCCATAATAATGCCCCATCAAGCCAAGCCGATTGTGGAACATCGTGTGCGCCACGCGCGCTGCCTCGATCCACGCATCCACTTCATTCCAGCAAATCGGATCGTCGTGCAGCATGCCGGTGACTTGGTGGAAATCAATGCCCGCGCGGCTGAAGACGTTGGCGATCTCCGGCACCGGACAGGCCGCGCAATGCGCCAGCCAGTCGCCCGTCATCGCCGTGCGATCGCCCAGCGCATTGAACTTGGCATAATCAATCGCCGCGGTAGGCGCGAGGTTCAAGATGATGACCGGCACTTTCGCGCGCTGCACCACCGGCAGCACCGTGGACGAAAGCGCGTAGGTCGTGACGTGGAGAAAAATCACATCCACATCCGCCGCGCGAAATTGGTGTCCGGCTTCCAGCGCCTTCACCGGATTATCAATCAGGCCGAGGTTCACCACCGCCACCCCGGGACGCTCCAGTTTTTTTTGGACGGTGCGCACATAGCCTTCGAGGCGCGGCTTGAGTCCCTTGAACTGCGGCCAGTAAGTATCCAGGCCGATGCCGAACAGACCGACGCGGAGAGGGAGTTTCATGGGAAGAATTGTTAACCACGAAACCCACGGAACACACGAAATAAAAGCGGAAAATTGGTTCCGTGTTCCCTTTCGTGTGTTTCGTGTATTTCGTGGTTGAAAAAGAAGTTTAACCGGAAATCAAAATTGTATTGGCATATTGCGTCGTGTCGCCGGTGCGGATGAGACCGATGGCGTGCGGCACGCGCTGCTTGAACGCCACATGCGGCTCAAACTTCGTCGGCACCCCGCGCAACGCCACGCGGAACTTCTGGTGCATCGTCTTGAAATTATGGTTCGGGCTCAAAAACTCCTTGGCCATGTAAGCCTGCGTGAAATTGTGGTTGGCCCGCACCGCCTTGATGAGTTGCAACACCGTCGGCAGATCGTCCACCACCGAAACATCCACCGTTTCAATTCCCGGCCAGAACGGAAAGCCGCGGTCGGCTATGACCAGGGCGTTGGTGTGGCGCACGCGCGCGAGCAGGGCCAGGATTTGTGGATTGAGAATGCCGCGATTGATCATGCCCGCAATTTAGCGACGCCGGCGGACGCCGCCAAGAAACAAAACGCATTTATCCCTATTAAATCACGGAATCGTTGCCCGATAAAATCTGCGGTCGGAATTGGTCGCTGCCGGATCGCAAAAGTTAATCGTCGAATTGGTGCCTATGAAATTGGTCAAGTTGATCCAGCTCATCAAGTTCGTTGAAACTTGAATATGGCCGTTTAAGCCGGTTGACAGTTGCAGAGTGAAAACTAGCCCGTTTGTTTGCAGCGGCAGCGCGTTGGTGAAGAGGAGTTGCAACGCGAATGTGTTGCTTGATACAAAACTCACGCTGTTGGTCGTTGAAATATTTCCGCTCAAATCCAATGCGTATGCTCTCAGCGAATTGGTTCCGGCAATCAACGTCAACATGGGTGCTGCCCAGTTTGTATAGCTGTTAGTTGTTGTCCCCGGGCTCCAAACTCCGTTGTTCAGTTGATACCAGACGTTGCTGACCTGCCAGTTGTCGCTGGCGGTGCCGATGACGGTTGCCAGTGCATTGGTCATCTTCTGTCCCGATGTTGGCGTGCTGATGACGAGGGTTGGTTTGGCCACATCCAAAAAGTTCGCCTGCAACGTCAGATTTGATTGCATCATGATTTGCAAATTCGTGCCAGTCACAGCCAGTCCGCCAATCCAGTTCGTTGAAACCAGCCAGTTCGTAAACACAAAACCATTGGCCGGGGCTGAAGTGATGCTGTAATGCCGGCCAACTTCCAGCCACGCGTTGCTGTAATTGGGAGAAATGGCTCCCAACCCAGTGGCGCGAATTTGCAGTTGGTTGGTAACGACGAAATCGAAACTCAAATTGGTGGTGGCGGACACGTTCCCGCTGGAATCCACCGCATACGCCTGCAACGAATTGGTTCCCGGCACGAGATTCAGCACCGCCGCCCAATTCGTCCAGGCACTGCTTGTGACGGCATTGCTCCAGGCAATTCCGTTGAGTTGATACCAAACATTGGCAACCTGCCAATTATCGCCCGCCGTTCCCCGAACCGTGAACACGGCGTTGCTCCAGCGTTGGCCGGGCGCCAAATTCGTAATACTCAGCACCGGATTATTCGTATCAACAAAGTTGGCGACGAATACCAGGTTGGAGTCCATCGTGAAATTCAACGCGGCTGCGCTTGTGACTAGGCTGCCTGTCCAGTTGGTGAACCTAAAGCCAGTTCCCGGCGTCGCGGTCATGCTGTAATTGCGTCCGATTTCCAGCCACGCATTATTATAGTTCGGCACGATGTTGCCCAAACCGGTTGCTAAGACTTGAATTTGGTTGGTCACCACAAATTGGAAGGTGACGCTGTTGGTAAGGGAAAAGTTACCGCTCGTATCAACGGCATAGGCGCTGATGGTGTTTGTTCCTGGCGGCAGTGATACCTGCGCCGTCCAATTGCTCCAATTATTGCCAGTGGCTGCCAGATTCCAGCCCAGGTTATTGAGCTGGCACCAGACATTGGAAACCTGCACGTTGTCGCCGGCAGTGCCGGTCACATTAAATATCGCGTCGCTCCAGCGTTGGCCGGCGTTCGGCGCGGTGATGGTATTTGTTGGCTTGGTCAGGTCGGGCACCAGCACGGTCAAAACCGCATTGGAACTGACCGCATTGCCAAACGCATTTGAAACCACACAACTGAAAATTCCTGCTGTGTTGGTGGTGATGTTATTGGTGGTAAAATTGGCATTGGTGGCTCCCGTGAGGCTTGCCCCATTCTTCCGCCATTGATATGTCAACGCGGGCACACCGGCAGCGGTGAGGGTAAAGGTGACATTCGAACCAGCCCACACAGCCTGGCTGGCGGGTTGGGTGGCAATGATAACGGCTGGCAAAACTTGGATGATTTCGGGCGCATACAAATAGCGGGTTCTGCCACCGCCCGTGATTTTCGCATACAAGGCATGGTATCCGACAGTCGCGTTCGTCGCGTTGAGGTTCAAGTTGACTGCGATGCTCGGATACAAGGAACTTGAAACTCCACTGCCCGCTGCTGAAAACTGGCCAATCAATGTTTGGTTGCTGTTGAGTGGGTTGAAATCGTTATCGAGATAAAAACTTAACGCGGCATTGCTGCTACCGGGTTGCGCCCACTGATAGGCGATCTTTGTGGTTATGTTCGTTCCTTGCTGTGCTGAAACGGCGCTGGTTAGGTTCAATTTAATCACGTCTGGCCATGCGTTGTAATTTGACGGCAATAAAGTGCGATTGCCTGTCACGCCTGCTCCTAAATCCCAAGTTTGATTATATCCGTCTCGGATTGCATGACCATCACCTTCCGGTTGGGCTGAACTCATTCGATCCCCGCGCCCAATAAGACTGTAGAGGAAGCCAGCATTGCCCCCATAGTTTTCATATGAGTCCCACCAAGTAGATCGCTCAGTGCTGGTAATGATGGGATTTAGCGGGTCGCCATCACTAGCTGGATTGTCAAGATCGAGCGTGCCATGATACCAAAGATGTGCATTGGAATGTGCCCAGTGAGAATCGCTGGTATTTCCATAACCACCCGAGAGCGCCGTGAGGTATCGCACGTATGCACCAAAAACTGGTTCTCCATATACCAACGAACCTATCTGCTCCCAGCAGTTATCATGGAACAGAACATTTTGATAAGTTTTGCAAGGGGCATCCACAGCCGAATAGAGCACCCAATCTAAAGGAAAAGCTGGGTCATTCAGAGGATGTGGGTCGAGTGTTGTTAAATGATCAACCCAGACGCCGTTTGTGCCCAATAAGTAGCTTGTCTGGCACATGACTGATCCGCCGCGGCTATGGCCAATCAAGTGAATCGGCAATTCACTTAATGCGTGTCCGCCTAGCTCTGATATAAAGCTCGCGTTCATTAATTGCGCTGCGACCACTGTCGCTATTTGGTAGGTGGTGAACGTATTTCCGTCTGCGAGTGGCCCCCAATCAAGCGCAACAACAATTTCGCCTGAATCGGTTAGAGAAGGTTGGCTTCCTCCCTGCCGTGTCCATGTCAGTTGGTAAGAACCGCCACCAGCCGGTATGAAATAAAGCTTATAGAAAGTATAATTTGTTCCTGGAAATCTGGAATACTCTGGAATCCGATTTGCCATTCCCGTCACCCACCCATCTGCATTGCCATTTAAGCCATGAGTTATGATTGTGACGCCAGCGCCTGATGCAGCGCCTGACGAGAGCAGAGTTATTAGCACGCCGAGAATAAGTGCCACCTTTGTTTTCATATCGAATAAGCCATAAAATAATGCCCTTTCCTCTTGCGGAAATGATAGATGACCCGGGGCGGCGCAAGTTATCCGCCTGCCCCGGGAGATTGTCGTTTCCGCCGTTAGCGCATATGCCTGCCATCATCCTACAAATTCATGACTAATCAATTTCAATCCTTGAACGGTTGATTGGCGGGGAGGAGGAAGGCTTTGCGGATGGTCTCCACGCCTTGATTCCGCCAGGGCCAGGCTTGGTCGGCGGCCAGTTGCAGTTCGCGGCGCAGGCCGGCCAGCACCGTCACGTCATCCCAAATGCTCTCCAAGGCCCCGCTCGCTTCCTGCTGCTGGTCGTCTTGTGCCGTGTCATCGTCGTCATATTCGGCGATGGCATCGCCCAGATCCTTGATGGCCCCGGTGGCTTTGATGCCGGGCAGCACGTCTTGCGGCGGCGCACCCTTGTCGCCGGGCAAGAGGCGGGCAAGGACGTTGCGCGCGGCAATCAAAACCTCGTCAAAGCTCTGGACGCTGAGGCTGGCGCCAATGTAATAGGCATCGCGCTGGGTGGCGGTGGGGCCCTTGAATTTGCGGCGGGCGGCGGTCTGGATGGGCGCGATCACAGCAATTAAACTATCACGGGCGGCCGTTTCCTGGGCGGTGGCCATCTTCTTGGCCACGCGCGCTTTCTTTAATCCCGCCAGGTCTTTGGTGATTTTGGCGGCGAGATCGCTGATTTTTTTGGGCAGGGTGGCGTCCAGATCCACGGCCACCAAGTTGGGCGCATTGGCGGGGTCCAAGGCGGCGGCAACGACTTTCTTGGAGGTGGCCAGTTCGTTGAGGATTTCCTGGTTGGTATCGCCGCGTGGACCTCTGGTTTTGGATACAGGCGTGGGGGTTGGCGTTGGGGTAGGGGTGGGATCACTCATTTTTTGTGCGGGTTAAGGGTTGGCTGTTTCTGGTTTTACGGAAAAGGTGCAGGTTGGCGAGAAAGGACGCCTATTAACAAAATAACCGTGAAAGTTACGCTTCCCAGCGTTCGCATTATCGCGCCCATTTTGCCGGTCAAGTTGAGTATAGGTGCCGGCTACGGCCCGCAGGTTCTCTGCCAGACTACCAATGAGTCCCTTCAGCGCGCTCCAACTGGCGGTTTGCTTGGCCAGCACACTGGCTTGGTGTTCGACGTTGGCAGTTGTGGAGGCAAAGGAGCCGATCAAGCCGATGGGATGGGGAGACGAGTCTGCCTTGGAGTCCGTTAATGCGTTCAATGCGCCGGCCCAACCATTTATCCGACAGATTTCACCCAAACCATGCATGGCGAAGCCGTTTATGACGGCAATCGCGCCAACAGTCAACCTAATTATTCAGAAAATGATTTAGGCTCTGATTAATGCGCGCCGGGGCTTGGCCACCAGGGTCACACTGGTTTAACCACGCAGCAGCGCGCTGCCCACCTTCAAGAGTTTTTGCACATCAGCGTCGCTCTTCCCTTCGGCATAGATGCGCAACACGGGTTCGGTGCCGGAACCGCGCAGCATGAGCCAGGTGGAATCGGCTGCCACATACTTAACTCCATCGCGTGCGTCCACCTTCACGAGTTTTGAGCGGAGCAGTTGTTTGGGTGGATTGGCCGTCAGCGCGGCCATGAGGGTGGCCCGCTTTTCCAAGGGATAATGCGCGTCGTAGCGGGCGTAACGATGCGGGCCAAATTCCTTTTCCAACTGCGCGTAGATGCGGTTCACCGAAATTTTTTCCATCGCCAGCATTTCACAAAGGAACAGCCCCGCCGCCAAACCATCGCGTTCGGGAATATGCTGGGCGAAGCCGACCGAGCCGCTCTCTTCCGCGCCGAACAGCGCGCCGGGCTTCATCAATTCCGGCGCAATAAATCGAAAGCCGATGCCGACTTCGGTGAGCGGCAGGTTCCAGGCGGAGCACATTTTGTCCACCATGGCGGTGGTGTTGAAGGTCTTGGTCACTACGCCACGCTCGCCGCGATTGCACACGAGATGGTGCAAGAGCAAGGCGATGATTTGCTGGTTGGTCATCGGCTGGCCGCGTCCATCCATGCCGCCGATGCGGTCGGAGTCGCCGTCGGTCACGAGACAGAGGTCGTGCGGATTTCTTTTCAACTGGGCACCGCCGAGCACATAGTTTTTCGGCAACGGTTCAGGGCAAATGCCGCCGAACAGAACGTCGTATTTGCCATTGAGTGTGGTGACGTGGCAATTGGTCCTGGCCAACAACGTTTCAAACACGCCCGCGCCGACGCCGAACAAGGCATCGTGCGCCACGCGGAGCTTGGCCTTGGCAATGAGCTTGAAATTCACCAACCGTTTGATGGCGGCGAAGTGGGCGGGACGCACGTCAGCCACGGATATTTGACCGGCGCGCACCGCTACGTCGAAGTTTTGCGAGCGAATGGGATTGCGCCCCAATAAACATTCGACGGCCTGGCATTCTTCCGGCCCGCTGCTGCCGCCGAAGTGCGACTTGAGTTTGAAGCCATTGAAGATGGGCGGATTGTGGCTGGCGGTGATCATGACGCCACCGATCGCGCCGAGATTTTTGACCGCATACGAAATGGATGGCGTGGGTGTCGGCTCCGGCGTGAGCACGACTTGGAAATCATTGCCGGCAAATACTTCGGCGGTGGTCCGGGCAAAGCGATCCGAGAAGAAACGGCGATCGTAACCGATGACGACTTTGCGGGCAGCGCCCGCCACCGGATGGGCGCTCCAATAATCTGCGGTGGCTTGCGCGACGCGCGCGACATTTTCAAACGTAAAATCCTGCGCGATGACCGCGCGCCAGCCGTCGGTGCCAAATTTGATGGTGCTCACGCGAGGAGATTGCGCCAAAAGCAGCGTCCTGCCAAGCCTGCGGGCGGCGGTGGCAGCGGCGGCGACGGGATTTCGCCAGCCAATCTATTGCACGTAAATGAGCGAGGGCAGGTTCACGCGCTGCCGGACTTCAGGCGGCAGTTTAAATTCGCGCGGATGCGCCGCAGTGAGGTTGGTTAACATTTGCCCGGCGATGATGTGAAAGCTTTGCGCCCAGGCCAGCGGAGTATTGTGGCCGGTCAAGCCGCCCACATACATTTCTGGCACGCATCCTTCGGGCGTCATGTTTTTTTCGAGCCTCTCGAAATAGTAAACAGCTTTCTTGAAGTAGGCGTGGCGCTGGGTCCAGTCGAAATGAATCGGTTTGTGATGGGCATCGAAATCGCGCCCGTGCTCGGCGAGCTTGGCGTAACAAATGGCGAGCCAGGCGAAACCGAGCGGCCACTCGGCGGTTTCATTGACGCCGGGCACCAGACCTTTGCCGCAGTAAACATCGCCGGGATAGCGACGCACGCCGCGTTCGCCGACGAGATGGGTCTCGATATTATGGAGCAGAATCTTTTTCGTGTGATAGTCCACGATGTTGTAGGGCCAGATGAGGCTCAATTGGGACATGTCATGCGGCCGCCCCTCGGATTCCCGGGGCAAAACCCGCGCCAGCGCCTTGGTGCCGTCGGCAATCATGCGTTCGCTGATGGGAACGTAATGGCTGATTTCGATCTTGTGCTTGTATTTGTAATCGTAGAAGCCCTGATCGAACCACATCATCAAACCACCGAGCACCGCGCCGAAGCTGCTGGAATGTTCTTCGGGTCCTTCCTCCCACATGCCGTAATCGGCCTCGAAGCCCATGTTGAAAATGTAATTGCGGATGTGACTAAGGAGGAAAAAATCCTCTTGTTTGAAGCGGAAGCCGTAGCCTTTTTTGATGAGGTCGCCCATTTTATACATGAACAGGCCATAGACATCGAGCTGATGGTGCCCCCAGGCGTCCGTGATGGTATCGAGTGTGGTGGGATGCACGCGGGCGGGCATGAACTGGCCGGTTTGGTGCCGCACATCCGGCTTGATGATGGATGCCTGGATGATGCGGGAGTGATAGCGTTTGAAAATATCCAGCACCAGCCGGAAACTTTCCACCATCTTGTCGAAACAGCCGAGATACTCGTTGGCATAGGTGGCAAACATGATGTCGCGGATCCAGAACACATTGTAGGCATCGCCCGAACCGTCTTCGGCGGTGTAAGGACTGGCGATATAGCCGCCATTCGGCCGGCGCATCCGCTCCAGTTGCTGGTGCGAGACGTTGATTCGCTCCTCCAGAGAAAGTTCGTGAAATGTTTTCATGGGTTTCATCCAACAACGCCCGACTGGACGTTTACTTTTGGTCGCCTCCTTGTTTTTGGCGAATTCAAATCCGGCGGCAAGCTGCCAGCAAAGCGTTTGGGAAGCAAGTCTGCTCGTGAAATGATCATCGTCGCGGCGGCAACCACGCCGGTTCCAATACCGCCGCTTGCCGCCGGCGCGGCTTTGCGCTAGTTTCACCGGCCTATGGAAACAACAGAATTTGCTGGGGGCGGTCCGCCGCCGGTCATCGTCGCGCCGCCACCCCGACCGCGCAAGAGTCGCGGCTGGATGCTGGTGGCGATCATATCGGTCGTGCTGCTGGCGTTTAGTTTGTTCGGCAACCTCACGCAATTTGTGATGCATACGCTGTCGTTCGACAGCGCCTTTCATTCCGACACCTTCGGCACGGCGCGCGAAGTCGGCCCGCGCCTGGAAGAGGTTTATTTGGAGAACAACAAGTCGCCGAACAAAATCGCTGTGATCAGCATCGAAGGCATCATTGCCAGCCACGGAGCCGATGGGGCGGGATTAGTGGAGGTGGTGCAGGCGCAACTCGACCGTGCGGCCGACGACAACAAAGTGAAAGCCGTGCTTTTGAAAATGGATTCTCCCGGTGGGGAAGTGCTGGCCTCCGATCAGATTTACAATGCGATCCGTGCTTTTGAACACACCGCCAAGAAACCGGTGGTCTGCTCGATGGGCAGCCTGGCGGCGTCTGGCGGCTATTATATTTCGAGCGGCTGCCGCTGGATTGTGGCGAACGAACTGACGCTCACCGGCAGCATTGGCGTGATCATGCACGGCTGGAATTACCGCGGGTTGATGGACAAAGTGGGCGTCGCCCCGATGACTTTTAAGAGCGGCAAGTTCAAAGATATGTTGAGTCCCGACCGGGCACCGAATGAAATTCCCGCCGAGGAACACGCCATGGTGCAGGCGCTCATTGACGAGACCTATGCGAAGTTCAAGGACGTCGTCGCGAAAGGCCGCGACGCCGCCCACGATGCCAACAAGAAGGAAGGCAAGGCGCTCGCCGACAACTGGCAGGATTTTGCCGACGGCCGGGTGGTTTCGGGCAAACAGGCGCTGGACCTCGGATTGGTGGATGAACTGGGAGATTTCAGCGATGCCGTGGACCGCACCGAAAAGATCGTTGGCATCAAAAATTCCAACCTGATTGAATACCGCCAGCATTACGACCTTGGCGATTTCCTGTCGTTATTTGGCCAGAGCAGCAAAGCCCATGACGTCAAACTGGATCTCGGCATCGAGGTTCCCAAGCTGCACGCGGGGTATCTCTATTTTCTCGCCCCAACCTTCGTGAACTAATGAAAAACGTCACCGTCATCACGCATCCGCTGGTGCAGCACAACCTTGCCCGGTTGCGCGACAGTGCGACGGAATCGCAGCGGTTCCGCCGGCTGCTCGGCGAAATCGCCGCACTAATGACTTACGAAGCGACCCGTTCGTTCAGTGTCAAAAAAATCTCCGTCCGCACGCCGCTGGAAACCGCCGTCGGATTCAAACTCGAACGCGAAGTCGCGCTCGTGCCCGTGCTGCGCGCCGGGCTGGGCATGTTAAATCCCATTCTCGAACTCATCCCGCACGCTCGCGTCGGTTTCATTGGGTTGAAGCGCGAAGAGTCCACTTTGCGCGCGCATTTTTATCACCAGAGCCTGCCGAAAAATCTCGGCCGGTTTGAAGTCATCCTGATTGACCCGATGCTTGCCACCGGCGGCAGCGCCGTGGCGGCGCTGGAATTGCTCGTCGCGCAGGGGGCGAAACGCATCCGCCTCGTCAGCCTGGTCGCCGCTCCTGAAGGCATCCGCAAAGTCCGCAAACATTTTCCCACCCTGCCGATCTTCACCGCCGCCGTGGACAAAAAATTAAACGAAAAAGGTTACATCCTGCCCGGCCTCGGCGACGCGGGCGACCGGTTGTTTGGCACCTGACAACGGCTTTGGCCGCCTTGGTCGCGCGGCGGCCTCCCGCATGGTTGTGCGGCTTGCTTTGGGCGGGCGACCGGCGCAAAATCCTGCCACTTAAATTCCCATGCAAAAACCGCGTCTCTCTTTTTGGCAAATCTGGAACATGAGTTTCGGCTTTCTCGGCATCCAGTTTGGCTGGGGATTGCAGATGGCCAACATGTCGCCGATCTACAAATACCTCGGCGCGAGCGACGCGCAAATTCCGATGCTGTGGCTCGCCGCGCCGCTGACGGGTTTCATCGTGCAGCCGATCATCGGCGCGATGAGTGATCGCACCTGGGGCCCGCTCGGCCGGCGACGTCCGTATTTTCTAGTCGGCGCGATCTTGAGTTCGCTTGCGCTGATCGCGATGCCGAATTGCAGCACGCTCTGGATGGCGGCCGGATTGCTGTGGATTCTCGACGCCAGCATCAACGTGAGCATGGAACCCTTCCGCGCGTTCGTGGCGGACAAACTGCCCGAGGAGCAGCGCGGCACGGGCTTCGCGATGCAAAGCTTTTTCATCGGCGTCGGCGCGGTCGTGGCGGGAATGCTTCCCTACATCTTGAAAAATTGGTTCCACGTCAGCAGCGAAACCAGCGTTGGCAATACGATTCCGCTGAATGTGAAAATCTCTTTCTATGCGGGCGCGGCGGCATTTTTCGGCGCGGTGCTATGGACGATTTTTTCCACGAAAGAATATCCGCCGGAAAACCTGGAGGAATTCCGGCGCAAAAAAATGGCGAGCGCGGGGCTGGCGCACTTCGCCGCCGAAATTTTTTCGGCGCTGCGGGAAATGCCCGGCACGATGAAGCGGCTCGCGCTGGTGCAGTTCTTCACCTGGCTGGCGCTCTTTTGCATGTGGATTTATTTCTCGCCGACGGTCGGCAGCGTAGTGTTTGGAGGTGCCACGCTTGGAGTGCGGGACGAATCGGTTGGCAAGCAGCTTGACCGTCCTGAAGGCAGATTCTTTTTAGCGGAATCCGCTGGGATTGTTAACGCCTACGAGGCAAGGAAAAGTGTGATAGCCAAAAATATTCCGTTGCGACCTTGGTATTATGGCCTGCTACAGATGTTCGGGCTCAAACCAGCCGAACTAGATCCCAGCGAGAGTATCACGCAGGCGGAACTTGCCGGGCTGATTGAGGCACATGTTGGGGATTCGCATGAGGCCACGGCAGATGAACTGAAAACCCCGCTTGTCCGGAATCTCGCAGCCATCTTGTTGAAGTATTCCATTTCGAAATCCGATTTGAAAAATGCGACTGCGACTGCCGAGGAATTTAACCGCGATCTTATCGCTGCAAGAACATTTCAGCGTGGCGCGGAATGGGCAGGCGTGTGCTATGCCGTGAAAGACGCGATGACGTTTCTCGCGGCCTTTGGGTTGATGGCGGCGGCGAGAAAGTTTGACCGGCGGCACATCCACGGCATCTGCCTCGCGCTCGGTGGCCTCGGCTTGCTCGCGGTGGGATTTATCCACGGCGAGGAAAACAAAAATCTGTTGCTGATTGCGCTGGCACTGGGTGGCGTGGCCTGGGCTTCCATCCTGTCAATGCCCTATGCCATTCTTGCCGGCGCCCTGCCAGCGGAGCGGATGGGCGTCTATATGGGCATCTTTAATTTTTTCATCGTGCTGCCGGAAATTCTCGCGGCGCTGACCTTCGGGCCGCTCGTGAAAAACTATCTCGGCGGCAACTTGATTTACGCGGTGATGGCGGGCGGGGTGTTCATGCTTCTGGCCGCCGCGCTCACCCAGTGGGTGAAGGAATCGCCCGCGACGCAGGCCGGTTGAATGCGGCCGGTCGCCCCCATCGTTTGAGTAAGTTCTACGAAACAAATTTATGAACGCCTGTGCCGCCAAGCCGGCCGCAAATTTCCCCGGTCCCGTGAGTGCGGCGATGATTGCGGAGCTGAGCCAATACGTCATTACCGAGGTTTATCCGTTTGTGGTGGACCTCGCGCGTTGCGATGGCATGTGGCTGGGCACGGTGGATGACCAGCGGATTTTCGACTGGGCGGGCTACTACGCCTCGAAGTTGATCGGCCATAATCATCCCGGCCTGCAGGAACCCGACTATGTGGCGCGGCTCGTCCGCGCGGCGAACAACAAGGTGGCCAACCCGGATTTTTTGACGCCGGAATGTCTCGAATATTACCGCACCATTCATCGCCTCGCGCCCCGCTGCATGAGCAATTCCAAGCTGGAAGTCTATACGGTGAACTCCGGCGCGGAGGCCATTGAAAACATGATGAAATATTTCATCAACCTTTATCATCAGAGTCGCGGCGGAAAAGTGCAGCCCGGCGAAGGCTGCCGGTTTCTCTACTTTGAGCAGGCGTTCCATGGCCGCACCGTGTTCGCCTTGAACGTCACGCAGACGCTCGATCCGGTGGCGACGAAGGATTTCCACGGCCTGATTCACGGCAACATCCAATTACCGTTTCCCGACCTCAACACCGATGAAGCGGCGGAGAAAAACCGT
Organism: uncultured Verrucomicrobia subdivision 3 bacterium; assembly: GCA_903850425.1. GTDB lineage: Bacteria > Verrucomicrobiota > Verrucomicrobiia > Limisphaerales > UBA11358 > UBA11358. Next base: position 27,899 of record CAINLR010000137.1, on the reverse strand, counting down.
GCCCGGACGAACGCCGTGTTGCAGCGGGTTGACAACTATCTAGCGCAGCACGCGCGGGAAGTCGTCGGGATTGTGGTCGAACCGATTCAGGGCGCGGGCGGACATCGCGTGGCCGAACCGGAATTTTTTCAGGGGCTGAGCCGGCTGGCGAATGCGCATGGCATCTATCTTGGTTTTGACGAAGTGCAAACGGCGGGCGGCCCCACCGGCGATCGGTTCATGGTGGACCAACTGGATCTGCCCTATCCGCCGCAAGCGGTGGCCGTCGCCAAAAAGTTTGCCGCCGGGGTGGTGTATATGTTGCATCCAATGACCGATAAAGGTGTGCTGGATTCGACCTGGGGTGGCTCGCTCGCCGACATGGTGCGTTTCGTGCAGGAAATGAAAATTGTCGAGCGCGAGGATCTGATTGCCGCCGCCAAAATCAACGGCAAAACATTGGCGGCCGGCCTGCGCGGGCTGGCGGCGAAATTCCCCCATCTGATTTCCAACGTGCGTGGGCTGGGCTTGTATCAAGGTTTTTCCGTGGCCACGCCGAAATTGCGGAATCAACTAGAGGACATTGCGCTGCGCCAGGAAGGCCTGTTGCTCCTGGGGGCGGGCGCGCAGAGCATCCGCACCCGCCCGAACCTGAGCGTGACTGCAAAGGACATCCAGGTGTTCATTGAAATGCTGGCGCGCTGCCTGCACCGGCTGGCATTGTGATTTTGCCACCACTGCGACTGTTGCAATCCTGCGCCCAGTTCATTGAATTTCATGCGGCGATCCGACGGCGCGACGCCGCCCAAGTTACTTTTTCGCAAATTTTTATTGTGTTTCAGCAGTGGGTGACTTAAAAACAAAGGTAAGGAAGAATTCATATTCAGGTTAATCCGGCTTAAGGACGTTGTGTGCAAGTTTGGATTTTTTTGATTTGGATCTTTATAAGCATCAGAAATAAATACAAGAAACTATGAAAATGACTCAATGCATTAGCCGTATCATGCAGTGCTTGGCGGTTGGACTGGCGCTTTGCTTTACCCCAATGGCCAAGGCGACGCCCTATGCGTCGTGCGTGACCAACAATGCTGGAACGATTCAATTCTATCTCAACGAATCGAATGCCACGGTGGTCGTGAAATATGAAGATGGCACTACCAACGTCAACTTTAACGGCATCAACACCGGCACGAATGTGCCGGGCGGTTTGCAATCCTTCAGCCTCGCTGGGCACACCAGCTACACGATAGCCGTATCCAAAGTGGGAACTGGTGCGGCGGCGGTCACCCACACTTTGCTCTACGGCACTCCGCGTGGCATAGATGTAAACAAAAATCCAAGCTCGCCTTATTTCGGAAATGTTTATGTCTCGTGCGCCTCGGCGGCGACCCCGGCCGCTGCGTTAAGGCAGCTCAACAGTGACCTGTCCGGCATCCGCACCAACAGCGGCGGCATTGCTTGGACCGTCAGCGCCAGCGAACCTTATCGCATCTGCGTGGGTGAGGATGATTATCTGGTGATCGGCAGTTATGCTTCCGCCCATTCGGGCGTCTATTACGTTGACCCGACTTTGACCACCGGCCAAACGCTGCTCGGCCCCCCCAGCGACACCTCCGGTATTGCGGCAGGTGCCCATGCCTCGGAAATTTCCCGTTGTCTGCTGATTGGCAATCTGCAAAGCGGCAACCCTTGCACTTTGTTCACCGTTGATGCGGGCAATATTACCGGCGTCAATAGCAGCCAGTTAAATTCGCTGCTGGTTTACAGCAATATCACTCTGTCAACTCTCCCCAGAATCACGGCTCCCGATTTGGTTGGGCCGGAGATCACCCTGAACCTGGCCTTGGGCAACAATTATCCCGGCGTTTCCGTGGGACCCGTCAATCAGTCGCCCACCCGGTATATCTACATTAGCAATCGGCGGGATGGCCCTTCTGGCGGGTCGGCCGATGTGCAGATTTATGCGCTCACCAATCTGGTCGTCAACACTTCCGCCGGCGGCGGCAGTGTGAATTTGGGGACCACTCCCGGAGCGGTTTGGAATTCGTATTATAATGGCACCGTGAATGACTATTTTGCCGTGAACGCCACCGGCCCGGCCGATTCGGCCGTTTCGCCCGACGGAAATTACTTTGCCGCCGAGGGCTACGGTAACAATCAGATTATCGTGTGCTCCCTGACCAACGGCATTCCCGATGTTTCAACTCTCTATACCATCACCAACTCGGGTTCCCAGACCTCGGCGGGTCGCGGCCTCTGCTGGGACGCGGCGGACAACATCTATTTGAGCAGTTCTGGCGGGGGATTTTTTCAGGAATGGACTTTGGGCTTCACCGCCACCGCCATCACCACCGGCAACGCCAGCGGCCCCACGGGCTTTTCGCTGATTCTGCCGTCCACCCAGGTGGGCGTGACCGTCACGAACGCTATCGCCACCGACACAGTTTCTCAGACGAATCCCTATGGCAATCCGACCAACGCGTCCTTCGTCATCACCCGCACCGGGAACATCGGCTCGCCGCTGGTCATCCCGTTCACCCTCGGTGGCTCGGCCGCCAGTGGAACTTATACCGCCGGCTCGACCACCAGCATCACTTTCGCCGCCGGCCAGAGTTCAACGAATATCAGTATTAAGGCGGTCACAGATGGCGTGGCCCGTCCCACCACGACCATTATTCTAACGTTGAACACCTCCGGCAGCTACTCGCTGGCCCCGGCCAGCGCCACCCTCAACCTCATCAACACGGCCCCCAACAAGCTCGTGGCTTCGGCGAATGCGGCCAGCATGTATAATGCTTTTTCCAATGACTACGCCAGCTTCACCATCACCCGCTGGGGCGACACCAATGCCGCCACTTTTACCGCCAGCAGCTTTACTTACAGCGGCACGGCCGTGGCGGGAGTGGACTATACTCTGCCTGGCCCGGTGACCTTCAATCCGGGTGACATCAGCCAGACCAACTACATCAGTCCATTGAGCAACGGGCAGTTGCCGGTGGACAGCAGCACTAATGCTTATGTGGGGAACAAGACCGCCATCGTTGCTGTCGGCAGCGGGGCCGGCTATACCGGTTCAACCAACACGGCGTTGCTCAACATTCTGGACAGTGCTTATCCGACTACGGCAGTCCTTTATGCCAACCCGCTCACTGACCCGAATGATGCCGGCAATTGGGCGGTCACGGCGGCCAACAACAACATGCAAGTCAATGGCATTGATAATGGCATCACCTTCGGTTACGACCTGCAAAATGGCGATCCGGCCGACTTTGGGGCCATTCCATTGCCCCCGAGCGGAGCCGCCACCGCTTTGCGCGTGACGGTCAATAAAAGTTCCGCGCAAAGTTCTGGCGCGGCGGCTGGGGTGAATCTTTACCCCATGAATGTCCGTTTCGGTGCCAACTACGCCGTGCGTTTCAGTATGAACATTGTGGAAGGCTTCAACCCGAGCTACACCACCGAAGGCCCGGTGTTTGGCATCAACCATAGCGGCATCGCTACCAACTGGTGGGCCAGTTCCGTGGTGTCTGGCTGGGGCGATTCCGCCACCAATGTCTGGGAGAGCGATGGCATCTGGTATTGGATTAGTCCGGACGGCGGCGCGGGAGCTGGCGACTTCTTGGAATACACCGGTGTGGGCGGTAAGCTGCCCAACACGGGCTGGAATCAATTGGCCACCAAAACCCGCAGTTCATTTGCCAATGCATTTAAGACCAATGTTTTCAGCAGTAATGCCGGTCCGGGCTTGCCCGCCAACAATTCGATTGTCAACGGCAACGATGCCCACAATTGGGCGGACGTCGAAATCAAGCAGCTCAACAACATCGTGACCCTCGCCATCAACAAGACCACTGTGTTTGTCTATACCAACACCACCTCGTTCACCAACGGCACCTTGATGTTGGGCTACGATGATCCGTTCAGTTCGGTCGGGGCCTCGGATGGAGCGGTCTATTATTCCAACCTGCGTGTGGTTTCATTGGCCTCGCCCTTTATCAGCCAGATCGCCGTGAACCATGGGAATGGCACCGTGGTCATCAACTTTACCACGGTGGATGGCGATCTGATTGCCTCCTCCTTCGCCCTGCAAGGGGCTTCGGTCGTGTCCGGTCCTTATGTTGACATTGCCGGTGCCAGCATCACCCCGTTGAGCGCCGGGGCCTTCCAGGCTGTGGTGCCGCAAAGCGGCGCGGTGCAGTTCTATCGCATCCGGGTGAAATAGTATCATTATTCTGCGGCTGGGATGCCTCGCATCAAAGGCATCCCAGCCAATCCTAGAGTCATGGTATGGCCGACTGAATAATTATCTTCAGCATTCAAATTTATGAAAGTGTTGTCCTCCTGTCTCAGTTCCCCAACCAGCGGAGTTGGTTCCGATAGCCGCAAACATGGTTTTACGCTGATCGAGTTGCTGGTGGTCATTGCCATCATCGCCATTCTGGCTGCCATGTTGCTGCCGGCGCTGTCCGCTGCCAAAATGAAAGCGCAGGTCATTCAAAGTTTGAGCAATGTCAAACAGCTCCAAATGGGCGACCAAATGTATGCCGGCGACAACAATGATTTTATGGTGCCCAACGCGCCGCTGGGCGATAGCAGCGTCAACACTTGGTGCGGCACCCAAGGCGAGGACTGGACCACGTCGGATGCGAATACCAATTCGGCCCAATACACAGCGTCCCTCATGGCCGGTTACATGGGCGGCCAAATCCGTATCTATCGCTGTCCCGGCGACAATATTCCTTCCGACAACGGCACGCGGATTCGCTCCTATTCCATGGATGCGCAAATGGGCAGTTCCAAACAGACCAATGCGAATTACAACCCGGGGTTCCAGGTTTTTCTCAAGTTCAGCCAGTTCAGGCAACTGGCCCCCGTGGATGCGTTTGTCTTTTGTGATGAGAACATGTTTTCCTTGCAAGACGGTTTTCTCCAGATTGACAGCAAAAATCCCGATTTTCCGGATGTGCCCGCCGCTTATCTGGGCGGTCGCAATGAATTCTCCTTTGCCGACGGCCACTCCGAAGTTCACAAGTGGGTGACCACGGCCCTCAAAGTGGTGCCCTATAAACATGGCGTTTCTGGCAGCACCGCCAGCGCCACGCCCGGCGGCAAAAGCAATGCCGACTGGATCTGGTTCACCAGTCACGCGACCGTTCCGCAATGACCATCTGCTTGGTAATTTCATTCAGCCCCACCGCGACCATGCGGGATCGTTGGGCTTTTTGGAACTGACTGAATTCTAATCCTCCGACCGTCCGCTGAAGCCAGCGAGCCTCACCGCAATGTCGTCCAGTTCGTCCGTTCGCTTTCTCCCGGGCGGCGCATCGTAGCGGTTTAACATGAGGCTGAAGACCAGTCTCTCGCCGGCAGCCGTCGTGATGTAACCGGAGAGCGCATTCACCCAGCGCAACGTGCCGGTCTTCGCGTGAACATTGCCCGCAGCGGGCGTGTTTTTCATGCGCCGGCGAATGGTTCCATCCACCGCCGCCACCGGCAGCGCGTCGTAAAAATCCGGTGCCCACCGGTTCGTCGCCATCAACGTCAGCAACGCCACGGTCGCATTAGCCGAGGTGAGGTTGTTCCGCGACAGCCCGGAGCCTTCGTCAAAATGCACGCCGGCGGGCAGGCCGTTCGTCGTCACAAATTGCCCCAGCGCCACCACCGCCGCGTGTTCAGAACTCACCCAAGCGGGCGCATTCGAGGCGCGCAATGTGGCGCCAACGTGAGCGAACACCAAATCGGTTTCCAGATTTTGCGACGGCTTCATGAACCCGCGAATCACCGCGCGCAGCGGCGGCGATTTGACTTCACCCAGCCTCACCCAATTGGTTTCGACCAGCGGTGCCGCCGCCGGCCACGCCCGGCAGCGGACTTGGCCTTGCACTGGAATTCCGTGCCGCGCCAAGGCGGTTTTCAACGCCGCGCCGAACCAGGCCGCCGGCTCCGGCACGGGTGTTTCCAGAATTTGTCCGGCATCTCCCAGCGGCACTTCGCCAAAAATAAAAATCGTTTTGCTGCCCGGCGCGCGGCGCATTTCCAGTCGCGCTTTACCGTCGCGGGCAATCGTTTGCGTGCGGTTGCTCAGAATAAGTTGGGTGTCCGGTGTCACCATCGTAAGCATGGCGGGACTGGAGATTTTCAAGCCCGGCAGGGCGCGGATCTGCGCGACGTTGTCGGCCAGCGTGAGCGCCGAAACTTCCGCTCCTTCCGTGTCTTCCAAATCCTCCACGCACCAGCCCGAACCCGCCGGTGGGCCGTGAAAGAACGTCGTGTCCGCGATGAGATCGCCGGTCACCCGGCGCACGCCGGCGTTGGTGAGCACGGCCACAAACGGCTCAAAGTTTTCCCAGAAATTGGTGTGCTTCCAGGTGGGATCGCCGCGACCGGACACAATCAAATCGCCGCGCACTGTGCCGAAGCGGTTCACCTTGGCCGTCGCAAAAATGGGCGTCGCCAACTGGTAGTCGCCGCCAAAGGTGTCGAGCGCGAGTGCCCCGGTGTAAAGTTTGCTGTTTGACGCGGGACTCATCAGCCGGTCGGCGTGGCTTTCAAACAGCACGCGGCCGGTGTCGAGCGAGGCAATTTTCACCGCCCAGAGCGCGCCATGAAAACGAGGTTGATTCAGATGCGCATCCAGTTGGGCGCGAAGTTCTGGCAGTGACTGCGCGAAGTTGGTGGGCTGAGCGGCGACTGGCGAAGTCTGAAGGAGGGTTGCCGCCAGAATCAATCCAGCCAGTGCGTGGGTTGGGGAAAAGTTGAATTTCATCTTCATCCTTACGCTGCCAGCGTAGCCAGCCGCCCGTGTGACTGCAATCGCGGAGCGCGGTGGTGCCGCGGAGAGCAGCCGTAGCACTCTCATTATTCCATACGCGCTTCGCCGGCCACACGCTGCGGCTGGCCTCGCGACCCAGCCGCGCCGGCCACGCTTTCGCGCGTGCAGTTTTGGTTTTACAATTTATGATTTCGATATGATTGAGCCGGAGCCGTTGCAACTGATTGGCCAAACTGAAGTGCGGTTTCGCCGCCGCACGCTGGTTTATTTTTCCGGGTGCGATTATTTCCGCCTCTCCCGTGCGCCCCAACTGGCCGCCGCCACGCGCGCCGCTTTGGCCGAATGCGGCTTGAGCGTCGCGGCCTCGCGCCGGACCACCGGCAACCATGTTCTTTACGAAAAGCTGGAGCGGGAACTCGCGCGCTTTTTTGGCGCGGAAACCGCCGTGCTGTTGCCCGATGGTTACCTGGCTGGCCTGGCCGTGACGCAGGCGCTGGCCGGTGAGTTCACCCATGCGCTGCTGGATGAATTCGCGCACGGCGCGCTGGCGGATGCGGCGCGGATGCTGGCTTGCCCGGTGAAAACCTTCACGCACCGCGACGCGGACGACCTCGCGCGCGGGTTGGCCAAATGCGGCCCGAGCGCGCGGCCACTGGTGCTGACCGACGGCATGTTTTCACACGACGGCTCCGTTGCGCCGCTGCGCGCCTATCTGAAAATCTTGCCGTCCAGCGGCATGATTCTGGTGGACGACGCGCATGGCGCGGGGATTCTGGGCCGGACTGGCAGAGGCGCGCTGGAATACGCCGGGGTAAGCCGGTCGCGCGTCATCCAATGCGCGACGTTGAGCAAAGCGTTTGGCGCTTACGGCGGCGTGGTGCTGGCGTCGCGCGCACTGCAAAAAAAAATTCTGACGCACAGCCGGGTGTTTGTCGGCACCACGCCGTTGCCACTGCCGCTGGCGGGCGCAGCGCTGGCGTCGCTGAAAATACTGCGGAACGAACCCGGGCGGCGGAAAAAGCTGTTTCAGAACCTGACGTGGTTGCGGACAGACATGCAGGCCGCGGGTTGGAATATCCTGGAAACACCCGGGCCAATAATTCGGTTGCCCGATTTGAGTGCAGCGGCAACCTCCGCGTTGAAGGCGCGTCTGCTGGTGGCGGGAATTTATCCGCCGTTCCTGAAGTATCCGGGCGCATCGGCGGGCGGTATTTTTCGTTTTGTTATTTCCAGCGAGCACCGTCCGGCGCAGTTGGCCAAGCTGGCGGGCGTGCTGGCGGCGTTCAAAAACAGTTAACTGAATTCCCGGACACCTTAGACTCACGTCGTCTCCAACAAGCGCAAGCGGCGGAACTCGCGAGAAGGTTCCGCGCCATCCCCCGGCCCGGAACCGCTGGCAAAAAGTCAAGCGGGTGAAGTGTTTTACTTCGCCGGATACTGCCAGACCCAGTCGCCCTTTTCACGGTCCACCGTGCCGTTTTTGGTGAGGACGACTTTCCCGCCATCGTCCTTTTCATCCCAGCCGATAGAATAGAGGACAAATTTTCCGTCGTCCGTGCGGCGATAGTGCAGCGGCTGGCCATTGATGAGGTCGTGCGGCGGTTCGGCGATGAACTGCGGCGCGAGGGCGGCGAGGGCTTCAGGATAATTTCCATGCGTCAGGCGGAAGCGTTCCAAAGCACACGCCACGCGGGCCAAATCCACCTGCGCCTGGATCGTGGCAAACTTCGCCACGCTCTTGCCGACGGCGGGAAAGAGCATCCGGGCCTGGATTTTGTAGAGCGACCAGTGTTGGGCTTGTTCCTTGAAGTCCGCCTCGGTGGTGCGGTAGGCGGCGAGCGATACCGTGCGGTTGGTGAGGTCCACCAGTGGCAGCACGAACTGTTCATACATCTGCGCGAAGACGAATTCGTTCTGGTAGAAGAACGCGCTCGGCATCCAGCGCAGGCTGTTGGTGACCATTTGATCCAGGCCGTTCTCCGCCGCATAGGATTTCATTTCCCGAGTGCGGCGCTGGGTCTCGAAGGTGTAGATGGCACAGGTGCGTTCGCCGCGCATCGCGAGTTGGAAGTCGGCCAGATAATCCTTCTCGGCGAGCGCGGCCTCAAGGTCCGCGAGTTGCGTGTCGTTCCAGCGGTGTTGCGCCAGACCCTCGTAGATCGGCTGGAGCGCGATGGCTTGCATGGCGATGCGCACGAGATGCGAGATCAGAAACGGCTGATTGCGCATGGTATCGGTGAGACGCAGGAGCAGCTTCACGTCGGCCAACGCCGCCGCGCTTTGGTTATCCTGCAACTCGGCGACGCTACGCAATTGCAAAAAACTGGCCCAGCGCTTCGCCGGGCGAAGCCAGGGCAGCAGCGTGCCGACTTCCTCAAAGCCGTTGCCGTAATTCAGCGGCATCCAGGCCGTGGGACGCAGGCTTGCCTGACGCAGTTCTTCCAGTGCCGGATTGAAAATGCTCAACGCCAGCAACACATCGGCGGCGGGGGACTGCGGTTGAGCGGCGACCGGAAAGTGGTTGGTCTTCCCTTCGAACGTCGTGGAGCAAGTCTGGAAGTAGGCGGGCCATTCCTTCAACTCGGTAAACTCACCCTTTTGCCAGTTGCCTCCATGTTTTGGCAAGAGTTCGGAATCGCCGCAGTAAATGTCAAATTTCATGCGGTTGGCCGTATTCGTGGCGTGCGGCGCTTGGCCGTCCGCGCGCTCGTTGCGTTCCGCCTGCAACGTCTCGGCCACGATCGGTGCGTAGAAGAAATTTTGGTCGTCCGGCACGTTGGTCGGCGTGAAGGCCGTCCAATCTAATCGTTCGCCCCTCGCCTCGGCTGCGCGCTTGTAAGTTTCCCACGCGTGCTTGCCGCGCCAGTTTTCTTCCGTCACGAGCATGGCGGCCAGCGTGACGAGGCCGGCCATTCCAATTAATCCCCAGCGCAGCAGCCGCCAGAGCCATTTGGTTTTAGGTTTATCATTCATATCGTTTTTGTTGGTAGCAGCCGAGGTAACGAGGTTCTGACTAATCGTTTGAGCTTCCTCACGTCGGCTGCTGCGGATTCACGCCGTCATCATTGCCTGCGTTTGGCTGCGGGGTTTGGGTGAAAAAATTCGCTGTCGTTCGGCGTCCGGCGGGGCGGTGCGATCGGCGAGCAATTCGTTCAACAGGCGTTGCTGGGCTTGGAGGCTCATGGTCACCGCACCTGACCGGATCGCTTTTCCGCTGACGCTGCTTAGGTTGTCGCGCTGGGAAAAATTGACGATGAACAGCAGTAGCCAAATCACCGTCAATCCCGTCCAAATCTGGCGGCAAGGGCAGATCAGCTCCTGCCAGAATTGATTTGAACAACCAAGTAACGAAGCAACCATGGAAACCGGACGACTTTGCTCCTTGGTAGCTTGGTTGTTCAATTCATTCACGACCGCGCGGCGGAGGGCGTCGAGCTTCGGCGCGGCGGCTTGATGGCGGGCGAGCAAGAGGTCACGCGGCGTTTTCATTTGTCTTCCTCCAGTAATTTTCGCAAAGCCTTTTTGGCGTAATGCAGCCGCGACTTTACGGTGCCGAGTTGCGTTTCGGTGATGCGGGAAATTTCTTCCAAGGAAAAATCCTCGACGAAGTGCAGCAACAGAACGGAGTGCTGCGGCAACGGCAGTTGGTTCAGCAGCTTCATAAACTCAGCCTCCGATTCCTGGCGGATGAGCAAGGCGTCCGGGCTGTCTTCAAATGCATCCGGCGCCTCGGGGATTTCATCGAATAAAACTTCCTGCCGCTTGCGCCAGCGTTGAATGCATTTCTGGTGGGCGATGCCGAACAACCAGCTTCCAAACTTGGCGTCCTCGCGCAGTCCGCCGATGTGCCGCACGGCGGCGATGAAGGTCTCCTGCACGATGTCGAGCGTGATCTGTTCGTCGTGGACGAGTTCAAAAACATAAACATAGAGCGGCAGTTGGTATCGCCGGAAGAGCGTGTCCCAAGCGGCCGGTTCTCCGGCGCGGGCTTGGGTCACAGGCAGTTGTTCAGGTGCGGCCACTTCCAGCATGTTCAACAAGAGGAATGCGCGAGGCGAGCAAAGGTTCAATTAAAATAAAAACAACAACATTCAACATTCAACACTCAACATTGAATATTCAACATCCACTGACGCGCGCGCGTGAACCGCTGGAGGTTGGGTGTTAAGTGTTCAAGGTTCAATGTTTCTTAAACATCACTGCGTTGGATAATGCCAGACCCAGTCCCCGTTTTCCCGATCCTCCTGGCCGGTGCTCAAATGCGCGGTGTAACCGCCATCGTCCGCTTCGTTCCAGCCGATCGAGTAGAGTTGAAAATTTTCTCCGTCCTGGCAGACATATTTCATGGGGTTGCCGCCGATGATGTCCGGCGGAATTTTGGCCAGGAACGCGGGCGCCAGCGCGGCCAGGGCGGCGGGATATTTTCCGTTGGCGAGCCGGTAACGCTCCAGCGCGCACGCAATTTGCGCCTGATCCACCCAGGTCTGATTTCGCGCCATGGCGGCAGTGGCCTTGGTGTAATTAGGAATGGCGATGGCGGCGATGAAGTTCAGCGGCGTCACCTGTCGGAGCGCCGCCTCGCTGGCGCGACCGGCGGCCACGGCTTTGAAGGGCGAAACCACATTGCTAGCGGCGTCCATGGATTCAATGACTTTTCCCTCCAGCGTGGCGATGACGGTTTTGTTTTGTTGAATCCAGCCGCTCGGCATCAACCACCAGCCGAGGTCGGAGACCTGCCGGGTCGAGCCGTTGATGACATGCATCAATTCTGCCGGCGGTATGGAATCGAGCATGAAACAAGTGCCCGCGCGTTCGGCCCGGAAGGCATCGGCGACTTCGGGCAGTAAGTGGATTTCCGCGAGTTGTTGCTGCAAGGTCGCCAAATCCGCCTCGCGCCACGAATGCGATTCGATGCCACAGGCGATGGCGTCGGCGTATAAGCCGCTGATGGCGCAGTGAATCATGGCGGCGATAATCGTATTTGGCCGGCCGCTTTTCACGAGGGTCAGGGCCACTTGATGGAGCAGTGTCAGGTCGGCCAGCGCCAGATCTGGTGCGCCCAGCAGGAGATGGCACTTGGCGCGATGGGCAAGGGTCTGGGCCACGAGGCGGTGGCTGATAAAATTGGGGATGGGCCGTTTGAACGGGCGCGCGTAATCACCGTCCAGTCGCGCGAACGGGCGCTTGACCGCCTCGCGCATCAGGTCAAAGCCTGGCTCGAACGCCGCGCTCCAGGCCAGATAGTTGCTTGCGGTGATTTCGGTGATGACGTTGGAACTGGTGTCCGGATGGAATGTCGGGAGGAGGTTGGGGGGATAGGCGGGAATGACATTGGTGGAGCGCACGAACCACTCGGTCATCCTGGGCGCCTTGTAGAAATTTTGTGCGTCGGGCACCGGCGCCGGAATGTAGTCGGCCCAGGCCAGCGATTCACCGCGCGCGGTGAGGTCGCCGGCGCATTTGGTCCAGGCGTTGAGGCCGCGCGAGTTTTCTTCCGCATAAAAAATGGCGGCGACGAGGATGAGGCAGGCGGTGGTGATGAGGGTTCGCCAAAGCCAGGTTTTCCAGGAGTCCATCAGGATGTCATTGGGTTTGTGGTGTGGTGCGGCGGCGGTTTTCGCCGGTCCAAACGGCCTTGATAAAGCCCCGCGTCGGCCAAAAAGTTGCCAATAATCCGGCGCGGGTTGTTTTCCAAGATTGCCAAGTCCGGGTCAATCGCGCTAAATAAAGGATAATGTCAACGGTCGCCGAACAGCTCCGCGCCGCGCGCGTCGCAAAAAATTTCACGGTCGAACAAGTCGCCGAATCCACCAAGATCCGCACCGACCACATCCGTGCCTTGGAGGAAGGAAATTTCAACATCTTTTCCGCGCCGATTTATATCCGAGGTTCGGTGAAAAATTACGCCGCCATGCTGAAGCTCGATACGGTGCAAATCGTCGCCGCGCTGGATGCGGAGTTGCGCGGCACCAAGAATTACGCCGCGCCGCCGCCGCTGGGTGAATCGAAAAAATCCTGGCTCGACCACGTCACGCTGGTGCTGGCGAAGTTAAACTGGAAGCTCGGGCTGGCCGGCCTCGTGCTCGTCGCGGTGGTGGTGCTGGTCGGTTCCTCCTTCCTCGCCTGGCGGCATCACCAGAAGAGCGATCCGCTGGCCAATCTGCCGCCCGCCGTCTATCAACCCGCGAACTCGGGCGATACGTTGCCGCTGCCGAAGCGGTGATTATTCCAGCTCGCGTTCAGGCTGAACCTGCCCCGGCTTTGCCATTAGCTCCCACCGGGCTGAAGCCCGGTGCCAATGAGAAGTTGCAGGAAAGTGAGATGCGCCCTGGAGGTTGGGCTTGGAGCTTTTTCTTCACACGTCCTCCAAATACAACGCCCGGTTGCGCCAGAGATAGATGATGCCCGAGGCCGCCGTCAGCACGATGGTGAGCCACAACATGCCTTCGGCAAACGGCGGCACCCACGGCGTGAGCAAATTCTTCAATGCCACCGGCCATTCCTCACACGCGTCCACAACCAGCAGCGCAATGATCGTGACGATCTGCGAAACGGTTTTGTGTTTCCCGAAGCGCTCCGCCGCGAGGATGATGCTCTTTGACGCGGCCAGCAGGCGCAGTCCGGTGATGGCCAGTTCACGGCCGACGATGACGACGACCATCCAGGCCGCAACTTTCACCGGCGCGTTGGGGTTCATGTGTGTGCTTTCGACGAACGCCACGAACGCCGAGCAGGTCATGATTTTGTCCGCCAGCGGGTCCATGAGAATGCCGAAGTTGGTGATGAGCTTGCGGGCGCGCGCGATGCGACCGTCGAGAAAATCCGTGATGCCCGCCAGGCAGAAAAAAATCAGCGCCAGCGTGTCATTGAAGGCGAACTTGGAGAACATCGCCCAGAGGAAAACCACCGTCAGTCCGAAGCGCGCGACGGTCAGCTTGTTGGGCAGGTTCATTTGTTAAAAATTGTAGCAGCCGACGTGAGGAGGCTCACTTCAAATTTCGGACATGGTTTGAGCCTCCTCACGTCGGCTGCTACGCACACTGAATTAAGCGCCGAACTTGTCGAACATCTTCGCGTTCGCCTGCATGAGGCGGATCATGAATTTCGCGGGGAAGATGCCAAGCGAACCGCTGTTCGCGCCGGTCTCGGTGAAACGGTCCAGCTTGTCCGAGCCGCTCGTGGCGGAGTGAATCATCACCGGCTGCGGATGCCACGAATGACCATGCAACGCGCACGGCGTCGAGTGGTCGCCTGTGACCGCGAGCACATCCGGCTTCTTCTTCAGGAGAATCGGCAGCGCGGCGTCAAATTCCTCGATGGCTTTTTGCTTGGCGGCGAAGTTGCCGTCTTCACCGTATTTGTCGGTGTATTTGTAATGGATGAAGAAGAAATCGTAGTTGTCGTATTCCTTCAGGTAGCGCTCAAACTGCTCGGCGATGGTCTGCGGGCCTTCGATCTTCACCATGCCGACGAGCTGCGCGAGACCTTTATACATCGGATAAACCGCGAGGCACGCGGGCTTGAGCAGATAGCGATCTGCGAACAGCGGAATGTGCGGCTGATGCGCGATGCCGCGCATGAGAAAGCCGTTCGCCGGTTTTTGCTTGGCGAGAATGGGCAGCGCGAGCTGGTAAAAATCCGCGATGAGCTTCGCCATTTTTTTCTGCTTCGCATTTTTCGGATCGCGCGGTTTCACGGCCGGAATCGCAAAGCCTTCGCGGTTCGGATCGGCGTCCGTCAGCGGTCCTTCCAAGCCTTGGCCACGGAACACGACGACGAAGCGATGTTCTTTGCCGGCCTTGATGATGACCTGGGTGTCACCGATCTTCTTAATCTTGGCTGTGAGCAAAGCCACCATTTTTTCGCACGTCTCGGTCGGGATGCGGCCGGCGCGGCGGTCGGTGACAATGCCTTTGGCGTCGAGCGTCGCGAAGTTGGCGCGGGCGCAAACGTCGCCGGGCTGCAATTCCAGCCCGAGCCCGAGCGCTTCGATGACGCCGCGGCCGACCTGAAATTCGAGGGGATCGTAGCCGAACAAGCCGAGATGGCCGGGACCGCTGCCGGGTGTGATGCCGGGCGCCACGGGAATCATGCGGCCCTGGGCGGAGTCCTTTGCAAGCGCGTCGAGGTTGGGCGTGTGCGCGGCTTCGAGCGGGGTGAGATAGTTCTGTTCCTTGGTGGCGATATCGCCGAGGCCGTCAAGCACGACCAGGACGTGCTTCGTTTTCGTTTTAAGCGTCAGTTCCGAATAAAGTTCATCTAAATTCATCCGCTGATTTTACAATTAAAACCGCGTGAGGCAATTCGATTCCATTTTGCACTGGCCCTAATCACTGACATTATTTTGCCAGCAATGAACCCACTTAACTTGCAAGCATTTCACCACGGTCTCGGCGCGCGGTTCGCGGAATTGAGCGGCGCCCAGATCGTGAACGACTACGGCGACTGGCTGGCCGAGCACGCTGCCTTGCAGGCATTGGCGGGCGTCATTGATTTGAGTTTTCGTTCGCGCCTCTGTCTGATCGGGGCCGACCGCGCACGATATCTGCACGGGCAGGTGACGAACGACGTGAAGAAGCTGCGCGTCGGCGAAGGCTGCTATGCCGCCATCACCACTGCGAAAGCGAAAATGGAAAGCGACCTGAACATTTTTGCGCTGACCGACGAATTGCTTTTGGACTTCGAGCCGGGGCTGGCTGAAAAAATTTCACCGCGGCTGGAAAAATTCATCGTCGCCGATGACGTGCAAATTGTGGATGCGGCACCGCACTACGGGTTGTTGAGCGTGCAGGGGCCGAAGGCGGCGGAGGCTGTGCGTGCGCTCGGGCTATTCACTGAAATTCCAGCCAAGGCATTTGGTTCAGTCAAAATTTCTGACGCCACACTGGGCGAGGTTTATCTAATGAACCATGCGCGAGTCGGCGCTTGTAGGAGTCGAGGTGACGAGACTCAAACTAAGGAAAATTTAGAGACTCCTCACGTCGTCTCCTACCATTCTGCAAATGCTGGCTTCGATTTATTCGTCCCGAACCATTCGCTCGGCGCGGTGGCGGATAAATTGATTGCCGCTGCCAAACAAATCGGTGGACGCGCCGTCGGCTGGCAGGCGTTCGAGACCGCGCGCATTGAGGCGGGCATTCCGCGGTTTGGCGCAGACATGGATGCGTCCAACCTTCCGCTCGAATGCGGCATCGAGAGCCGGGCGGTGACTTACAACAAAGGCTGCTACCTCGGGCAGGAGGTCATCAATCGCATCCACAGCGTCGGCCATGTGAATCGCGAACTGCGTGGCTTGCGCCTGACCAATGATTTGAACGTATTGCCGCAGCGCGGCGACAAACTGTTTCATGCGGACAAGGAAGTCGGCCATGTGACTAGCGCGGTGAAATCGCCAACGCTTGACGCCCAGATCGCCCTCGGCTATGTGCGCCGCGAAGCGAATCAAATTGGCAACGAACTGACGTTGCGAACGGCGGCCGGCGAGGGGTTGGCGAAAATTGTGGAATTACCGTTTGTTTGACTGGCTGTCATTTACTTTCGCCGGCGGCGCTGCTAAAACTTCCGCGTGTTCAATGCTGCCGCCATTTGGAAAAATCTTAATTCGCCGCGCCAACTGTTCTTGATCGCCGGACCGTGCGTGATTGAGGACGAACAGCTTTGCCGCCAAGTCGCGGCCTCCCTGAAGAAAACGTGCGCCGCGCTCGGCATTTTCTACGTCTTCAAAGCCAGCTTCGACAAGGCCAATCGCACGTCCGGCAAGGCGTTTCGCGGGCCGGGCATTGACCAGGGCTTGAAAATCCTCGCCGGCATCCGCGAGGAATTTGGCATGCCGGTGCTGACCGACGTGCATACGGAAACGCAGGCTTATCTCGCTGGCGAAGTCGTGGACATTTTGCAAATCCCGGCGTTTCTCTGCCGCCAGACGGATTTGATCGAAGCCGCCGTGACGACCGGGAAAATTGTGAATTTGAAAAAAGGCCAGTTCCTTTCGCCCACCGAAATGGGCCGCGTGGCGGAAAAGGCCGCGCTGGCGGGCGCGAAGAAAATCATGCTCACCGAACGCGGCACGACCTTCGGCTACAACAATCTGGTGGCGGACATGCGCTCGATTCCGATCATGAAGCGCTTTGGCTTTCCGGTGATTTTTGACGCGACGCACTCGGTGCAACTGCCCGGCGGCGGCGGCGACAAATCCTCCGGCCAGCGCGAATTCGCGCCGGTGCTGGCCAGCGCGGCGCTCGCGGTCGGCGCCAACGGCTTGTTCATCGAGACGCATCCGCAGCCGGATAAAGCCTTGAGCGACGGGCCGAATATGATTCCGCTTGGCGAAATGGCGACAACATTGAAGAGTTTGCTGAAAGTTTTTAAGGCGGCGAAATGAAAAACATTCAACAACCAACATTGAACAAACAACGCTCAGGGATTTTGCGCGGCGGATGCGGTTGGACGTTCGGCTTTGAATGTTGGTTGTTGAATGTTTCCAATTTTTAATTTCATGCTGCAAGAGGTTTCAAGATCACTCGTCACCCGCCTCAAGCGCGTGAAACTTTTCCTGTGCGACGTGGACGGCGTGCTGACTGACGGTTCGATTTTCATCGGCGGCGAGCGCGAGTTCAAGCGGTTCAACATCCGCGACGGCCTCGGCTTGGTGCTGGCGCGGCGTGCAGGCTTGAAGGTGGGCTGGGTATCGGCGCGGCCCTCGCTGGCGACCAAACTGCGCGCGGACGAATTAAAGATTGATTTTCTGGTGCAGCAAGGCGATGCCACCAGCAAGACGGCGGCGATTGAACAATTACTAACGCAGGAAAAATTGAACTGGAGCGACGTTTGCTTTGTCGGAGATGACATTATTGATCTCGGACCCTTGACGCGCGCAGGTTTGGCCGTGGCCGTGGGCGATGGCACCGCCGAGGTGAAGGCGGTCGCGCATTATGTGACGACCGCCGTGGGAGGTCGCGGCGCGGTGCGCGAGGCGGTGGAAATGATTTTGCAGGCGCAGGGAAAATGGCCGGACTTTGTGGAGCTTTACTCGGTATGAAATTAAACACGGCAACCGTATTATTCGTTCTGGGCGGGACGGCGTTATTCGTTACGCTGGCCAGCAGCCGCGCGCAGCCGGATCCGCTGAGCGGATTGAAGGATGTGCAGGCGACGGATTTCACGTCGGTGCAGTATTTTGAAGCGCCGAACGAGCAGAAGGTTAAAATGCGAGTGTCCGGTGCGGAGGCGTCGCCGTTGCCGGAAACGATGCTGGCGGTGAAGCAATTGAAATTGGAAATGTTCAGCACCAACGGCACGCCGGAGGTGGTGGTGAAGGCACCGCAATGCATCTATTCGCCACTGACCGGCGTGGCGAGTTCCGCCGGGCGACTCGAACTCATCGCGCTGGGCGGAAAATTGCGGGTGGAAGGCGAGGGTTTTTTGTGGCGGCAGGCGGAAGGGTCGCTCCACATTTCCAACCGCGTGGATACGACCATTGATATTAATTTATTTGGAGAAAAGAAGACTGCGCTATGAAAAAAATCCTGTTGCTTTTGCTGTCCATCACCGGCGGCTTTGTGCTCGCGCAGACGAATGCGTCCGCGCCCAAAAAAGTTCCCCAACAGCTCACCGCGATCAGCTCCGATAGCGCGGATTTTGATCTGAACATCCGCCGGGCGATTTATTGCGGCAACGTTTTTGTGCTGCAGCCGCCAATGGTGATGATGCGGTGTGAATGGCTGGTGGTTGATTTGCCTTCGTCCGGCGGACATTTAAGCCATGTCAGTGCGGCGACGAACGTGGTGATTGATTTTGTGGATGAGAAAGGGCTGACGAACCACATCACGTCGGCCAAGGCGGTTTATGCTTACAGCCAGGTGGGTTCGGTGACCAATGAAACCGTGACGTTCACGGGCACGCCTACGGAACGACCCAAGGTTGAATATCCTGACTACACGATCACGTCGGAGCCGCTCATCTGGGATCGCGCGGCCAACCACTATATTTTCCATAACGAGACCATGATTTTTCACCAGAGCACCAACAGCCTTGGCGGCTCGAATGCTTCACCGTTGAAATTTTTCCAAAATGGCCTCCGCTGAATCCAACGGCTGGTTACTGGCCACCGACAAACTGGCGAAGGAATATCGCGGACGTCGCGTGGTCAACGGCGTTTCGGTCACTGTGGGCGCGGGCGAAATCGTCGGGCTGCTCGGCCCGAACGGTGCGGGCAAGACGACCACCTTCAACATGGTCGTGGGCGTGGTGAAACCGGACGCAGGCTGGGTGGAATTTCAAGGTCGCAAAATCACCAAGCTGCCCATGCACCTGCGGGCGCGACTGGGCATCGGCTATCTGACGCAGGAACCATCGGTGTTTCGCAAATTGACGGTGGAACAAAACATCCTGGCGATTTTGGAGACGTGCAAATTGTCGCGCGACGAACGCATGGTGCGGCTGAAATATTTGCTCGAAGAACTAGATTTGACGCCGATCCGCAAGAGCAAGGCGTATCAATTGAGCGGTGGCGAAAAGCGGCGGCTGGAAATCACGCGCGCCCTGGTGACGAGTCCGAAGTTGCTGTTGCTGGATGAGCCGTTCAGCGGCATTGACCCGATTGCCGTTTACGAGGTGCAGAAAATTGTGCGCCGGCTGAAGGAACGCGGCTTGGGCATTTTGATCACCGATCACAATGTGCGCGAGACCCTGAAGCTGATTGATCGCGGCTACATCATCCACAAAGGCCAGGTGTTGGTTGAAGGTGACGCGGAATTTCTGGCGAACGACCCGAAGGCGCGGGAAATTTATCTCGGGCCGGAATTTAACATGTAAATTTATGGAACGGCTGCCACTCACGGTCGGACAATTTTATCAGGAACACGGCGCGGCACTGGAGATGCGGCCCATCGCCAGCGAGGCCGGCCATGACCGCGTCATTCGCGAGCCAACGGTCAACCGTCCGGGCCTGGCGCTGAGCGGCTTCACGCGCTACTTTGCCTACAAGCGCATGCAGGTGATGGGGCACGCGGAGGTGTTTTATCTGCGGTCGCTGCGGCAGGAAGAACGGGTGGCGCGGTATGCGTATTTGTTCGCTTACAAAATTCCCTGCGTCGTGTTCAGCCGCGGGCTCAAGCCGGACAAGGAATTCCTGGAAGCCGCGGAGCAGGCGGGCGTGCCGATTTTTCATACGCCGCTGGTGACGATGAAGTTTATCAACAAGGCGACGTTGGAATTGGAAATGATGTTCGCGCCGCGCGGCACGGAACTCGGCAGCATGGTGGATATTCTCGGCGTGGGGTTGATCATCCGCGGCGAAAGCGGCATTGGCAAAAGCGAAGCCGTGCTGGCCTTGATCGAACGCGGTTACAGCCTCGTGGCTGACGATGTCGTCAAAGTAACGCTAGTGGACGGTCGCCAAGTGCTCTGCACCAGCGCGGAGCTCACGCGCGATCACATGGAAGTGCGCGGCATCGGCATTATCAACGTCGCGGCGATGTTCGGCGTGAAGGCGATTCGCAAAGAAAAGAGCCTGGATCTGATCGTCTCGCTGAAGTCGTGGAATGATGTGACCGACGTGGACCGTCTAGGCATGGATCAGGAACAGGTCAAAGTGCTCGGTGTGGATGTGCCGCATGTGACCATTCCCGTGCGGCCCGGACGTGATATTGCCCGGCTGATCGAAGTCGCCGCCTTCCAGGTCAAGCTGCGCAAATCGGGTTACAACGCGGCCGAGGAATTGAACAAACGCCTGATCGCGCAAATGGCGGAAAAAACGGCCGTGCCGCCGGTGTCACCATAAATTGTGTTGGCGGAATAATTCCACGCCGACTAAAGTTCCGATGAATCAAAAAATGAGCGCCAAAAAAGCTGACGCCGCCGAGTTTCTGACCAAGGAACTCACCATCGCGAACAAGTCGGGCATCCACGCCCGACCGGCCGCCATGTTTGTCAAGATCGCCACCCGTTATGGCAGCGACATCTTCGTGGAAAAGGACGGTGAAAAGATCAATGGCAAGAGCATCATGGGCCTGATGATGCTCGCCGCCGGCCCCGGGAGCAAAGTGACCGTGCACGCCAAGGGCTCCGACGCCACCGCCGCCATGGCCGAACTCGAGGCGCTCGTGCAGCGGAAGTTTGACGAGGAATAGGTGGGGGTTCAGCTCGCTTTCTTGCAACCTCTCATTAGCACCGGGGTTCAGGCCGGTGGTCGAGTCGTCAAACGACGAAACCGTTTCAACGGTTTCGGGTCATGGCCGCAAGGGAAACGGTTGAAACCGTTTTTGAGTTCTCGGTGCCCGCTTCACCCGGCTGAAGCCGACTGCGCATGAGAATCACCGCTTTGCCAGAAAGTGAGATGCGCCCAATCATCCGGCGCTCACGACTTTGGACTTTCAACTTCCGGCTTGGGACCGTAATTTCTCCGCATGGCTGCTGCTGAAATCAATGTGAAATACGTCGCGCATCTCGCGCGGCTCGCCCTCACGCCCGACGAGGAAGTGAAACTCGGCGCGCAACTCGGCCACATTCTCGGCTACATCGAGAAGCTTCGCGAACTCGACGTCACCGGCGTGGAACCCACCGCGCACGCCATGCCCATGGTCAACGTCACCCGCGCCGACGAAGTCCGCCCCTCGCTCCCGCAAGACGCTGCCCTCCGCAACGCCCCGCGCCAGGCCGGCGGGCTTTTTGTTGTGCCGAAAATCGTGGAGTAAACCGATGTATTGGGAGCAGCTCATCATGCGCCGGGGGGCAATTGAAACGCAAAAATGCTACGGCGCAAAGGTGCCAGAGAATCTGACCATGGGACTTTTCTGTCAGCTTTGCCGCATTGAACTGCTGTTTTCCAATTTCGCAACGTTCTGCAAAGATTTTCCCAGCGCATCGGGGAACCCGGGTGCTCGGCGGTGAACGTGCGGTGCAGCCCTTTGGTTGCGGTTCCACCGCGCTAACCCTTAAGCCATGATGCCTAAACCTGGTGTAGGCTGCGCGTGAGTTGCAGATGAACCGCAAAAAACTCCCCCGCCGGTTGCCCGGCGGGGGAGTTTGCTTTTTCAGATCTTGATTTTATTTCCGTCCGGGGATCACTGGACCGGCGCGGTCGTCTTCAGGCCGAGCGCCCATTCGATACCGCCGAGGACGTGCTGCTGATACGCCTTGCTGATGGCGGGATCGTTCTTTCGATCCTTGATGGTCGGGTCGGCGTCCCACACGTCTTCGCGATGCCCGAGCGAGGTGTAGAACACCTTGCCGCCGCCGTAAGGCTTGCACCACGAGACGGCAAAATGTCCGTTGATTTCCTTGTGCTCCGGATGCTTGTCCATGATGAGCAGGTCGTGAACCTTCGTCGGGTCGTAATTCTTGAACTGATAAATCTCCTCCTGCGAAACCGTCCAGGACTTGCCGAGGTGCGCCGTGGCTGGGCTTTGCGGATCCTGGTTCAGGCATTCCACGCTGACCTGCGGGCCATGATGGGCAAACTCGCCGCCGAGCATCGCCACAAAATCCGGCCAGCCGTGAAACGTGTCACTTGCCGCGTGCAGGCCGATAAAGGCATGGCCCGCCTTGAGCCAGTCGAGAAAGCCCTGCTTGTCGGGCAGCGGCAGGTCGCCCGTGGTGCTGGCAAAAACCACGCCGTCGTAATTTTTCAAGGACGCGGGTGACAGTTTTTGCAGCGCGGTTTTCAACTGCTCCGTCCAAGCGGCATCGGCGGTTTTGAACGCGGCCTTCTGCTCGTCCGTCGCGTCTTTCTTCAACTCCGGTTTGCCGGGCGGCTGCTGGACAAAATCCACGGTGAATTCGCCGCTGTCCTTGGCAAGCTGGGCGAGAACTTTTTCCGCCGTGGGAATGGAGCTGTGCCGGAAGCCCGTCGTGGTCGTGACCACGAGCAGCTTTTTTGGCGCGGCCGGCAACGTGGCAGCCGTTAAGGCGATCAGTGCGATGGTGAATATTTTTTTCATTTTTTGTTTTTTATTTTTAATTTCGAATTGAATCAAGGTTCGTTGACCATCGGCACCGGGCGCACCCAGATGTTGCGGAAGGAAACGGAGTTGTTGTGATACTGCAGGCTGAGCGGCAGTTCCGGGTCATGCGCCGAATACTGGCCGGGCGAACGCCAGTTGGTCGCGCCGCGATACGCCTGATGATTCTGCACCACGACGCCGTTCAACGTGACGGTCACATACGCCGGCAACACCATCGCGCCGTCCGCCCCAAAGCGCGGCGCGGTGAAGATGATGTCGTAAGTCTGCCATTCGCCGGGCGGGCGGCACGCATTGGCGAGCGCGGGATGCTGGCCATAAAGTCCGCCCGTCGCGCCGTCGGCATAGGTTTTGTTGATGTAGCAGTCGAGGATCTGAATCTCGTAAAGGCCCATGAAATAAATGCCGCTGTTGCCGCGTCCCTGTCCTTCACCCTGGCCCGGCGACGGCTCGCGGAATTCCAAGTGCAACTGGATGTCGCCGAATTTATTCGTCGTCATGATGTCGCCCTTCGCGGAAACGGCCACGCCGTTTTCCACCGTCCAGAGCGCGGGACCGCCAGATTTCTTGTCCAGCCAATGAGACAAATCGCTGCCATCAAACAACACGATCGCGTCGCTCGGCGGGGGCGCCATCTGGCTGAAGGAGCCGGGCGTCACGACGGGCGGCTGCGGCCGGGCCGGATCATGCACATGCCAGGTGCCATCCGGCTGCATCGGCGTGTCTTGAAAACCGGCGACGCCGTCAATCACGACCTCCACAATTTTGGGTGCGGGCGGCGCGACTTGCGGGGCCGTTTTCGGCGGCTCGGTTTGGGCCGAGCAGCCCGCCACCGCAGCCGCGAGAACCGCGACGGCCAGAATGTTGTTTTTCATTTTGAGTTTAGGTGTTTAAGAAATTGATCCGTTGCCTGTTGGACGCAGCCAATTTCAATGTGGTTTCAATTGGCCTTATTTCTTCGGCGGCAAGGCGGTCCAGGCCCCGTTCTGCTTGCTGCTGGCCACGCAGGTTTCGATGAAGGCGATGCCGGTCCAGCCGTCCGCGACGTTGGCGTATTTGCTGCCGTCGCTATTGAATGGCTCGCCGGCTTTCCATCTACGCACGTCCGCTTCGAAGCAGCGATGCAGCCGCGCGAAGGCGTCGTGAAACGCTTCGGGATGACCCGCCGGAATCGTCGGTTCGGCCAAGAGCTCAGCGGGCAAATCTTTCGGCAGAAAACCGTCGCCGCCGGTCACCGCGCCGCGCCAATAGACGCGATCCGGCTGATTCGGCAGGCAAACGGTGATGCTCTCTGGGGTTTCTTGCCGCCAACTGAGCGTGCCTTTGGTGCCGGCCACGACCAGGCCGAGATCGTTTTTCGAGCCGATGCAAATTTGCGACGCGCGCACGAGCGCCTTGCCACCATTGCTCAATTTGCAATAGATCGTGAAATGATCGTCGAGGGCGCGGCCCTCGACAAACGTTTCCATCTGCGCGGAAACGTCCGTGACATCCAAGCCGGTGACGTAGCGCAGTTGCATGAGGGCGTGCGTGCCGATGTCGCCGCCGCAGCCGGAACCGCCCGCGCGTTTCGGGTCCACCCGCCACGTCGCCTGCTGTTGGCCGGTGGCTTCGAGCTTGGTGGCGAGCCAGCCCTGGATGTAATAGCTGTCCACCCAGCGCACGTCGCCGAGCAAGCCGCTCTGCACGATGTAGCGCGCGAACCGGCTCGTCCAGTGGCCGAGATAAGTATGCGCCACGCCAAACGGAACATTCAGCGCGCGCGCCGTGTTCACCAGTTCGTCGGCCTCGGTAAGATTCAAACACAACGGCTTTTCGCAGAACACCGCGATGCCCGCCTTCATCGCCTTCATCGCCGGATCGAAATGCACGAAGTTCGGCGTGACGATGAGGATGTAATCCAGCTTTTGATCTTCGGGCAAATCCTTGTTCGCCGCGATCATGTCGTCGTAGGACGCGTAACCTTTGATCGGGTAAGGCCAGTTGGCGGCTTCTTCCATCGCGACTTTGGCATCGGGAAACAACGCGCCGGCAACCACGCGGCGGGTGCCGTCAAAGTGGATGGCCCGTTGGTGAGGATGGACGATGAAAGCGCCTTTGCCGCCGCCCACCAGTCCGACATTGAGAGGTCTGTTTGACATAAATAATTTTTGGAGTCGGAAGAATCTATGCAATCGCCGCCGGGCCGACAAGCCGCGAGTTAAAGTCCGGGCGCCTTGACGCCGCCGGCCCGGCGCAAACACTGAGCGGCAACCACAAGTTCGCGACCAGCGCCGCAGCCCGGGAGTGCCAGTGCGCCGGACGGCAAAGCGGTCAACGCAGATGCACGGTGTTCACACGTGGGCCGCATCCGCCACGCCGTCCGCCGGGGCAAGCCCGGCCCGCTTGGACCTTTTGCGAATTGAGTCACCCGGATTATTTCGGTAAGTTCTGGCAACATGAATTTATCTGTCCAGATCGGCAAGCTCACGATGCAAAATCCGGTGACGGTGGCGTCCGGCACGTTCGGCTACGGCGCGGAGTATGCGCGGTTGATTGACTTGAACCTGCTCGGCGCGGTCACGGTCAAGGGTATCCGCTTGAATCCCGTGCTCGGCAATCCCACGCCGCGCACCGCTGAAGTCACGAGCGGCATGTTGAACGCCATTGGCCTGCAAGGGCCGGGCGTGGACGGCTTCATCAAAAAATACTGGCCGTTCCTCAAGGCGCTGAAAGTCCCGACCATCATCAATATCTGGGGCACGACGGTCGAGGAATACGCCGAAGTCGCGCGCCGCTTCGATGCGCTGGGCGGCGTCGGTGCGCTGGAACTCAACGTCTCCTGCCCGAACATCAAGGAAGGCGGCGCGCAGTTTGGCACCGATCCGAAACTGCTCGCGCAAGTCGTCGCCGCCTGCCGCCAGGCCACGACCCTGCCGCTCATCACCAAGATGAGTCCGAACGTCCCGAACATCGCGCCGCTCGCCAAAGCCGCCGAGGACGCGGGCAGCGACGCGCTCGCCGTGACGAACAGTTTTCCCGCGATGGCCATAGACATCCACACGCGCAAGCCGAAGCTCGCCAACATCACCGGCGGCCTCACCGGCCCGGCCATCAAACCAATTGCGATCAAACTCGTTTGGGAGGCGGCCAAGGCGGTGAAAATTCCCATCATCGGCATGGGCGGCATTCAGTGCGCGGACGATGCGATTGAGTTTCTCATGGCCGGCGCGACGGCGGTGGCCGTGGGCACGGCAAATTTTTACGAGCCACAGACGCCGTTGCAAGTCCTCGCCGGCATTCGCGATTTCATGGAACGCAAAAAGATCAGCGACGTGCGCGAACTCACCGGCAGCGTGCAAATCCCCCAGAATTAAAAACTTCGCCGAATGTTTGAACACCACACTAAGCCACTGCTGCCGCGCAAAGAGTATTACCGGCGCATCGCGCGCCACGCGGCGCTTGGAGGGGCGGTCATTGCGGTGGCCCTCGGCATCGGCATGACCGGCTATCATACTTTTGAAAAGTTGCCGTGGATTGATGCCTTTGTGAACGCGGCGATGATCCTTTCGGGTATGGGGCCAGTCGCCACGCTGCAAACCGCCAGCGGCAAGCTGTTCGCCGGCTGCTATGCGCTCTTCAGCGGGCTCGCCCTGGTCGCTATTTTGGGAATCATCTTTGCGCCGGTGGTCCATCGCTCGCTGCACAAGTTTCATCTGGAAGACGAAGGTCGCGCTGGAAAATAATTTGGGTCGCGCGACATTTTGAACGAGTTCTGTTTTTACACCTGACCGGCAAATTACTATCTTCCGCCAATGCAAATTGCTTTCACCAAATACCACGCGCTCGGCAACGACTACATTGTCATTGACCCGAAAGATCTGTCTGCCCCGCTTACGACCGAACAGGTCAAAACCATTTGCCACCGCAATTTCGGCGTCGGCTCGGATGGCATTCTGCTCGGGCCGCTGCCTTCGACCACGGCCAAGTGCGCGCTCAAGATTTACAATCCCGACGGCAGCATCGCCGAGAAAAGCGGCAACGGCGTGCGCATCTTCTCGCGCTATCTCTGGGACACGAAGTTTGTGGGCAACGACGAGTTTGCGCTCCAGACCGACGGCGGCATCGTGCGCTCCACGGTGTTCGACGGCGGCCGAATGGCGCGCGTCGAAATGGGAAAGGTCAGCTTCGACAGCGGGAAAATTCCCGTGGCCGGAGCAGAGCGTGAAGTCATCAGCGAAAAAATTTCCGTCGGCGGACGCGAGTTCACCTACTGCGCGGCGACCATTGGCAATCCGCATTGCGTGCTGCCGCTGCCGGAAATCAGCGCCCGGCTCGCGCATGAATTCGGGCCGGGACTGGAAGCGCATCCGAATTTCCCGCGCAAGACCAACGTGCAGTTCATGAAGGTGCTCGACCGCGCGAACATCCAGATTGAGATTTGGGAACGCGGCGCCGGCTACACGCTGGCCAGCGGCAGCAGCAGCAGCGCCTCCGCAGCGGTCGCCCACAAGCTGGGGCTGGTGGATCAAAACATTTCGGTCCATTGCCCGGGCGGCATCATCCAGATCGAGATCCGTGACGGCTTCGACATTCTGATGACCGGGAGCGTGACGCGCGTAGCCGCCGGCGTCATCAGTCCGGAGATTTTTACCGCAAGCTGATTTGAGCGATCGTCCGTGAATTTGACCTTGATCCAGCATCGGTGGAGTTTCATTCGCCGCCGCCGATGGACTTGATCCTGCAGGATGGCGACGGGAGGGACCTTTGACAGCGCGCGAGCCTGATTAATCGAGGCAACCTGCGGATTGCCGCCTTTGTCCTACTTGCCGACGCAGCGAACAAACTTGGCTCCGGTTTCTTGATCGGCGATCGTCAATTGGCCATAAAATAACCCATTACGCTCCCACGCTCGCTCCCACAGCCGCGCAATCTGCGCTTGCGGGCACCGAACACTTTCTGGTATTTTGCGCCTCCGTGTGGGCCATCCAACAAATTGATGGTGCCGCTGGCGGATAGGCTTCCGCTTTGTGTTTCATGGGCTTTCATCCTGAAACACTATCGCAAGTTCTAGTGTAGTGTCCTTCAAGACCGTGATTTTAACTGTGTGAGTTTTTGGCGGGCGCGCTGGAGCTTGGCCAGGATGTCAGCGCCTGCGGCACGCCAGACATACCGTTTGGGGTTCAGGTTGCGTTCGGCCAGATAGTCCG
>CAINLR010000136.1 GCA_903850425.1 uncultured Verrucomicrobia subdivision 3 bacterium | reverse complement strand
CCGGCACGTTGAAAAACAACGGGGGTTGGGGGCACTGTGTTCAAAGTTAGAAAAAACCGCCGTTTCGACCACGCTCCGCCAAAAATCTCAGTATTCTCAGCCGAAAACTTCACACGCTCACCAGTGTGAAAGCATCGGGTTAGCGCTTGGTTTCAGCACCCCGCTCGCTGCTGACGCCGCCTTAACTTGTAACGCAATTGTAACATGACTTTCCGCCCCGGTTGCCGATGGAAAGCTGATGAATAGAAGAGTCTATCGACTTAAAAACTGCCGCGCAACTTCAGCAGGCAGAGCCATTCGATTGCCACATGGAGGCACCTGTTCCCTTTGGACGCCATGAAACTATCGACCCGGATTTGGAGTTTTTCCCTGTTCACGGCAGTCTTGACGCTCACGCTTGGCTCGGTCGGTTTCCTCGGCGTGCGCGCCATCCAGCGCAGCATGACGAGTTCGACCGTGATCGTGCGCGACAGTATTGACCGGCAAAACCACGAGCTAGAGCAAAACCGAATCCTGGCGAGCCTGTCCGACCGCATTAGCACCGCCGTCAGTCTGGCTCAATTGTCAGCCATCAATTTGGAGCGGATGCAAACCTCACGAGCTGGATCCAGCCAAAGCTCGGCTTTGGATGCCGAACTGGAGGAGCTTGGCACGCAGCAGCAGGCCAGGCTGGAACGGGAGATGACCCTGGCCAAAATCACCGCGCAAACCGACACCAATCTTGCCACCGTCAAACGCTTGGCCAATCAGGCGGTGGCTAAAATTGATGCCGCTGGCGACCTCAATGCCAGCGACGCGCTCAATCAACTCGCCGCCAACGCCCGCGAACTCGGAGCGACCGAGGCCACGAACGCGGCGGCACACCGCGCCCAAACCGACCAGATTTTCCGGGGTGGCAAAGTCATTTTGGAGACATTGGGGATGGCCAACCGCAATATCCAAACGGTGTTCCGGCTGCAAAGCGCCTGTCAGGATATTGCAACCGAGGTGAAAACTCTGCAGCACGCGACCTCGCTGGAAAAAGTGACACTTTGTGAAACCAATCTCAGCGACGATTTTGATCAGGTGGACATGCATCTTGGTTATCTCCCGAACCTGGCTGCGGCCGATCTCAAACAGCCACTCGCCGCCCTGCGTGAATTCATCCTGGCACCGAATGGGCTGGTGACCGCCAAGCGCGATGCCCTCTCCGCCGCCGCCAACTTCGCCGCCGCCCAAGCGCGGCTGCAAGAATTACTGGGGGCGGCTCAGCAGCAGAAGATCGAGCAAGGGCGCACTTTGCAAACGAACGCCAGCCGCCAACTCCAGGCCTCGGCGACCACGGCCGGCCATACGCGACAACTGCTCGTAGGACTGAGCGTGGGCACAACGGTGCTGGCGTTGCTAGTTGGATTCATGGTGCCAAAAACGATCGTGGATCCGCTGCGACGCGTCATGCTGGGTCTGAACGATGACGGCCAGCGCCTGACCGAATCCGCCCGGCAGGTTTCGTCCTCCAGCCTCGCCCTTTCGGAGAGCACCAGCCAACAGGCGGCGGCCCTCGAAGAAACGAGTTCATCCTTGAAGGAAATTTCCAGCATGACCCGAAACAATTCGGAAAAGACCCGCCATGCCAAGGAACTGGCCGGGTTGGCGCGGGCCGCTGCCGAGACTGGCACGACCGAGATCCGGAACATGTCTGCCGCCATGCAGGAGATCACGAGCAGCAGTTCCGAAATCGCCAAGATCATCAAAACCATTGATGAGATTGCGTTCCAGACCAATATTCTCGCATTGAATGCCGCGGTGGAAGCCGCGCGGGCCGGCGGGGCCGGCCTCGGCTTTGCCGTGGTGGCAGAGGAGGTCCGCAACCTGGCCCAACGCAGCGCGCAGGCAGCAAAGGAAACCGCCAGCAAAATTGAAATTGCCATCAACCGGACCACGCAAGGCGTCCAAATCAGCCAGCGCGTCGCGGCCAAGCTCGAAGAAATTGACACGCGAGTGTCCCAGCTCGACCAATTGGTGGCCGAAGTGTCCAGCGCCTCGGCTGAACAGAGTCAGGGTATCACCCAATTGGACGCCACAATGTCGCAAATGGACTCTTTGACGCAGTCCAACGCGGCCGCTGCAGAAGCCAGCGCACTGTCGGCGGAAGATCTGAATCACCACGCGGATGCCCTGAAGTATGCGGTGGCGGAGTTGGGGAAATTAATTGACGGCACCGCCACGCCGGCCCCGCCCGCAGCGACGCAGCAGACGCCGCCGGCGTTGGCGCTTAACGCAACTGCCCGCCGGCCAGCCGGTCGCAACACACGCGCGGAGAATCTCGTCAGCCTCGGCCATTGACGCGATGGCGTAGCAAGCGCCGCCCTCGCCAAATCCGCGGCATATGGTATGCTAAGTTATCATCATGCATACTAGCACCTTTGTATTCACCATAATGGCG
The DNA here is from genome assembly GCA_903850425.1 of uncultured Verrucomicrobia subdivision 3 bacterium. Taxonomy (GTDB): domain Bacteria; phylum Verrucomicrobiota; class Verrucomicrobiia; order Limisphaerales; family UBA11358; genus UBA11358. The sequence continues at coordinate 63,200 of CAINLR010000136.1, read as the reverse complement.
GTGACCTCGACGCTGCTCCTGTCCACTATCCTGCTGCGTAAATGGGGCGTTCAAGTTCCCGCTCCGAACCAGAATGCCGTCAGCAGTTTAAGTCCGAAATCGGTGAACTGGCTGGGCGTGTTCGCTTTCGTGGGCGCACTTTTCATTTGCCTGGCTTAGCTGCGCATCCACGCGAACGTCCGTCCGACGCGTGGCCATGCTTTCCGATCTTGCGGCAAGATATTCCATTCCCAGTGCCTTGAAACGGATCAGTGGATACAGATTCTGCGCTGGTTGCCAAGGCGAACCCGCGCGCGGCCGACGGGGACGCGCCACCGGCACGACGCGCAATTGAGGAAACTATCCGCGGTTCTTCCTTCCCATGAATTTCTACCGGAACGCTGTATTTTGAAGGTCCAGGACCGTCGCCGGCGCTAAAGGCCACCTGATTTTGCGTGCACGCATAAGTATTCTTGGTAACACTTTGCGCGCATGTTTTCCATCCAGCAACTTTTCAGCAAAGGCGACCGGTTTCAGGAACTGCTTGAAGCCGCCGCGCAGGAATGCCACGAGAGTGTCCGGCTCGTCATCGAGTTGATCCAATCACCCCGCAACACGCAGAATTTCGACGATCTCATTCTCGTGCGCCGCAAGGAAAAGAAAATTTCCGAGCAGATCAGCGTGGAATTGGTGCAGACCTTTGTGACGGGCCTGGAGCGCGAGGACATTGAAGCGCTCGCCCGTGGCCTTTACCGCATTCCCAAGGCGGCTGAGAAGCTCGCCGAGCGGTTGGTCATCGCTAGCCCGCACATGGAAGGGGTGGATTTTTCCAAGCAGGCCGACATGATGGCCAAGGCCACCGATGCTGTGCATGAAATGGTCAAGCAACTGCGAAACATGAAAGACCTGGAAAAAATCAAACAGCTCAATGACCGACTCCAATATGTGGAGAGTGAGGCCGACAAATACATGAACGAGCTGCTGCGCGATCTCTATGCCGGCAAGTTCGACCCGCTGCGCGCCATGATCATCCGCGATGTCTATGAGCTGATGGAAAAAGTCGTGGACCGCTGCCACGACACCGGCAATGTCGTCATGCAAATCGTGCTGAAGAACTCCTGACCGCCATGCTTCTGGTCTTAACCGTGGTCTTAGTGGCGCTGGTGTTCACTTACACAAACGGCTTCCATGATACGGCCAATGCCATCGCCACCGTGGTCGGCACCAAGGTGCTGACACCGCGCCAGGCCGTCATGCTGGCAGCGGTGACGAACATGTTCGGCGCTTTTTTCGGACTGGCCGTGGCCAAGACCATCTCCAGCGGCCTGGTGGATGCCCATTATGTAACACAAGGCGTCTTGGTTTGCGGGCTGCTGGCGGCCATCGGCTGGAATCTGCTCACTTGGTATTTCGGCCTGCCGTCCAGTTCCAGTCATGCGCTGGTCGGATGCCTAGTCGGATCAGCGGTGGCCTATGCGGTTTGCCTGGATAACGTCAAGCCGCTGGTGGCCAAAGATGGCAAGCCGGTGTCGGTCTGGAGCGCCGTCAAATGGACCGAGGTGAAAGATAAAAAGGAAAAGAAACTGATTCCCGCCTCGCCGGAAGTCCTCACGGTGCTGGGTGATCGTTTAAGAACCAATGGCACACACAGCATTTTCATGGGCACGAACGCGGTGCAGGTGGTGGCCTTTTGCGGCCGGGCGGCGGTGGTGGAAACCGAAGTCAAACCACAGGGCGACAAGAGCGGGCTGTTCTACAAGGTGATCGTGCCGATGTTCACTTCGCCACTCCTGGGATTTTTCGTCGGCTACCTCTTCATGATCTTTTTGTATGTCCTGTTGCATAAATGGCGGCCCGCCACCGTCAGCCGCGTCTTTGGAAAGTTGCAGTTGTTCAGCTCGGCTTACATGGGATTTGGGCATGGCATGAACGACGCCACCAAGTGCATGGGCATTATCACGCTCGCCCTCGTGGCGGCCACCACGTCCGGGATTTTTGCCGACCTGCCGTCCTGGGCGAGTTTTCTCGTCACGAAGGAAGGTTCCAATCCCTTCAGCCTGACTTTGGGCGATCATATCATGTGCGCCTTGCCTGGCTTCCTGCAATTTGGCTACATGCCTGCGCCGGCGGATGTGAAAAGCCAAGCCATACCGAATTGGGTGGTAATTCTCTGCGCCCTGACCATGGCGGCCGGCACGGCGGCCGGTGGCTGGCGCATCATCAAAACCATGGGGCACAAAATGGTGAAGCTCCAGCCGGTCCACGGCTTTGCGGCGGAAACGACGGCGGCCACCGTGCTCGCCATTACGGGCTCGCTGGGCATGCCAGTTTCCACCACACACGCGATCAGCACCAGCATCATGGGCGTGGGCTGCGCCAAACGGTTCAGCGCTTTGAAACTGGGCGTGGTGGAGCGCATTGTCTGGGCCTGGATTCTCACCATCCCGGTCACCGCCGGGGTGGCCTTCGGTCTGGTTTGGTGCTGCGTCAAGCTGGGCCTCCTGCACTTGGCCTCCTGAGGCGCGCCCTGCGGGGAACCCATAAATTTCCGCTTTAGCTTTCGCTCGCGGCGCTTTAACTTGCGCGCTGCCAATGGCCTTAAAACTATTCAACACCCTCGCGCGCTCCGTCCAGGAGTTTGCCCCGCTCGATCCCGCCGGCAAGAAAGTCGGCCTGTATTGCTGCGGTCCGACCGTCTATGACTTCGCGCACATCGGCAACTGGCGCACGTTCGTCTTCGCCGATCTCGTCCGCCGCACGCTCGAATTTTCCGGCTACGACGTGAAGCATGTGATGAACATCACCGACATCGAGGACAAAATCATCCAGCGCGTCCGCGAAAATAAAACCACGCTGCGTGAGTTCACGGGAAAATTCGAAACCGCATTTCTCGACGACTTGAAGGCGTTGAACTGCAAAGAACCGCACGTCAAACCGCACGCCACGGAATACATTGCTGAAATTATTTCTTTAATCGAAAAACTCGTCGCGCGCGGCGTCGCTTACAAAGCCCCGGACGGCTCGGTTTATTTTTCCATCGCCAAATATCAGGGCTGCGGCTGCCACTACGGCCAGTTGCTCAAATTGAATTTCGACGAAATGCGCGCCGGCGAACGCGTTTCCAGCGATGAATACGAGAAAGAATCCGTCGCCGACTTCGCGCTCTGGAAGGCGCGCGTGCCGGACGACGGCGATATTTTCTGGCCCAGTCCATTTGGCGAAGGCCGGCCCGGCTGGCACATCGAGTGCAGCGCCATGAGCATGAAAGTGCTGGGCGAAAGTTTTGATCTGCACCTCGGCGGCGAGGATTTGAAATTCCCGCATCACGAGGATGAGATCGCGCAAAGCGAAGGCGCGACCGGCAAGCCGTTCGTGAAATACTGGCTGCACGGCGCACATCTCCTCGTCGAAGGCAAAAAGATGAGCAAGTCCCTCGGCAACTATTTCACCTTGCGCGACCTGGTGGCCAAAGGCTTCACCGCCCGCGAAGTGCGGTATCTGCTGCTTACCGCGCATTATCGAGAGACGTTCAATTTCACGCTCGATGGTTTGACCGGCGCGAAGTCGGCGCTGGCGCGGATTGATGAATGTTTGGGAAAGCTGCGTGACATTGCAGCGCATGGAAGGCCGGAGTCGCAATCCCAAATCACTCCTGGCGAAGTGCCCTTTCTTAAAGAGAGCGTTGCTATCTCATTACAAGATGATCTCAATATTTCCGCAGCTTGGGCTAATGTTTTTGAATGGGTGCGATCCGTAAATCGTCTCATTGTCGAAAATAAAATTAAGCCTGAGCATGCTCTTTATGCGTTGAAAGACTGGGAAACAACAGATTCAGTTCTTGGCATAGGCGCAAATGCCGCAGCCGAAGCTCCAACTGAAATCATTGCGCTCGCCGACGCCCGCACCGAAGCCAAGAAGGCGAAAGATTTCAAGCGGGCCGATGCCATCCGCGATGAACTGAAAGCCAAAGGCTGGGTCGTGGAAGATTCTCCCAAGGGCATCAAGCTGAAAAAACTGTGAGCAAAGGCCTGTTCATCAGCTTTGAAGGCACGGAGGGTTGCGGCAAGTCCACGCAGGTGAAACTGCTGGCCAACCAGCTCACCGCGCTGGGCTATCGCGTGCGCACGTTGCGCGAGCCGGGCGGCACGCCCATCGGCGAGGAAATCCGCCACACGCTCAAGCATAGCCAGCATAATCACGCCATGACCGCCGAGGCGGAATTGCTCTTGATGAACGCCAGCCGCGCGCAACTCGTCCGCGAGGTCATCCGCCCCGCGCTCGCCGCCGGCGAGATCGTCGTGTGCGACCGCTTCTACGATTCCACCACGGCGTATCAAGGCTACGGCCGCGAACTGGATCTGGAAAAAGTCAAAGCCGTCATTGACTTCGCGGTCGGCGAAACACGACCGAAGCTCACCTTGTTCCTGCACGTTCCGCCGGAAGTCAGCGCCGCGCGGCTGCGTTCGCGGCAGGCAAATCTGCCGTTCGTGCGTGACCGCATCGAGGAGGCCGACCGGAAATTTTTCGAGCGCGTGGCGCACGGCTTCGGCGTCATTGCCGCCACGGAACCGCAGCGCGTGAAATCCATCAACGGCGTGAAGCCCGTGGAAATGGTCTGCGCTAAAATCTGGGATCTGGTTCACCCGCTGTTGCCCCGCCTGGGCCGCTGGTAAATTTGTTTGCCGGATTCACGGCAGCGGGTAAGTTGTCTCCCGGCCATGATTGAAAACACCATCAGCGAAATTGAAGCAAAAATCCGCAGCACGGAATCCGTCAGCGCCGACCACAAGCGCGAACTGCTCCAGTTGCTCGGCACCTTGAAGACCGAGGTTGCCACGCTTGCCCAGACCCACAGCGAACAGGCCGACAGCATCGCCAATTTCGCCAAGCTTTCCACGCTGGAAGCCACGCGGAGTGAACCCAATTCCCAACTGCGCGAACTTTCCAACCAAGGGTTGCTCTCGTCGGTGGACGGCATCGAGCAATCGCATCCCAAGCTCGTGCAGATCGTCAACAGCATCAGCAAAACGCTGTCGGATTTGGGGATTTGATGTCGTCGCAGCCGCCGGGAGGCGGCGCAAACCTCTTTACTTCCAGCCGCCGGACGCCATGCCGCGGCTCAGGGAACTGAGATACGGTAAAACCGCTGCGCATAATTCGTGGCCGACAAATCATCATAGTCCAGCGGATCATTGCCGAAGGTGGCGCTGTCCAGCAAATCCCAGAGCGTGAGCGGCGTTAACATTAGATTGGTGCTGGCACGCAATTCATAATCGCGCCCAGCCGGCCCGGTGAAGGTCAAACGGAAGTTGCCATCGCCGAGAGGTGTCACAGCGTTAAACGCAGGCGGTATGGTGCTGATGACGGTGAGCGTGCCGCTGATAAGAAAACTGTTGGTATTCCAAACGAGCTTCGTTCCAAGCGGCGGCAGTGTCAGGCTGCTGAAGGCACCCGCATGCGTCGCCGCGCTAAACAGCGGGAAGCTGTCTCCTGCCGCCAACGTCAAGCCGCTGATGTTTGTCACCACCAGCGCGCCGCCGTAATTGAGATTGCCCAGCACGTTCACCACATCGTTCGCAATCGGCGCTTTGCTGATTTCCATTTTCGTGGTGCTGCCGGCGGCGAGCGTGAGCGAGTTGCTCAACGTTAGCACGCCGATGGAATTTCCCGGCGAGAGGTTCGCGCCGCTCGCGAACGTGAGATTGCCTTTGACCGCGCCGTTACCGCTCACAGTCTGGCCGCTGCCGAGCGTCATGCTACCATCGGTGCGCCCGCTCACATCCAGCAGTGCGCCCGCAGAAATGTTAATGTTCGTAGAACTGGCCAAGGAGCCGCTGCCCGCCAGTGCGAGCGTTCCTGATGCAATCGTCGTCGTGCCCGTGTAGGTGTGGACCTGGCTCAAGGTGAGTGTGCCGTCGCCAATCTGCGCGAGGCTGCCCGCGCCGCTGATGACGCCGTTGTCGCTGATCACATCGGCGCGATTGAACGCCAGCATAGCGTTGTTGACGACGTTGTTGGTGCCGAGCGCTCCGGTTGTGCTATTGTTGCCAATTTGCAATGTGCCGTTGCTGATGGTCGTCACACCGCTGTAAGTGTTCGCTCCAGAAAGGGTGAAGGTGCCGCCGCCATTTTTCACCAGCGAACCGGTTCCCGAAAGTGCGCCGGAATATTCTGTGCTCGAATCATTGTTGCCAACCTGAAGCTGGTTGGCACCGAGGGCGATGTTGCCGGGGCCGCTCAACCCGCCGAGCACGATGCTGGTGATGCCGCTCCAGGCGAGGTTCGCGCTGGTGCCCGTGCCGGCCGCGTTGAGGATTCCGTTGGACAAAGCGTAAGAGCTGGTGAGCGCGATGGCATTGGTCAGCACGGTGATGGTGCCGCTGTAATTATTCAGCGGATTGCTCAAATACACCCAAGCGCCGCCGTCGCCGGCCACGCCGTCAACATAGGTGCCGTAGTTCACGGTGAGATCACCGCTGCCGGTCAGCCGGGATTCGATCAGGATGTCCTTGTTCTTCCAGCGGGTCAGCAGGGTTCCGCCGCCCGCCGCCACCGTCACCGTGGAATAGTTAAGATGCTGGTCGCCGTCCACCGCGAAGATCGTTCCGCCGTCGAGCGTGATGGTGTTGGTGGTGTAATGCTGCACTTGCGTGGCACCGGAGTTGCCGCCCAACCGCAACTGTCCACCGCTGTTAATGGTCACTGGGCCGGTGCCCAGCGAAAAATCTTTCTGGTTCTTGCCGCTGTCGGTGCCGAGGGCCACGATGCCGCCGTTGATAGTCACGCCGCCGCTGAACGTGTTGTTGCTGGTGTTCGTGAAGGTGAGCGTGCCCATGCCAGACTTGATCAACGAACCATTGCCGGCAATCAGGCCCGTGCTGCCGAAGGTGTAACTCTTGGTCGCGCTGACGACAATGGAATCAGGGGCGACGGAGCCAATCAGATTGACCGGCACAGTGTTTGAGCCGGTGTCGTCGAAGATCACGCCCGCGCCATTGGCGAACTGGGTTCTATTTCCGGCGGTGAACCAATTGCTGCTCACGCCCACGTCCCAGGCATTGGCGTTGCCGTCACCGCGCCAGATCAGGCCGGACGGAGCGGCCAGTGTCGTCGCGTTCGCAGTGCTGGAAACGGTAGAATTGCCGCCGGCATTGCTGGCACGAACGCGATAATAATACAGCGTGCTCGCGACGAGTCCGGTGTCAGCGGCATTGGTCACACCGGCACCGACCGCGAGGACCTGCGTGAAGTTGGTGTTGTCCAGCGAACGTTCGATTAGAAAATTATTTTCGTTGGTCGAGTTGTCCGTCCACGTCAGATTGATTTGCGAAGCACTCACGGCGGTGGCAGTCAGTCCGCTCGGAGCGACGGGCGGGACGACGTTGGTCTGGACGATGATGCTCAAAGTTCCGCTGGTATTCAGCGCCGTGGTATTCCACGCCAACCCAACGCCGAGCACCGGCAGCGTGTAGCTGGAGAATGAACCGGCGTAAGCGGCCGCATCAAAAATTTTAAAGCTGTCGTTCACCGCCAGCGTGCCGGCGAGATTGGTCACCTGCAACGTGCCGCCGTAAGTCAGCGTGGCGCTGCCGTCCACCAGGTCGCGGGTGCCGGCGGATTTGTTGACTTCGATGAACGTCGTGCTGCCGCTGCCGAGCGTGACATTACCAATCAAAGTCAACGTGCCGATGTTGTTGCTGCCCGGCGAAAGTTTTCCGTTCACGGTCGTCGCGCCGCCGATAATTCCGTTGCCGCCGAGCGTGCCCGCCGTCCCGACCGTGACCGCGCTGGTAGAATTCGAACCGTTGCCGTTGTAGAAGAGCGTGCCTCCGTTCACCGTGGTCTGGCCGGTATGCGCCAGGTTGGTGCCGCTCAATGTCCAAGTGCCCGTGCCGACCTTGAGGAGGCCGATGCCGTTGTAGGTATTGCCCGCAAACGTGGCGGAGGTGTTCAAGCCGCCGATGCTCCAGTTCACCGCGACGCCTTCATTGCCACCACTGGCCGAAGCATTGCAGCCAGTTGCGCCGGAAAGTTCGCCGATGGAAATCGTCGGCGTGCCGCCCAGCCGGTTCTGCAAGCTCGTGAGCGCCGAAAGATTTATTTTTGCGTTCGGATAACCGGCGGAATTATTGCAGCGGAAATTGCCGCCGTCGCCGTCATTGATGATATTTAGCTGGCCGGTGAACGCCGACCAGTTGCCGCCGAAATCCGTGCGCGAATAGGGCGTCATCACCGTGAACGTGCCGCCGCCGGTGAGCGAACCGGTGAGCGAACAACGGCCATCCGCGTCCAGCCGGCCAACCCCGTTCGTCGGCACAATGAGGCTCCACGCAGCGGTCTCGCTGGCCTGAAGATTGATCATGCTCAACGTGCCGTTATTGAACGTGACCGACCCGGTGCCGATGCCGGTTTGATTTCCCGCCACGCTGCCCAGCGCGATGCTGCCGCCGTTGATGGTAGTGCCGCCGCTGTAAGTGTTGGCCACAGTCAAGGCCAGCATGCCCGCGCCCGCCTTCACCAACGCGCCGCTGCCGATGATTTGATTGGCAATCGTCACTTGATCCGCCGCGTTAAGAACTTCAATCGTGTTGGTGCCCGGGTTCAATGTCAGGCCACGATCCGTGTAAGATTCGCCCGTGATTCGCAAGGTGCTGCTGCCGGCCAAAATCAAATTCGTCGAGCCGCCCGGGGGATTGCCCAGCGGACTCGGAAAGCCAATCGCGTCCAGTTCGGAAACGACCAGCGTGCCCCCCGCAACGGTGGTTTTGCCGGTGAACGTGTTGTTCATGGCGCTGACAGTGAGCGTGCCCGAATTGGTTTTGGTGAGGCTGGCAGCACCGATGATGCGCCCGCTGCCGGTCAAGGTGAAATTCGTCGTGCTGTCCACGACGACGCTGGCGCAATTCAGATCGCCGGACAGATTCACCGTGAGATTGGACGCGCCGAGGTTGTCGAACCGCACGCGGTCATTGGGCGCAAACTGATCCTTCGCCGCGCCGTTGAGCCAGTTGCTGGTGCTGAGCAAATCCCAGGCGTTGCCACCCAGACCGCCGATCCAAGTGATGGCCGCGGGCGCACGATAACTTTTCACGACCAGCGCGATCTGGCCGGACGGATTCGTCAGCGCATAAGGAATTCCCGTCAGGCCGGTGACGATGAAATTGTTCAAGCTGCCGCTCAACGTGCCGGAATAATTGATCAGCGGATAAACCGAGCCGGGCGGCAACGTGGCGTCGAGCTTGCGGATGACGAACGTGTTCGTGCCCTGCAAAATCAAATTGCCGTTGATGACGAGGAGGTCGTTGGTTTTCGTTGTGCCGGTCGGGTCATCGGACAAATCAAAATCATTCAGCGTGCGGCCGGCGAGCGTGAGCTGGTTGCCCAGCGTCAGCGTGCCCGGCGCGTTGGTCCCCTGCCCGGGCGAAACGCCCCCGCCTTCGTAAATCGCAACCGCCGCGCCAACGAAGCCGTTGCCGCCGAGCCGGCCATCGAGCCACACGCCGCCGCGCACGGTCACGGGACTGTTCGGCAACGCGCCATTGACGACGAACGGGCCTTCGCCAATGAGCGTCTTGCCGGTGAAATTATTTGTGCCGTTGAAAATTAATTTGCCCGCGCCCGCTTTCGTCAATCCCATCGCGCCGTCGAGGGAGCCGCCACCGCTGAACGTGAAATTTTTCGGCGCGTGAACCCGCACGTCGCCCGGCGTGAGCGAACCGGTCAGCGCAATGGCGGTGTTGTTCGAGCCGGTCAAATCGAAAAGCACCGTGTCGCCGGGATTGAACGGCGCGGGATTGGTGTTGGCGTTGCCGACGTAAAACCAGTTCGTGAACCAGTTCGCAGTCGTGGCCGCATCCCACACGTTCGTGCCGTCGCCGTGCCAGATGAGTTTGGCGTTGGAGATCGGCGGTGGTGGCGGTGGCGGCATTCCGTTGCCGAGAAAATAATCCACATAGCTGGCCTGATAATAACCTTTGCAGGTGGCCTGGTCGCGATAGGCGGGATTTTGCATCAGGCAATACAGCCGGTTCGTCGCGGTGATCTTCGTCGTATAAACGCGCAGCTCGGAATAATCGTTCGCCACCAGAACCACTTCCTCGCGCCAGTCGCCGAGGATGTCGCCCCAGAACGCCGCGCGGCCGCCGTAAGCCTGATGCACGCCTTCGCTGTAGATCGAATACAGGCGGCCCGCCGTGCCGGAGACGGGATCGAACTTGTTGATAACGGGGCTCAACGCGCCGCTGCCCGCGCCGTCTTCCAATTCGCGGCTCAAGTCCGCATCCCACCAGATGGCTTCGGGCGGCCAGATGCTGTTCGCATAAATCTGGTTGCCCTGGCAGTCGAAAATGCCGGGCTGCGTGGAATAAAATTCGCAGCCGCGCTGGGCCGGAACCATGTCCAGCACCACGCCGCGCCCCACATCCACGACGCCGGACGAATACCATTTTTTGATCAACTGCCCGCTGGACATGTCAATGAACGCGGTGGCCAGCAGCGTGGGATTATTCTGCTGAATCGAAAACATTTCCAGTCCGGGCCGGTCGGGGTCAATGTCCGTGACGTGAAAACGGTCGCCGTGCTGCAACTCCGTGTCGAAGAGCGGCTGGCCGGTCGCGCCGTCTTTCGCGGAGCCGACTTCAATTAAATCGTCAATGCCGTCGTGGTTCACGTCCATGATGCGGATTTGATGGCCCCAGGATTCGTTCACGCCGGCCGCGGGCGTGTGAAACCAGCGCCGCGTCAACTGGCCGTTGCGATAATCATAAGTCATCGCCTCGCGCTGAAAAATGTTGTTGGCGTTGCGATTCTCGCCTTCGATCAACAGGCTCGGATGCACGCCGTCGCAATACATGATGCCAAAACGGTTGTTCATCGGGCCGTCCGCCGGCCACATGTTTGTAATCGTGGCGCGGGCGAGTTCGTGTCCCGTCAATCCGTCGAGGATGGAAATATATTGCGTCGTGTCGTCCGGCCCGCCAATAGTCGTGCCGTCGGGCAGAATCACGCCGCGCGCCGTGCGCACGCAGACCTCCGCGCGACCGTCGCCGTCCAAATCGTAAACCGTCACGTTATCCTTGTCCCCGACGCTGATGGCCGACGCGCCCGGCTCGATGTTGTATTGGTTCACACTGTTGTAACCCATGTCCATCTGCCAAAGCAAAGTGCCGTCGCGCTTGTAGGCCTGGAGAAACTGGTTGGTGGCCATCGTCGTGGAAAGCCGGTCCACGACGTAATCATATTCGCCATCACCATCCAGGTCACCGACCCAGCAAAACTTCACGTCGTAGGGCGGCGCTCCGCCGCCGGTCACGGGCTGGAGCGGCCACGACACATATTGGCGCACCGGCGGATTCGCCGCGAGGCTGCCCGCCGCGCTCGGCGCACTTTCCACGCCGTTGGTCACCGGCACCACATACCACGCGTTCGGCACGGTAAAATTCGCGGTGGTGTCGAGGTAGTCCGTCGTGTTGGTGAGCGGCAGAGAATTTAATTTCACACCCGCACCGCCGTTGGCCGAACGGTAAAGGTTAAAACCCACGTCGGTCGGATCCGTCGCCAGCAAGCGCCAGCCGACATAAGCCTGCGCCGTGGCTGAATGGAGCGCGACGACCCCGCGCCCCAGCCGCTCCATCTGGCGTTGGGCGTGGGCCGTGAGCGTCAATGAGGCAACCAAAACGATTGCGGACAAACGACCAATAGCAATGACCGGCTGAGAAAAATTCATGAATGGCGTGATTCGCGCAAGCTACACCAAAACCGCCAGGAAACTATTCGCCAGAATTGGCGATGCTGACGGCCCCGGGCAAACATCGAACCTTCAACATTCAAGGCTGAACATGCAGTGCCGTGTCGCGCGAAAGCGTGCTTGGAGGTGGGGAGTTTAATGTTGAATGTTTCCCCAAACCGACCGCGACCAAACCCGCTGCCACAGCCAGAAGGCCGCCACGACCATCACCAACGCGGAAATCACCCGCGCCCCGTGCCGCGCAAACCACGGCCAGCGTCCCAGCCACAGCAGCAGCGGCAGCACGAACGCCGCCACGGTGAGCTGGCCGATTTCCACACCAAGATTGAAAGCGAGCAATGGCTTGGCGATTTCAATTCCCTTGCCGCCGAGACCACTTTCGCGCAGCGCACTCGCAAAACCAAATCCGTGAATCAAGCCGAAGCCGCACGTCAGCGCATAGCGAGGCCACGATTTTTCTTTGCGCCGGAAATTTTCCGCCGCCACAAAAATAATGGAGGCCGCAATCGCCGGCTCCACGAGTTGCGAGGAAATCGTGACCACGTTCAGCGCTGCCAGCGCCAGCGTGAGCGAATGCGCCAGTGTAAACCCGGTGATGACCAGCAGCATCGGTTTCAATTTGCGGCAGCCCAGCAGCAGCGCCGTGAGAAACAGCAGATGATCAAACGCCTCCACATTCAAAATGTGGCCGATGCCGAGCCGCAAAAACTCGCCGAAGCCGGGCTGCGCCTTTATTTTTGCAATTGGCGGAGCCGGTTTGCCCACCTCCCGATTCGATGCAGAAAGCGGGGCGCCGGCGGCCATGGCAAATTGCGGGAACAATTTTTCCGGCAGCGCAAAATCAGCGGTGTCTTTGTCCAACGAAAGGATGGCGCTGGCGAAAAGGTTGCCGTTTTCATCGGTCAGCACAAGCGGCGCAGCCTGCGGCGCAGGCAAGACTGGGAGAAAATGTGATTGCAGCCGCAGTGATTTCGCCGGCGCGAGGGCGTAGTCGAAATGAAATTGAAATTCCAGCCCGTCGGTGATGACGTCGGCCGCGCGCGGGGGAATAATTTTCTTATCAGCGGCGACCGTGAAAAAATTCGTGCTCATCGCCGGACTCAGTGCGAACGGATGGCCGTTCGGCAACTGCGCGGGCGCAAGCTGCGCGAGGCGCAGATAATTCTCACCGAGCGTGGAACCCAGCGAGACCAGAACTTCCATCGAATCCGCATGGACGTTGACACGCACTGAACAGTCAAACGGCGCGTGGGCCAAGGCGTTTGGCGCAACCGCAGCAAAGACGGCAACCGTGGCGACGAAGCAAAATAAACACCGGCGCAGATTCATGGAATGGGCGGCAAGTTACAGCAACCGCAAGTCGCCCGCCAGCCCTGGAACTGGCGACGGAACCGGGTGGTAGCCTTGGTTGCGCGGCGACCGAGCCGTCGCCGAGCGCAGCGTCAGGCGACGGAACGTGGGCCGAAGTTTGCCATCCTCAGGTGCCCGCTGCGCGGGCAGAGATGGTCCAGTGCGACAATCTCCACCAACCGAAGCCTAAATCACGCCCAGAGTTTTTCCGGATACTTGCCCTGTGCGATAAGCTGGCGGATGCTCTCCACCACTTGTGGCCGGTCCTCGCGATAGGTCACGCCGAACCACGAATCGGATGAGCGCAGCACCTTGCACTTCGCCCGGCCGCTGGTCACCAGTTCGCCCACGGTGGCGGGAATGTAGCATTCGGATTTCTGTTCGGTGCCGGCCTGCTTCAAAAACTTTTCAAACTCCACCCGGAGCTGCGGGAACAAGGCAGGAGTGAAGCCCCAGAAGTTCATCGAAACCGCCTCGGCGCCGGAGAGTTGGGTGATCTTGCCGTCGGGGCCGGTGTCCTTGGCCCCGGTGCCATCGCGCTCGATCTTCATCATCTCGACGATGTGGGTGAGATAATTATTCGCGTCCACGCGGGAAACGCCGCGCGCCACGGTGCCGTGGTCGGACAGCGTGTTTTTCAAAATGAAGCCGACCATCGCGTAGTCCGGCGTGCCGGAGGTGAGATGCTGGGCGAGGGTTTTGTAAGCCTGCTGCCCGTAAAAATCATCGGCATTGATCGCCGCGAACGGTTCCTTGACCACGCCTTCCGCCATCAAAATCGCGTGCGTGGTGCCCCACGGCTTGGTGCGGCCAGCGGGCAGCGAATAGCCGGCGGGCAGTTTATCAAGTTCCTGGAAGGCGTATTCCACGGCGATGCGCTTTTCAAAACGCGTGCCGATAATTTCGCGGAACTGCGCTTCGATGTCCTTGCGAATGACGAACACGAGCTTGCCGAAACCGGCGCGCATCGCATCGTAGATGGAATAATCAATGATGGTCTCGCCCGCCGGGCCAACGGGATCAATCTGTTTGAGGCCGCCATAACGGCTGCCCATGCCCGCGGCGAGAACGAGTAAAGTTGGTTTTATCATGGCGAAATTTTAATTTTTCCGGTGCGGTTGTCGAGCCTGCGCGTGTGGCCTTTTTCGGCCACAGCAAACTTTCAGCGGAGCTTGCGGAACGTCGCCGGCGCGACGGCGAACATGGCTTTGAACGCGCGGGAAAAATGAAACGGGTTGGTGAAACCGAGGTCGGCGGCGACGTTTTTTACCAGCGCGCCGGGCTGCGCCAGGAGCTCGGCGGCGGCGTTCATCTTGAGCCGCATCAAGAATTGATATGGCGACTGGTGGTCGTAACGCCGGAACAATCGGCAGACGTAGGCGGTGTCCACATGGCAATCGCGCGCGATCTGCTCCAGGGTCCGCAGCCGCCGGAAATGCGCGCGGATGTGTTCGCGGCAGTTTTGGAAGGTGAGGAACGCCAGCGAGTCGGCCCCTTGCCGCGGCGCGCGGGCTTCCAGCAATTTCACCCCCAGGCATTCGAACAGGTGCCGGCATAGTTCCGCCGAGTGCTTGGTGCCGCGCTGGCCGCTGCGGATGAGTTCGTCGAAGAGCGGCTGAATTTCCGTCGGCGGAAAAACTTGCGAGACGCTGCCCGCCGCCAGCTTGCAGTCGCGAAGCCATTGCTCTGACTGGGTTCCCGCGAAGTCCACGAAGTATTTTACCAGCGGTTTTTGCGGGTCGGATGTGATGTGTTGTGCGATGCCCGGCGCGTAGGCGAAGACGCTACCGGGCCGCAGTTCAAAACTGCGCCGCCCGAGTTTTAATTTTCCCTGACCGTGGGCGACGTATTCGAGGGAGTGGAATGGAAACGTCGCGCGCTGGATCTGGTAGTCCGGGGCGCAGTGCTCCACGCCGCCGCAAACCACCGCCAGCCGGATGCGGCGCGGCGGGTTGAGATCCAGGTAAAATCGTCGCGCCGAGGAAACCTGCGGCGAGAAAAAATCGGGAGCGGCGGTGTCCGGGCGTTTCATAAAAGGTCAATAATGGACATGCAATGGACAAAAGTGGACATTCCCAAATCCAAAAGGCAAGCTAGAATTGTTCACGAACATTGGAACGGTTGCGACCACGTTGCCGTTATTATTAAACTGAACACTATGGAACAAACAAAACGACTCGTAGAAAAAGGCCCAGCCACGAAGAAAGATGACCTGATCGTCATTACCGGCGCGGGGGGCTTCATTGGCGGCAACCTCGCCCTGCATTTCACTAAGAAGGGTTTTACCAACATCCGCGCGGTGGACAAGAAGCCGCTCTACGAATGGTATCTCCATGTTCCCGGCGTGGAAAACATCTGCCTGGACGTGAGCAATGAGGCCAACTGCCATCGCGTTTGCGAAGGCGCGGTCGAAGTTTACAATCTCGCCGCCGACATGGGCGGCATGGGCTTCATTGAACGTTTCCGCGTGGAATGCCTGCGTTCGATCCTGATCAACACGCACATGGTTGAAGCGGCTTACAAGGCCGGCACGCGCCGTTATTTTTATTCTTCCTCGGCCTGCGCCTACAACACGCTGCTGCAAAAAGATCCGAATGTCCGTGCGCTCAAGGAATCCGATGCCTATCCCGCAATGGCCGAACGCGGCTACGGCTGGGAGAAATTGGTTTCCGAGATGTTCTGCGAAGAATACTGGCATGAACGCGGGATGAAGACGTTCATTGCGCGCTTCCACAATGTTTATGGCCCCAACGGCACTTGGGACGGCGGCCGGGAAAAGGCGCCCGCCGCGATGTGCCGCAAGGTGATCGAGGCGATTGATAAGAAAGATCTCAGCATCAACATCTGGGGCACGGGCGAGCAGACCCGCAGCTTCATGTATATTGACGACTGCGTGAAGGGCATTGACATGATCACGCATTGCGACGACCTGATCGCCACGCCGATCAATCTCGGTTCGAGCGAACTCGTTTCCATCAACACGCTGGTCAGCAAGGTGGAGAAGATCGCCGGCGTAAAATTGAAACGTTCCTACAATCTGAATGCGCCGCTGGGCGTGGCCGGACGCAATTCCGACAACACCTTCATCAAGCAAATGCTCAAGTGGGAACCGGACACGACGTTGGATAAGGGCTTGGCCGTGACTTACAAGTGGATCGGCCAGCAATACCAGGCGCGCAAGGCCGGTAAACGCGTTGGAATTGGCTAAGCCTGCCGCTGGGTTGGCTACTGTTGCGTGTGAATGCAGGCCAAATCAAACCGCCCTTTTTGATCTCTCCTTACCATTGCAGCAACTGGTTTCCATTTGCTGCAATGGGTTCGGAAAAGGAATTGGTCATTGGCGTGGTTCCGAACCCGAAGAAGGCCATCGCGGTCACCACCGGTATCATCGCCCTGTTCTTTCTAGGATTTTTGTGGCTGGTGATCGGCAAGGGAGCCGAAGGGGTGTGGAGCGTGGTTGGCATCGGTGGGCTGACGATTGTGGGCACACCTTGGTTGATCAATCTTCGTTTTGACAGCGAACGGAAGCTTGGCCCGGTATTGATTTACCAACTCGGTGACGATCTGGTCAGCCTTCCGAGACAGCGCCGAAAAATCCTGGTCGCTCAAATTGATTCGTTCGCCGTGGTTAACGCGTATGACGGCGGCAGCGATTGGATCGCACAACTCCAGCTTTACACGAAAGCGGGCGAGCGGTTTTTGCTGGCAACCGCCAATGCGAAAAAGGAATTACTGCCACTTTTGGGAGCCATTCAAAAGCACATCAATGTCCCGGTGCAATTTCTAAAGCAAAAATCATGGAACGAACTGCGAGCGGAAAGCGAAACTTGAAAACGACCAGCAAGAACCC
Source organism: uncultured Verrucomicrobia subdivision 3 bacterium (assembly GCA_903850425.1). Taxonomy (GTDB): domain Bacteria; phylum Verrucomicrobiota; class Verrucomicrobiia; order Limisphaerales; family UBA11358; genus UBA11358. The sequence continues at coordinate 46,275 of CAINLR010000136.1, read as the reverse complement.
GGTCGCCAATCTGCTCGGCGCCATTCCTAATCGCCTGCAACTCGCGGGCGGTTGGATTGACCAGCCGTTCGTTTCGCAGCACAACCCGAAGCCGCCTGGCTCGATGGTGGTGGTGCAGATCGAGCCCAATTTCCGGCCGATGGACCGTTCCGGCATCGCCAGCGGCACGCGGGCCGTGGCGATGAAAATTTGGAACGGCAAATTGCCGAATCGCCCGTCCGAGGAATTGGCGCGCGAACTTTACGAGGCGGAAAACCAAGGCAAGGCCGAGCCGAGTGGTTCGCAGGATATGATTGGTTTGGTTTATCCGGGAGTGAACCGGCTGGATTATGATTTCAAAATTCATGCCGGCGTTTTTCCGTCGCATATCGAATCGTGCAACAGCGGCAAGGTCGCGCGCTGGTTGAGCGGGGTCTTGCATCTGATTCCGGTCGAGTCGCGACCGGATGGTTACGGTCCGCTCGGCGAAAAAAATCTTTCGCCGAAATGGGTGGCGAAGCTGGGGCAGTCGGGCCAGAACTGTTTCGACGCCATTGTGAAGATGGATGCGAAAGCCCTCGGTGCCTCGCTGAATCTAAACATGAGATGCTGGGAGACGCTGCTGCCGCACGTTGTCCGGCACCCGTTGCTGCGGCTCGACTTGATGCCGCTGCTCAAGGCGTATCAGCAGCAATATTTCGGCGCGATGTATTCCGGCTGCGGCGGCGGGTATCTGATTGTCGTCGCTGACAAGCCAGTGCCGGGCGCGTTTCAAGTGAATGTTCGGACAAAGAAGCGATTGACTGCGGATGGGCACAGATAAACACGGATTGATTTTGTGCCGCCCAAACTCCGCAAGGTTTTGGCGTGTGGCAGTCCAACATTGGCGTCCATTTGTGGCTTAAAAATTTATGAAACTGAACCAACTCAAATTCACCGCGTCGCTGCTGGGGCTATCTCTCGTGACAGCAGTGGCGCAAACAAGTTCTTTGCACCTGCCGCCAATCGCCGCCGGGCCGTTCAAGCCGGAATGGAATTCGCTGACGAATTATCAGACGCCGGAATGGTTTCGCGACGCCAAGTTCGGCATCTGGGCGCACTGGGGGCCGCAGTGCGAGCCCGAACACGGCGACTGGTATGCGCGTAGCATGTATGAGCCAGGCAGCAGTGATTACAAATCGCATCTGGTGGAATACGGCCATCCGTCCACAAACGGATTCAAAGATGTCATCCACCAGTGGCAGGCGGCGAACTTTGACCCCCAGAAGCTGCTGGCATTTTACAAGGCGAATGGCGCGAAGTATTTCATGGCACTGGCCAACCATCACGACAATCTTGACCTTTACAATTCCAAGTATCAGCCGTGGAACTCCGTGGCCGTCGGGCCGCACAAAGATTTGATCGGCGGCTGGTCGAAGGCGGCGCGGAAAAATGGGCTGCGATTTGCCGTAAGTGTCCACGCCTCGCACGCGTGGTCTTGGTATGAGCCATCGCAGGGCGCGGACAAGGACGGACCTTTCACCGGCGTGCCTTACGACGGCAAGCTGACCAAGGCCGACGGCAAAGGACTTTGGTGGGATGGTCTGGATCCGCAGGCGCTTTACGCGCAAAATCACCAGCCGGGCACCAAGCTGGAGTGGCGCTGGGATCCGGCCAAGGGCAGCAGCGTCCCGGACGCGGCTTACATGACCAAGTTTTTTCTGCGCACGAAACAGCTTTGGGATGATTACCAGCCCGACATGATTTATTTCGACGACAGCGTGCTGCCGTTTTCGGGTGTCACCGATGAAGTCGGTCTCAAGCTCGCCGCGCATTTTTACAACTCGAGCGTCCAATTGCACGGCCACAACGAGGCGGTGATGAACAACAAGATGCTCAATGAAGTGCAGCGTCAGGCGATGGTCTATGACATCGAACGTGGCAAGGCGGGCGACATTCTGCCGTTGCCGTGGCAGACGGATACCTGCATCGGTTCGTGGCATTATGACCAGAACATTTTCGCGAAGCACCAATACAAATCCGCCGCCTCGGTCGTGCGGATGCTCGCGGACATCGTCAGTAAAAACGGCAACCTCATGTTGAGCGTGCCGCTGCAACGCGACGGTCAGCCGGATGCGGATGAACTTAAAATCGTCAGCGAAATCGGCGCTTGGATGAAAGTGAATGGCGACGCGATTTACGCCACGCGCCCGTGGAAAATTTATGGCGAAGGACCATCCACCGTGGCGGTCGAGAAGGGCCAGTTTGACGGCCAACGCGATGTGTCCAAGAAACCCTTTACGGCCGAGGACATCCGGTTCACGCAATCCAAAGATGGCAAGAAACTCTACGCCATCGTCCTCGCCTTGCCGGCCGACGGCAAAGCCACCATCAAATCCCTCGCGACCACCTCGCCGCATTGGCCGGGTAAAATCGGCAGCGTCCGCCTGCTGGGCGCTGCCGCCAAATTGAAATTCACCCGCGACGAAAATGGTCTGCACATCACGTTGCCCGCAGAGCAAAACCGCACGATCGCCTTGGCGCTCAAAATTCAGGCTTAAGCAAATGGCATCACCAACTCAAGTTGTGGTCAGCGGCGGTTTCGATGACCTCAAGTCGCGCGATCTGCGCCTGCTGGAAGAAGCGTCGAAACGGGGCGAATTGACGGTGCTGCTCTGGCCGGACGCGACTTTGCAAAAGCTCACCGGCAAAGCGCCCAAATTTCCGCTGGCGGAGCGGCGGTATTTTTTAAATGCCGTGCGTTATGTCAGCCGCGTCGTCGAAGCCGAAGGGGCGAACAGTTTCGATACGTTACCAAAAAACCTGCGCGCCGGCCTCTGGGCGGACGACGAACTTACGACTGGTCCAGCGCGCGAAAAATTTGCCGCTGACAACAAGATCGCTTACCGTATTTTCACCGCCGACGAGCTGCAAGGTTTTCCCGAACCACCGACGATGCCTTCCACCCCGGGCAGAAAAAAAATCATCGCCACCGGCTGCTACGACTGGTTCCACTCCGGCCACGTCCGCTTTTGCGAGGAGGTTTCCGCCCACGGTGATCTTTACGTCATCGTCGGCCACGATGCGAACATCCGCCTGCTCAAAGGCGAAGGCCATCCGCTGTTGTCTCAGGCAGAGCGGCGCTATGTCGTTGGCTCGATCAAATATGTGAAACAAGCCTTGATCTCCAGCGGCGAAGGCTGGCTTGATGCCGACCCGGAAATCAAGCGAATCAAGCCTGACATTTACGCGGTAAATGAGGATGGCGACAAGGGAGGCAAGCGGGAGTATTGCGAGAAATTGGGCATCGAATATCTGGTTCTCAAACGCACGCCGGCACCGGGTTTGCCAAAGCGCTCCAGCACGGACTTGCGGGGTTTTTAGGCCGCTGGACAGCTTGGCACCGGTGGTGGCCTGCCGGTGCGATCAAATCGTTCGGCCGGCGAAGTTATTCCGGCGTCAATAATTCAGTAAAATCCCTGGGTGCTGGTGGAGTTTCATCCGTAAAATAAATATGTAAATTTTAAGCTTGAAACGAACGGGCGGATGCGCAAAATTTGTGCAGAATTTTCACAGCCTGCAACAAAGTAGATTGTGTGGATTTTATTTTAACGCTCCCAATAACGTTGCTACATGAAAACAATCAAGCTGACAGTTCTCGCCGTGTCTTTACTGACAAGCATGCTGGCGCAGGGGCAAACCAACGTCAGCACTTTTACTAGCGTCAACGCTACCATTCCCGATGCGAACCCCACCGGTTTGGCGTCCTCGACCAATCTGTCGGGCGTGATTGGCTACGTCAGCAGCGTCTCGGTCACGCTGGATATCACCGGCGGTTTCAATGGTGATTTGTATGCCTATCTGGTGGATCCAAGCGGGAATCTAGCCGTCTTGCTGAATCGCACCGGCGTCGGCGGGGTTAACGCTTTCGGCTACGGCGACACCGGTTTTCAAATTACCCTGGACGGCACGTCGGCGAGCAACGTCCACGGCTACGGCAGCAGCTACAGCACGAATTTATTGGGCCAAGTGACGGGATCCTGGTTGGCGGACGGACGCGCGATCGACCCGCAATCCACTCCGTCGGTTTTTGATGCGGCCTCCACCGGGGCCAACCTGAGCCTTTTCAACAATCTGGTTGCCAACGGACAATGGACCTTATTCATCGCCGATTTGTCCGGCGGCGGCCAGTCCACCTTGGTGAGTTGGGGCTTGACGGTCGTCACCGTGCCGGAGCCCCAGACGTGGGCGATGGCGATCGGCGGTTTGGGTTTGCTGTTGACCTTGAATCGCCGCCGCGCTCGCTGATTTTTTTAGTGGTCTTTCCGCTTCCAAAGCCGGGCCTCCCCGGCTTCTTTTTTTTATTTCGCAAAGCCGGCTTCCTTCAGCCAGAACACGCAGTCATTGGCCCACGGATGGGGATTGGCGAATGGCGCTTTGTCTTTCAGTCCCATCCCGTGACCGCCCTTTTCGTAAACGTGCAGCGCGAAGGGCACATGATTTTTCCGCAAGGCCTCGGCGAACAGCATTGTGTTTTCCATCGGCACGGCCTTGTCTTCAAACGTCGTCCATAAAAAACACGGCGGCGTATTGGTTGTCACCTGCAACTCATTGGAGAGCAATTGGACCAGTTCGGGCGAAGGATCTTTGCCGAGCAAATTATGCTTTGAGCCTTGATGCGTGAATTCACCCAGGGTGATCACGGCGTAACATAGAATCCCGAGATCAGGCCGCGAACTTTGCCGCTCGATGATGTCGCTGGCATTCGCGTCGCCCGCGTCGAAATGCGTCAGCAACGTTGTCGCCAGATGGCCGCCGGCTGACGAGCCCATGATGCCGACGCGATGCGGATCAACTTTCCAATCGGACGCCCGCGCCCGCACCAACCGCACGGCCCGCGCCGCGTCGTTGAGCATCGCGGGATGCCGGTAGCCATGCGAACCAAGACGATATTTCAGAACAAAACAAGTGACCCCGTGCTGGTTTAGCCAGAGGGCATAATCGTTGCCCTCATGTGGCGCAAGTCCGCCATAACCGCCGCCGGGGCAAATCACCATGGCGGCCCCGGTGGCGTTCGTGGCCTCCGGCAAATAGGCCGTCAGCGTGGGAATATCGTTGGTGTTGGTGCCCAGCGCGCCGGGAGCGCCTTCGGGCCAGAGAGGAATAGGGGCTTGCATTTCAGCGCGAGACAAGAGAATTGTCGAGCAGAGAACGGCCGTTGCCAGGATTGTTTTCATGCGGGTTCAAGGAGGATTATTTTTTGACCGAAGCTTCACCGGTTTTGATGTCCAAAGTCCATGCGTGCGGTTCGGGCAACGCCAGTTTGCCGTCACCGATTTCCAGCGGCATCCAGAGGTAGCGCGAATCCCACTGCGTCCGGGGTTTCCAGATGTCGCCGAGGAAGATCACCGTGGTGGCCTTCGTGCCGACAATTTTCACCATCATGGAGGACTGCGAGCCGTAGGTGTTCTTTTCCGGCAGCGCGATGTCCTTGAATTCTGACCACGGTCCGGCCAGTGATTTGGCGGTGGCAAATTTATTCGGGTTGGGATTCCAGCCCGTCAGCGCCGAACCCAGCGCATAATAAAGTCCGTTGTAATGAACTACCGCGCCGCCTTCCATGTGCTCCGGGATGAGGCAGACTTCTGTTTCCACCGTCAGGTAATCTTTGGACAGCGTCGCAATGCGAAACCCAAAAGGCCGGTCCTCGAAGATCAAATACGCCGCGCCGTCATCATCCACAAACTGCCCGATGTCGCGGCTCTCGTGGCCCAGCGGGCGAAACGTTTTCAGGTATTGGTAATCGCCATCCACCGTATCGCTCGTCAACACGGCGACACTCGCGACTTTGTAAGTCCCGTTGTCAATGTGGGCATACATGACGAACTTCTTTGTCGCGGCGTTGTAAAAAACTTTCGGGCGCTCCAGAATCCAGCCGCGCCCGAGATTTTCCGGGTCGGCGAGTTTGACCACTTGATTCCGAAAAGTCCAATGCGCCAGATTCGTCGAGGAGTAACAGCTCACATAACGCAAGCCGCGCTGATTGTTCTGCGCCCGGTCTTCACCAAACCAGTAATAAGTGTCGCCGAGTTTGAGGATGCCGCCACCGTGCGCCTGAATGTGCTGGCCGCGATCGTCCGGCCAGACTTCGCCCGGCTTGAACGTCTCCGCCGCCGTCGCTGGCCGACCAAGCAAAACCGCTGCGACCGCGCAGAGGCTCACGACGGATGAAATGGTTTTCATGTGGTTTGAGACGCAGTTTAGGGCCTCCGGTTACAGTTACAATCTCGAAGCTGCGTTTGACGCCCGTGCCATCCGCCTCTAATTTCATCGCGATGTTTGAACTCGTCTCCGAATACGCGCCCGCCGGTGACCAGCCGCAGGCGATCGAGAAATTGACCGCCGGCATTTTGTCCGGCGCGAAAAACCAGACGCTGCGCGGCGTCACGGGTTCGGGCAAAACTTTTACGGTCGCCAACGTCATCAAGAATACTGGCAAGCCCACGCTCGTCATTTCCCACAACAAAACACTCGCCGCGCAGCTTTACGCCGAGTTCAAAAGTTTTTTTCCGCACAACGCGGTCGAATACTTCGTCAGCTACTTCGATTATTATCAGCCGGAAGCCTATATCCCGCGCACCGACACCTTCATCGAGAAGGACTCCAGCATCAACGAGGAGATCGAGCGGCTGCGGCTCTCGACGATGAGCTCGCTGTTCTCGCGCCGCGACGTGATTGTGGTGGCTAGCGTTTCGTGCATTTACGGCATCGGCAGCAAGGAGGATTACGCCGTGATGGTTCTGCCCATCTGCGCCGGCAGCGGCACCTCGCGCGAGCAACTGCTCTCTCGTCTGGTGGATTTGCAATACACGCGCAACGACGTCGCCTTTGAGCGCGGCCAGTTCCGCGTGCGTGGCGACACGGTGGAAATCTGTCCCGCCGGCCGCGAAGACGCGCTGCGCGTTGAATTTTTTGGCGAGGACATCGAACGCATCACGCGTTTCGTGCCGCTGACCGGGAAGAAGATTGAATCGCTCCACGCCGAAACCATTTTCCCCGCCAAACAGTTCGTGACCACTGGCGACAAATTGAAGAACGCCGTGCTCGGCATTCGGGAGGAGCTTCGTGAACGCATCGTGTTTTTTGAAAAGCACGGCAAGTTGCTCGAAGCCCAGCGCATTAAGATGCGGACCGAATACGATTTGGAAATGATGGAAGAAATGGGCTTTTGTTCCGGCATCGAGAATTATTCGCGGCACATCGCCGCCCGCCCGCCGGGTTCACAGCCGAACACGCTGTTCGATTTTTTCCCAAAAGATTATCTGCTGGTCGTGGACGAATCGCACGTCACGGTTTCCCAGATCGGCGGCATGTATGAAGGCGACCGCGCCCGCAAAACCGTGCTGGTGGATCATGGCTTCCGCCTGCCGAGCGCGCTGGACAATCGCCCGATGAATTTTCTGGAATTTCAATCTATGCAGAACCAGACGATTTACGTCAGCGCCACGCCGTCGCCGCGCGAAATCGAATGGTCGCGGCAAAGTGCCGGCGTCCCCGTCGCCCGGTCCCTCGCCCCCGCTGGGGGAGCGGGTGGCGGAAGACCGGGTGAGGGATCGGTTGGTGATATTCCCGGCGTGGTGGAACTCGTCGTGCGCCCGACCGGGCTCATTGATCCCAAGGTCACCCTCAAACCGTTGAAAGGTCAGATTGATGATTTGATGGAAGAAGTCCGCAAGCGCGGCGACAAGAAAGAGCGCACTCTCGTCACCACGTTGACGAAACGCACGGCAGAAGAACTCACGGATTACCTGCGCGACATCGGCATCCGCGTCCAATATCTGCACAGCGAAATTGACGCCATCGAGCGTGTGGAAATTCTGCGCTCGCTGCGCAAAGGCGAGTTTGATGTGCTCGTTGGCATCAATCTTTTGCGCGAAGGTTTGGATTTACCGGAAGTCTCGCTCGTCGCCATTTTGGATGCCGATAAGGAAGGTTTTCTCCGCAGCGAAACCAGTTTGATCCAGACCGCCGGGCGCGCCGCTCGTCACTTGAATGGCGAAGTGATTCTTTACGCTGACGTCATGACGGACAGCATCAAGAAATTTCTCGCCGTCACCGAGTATCGTCGCAACCGCCAAATCGCTTACAATGAGGAACACCACATTACGCCCCGCAGCGTCCTCCGCGCGGTCGAGGAAAGCCTGGCGGTTTACCGGACCACGCGCGAGGAAGCCGAGGCCGTGTTGCACGATGCCAAACTGGACGCGGACGTGACCGAGACGATCCGCGAACTCGAAGGCGAAATGCTCGTGGCGGCGGAGAATTTACAGTTTGAAAAAGCCGCGCTGCTCCGCGACCAGATCAAGGAACTTAAACGGATCGTTGATGGTGGCAACCCGGAAGACAAACCGAAGTCCGTGAGCTACACCAAAGGATCGAAGCGCAAACAGAGTTCCGGCGGCGCACGCAAGGCTGGCCGGCGAACGGGAAATCCATTCTAAACCAGTAACTCCAACGCGCCGGAATCCGGTCCCATCCGTGCCATCTCAGTCACTCCGGCAACCTAACGCGCCGACCTGACCGGCGCGCTCGCCAACAACTTCGCCGGATGGCGAGCTTCCTGCTAATCACCGGTCAACGACTGCGTTGCGGCGGTGTCATCCGCCAGCCTGCAGAAGTGAATTTGCGTCATAATTTATCATGGGCACCTTGAGCGACAGACTGCGAAAATTGCTGAAATACGGCGATTTGTGGCTGGTTTTTGCCTTGTTCGGCACGATCCTCCTGCTGATCCTGCCGGTGCCGCCGTTCCTGCTGGATCTGTTGCTGACGCTGAGCATTTCGCTTTCGCTGCTGACGTTGCTGGTCATTCTTTACCTGCGCACTCCGGCAGAATTTACCGGCTTCCCCACCTTGCTGCTGTTTATCACGTTGTATCGCCTGGCGCTGAACGTCGCCTCCACGCGGCTGATTTTGCTGGATGGCTACGCGGGCCACATCATCGAGGCGTTCGGGAATTTCGTCGTGCGCGGCAACTACGTCGTCGGCATGGTCGTCTTCTGCATTCTCGTCTTAATCAATTTCATCGTTATCACCAAGGGCGCAGGGCGCATCGCGGAAGTTGCCGCGCGGTTCACGTTGGACGCCATGCCCGGCAAACAAATGGCGATTGATGCGGAACTCAACGCAGGTTTGATCAATGAAACCGAGGCGCGCAATCGTCGCCGAGCGGTCGAAGAGGAAGCGGATTTTTACGGGGCGATGGACGGTGCGAGCAAGTTCGTGCGCGGCGATGCCATTGCGGCCATTCTCATCACGATCATCAACATTGTTGGCGGTTTCGCGGTGGGCATCATGCAAAAAGGCATGACGATGAGCGAGGCGCTCTCGCGGTTCACGATGTTGTCCATCGGCGACGGTCTGGTGTCGCAGGTGCCTGCGCTGATCACGTCGGTCGCCGCCGGTATTTTGGTGACGCGCGCCTCCTCGAAAAATGATTTGGGCGTGGAATTGGGCCGGCAATTGATGTTTTATCCAAAAGCCTTGACGATTTTGGCGGCAATGCTCGGCATCATGGCGATCGTGCCCGGCCTGCCGACTATGCCGTTTCTCGTGCTCGCGGTGATTGTGGGCTTGGTTTCCTATTCGATCCACCGCCACGGCATGCCGGATCAAGCGGCGCAAACCGGCACGGCGATGAACGGGACCACCTCCGCCGGAAAGCCCGGTGATAACAAAATGGTCACGGCGGGCGCGGCCACGGCAGCGGAAGCCAAATCGGCGGAGAAAATTGAAACGCTGCTCACGCTCGACACGATGCAGATCGAATTGGGCTACGGTCTCGTGCCGATGGCCGACGGCAAAAAAGGCGGCGATCTTTTGGAACGCGTCACCGGCGTGCGGCGACAGTTCGCGTCAGACATGGGCCTGCTCATCCCACCGATCCGGCTGCGCGATAATCTCCAACTGGGCAACAACGAATATCGGTTCGTGCTCAAGGGCAACCCGATCGCCCAAGGCCAGTTGATGCCGCAGCATTGGCTCGCGATGAACGCCACCAACAGCAAAGCCGTGCTCAAAGGCATTCCGACCGTGGAACCGGTGTTCCAGTTGCCGGCAACTTGGGTCACCGAAGTCGAACGCAAGAACGCCGAAGTGGCGGGCTTCACCGTGGTGGATTCGCCTTCGGTGCTCATCACGCATTTGTCCGAAACCGTGCGGCGGCATTGCCACGAGATTTTGACGCGCCAGGATGTGCAATCCCTGCTGGATAATCTGAAGCTGACGCATCCGGCGGTGGTGAATGAGCTGATTCCCGCGCAACTTTCCATGAGCGCGGTGCAGCGCATTTTGCAGAACTTATTGGCCGAGGGCATTTCCATCCGCAACCTCGCGGGCATATTGGAAAAAGTGGGCGATTACGCCACGATGACCAAGAACCCGGACGAGCTTTCCGAACATGCGCGGCGCGCGCTGATGGCCCAATTGTCGAAGCCGTTTACGACGGAAGCCGGCACCGTGCGCGCGATCACGATTGATCCAAAATTGGAAGCGCAGCTCGCACAGGGGATCCGCCAATCCGCCAGCGAAATCGCGCTGGTCATCGAACCCCGGCTGGCGCGGCACGTCATCGAATCGCTCTCGAAATTGATCCAGCAAATGCTCGCGGCCGGCCAGCAGCCCATGGTTTTGTGCTCGCCGACACTGCGCCTGGCGTTCCGTCGCTTCTTCGAAAACACCTTCAACGACCTCGCGGTGTTGTCGTATGCAGAAATTCCGCCGCGCGTGCAGGTGCAAAACGCCGCCGTCATTCCGTGTTTGGAGCCAATTTGAATTTGCCGATGAAGCCAACCGTGAAATTCAAAATTGGATTAGGTGAGGTCGCCGCCAAGCCGAAACCATGCGTGACACATCTTAACACAGTGCGGCTGCTTACCCGATTCCGGGAACTGCAGCGGTGCGGGCCGTCGCGGCCCGGACGGGCGCACGCGCCCATTCCCATCTTGGCACCCGGATCCAAGCCACGTTTTGAATGAAACTAGCCACTTTCACCGCGGAAAATGCGTCGGCGGCCATCCGCCTCGTGCATGAAAATTTGGGGCCGGACGCCATCATCGTCAGCGTGCGCAAAATTCCGGCCACGGGATTCTCTCGACTATTGCCGGGCAACGGACAAATCGAAGTGACGGCGTCCGTGCCGGAAACGCCGCGCCATCGCGTGCCGCCCGGCGTGGATGCCTACATTCCGTTCGACGAAAGGCTGGAGGACCAGCCCTCGGAAATGCCGCAGCGGCCGCATCGCTGGCGCAGTATTGCGTGGCTGGAATCGCTCGGCCTGCTCGCGGAATTTGCGGATCGGCTGGAAAACAAGGTGCGCTCCATTCACGGCGCAGTGCCGCCGCCCATGCCGATTGCGGAATGGAATGCTGTGCGCGACACGCTGGCAACATTTTGGCGTCCCGCGCGGACGATTCAGGCGGGCACCGGTCGGCCGCATGTGTTCATCGGGCCGCCCGGTTCGGGCAAGACCACCGCGTTGTGCAAATGGCTGACAGCCTCGGTGCTGCGCGGCGAAAATCGCGCCCGCGTCTGGCGGCTGGATGGCGAAACCGCGAACACGTCGGAATTTCTCTCCATTCACGCCGAGATGATCGGCGTGCCGGTGGATCGCTTCTGGGGCGAACCGGCGGGCGCGGAGGAACTGTTGTTCGTGGATCTGCCGGGCGTGGATTATCACCATCAGGCGAGCCTGAAAGTATTGCGCGAACTTTTATTTTCGTTGCCGCAGCCGCATCTGCACCTGGTTTTGAACGCCGCGTATGACACGACGCTGCTGTTTGAGCAGTTCAACGCGTTCGCGCCGTTCGGGCCGGAGGATGTGATTTTTACGCACCTCGACGAGGAGCCGCGCCGCGTAAAACTGTGGAATTTCGTGTTGGGCACAAATTGCTCGTTGAGCTGGTTGAGCGGTGGGCAAAAAATTCCGGGTGAATTTAACCGCGCCGAGTCTTCACTTTTATTTCCGCACACCAATCCACGGTGAACATTGGCGATTTCTGCATTTCCCCATCGGTTTTCAACAGGTGGCAAAGGGCTTGCTAAACAAGGCATCGGAACATGAAAGCCATGATGATTTTAGGTTCAATTGTAGGATTTGTCCTCGGCACCGGCAGTAGTCTGCTGGGGAATTGTCTGTGGTCCACCGCGCTCTGGCACGCCTGTGTGGCGGCGTTGCTCGGTGGTCTGTTGGGTCGTTGGTGGAGCCGCATCTGGTTTGACGGATTGACGGATGCGCTCGAACAACAACGTCGTGCCCGCTTGGCTGCTGCTTCGGAAACCAAAACCCCCGCTAAAGTATGAGTATTTGCACCGCTACCACCGTCGAAACTGCAGCACCCGCCCCGGAGCAGCCTTGGGCCTGGTCGGCGGAAAATCACAACAGCCGGCTCGCCGTGCCGGTGCCGAACGCGCAGGAATTGTGGAAGCGCTACCACCGCCAGTCGGACACCGACACCGAAAACGAACTCGTTCAAAAATATTTGCCGCTGGTCTCGGCCGTCGTAGGCCGGCTGGCGATGACGTTGCCGGATCATGTGAGCCACGATGATCTTTACAGCGCCGGCCTGGTCGGCTTGTTGCAGGCGCTGCGCAATTATGATCCCACCTGCGGCACCGCCTTTGAAACCTACGCGCGCGTGCGGGTGCGCGGGGCGATGCTGGATGAGTTGCGCCGGATGGATTGGGTGCCGCGCACGATTCATGAGAAGGCCCGCAAAATCAAGACGGTGATGGCGGCGCTCGAACAAGCTCTCGGCCGGACGCCGACCGAGGCGCAGATGGCCAAAGAGATGAAGCTGACGCCGGCGGAATATGCCGAATTACTGGACGAGGTTCGGCCCGCCGCCTTTGTCTGCCTGGACTCCGCCAGTTCCAGCGAGGAAGGCGACGGCGGCGCGCTCTACGAAGTGATTGCCGACTCGGCCAATGAAAGCCCGGTGGATCAAGTTTCCAGCAACGAATTGAAAGCGGTGATTCTGGCCCGGCTCCAGGATCTGCCGGAAATGCAGCGGAAAGTGCTGGCGCTTTATTACGTCGAGGATTTGCACCTGCGCGAAATCGCCGAAGTGTTCGGCCTGACCGAATCCCGCATCTGCCAGATTCATTCACAAGCGATCCTGTCCATGCGCGCGTATCTGCAACGCTTTGAATCCGGGCTGGCCCAACGGCCCGCAACTGCCCGCCGCAAATGATCATCATCATCGGGGCCATCACGGTGCTCGTCTGCGTCTTCGGCGGCTTCCTGCTGGAGGGCGGCGACATGCGCGTGATTCTGCATGCGACCATGAATGAAATCCTGATCATCGCCGGCGGGGCCGCCGGGTCGCTGATCATCATGTCACCCAAAAAAGTCCTGCTCGATATCGCCAAGGGTGTGGGCCTGGCTTTGAAGGGCGCGCCCTACAGCCGGGCCGCCTATGACGACCTGCTCAAGGTGCTGTATGAATTATTTCTGCTCGGTCGCCGCAACGGCATGATCGCCTTGGAAGAACATGTGTTGGATCCGGCGAAAAGTTCCGTCTTCAAAAAATACCCCAAGTTTTCCGGCGACCATCACGCGGTGGAATTTTTGTGCGGCGCGCTGCGGCCGATCATTGACGGTAAAATCAAGCCCGATCAGTTGCGGCTGCTGCTGGACGCGCAGATTGACCGGCTGGAGTCGGAGCATCATGCGCCCGTTTCCGTGCTGCAAAAAACCGGCGACGCCATGCCGGGCTTCGGCATTGTGGCGGCGGTGCTGGGCATTGTCATCACCATGAGTTCCATCGGCGGGGCGGTGGAAGAAATCGGCACGCACGTCGCGGCGGCGCTCGTCGGCACCTTTCTCGGGATCTTGCTGGCCTATGGTTTCATGGGCCCACTCGCCACAAATCTGGAATTTGTCGGCGAAGCGGAACTGGATTTCACCCGTTGCATTGCGTCCTGCGTGACGGGCTTTGCCAACGGCATGGCACCGATCACCGCCGTGGAGCTGGGACGGCGCGGGTTGAGCAGCGAGTTTCGGCCCTCGGCGGATGAATTGGAACAAATGTTCAAAGCGCTCAAATCCGGCAAATAAATTCTGGCGATGGCAAAAAAAGGACATGGCGGACATCACGGCGGATCTTGGAAGGTGGCCTATGCCGATTTCGTCACCGCCATGATGGCACTCTTCCTTTGTTTGTGGCTCACCTCGCAGGATCAGAAAATCAAGGACGCCGTCGAACGCGCCTTCAAGAATCCGTTCTCCTCGCTCACCCAGCAATCCGCTGGCATCATCCCGAACAAGGAAGCGTCGAGCACGGCGCGCACGGAGGGGAAATTTTCCGCCTCCCTCTCCGCCCTGGAAGTTGAAGCCATGCACCATCTCAAAGAAGATCTCGCCAAACTGTTCAAAGATCAGGAGGCGGGCCAGACCGCCATTAAAATTGATGTGACCGCCGAAGGCATGAGAATCAACGTTTTTGACCGCGCCCATAAGCCCATCTTTAATCCCAACACCGACGTGTTTACCGATTATGGCAGTTTCGTATTCGACACGCTGGCTTGGGAAATTGCGCGCTACACCACTTTCCACATTGAAATGGAAGGACACACGGAGACTCAAAAAGACAGCGGGCGGGAATCGGGCAACAAGTGGGAACTTTCCACCGAACGCGCCAACGCCGCCCGCCGCAAAATTGTGTTTGGCGGAGTCTTGCCGGAGCAAATCAGCAAGGTCTCCGGATTTGCCGACACTGTGCCCATGCCGGACACACCGGCGGAGGATGAAGTCAACCGGCGCGTCACCGTCCTCATCCGAGTCAAACAATCGGTGGACGCCGCCTCGCGCGAGACGGCCAATTTACAGCCATGACTTCGCCGCGCACTGATTCCTTTGTCCCGCTTACCGCCGCGCCGGCTTCCGCGGAAAAGCGCGAGTTTCGCGTCACGGTTACCAACGCCTCCGGCAAGAAACCCGATAGCTTTCAAACTCTCGACACGCCGGCTCCGAACAATCCTGGTAAAAAAAACTGCGAACCACGCGTCACCGTCCAACGCGATGGCGACCGCGTCACCCATCTCCGCGTGCAATGTTCCTGCGGCCAGGTGCTCGATCTCGCCTGCGTGTATGACCCCGAGCCGGCCAAGGCGTAAGAATTTGTCCCGCCATTTCTCCGGCGCTCACGGCTTCGATTTGACTTTGGCCCCAGCCGACTTCGCCTGTGGGGCCGGCTTTTTCACGCCCGGTTTTGCCTTGGCTTTGCTTTTGGGTGGCGGCGGCGGCGTGGGCGCCGTGCTTTCGTGAATGGTCTGGCGCAGCTTGTCCAACGCGGTATCCACCTTGACCTTGGTCTGGCTCACAGTCTTCTGCGTGGCATTGATCGCGTCCGCCAGCAGGTTGCAACCTTGCTGGATGCGCGTGGTGTAGGTGCCGTCATTCAGTTCAATCCCCTTCGACTTGAGAAAATCGCCGAGGTTGCTGAAGAGTTCGTCTTTCTTGATGGTTTTCATAATTCACTCGTTAGAGTTGTCCCGATCATAGCGCCCTGCTCGGCCACAGCAATTACAAGTTCACGCGCAATTTATCACGCGGCAAAACGCCTCTGATCATCGCCGACCGGCGCGCAATTTGAACCGGGCGAAAGACTCCATCAGCACGGCGCGATCCGCATCCACATAGCTCGCGGGCAGGTAGCGGCGATCAGAACACGCCAGCACGGCGGCGAGTTCTTGGAGCGAGAGCAATTCCGGATCAAGCGGATCAATGAAAGAATTCACCGCTTCTTCAAGATCGGTTAGTTGCACGTCATCGTCGCGCTTGGCGAGCACGGCGCGTTCTTTCGAGCGCGTGAGAATGGCCTCCACGTCGCTGCCGGTGAGCGGGCGCGTGCCGAGGTGTTCGCGGATGAAAGCCTTGATCGCATCAGCCAGCAAAATCTTTTTGACGTTGGCGACCACGCTGAAAAGTTCCACCACATCGTCCGCGCCTTGCGCCGGAAATAACGGCACACACAGACCGAAGCGGCCTTGGCGCTTCATGTCAATCGCCAGCAAATCCGGGCGCGAAGTCATCGCCACCCAAAGCTCGCGGCCCCGCAACGTGGAATCGCCAATGTGCGCGGCGAAGGCGGCGAAGACGCGACCCGAAACGCCGCTGTCGCCGGAATCCTGGTCGCGCGAACCGAACACGGCGTCGGCCTCGTCCACGACTACGATCACCGGACCGAGCGCGCGGACGGTCATCAAAATGCGCGCCTGTTGCCGCTCGGTGTCGCCCACCCACTTCGAGCGGAACTCACCGAGCTCCATCACCGGCAAGCCGCACTCGCTGGCGAAGCAGTCCACCAGAAAAGATTTGCCGACGCCGACGCGCCCCGGCAACAGCACGCCGCGTTCGAGCACATCGGTCTTGTTGTTTTTGATGAGCCACGCCAGTTCGCGCAGCTTGGCTTTCGCCGCCGTGTGCGTGGCGACGCGATCCAGCGTGACGCCCGGCTTCGGATCCTTAAAGCGCACCAGACCCTGGCAAAATTCCTCGATGAGCCGCTTCTTGCTCGTCGCCAGATGATCGCTCGTGATGCGGATGCCATTGCGGATGGCTTCGGCGACGAAGTGTTGCAGGCGTAAAACATTCAAGCCCGCCGTGCGTGGTGCCAGTTCGGCGGGCGTAAAATCGCACCATTCGGCAAAAGCTTTTCCATCCGCCAGTTTCTCGGCCCAGCCGGATTGCAGAAAGCGCAGCCGCTCGTCGCTGTCCGGCAACTCGATGCGGACCTGTGCGACATGCGGATTGCGCAACAGATCGGCGTGCAACTCGGTCGCGGACTCCGTGACCAGCAGGACGCCGACATCAATGCGCGACAGTTCCGGGGCCGACGCCCATTTGAGAAACGTGACCAGATTGATGCGTTCCTCCACGCTCGCGCCGGCCTGCTCGGTGGCGGGAATCAGCTTCTCGGGGAAATCAATGACCAGCGTGACGCCGTTCCATTGGCGATCGTCCTCGGCCACTTTCAGAAAAAACCGTGTGAGCAGCGGCGCGAGGGCGAGGAAACTTTTTGGCGGGCCCTGCTGGTGAAAGTTCGTGTTCTCGACACTATCAAAGATTTCCAACCATTCAAAAAATCGTTTCTGCATTTCCGCCGCGCCAAACGTCAGGCCGCCGGAAATATCGTAGAACATCAGGCAGGAGCGCTCTGGAAACAGGCGGCGCGACAGAAAAGTCTTCAGCGGCACGTAACTGAGCCGGTCGCCTTCAGGCAGCGGGAAGAGGTCGAAAATATTCCCGTGCAAAACGAACAGCGAATAACTGCCGCCGTTCCAGCGTCGCGCAAGTTCGAGCGCCCAACCGCGCAGGGGGAGACGGGAAACGGGAGTCGTGGAGTCAATTGAAGGCGCTGAGGCTAGCCTGGTCATATCATGAATCGTTTAATTGTTAGAACGAGAGGTGAATTTATGCAATTTGTCCGACCAAAGTCAGGCGCTCAATTGAGCGAGCAGCCGATCCGCTTCTTGAATCCAAAAAACGTCGTTTCGGCGAACAGCTTCTGCACGTCCATCTCGCAAAAATCCTTCGGCTTCTTCTCTGCGGTTCTGCTCAACAAGTCTTTCCGCTAAAGAAATCATCTTAGTGTGCGTCAGTTCATCCGGAAATGACCGTGCCTGTGTTAACGCCAACAAATAGAGGCGTGTCGCTTCCGCCGAATTTTCCGTATAATCTGCCATCGCCTCGGTAAGAAAGGGATGTGATCGTCCTAAATCGATTTGCTCCTGAAAAAAAGATTGCATCTGCTGGCGGAGCGATGCGTCGAGCGCCACATCATCAGCTTGTGATGCATTAACTATTGCAACTGACAATTCATGCACCCGTTCGTAAATGTCAGGTGGGATGCTGCTCATATCCAAAGCCTCACCTTTGCCTAACCGTCGGCCTCGCCGCACGCGCTGGTTCAGGCAGCACCGGCGGTGCGCTGGCGGCATAGCCCACGCGCATTTCGGTGGCGGGCATGTCGGCGACGAGGTCTTTGAATTCATCCAATTCGGACAGCCACTTGTTCGTCTGGTCCAGATGCTCGACCGTGGCGTCAATGCGGGCGGTGAGCGCCTCGGCATTTTTCGTGGCGACAGCGTCGGCGCGGATGAGTTTGATCTGCTGATCCAGGCGTTCCTGTTCCGAAACCACGAGCGCGAGATTTTCCTGGGCTTGATCCAGACGCTGTTGCCGCTTGCGCAACACTTCGAGCCGTTCGAGCCGCGAGCCGAGATAGCGTTGCTTGGTTTCCAGCGCGGCCCCGTTGCCGGAACTTTTGAGCGAATCAAGTTCGGCCGACAAGCGTTTAGCCTCAGCTTCGGCCTCCTTTACCACGCTGGGCAAATCTTCCTGGCGTTCGGATTCGAGGAATTTTTCGAGCGATTCTTCTATGCCGAGCAGGCGGAGAAAAGTCCACATGAGCTCGTCCAGCTTGCGCAGGCGCGGGTCGGTGGTGGGGTCCGGCGAGGCCAGCAGATTATCCGCGCTGGCGGTCTCGATGTCGCGGCAGACGGCAGCCAATCGGGCGTAGCGTTCGCGGCGGGACGAGGTGAGTGAGTCCAGCAAAGCATCGCGGCGACGAACGAAATCCGCAACGCGTTGCAGCTCGGCGGCGCGCTTGACGGCTTCGCCACGACGATCCACCCAACCGCGGAAGAACGGCAGGTCCGGCAGATAAATCCAGCCGAGCGCGTAGAGCGTGCCGCCAACGATCAACCCGAGCAGGTTTGCGCTCAGGAAGCCCACGCCCAGCGTGAGGATGCCCAGCGCCGCGTGGTGCGGACTACGCAGGAACTCGCTGTGGTAGTTGGGTGCTTGCTCTTCCATTGCCGGTAGAGTTTAAGGTTTGGCCATGCCGGAGGACATGCAAAAATTTGTCATGCGCCGGGAAATTTCGGCGGTGCCTGCTTCGGCTCATCGCGGCGGCGAAAGAGCATGTAGGTGCCCCACTTCAACAGCGCAAAAACTCCCGCCGCCAGCGCCAACAACGCGGCGATGGAACCGCCGAAAAACAGGAAGATCCTGGTCCGCTCAATCGCCAGCGCGATGCCGAAGCTGCAGGCTACCATCACCATCAAGCCGGAAAGCCGGTCAAAGCCGGGCACGTCGTCAAACGAAACATTTTTCCGGATGAGCACGAGCGTAGCGACCATCGAGGCGATGGGCAGAAAATAAACCAGCAGATTCGCATCGAGCAAATTTTCATGGCTGAAGAAAAGCGTGTAGGCCGTGATCACGCCGGCAAACATTCCGGGCACGCAGACCAGATAGACGAGCACGGAGTAGAGATATTTCCACGGGGACAACTTGCCCTGCTCTTGGCCATGCGATTGTCCCGCGAGCCACGCGATCACCGGCGGCGCAACGAAGGCCAGCAACAGCGCCACCGGGTGTTGTCCGGCTCCGTGGATGAGTTCACGCGTGGTCATGTCAGGCGCGGCGGCGCCACTTGTCGGTGCCGGCTAAATCGCCGCCGGGCGGCGCGTCGGTTTCCAGCCGGCGCAGCAGATCCTCGGTGAGTTCGCTGAACCACGGCCGGGCACGCATCACCTCGGGCGGTTCGTCGGGACGCGGCACCTGCAATTCCTCCACCAAGCGGCCCGGCTTGGCAGCCATGCGCATCACGCGGTCGCCCAGGTAAACCGCCTCTTCCATCGAGTGAGTGACGAGAAACACCGTGCTCTGCTGTTCGTTCCAGAGGCGCACGAGCAACTCCTGCATCTGCATCCGAATCTTTGGGTCCAAGGCACCGAACGGCTCGTCCATCAATAAAATTTTTGGCTCCAAAATGAGCGTGGCCGCGATGGACACGCGCTGCTGCATCCCGCCGGACAATTCGGACGGATACTTGTCCTCGTTGCCGTCAAGACCGACTTTTTTGGCCCACTCCTGCGCGCGATCGCGCCGTTCCTTACGGCCGACGCCACGCAGTTTCAGACCGAAAGCGATGTTGTCCGCGACCGTGAGATGCGGCATGAGCGAATACTTTTGGTCCACCATCCCGCGTCCGGCATCCGGCTTCTCGATGGGTTTCCCAAAAACATGCGCGTCGCCGGACGTGGCCGGAAAATGCGGCCGCAGCCCAGCGAGGATGCGCAGCAACGTGGATTTGCCACAGCCGGATGGACCGACGATGGCGATGAGTTCGCCTTGGTTCGGCAGATCGTGAACGACAAACGAGACGTCCTGAATGGCCACCTTGGCATTCGGGCCTTCGCCGAATGATTTGGTGACTTTGTTGAACCGAACCACTTCGGGCAATGCCTTCGGTGTGGCCGGATTTGCTGGAGTTTGTTCGTCCATTATTCTCTCCGGTTCGCGTAGGGAAACAGCAGACGTCCGCCCAATTTCCACAATTGGTCGCAGGCGATGGCGATCACCACGATGACAATGATGATGGCAAAGATGGCGTTGGTATGGCCGCGTTTGTTCGAAACATCGATCAGGTAGCCCAACCCACGCTCCGCCCCGATAACCTCGGCGAGAATAATCCAGCCCCAGCCGACGCCATAGACGCCACGCAAATGATCCCAAATGTCCGCCTGCGCCACCGGAAACAAAACGTAGCGGACCAGTTGCCATTGGCTCGCGCCTTTGGTCACCGCCACGTCGAGATACGCGGCCGGCACGTTGGCAATGTCTTTGATCACGAGCGGCAACAGCGCGACAAAACAGCCGATGAAAAGAAAACCGACCTTCTGCGTCTCGCTCAGGCCGAACCACGCCAGGGTGAGCGGCACGAAAACCACAATCGGCACATAGGCTCCCACCAATGCCAGTGGCCGGAAGAATGCGGATACGGTCGGAAACGTGGCCATATAGACTCCCAGCGGCACCGCGACGATGGCCGCCAGACTAAAGCCGAGGGTCACCCGCACAAAGGAGGTGAGCGCGCTGCGCACCAGTTGCTGCTCGAAGTGCAGTTTGGGAAATGCCTGCAATACTTCCAGCGGGCTGGGCAGGATGAGGGGCGGCAAAATGCGCGCTTCCACGGTGGCTCCGTAAGTGAGGAACCACCAACCGGCCAGCATCAGCCCCACGAAGCCGAGGGTCAGCGCCAGCGAGTTAGTCTCGGAGAGTTCGGCGCGGACCCGCAGTTGGCCGAACCGCACGACCAGCGTGAGCAGCGCCACGAAGGCGAACGCAAATATGAAGAAGCCGAGCATAAGTTAACGATTCGCAATTACCTGAAAGCTCTTGCAGAAACAGGCATTTTCCAACTGGGTTCTAATGAGCATGGCGCGACTTCATCCATTTCCAAAGTGCGACCGCCAGTGACACCGCACCCAGCAGCAGCGGCACCAGAAAGAACCATTTCGAATCAATCGCCCAACCCGAGCCGTTGACGGTCTTGGAATAGCGGACATGAAACAGCATCATTCCCAGCCAGCCGATGACGATGGCCACAAGGGACAGGATGAGGGCGGGCCGCAGACGCTGCCGAACCGCAACACCCCAACCGAGCGCCAGCACGCCAGCCGCAAGGCCGACCAGCCAGACCAGTGCCGCCACACCGCAGAGAATGTAGAACGCGGTCATAAGCTAACGGTGAAGCGTCTGCCAATGCTCCGGCCTATTCCTTCTCCAACGGGAAGACTTTCACTTCCACGCGACGGTTCTTCTTGTTGTGTTCCGGATTGCTGGCGTCAGTCATCGTCGGCACCGGATTATCCCAGCCGTTGCCGATGACTTTGAACTTGTTCGGATCGAATTTGTATTTGTTCAAGATCGCTTTGCGCACCGAATCCGCACGGTCGTAGGACAACTGGCGCACGAGATCCGCGGGCACCACGCCTTTGCGGCTGGCGTCGGTGTTGCCTTCGATGACGATGTAGGCGTTGCCGAACGTGCCGGCCAGCTTGCCGATTTCGTCCATCACGGTCGGGATGGTCGGATCGTATTCGGCGTTGAGCACGTTCTTGTTCGGCTCAAACGAGATGATGACGGACTTGGTCAGAATCTCGGACGAGTCCGCCTCGGCGGTCTTGAACATCGCGCCGGGCTTGAACGTGGCCTGCGACATGTCGCGCACTTCTTTGTATTCCTCGGACAGCTTGGCCAGGATGCCAGCCGCTTTCACTTTGGCGGCGGACACGGGCGCGTCAATCGCGCCGAGCGATTTGTAAATCGTCGAAGCGCGATTCCAAACCACTTCGAAGTTTGACGGATTCATCGGGTCGAGGAAGAAGTTGGAATTCTCGCGATAGTTCGTCAGATGCGCGTCGCCCTCGGCCACGCCACCGTCTTTGCCGATCATGCTTGTGCAATCTTCGACCGGAATACCGAAGGCTTTGGAGAGCGCCTGAGCCGCGCCAGGAATGTTCTTCCGCACCATGTCCACGCCGTCAAAAATACCGCGCACGAGATTCGCGACGATGTCCGGATGATCGCGATAGAAATCATTCCGCACCGCCCACACGTCGGCGATGAGATGGTTGGCGCTGCCGGTCGTGACGACGAGCCGAGTGCCGGGAACTTTGTCGGTGACGGTGTAAATATCCGGCGACCAGCCCACGAACGCGTCGAACGAAGCGTCTTGCACAAAAATCTTTGCCGCTGACGGCGCGTCACCCGCCCATTTGAAATCCACTTGCGCGGGATCAATGCCCGCGTCAATCAACAGCGACATAATGAGGTAATGGCTCGGAGAATTCTGCGCCAGCACGACCTTGCGGCGCTTGCCATCCTTTGGCCGAAAATCATTAATATTGCGAATGTCGCCGCGCGCCACGATGCCGTCGCCGCCGCCCGACCAATCCACCTGCTGCGCGATCACCGGCACGGTGCGCGAATCCTTGACGAGTTCCGGCGCGAACAAAGCCATCATGTCGAGCGTGCCCCAGAGGACGTGACTGTGACCACTGGCGAACAAGTCGCGCGCCTTCACCGGATCGTCCACGATGGAGAGCTTGAGGAAGAATCCATATTTCTTGAAGAACACGCTGCCTTCGTTCGGCTCCAGGCCATTGTTGGCGACAATGATCGGCGCCCAACCGGGCCAGACATTGATTGGAAATTGCACGATCAGCTTGCCGTCTTTCATTGGCTTGTCGTAATCGCTGACGCCGCTGACCGGCGGAATCGCGGAGCCGTCCACAAGCGACACGGCTTTGTCACCCGCGAGCAACTTGTTGGCGACATCGGCGGCTTTGGGCTGTGCCGCCTGCGCGGCGAGCGCGTTTTTGACGTCCTGCGGATTGATGGAAACCTGGGAGGATGCGCCCTTGGGGGCGATCTTGTCCCACCAGCGATAAACGCCGCCGCCCACCAGGGCGAGAATGATCAGGGTTAATACGATTTTTCCTCGGGCAGTCATAAGTATCTTAGTTCAGGGTTTAGGTTCGATTTCAAAACGGATTCATCACTAAAGCGAGTGGAAACCAACAGTTCCACTCGCGGGCCGACAACACCACAAATTAACTCTACTCCGCGATCTTCTGTTTCTCCGGCGCTTTGGCGGCGGTTGGCGCGGCCGCCGCCACTTCCGGCTGCACCATGCCCATTTTCTTTTTGTATTCCTGAAACAGCATCGAGCCGCGCGCCTTGCGCATTTCCTGCTGCCGGGAAATACCGGAACCCATTTCCTTCGCGAGGTCCAGAGTGGCACGCATCTGGCCCTCCCCGCCCGCGGCGGACTGGCGCAATTGCTGCATGGACTGGCCCATCTCGCCGCCCATCATGCCCTGCAATTCATTGATCGAACTCTTCATCATGCCGGCCAGACTTTCCAGCGAACGCCCGATGGCGACCTTGGCTTTGACCGACTCGAATTCGCGCTGAAACTTCTGAATCTCGCGCAAGCTCTGGGCGATGATCTCCGTGTTCTGCTGGTAAAGTTGCTCCAGACTGTCGGCCTGAGTTTGGTTGTCCTTCAAATCCGATTCGAGGGTGGCCAATTCTTCGGCATAATGCGCGCCGTTGGCCTCGTCATTCGCCGCCGCCGCCGCCTGCAACATCCCTTGCAGATCCTCGCGCTGACGCTCCTGGCGTTTAATCTGGTCTTTCAACAAAGCGATTTGTCCAGCCAACTGGCCGTTGGCATAGTGCGCCTTGTCGGCCTTGGTCTTGGAATCGCGGATGCCGCGTTCGACCACCGCCTGATTGATGGCGTCGGTTTCGGTGACTTTCTCAGCCGCGAGGCCAAGCCAGATGAATATGCGTTTGATGGCTCTGAACATAGTGGTTTTCGGTTATGGTTTTTTTGCCGGCTCTTCCTCTTCCAACAAAATCTTCTTTTCCAGAATGAACTCCAGTTGCGTGTTGAGCTGCTTTTCGTTCGCCGCACTCGCCACCGTGGCCCCCAGTTTCTTCACGCCGTCAAACACCTTGGCATCCACGTCAAACGCCACGAAATGAACCGATACGCTCGTCTGCTTTTGAGCGGTCTCACGTTGAAGGCTGGCGAGCATGCGCGCTGGATCAGGGCCGACCGTATTCATGCCATCCGTGATGACCAACACATGCTTGTGCGTCAGGCCCGAGTCCAGCACGGCATGGGCCGCCGCAGTGAGTGTGGTTCCCAACGGCGTGCCGCCCGTCGGTTCGGAAAATCCACGCGCCCAGGAAATGAAATCAGCCGCATTGAAGGGCTTCAGCGGCAGCGCGGCATGCGGCGCGTCCTTTTGGAAAACAAATAGCGCCGCCTCAATTTTGCGCGGGCTGCCGCCAGGCGCATTGGTGGCGAAAGTCTGGATGCGATTGGCGATGGCGATCAACGCCCGGTTGGCGATGCGATATTTTGGCGAGGCTTTCCCGGTGTCGTCATTGACCGGGTCTTTCATGCTGCCCGAGGTATCATAAACGATAGCGATGGCCACGCCTTCCACGTCGGCGGCGCGAGTCACGGTTGCGCTCGACCAGAGGATTGCCCCCAGGCTCAAACCGGTGATCAGACGAATTAGTTTCATGTTCAGGCTCAGTGTTTCCAGAACTCCGAACGACCAGGAACGCTTCTCTTTTAACAATTCATTCATACGCTGTCAATCAATGCCAGAATGCAACTCGCTGCGCAGTTATAATTTGCGGAGTAGTTTATAATTCTGCTCAGGGGCCTCAAGCCGCGCGCACTTTTTCAAAAATCCAGTGGGATGGCTGGGTCTCAAGTTTCAACGGGTCCATTTGGGAACGGCTGTTTGGTCGGACCGAACCCAAGCTTGTCTTGGCCGCCAAACCTGCGTATCTTTTCCTTTTGAAATCGCCTAATAAAATTTGATTATGAAATATCTCCTGCTGATCGCTTGTCTCGCCTGGCCCGTCCACTTTGCCAGCGCGCAAAACGCGCCGACCGCGCCGACTGCCGCTGAAAGCAACGTGTCTGGCAAAGTGGTCGAAACCATGAGCACCGCTGGTTACACCTATGTGCTGGTGGATACGGGCAGCAAGAAAGTCTGGGCGGCAGCCGTGCAATTCGTGGTCAAGGTGGGCGATTCGGTTTCTTTCGCCGCTGGCGATGCCATGCCCAATTACCATAGCAAGTCGCTTAACCGCGATTTTGATCTGGTCTATTTCACCGGCGGGATCAACGTGCAGGGTGGCGGTGCCTCCGCCGCCACCGGTGCCGCGCCGGCCTTGCCGCCGGGACATCCGCCTTTGCCGAGTGCGAAGATTCCCACCTTGCCGCCCGGCCATCCGGCGCTCACGGGTGGAGCCGCGACGGCGGCGGCCGCCACCAAAGTGGATTTGACGGGCATCGAGAAAGCCGCCGGGGGCAAGACTATTCAGGAAATTTTCGCCGCCCAAAGCAAACTCGCGGGCAAACCCGTCGCGGTGCGCGGCAAAGTGGTCAAGTATAACGCAGAAATCATGGGCAAGAACTGGCTCCACATTCAGGACGGCTCCGGCAGCGTTGAGAAAGACAACAACGACCTGACCGTCACCACCAGCACGCCGTCCAAAGTGGGCGACACGGTGCTGGTGACCGGCAACGTCACCACGAATAAAGACTTCGGGGCTGGCTACAAATACACCGTGATCCTGGACGACGCGAAAGTGGTGGTAGAGTAAGTCAACGAGCCGGGAGAATCCCCAGCCTGTCACCAGCACTGGTGACATGACGAAAAAGCCGGGCGTGGTAATCTGTGCTTGTTGTTGGCGGTGAAATTCCGCAAAAAATTTCAGAGTGTGCAAAGAGCCCGGAGTAGTGTCCGGGCTCTTTTCTTTTTCTGGTTCCACCCCAAGCTGTCCAGCCGTGGTTCTTTGTGTTTCAACTTGGCTTCATTACCCCGCCTCACCACGGTCGTTTAAAAAGTCCCGGTCAATCCGCGCCGGTTCGAGGCCGCGCGATTCATCCGACACATGGTTTTATATGTAACGCCGCGCGCGCCAGGCGCGTCAAACAAAGACAACATCCCAGGTCACTGCAACCACAGTTGAAATGAGCGAATTTTTTTGCCTCCGAAAGAACTTCAAGTGCCAGCCCCGGTCGGGTCGGCGCGCGTTTACCCTCATTGAATTGCTGGTGGTCATCGCCATCATCGCGATTCTTGCAGCCATGCTGTTGCCGGCCTTGAGCCGGGCCAAGGAAGCGGGCAAACGGATTTCCTGCCTGAACAATCTCAAGCAACTCAATCTCGCGCGCCAACTCTATTCGGACGACAACGGCGCCCGATTTCCCTCGCGTTCCTACACCGGCCGCTGGCCGCATCAGTTGTTCAACAACTACGGGAAGAATATCAAAGTGCTTTTCTGTCCCACCGAGCGGGGCAGCAAACCCGCCACCGTGGAGACGGACGCCGTTAATTTTCCTGGCGACGCCGCCCCGCGCAGCTACATCATCAACGGATTCAATGATTATTTCGCCAACACTTTGGGCATCGCTCCCGCTGACTGGAGCAAATTGGAGCAGGCCATGCTCGCCGGCACCACCAGCCTCAAAGAACAGAACTTCGTGCATCCATCCGACACGGTGGTGTTCGGCGAAAAGAAATCCGATGACGGCAGCTACTTCATGGACATTTACGAAAATGGCGGCAACGACACCACCGGCATCGCGGAGCAGAGTCGGCATAGCAGCCGGGGTGATGGCTCCATGACGGGCGGCTCCAACTACGCCTTGGGCGATGGCAGCGCTCGCTACCTCAAGTTTCCCACGGCCTTCAGCCCGTTCAACCTCTGGTGCCTTGGCGACCAGGATCGCACCGGCAACGCCTTTGTTTATTAACCACGCCACGCTGGTCGGTTGACAGCCCGCTAATTCAGTGCTCTAGTTTGGACAAGATGAACTTGATAACCCAGTTATTCAGTCGTCACTCACATGGAGTTCAGCCCGCGTCCAACTCCTGGACTTGGGCCGGACAGTGCGGCAAGCAATATCAATACGAAATCTTCCCCCTGGACGCAGCGTTCAGACCCTTGCCCGGTCTTTACATCTATGCCAAGCAGGCGGCGGACGGGGCCTGGCTTCCCTTGTATATTGCGCAAACCCGGGATCTGCATCAACGGCTTGAAGGCCACGTGCGCCTGGAGGATGCTGTGGCGAACGGGGCCACGCATCTTCATGCCCATTATTGTGAGGCGGGACAAGCGGCACGCTGCACGGAGGAACAAGATCTCATCCACCACTGGCAGCCGGTGTGCAATGACGCATTCGAGAGCTGAACGACCTGGCGTCCGCCGCGAAAAATGTTGGTGCCAGTGTTGGCGGATAGCGTTGAGTGTGGTAGGTTCGTCTCAGCGACGGCGTTTCCGGTATCAGCTAGTTTCCCGACTGGCGACCGATTCAAAAAGCACCGTGGCAATGAAAAAGGCGCAGGTGTGAAGCCTGCGCCATTTTGTTGAGGGAATGGCGGCCAACCTTGATTTACGCTTTACGCTCGGGCTCACGACCGCTGGCAAGCTTGCCACGAACGAATGCGAAAGAAATTCCGTCCGCCGCCGCATTTTGGTTTGACCCTCCATCCCGGAATTACCATCGTTTCAAAAATCACCATGGCCAAGCCCATACAAACACCAATGCGAATTCCGGGCGGCCACTCATTGCCGACATAAACCCTCCACCCATGCACAAAAATTTTAACCGTTTTTCCCCGCTTCACGACCGCATGGTCGTGATTCAAAAACGATGAAACAAACTACCAACCTGGATTCGGCGGCGCGTGACTAATGCGGCCCATTCAAGTGCGATGAATAAAAAAATTCTGCTGTTCACTCTGGGAGTTGTGCTGGGTGTGCTGGCGAGCACTGGCTGCAAGTCGTCCCGCATCATGCCTTCAGCCGTCGTTCCTCAGAGCGCGGCCCTCACCGAGTCGTCGGAGCCTACGCCCACGCCGCGTGAAATCATCCGGGCGGCGGCGGCACAACCGCTCACCCCGGTGGCGGGCGCGGGCTGGCACCCGTTGTTCGATGGTTCTTCACTCAACGGCTGGCGCGTGACGAATTTCGGCGTCGTTGGGCGCGTCGAACTTCAGGCAGGTTTGATGGTGTTTTGGATGGGAGGTCCATTTACTGGGGTCAATTACACCAATGCCTTTCCGCAGCGGAATTACGAAGTCACCTTGGAAGCCATGCGCGTGGCAGGCGAAGATTTCTTTTGCGGGCTGACCTTTCCGGTGGGCGACGCGTTTGCGAGCCTGATCGTGGGGGGATGGGGCGGATCGGCGGTGGGTATTTCGTCCATTGACGGCGCGGATGCCTCGGAGAATGAAACCACGCAAACCATGACCTTTGCCACGGGCCGCTGGTATCGCATCCGGCTGCGCGTCTCGGAACAAAAAATTGAAGCGTGGATTGACCAGAAAAAAATCGTGAACCTCGTGACGACCGGCCGCAAGTTGTCCTTGCGGGCTGGCGACATTGAGCTTTCCAAACCGTTCGGCCTGGCGTCCTGGTTGACCACTGCGGCATTTCGGGACCTCCAGATCCGGGCGATTGCGGGCCCGGCCGACCCAACGCCATGACAAATATAAATCCACCATGCGCGCCGTGATCCAACGAGTCCAGGAGGCCAGCGTGACGATTGAACACGCGGTCAAAGGCGTGATTGCACAAGGCATGTTGGTGTTGCTGGCCATTGAAGCGGCCGACACCAATGACGACATTGCCTGGCTCAGCGGCAAGATCGTCCGCCTGCGAATATTTCCCGATGACGCTGGCGTGATGAACCGTTCGGTCCAGGAAATTGAGGGCGGGATTTTGTTGGTCAGCCAATTCACCCTTTACGCCAGCACCCGCAAAGGCAACCGGCCATCCTACAGCCGCTCCGCCGGCCCGGAAATTGCCGTTCCCCTCTACCACGCCTTTGTCCGCAAATTAGGTGAAGATCTGGGAAGGCCAGTTCAGACCGGCGAGTTTGGGGCGGATATGCAGGTGAGCTTGATCAACGATGGTCCGGTGACCCTCATGGTGGACTCCAAGCTGCGGGAGTAAGCCAGGAGACGCCCATCCCGCCCTGCGCTCGCGCCCCTGACAGCCCCGCGTCGAGCCGGACTAATTTTGGGGCAGGAACTTGTTGGCGAAACTCAGCAGGCGTTTGCCGGAGAGCCGGAAGCCCAAAAAATTCCGTTGAAAACCCGCGGTCTTTTGATGATGGAAAAACGTTATTTCAGAACGGATGTCGCGCAAGGAGGTGCAGTCCGCCACGGCGCGGACGATTTCCAAATCGCGCTTGAAATAAGCCCGGTTCAAATGCCACCGCAACACCCCCAACAACCAATATTGACTGGGGAGACAGGCCAGGAGCACCTTTTTCTCAAAGGCGTCGTTGGGAATTCCCAGTCGGCGGCAGCAAAGCTCTTTGAAGGTATTTTCGACTGCGGCGACGACTTGGATTTTGACTGGCGCTGGCGTTGCGGGCTTTTGCATTGGGTGTGACGACGCCTCCATCTATCACCAAGTCCACCGCGTTTGTCGAACTCAAAAAATCGCGGCCCGACTAAAAAAGCTCCCATCCGTTGCGTTCGCCGGATCAGCCATGTTCATCGGCGACCCCGAACGCGTCGCCCCAGCACTGACGCGGCCATTGGTGTTGACGCGGGAACGGGTCGGCTCGAAACCGCCGAGCGTCGGCGGTTGATTGCGCCGCACCTCAAAAATTTCTCCTTGCGGGAAAAATGGTTTTGCCTGACGTTGCGCGCAGCCATGAAAATCACCCGCCGCAAATTTCTTGAAAGTTCCGCTCTTGGGGTCGGCAGCCTCGTGCTCGGCACCGCCGGACTGGCCCACGCCGACGAGGCCAAAAAGTTTGATCCCTACGAACTCGTTCCGCTCGGCCAGACCGGCTTGAAACCCAGCCGGCTCTGCATGGGCACCGGCATGAGCGGTGGCCAGCGTTCCTCGAATCAGACGCGGCAGGGCCGCGAGAAATTTCAGGCGCTGCTCGCATCCGCCTACGAGCGTGGCGTGCGGATGTTCGACCTCGCGGACCTTTACGGCAGCCATTCCTATCTCATCCCGGCGCTCAAGGGGGTGGACCGGAAAAATTTCGTGATCACCAGCAAACTCTGGTGGATCGGCGGCGGTCTTCCCGAACCCGAGCGCCCCGAGGCCGACGTGGTGCTGGCGCGTTTTCTCAAGGAGATACAGTCTGATTACCTCGACATTCTCCTGCTGCATTGCGTGTCCTCGCCAAACTGGCCGACGGATTTGCGGCACTACATGGACACGCTCGCCAAGCTCAAGGAAAAAGGCCTGGTCCGCGCGCTCGGCGTTTCCTGCCACTCCGTCGCGGCGCTGGAAGCCGCGGCCAAAGAGCCGTGGGTGGATGTCGTTTATGCCCGCATCAACCACACCGGCGCCTCCATGGACGGCACCCCGGAAAAAGTGGTGCCCGTGCTGAAAAAAATCCATGCCGGCGGCAAAGGCGTGGTGGGCATGAAACTCATCGGTGAAGGCCGTTACCGCAACAGTGATGAACTGCGCAACGAAGCGGTGAAATTCGTCCTCGGCCTCGGCTGTGTGGATGTGCTGAACGTGGGCTTCGAAAAGACCACGGAGATTGACGACTTCGCCGCCCGCGTCGGCAAAGTGCCAAGGCTGATGGCTTAGACTGCCAAGCACGCGGCCCGCCAGCGGCAGCCGCAAAGCAACGGTTCCCTGCCGCCAGCGTTGGTTCGCGTCGTATGTGCAATGCCCACAGCTACGGGGGCGTTTTAGATTTCCGCATTTCCGGTTTTACGAAACGACTTTCACGCCGCTGCCAAGCCCGCCATACTGCGCCCGCACTTTTACCACCATGCCCAATTTGAGAACGCCGGCGGCGGCCACGCACAATTTAGTCGTTGAACTGCGTTCCATCCTGGAACCGCTGGCGCTGACCGAACTCTTTGCCACCGGCCAACCGCTGGAAGTGGAACTCGGCTGCGGCGACGCCTCGTTCCTGGTGGAATATGCCCGGCGGCATCCGCAAACCAATTTCATCGGCGTGGAACGGCTGCTCGGGCGGCTCCAAAAACTGGACCGCAAAGGTCGGCGCAACGGCCTGACAAACTTGCGCGGCGTGCGCATCGAGTCGGCGTATTTTCTGCAATATCTCCTGCCGCCACATTCGGCCTCGGCGCTCCACATTTATTTTCCTGATCCGTGGCCGAAGAAAAAACACCACCGCCACCGGATCATCAACGAGCCTTTCCCCGCGCTGGCCAGGCATGCACTCCAGTCCGGCGGCACAGTGTTTTTGCGAACAGATCACGCGGAGTATTTTCAGCAGATGAACGAAGTTTTTGCGGCGAGCAACGATTTTGAGAAAGTGGAAACCCCGGCGGCGCTGGCGGAAGTGCTCACGGATTTTGAGCGCGATTTCAATGCCCAAGGCATCCCAACGCTGCGCGCGGCGTATCAAATTATCGCGTAGCAGCCGACGTCTGGAGAATCAATCAGTTCGGACGGGAACGTAGATTTGAGCGTCCGGAAGTCGGCGGCCACGAACTTATCACACATCAATCACGGGGCCGCTGCCGCCGCCGCCGGAATTTTTCGGCGGCCCGGGCGGCCCGCGGCGCTGCACCGAAACCCGACCGTTGCCAGTCAGGACGTTCAGTGCGATCGAAACGATGCTGATGATGGCGGCCCCGGCAAAGGCGTAACCGAAACTGTCCACCTCGAAATTGGGTTTGAGCAGATAACTCACCAGGCAGAGTAGCAGCGCATTGATCACAAACGTGAACAGCCCAAGCGTGAAAATCAGCAGCGGCAGGGCGATGAGCAGCAGAATCGGCCGGACAAACGCATTCAGAATCCCGAGCAGCAGGGCTGCGATAATCAAGTCCACCCATTTTTCGTAATGAATATGCCCGTGCAGAATGATGCTCGCCACCAAGACCGCCAGGGTGTTGATGATCCAGCTCTGCAAAAACCGCAGGGATTGTCGCGTATGGGGATTCATGGTGCGAAACCGTCGCCTGAAGATGCGTCACGGTCGGGTTAAAAACAAGGCGTGATTTTGATGGCTTCCGGCCGCGGTTCCCGCCAAATTTCTCCCCAGCCATGAAAACACTTCTCTGTCTCTGCCTGTCCGCCTGGACGGCCTTGTCGTTCGCGGACAGTCTGGTCGCGCCCGGTGCCAAATTGGAAAAACTGGCGGGCGAGTTCAAATTCACCGAGGGTCCGACGTGTGACCACGCCGGCAATTTGTTTTTCGTGGACCAGCCGAACGACCGCATCATGGAGTGGAGCGTGGAGGGAAAACTGTCCACCTTCATGCAGCCCTCCAGTTACGCGAACGGCATGTGCTTTGATGCGGCGGATAACTTGATCGCCTGCGCCGATGAACACAATGAACTGTGGTCCATCGCGCCGGACAAAAAAGTGATCGTGCTGGTCAAAAATTTTCAGGGCAAATACCTCAATGGGCCAAACGATGTCTGGGTCACGCCGAACGGGGCGATCTATTTCACCGACCCGTTTTACAAGCGCGACTGGTGGAATCACACCACGATGGCCCTGACGAATGAGGAGGTTTATTATCTCTCGCCCGATCGCAAAAATCTGGTGCGCGTGACGGACGATTTGAAGAAGCCCAACGGCATCAGCGGCACGCCGGACGGGAAGAAGCTATTTGTCTCGGACATCCGCGCCGCGCAGACGTGGAGCTACGACATCCAGCCCGACGGCGCGCTCACGAACAAGACTTTTTTCTGCGCGCTCGGCTCCGACGGCATGACGATTGACACGGAAGGCAATGTCTATCTCACCGGCCGCGGCGTCACCGTTTTCGACAAGACGGGAAAACAGGTTGAGCACATTGACGTGCCGGAAAAATGGTCGGCCAATGTCTGCTTCGGTGGCAAGGACCGCCAAACGCTTTTCATCACGGCCAGCGAATCGCTTTACTCCATCCAACTGCGCGTCAAAGGAGCCAATCCGGCCAAGTGATGATCCGGGTCGAGTGAAGCTCGGGCCAACCGGCGCACGGGTTGGAGGGCAGTCTTGCCAGCCGGACGGCGCGAGCGACTTCCCAATCGCGCAGTCGCGCGCAAAACGGCGCTGGAAAGTCCGGTAAACCGGACGGCTGGCAAGCCGGCACTACCCTCGCCGCCAACGGCCAACCTCAAGTTTGATAAATTTCAATCAGGTTTTGCTCCCGGCAGCCGATAGTGTCGGTATCGTATGCCTAAAGAATCTGGGCCATTTGAGTGGCTGAATGCTCGCGTTAAGACCACTGTTTTACTGGATGGAAGTCCGGTGACGATGCCCGCGCAATCTGCTTCCCTCAATGCCATCCGCTGCTATCTCGAAACGCTCGCGCTGGAACAGCAGCGCGTGTTGTGCGCTTTGAAGGTGGATGGCCGCCACGCCAACCTCGCGCTGCCGCTGCCGCATCACGGCCTTGCTTTGCGCGTGGAAGCCGAATCCGTGGCGCTCGCGGAAAGTCATTTACTGGTGATTCAAACCGCCCGGCAACAAGTCCAGCACGTGCGCGAATGTGTCGAGACGGCCATCCCGCTCGTCCTCATCAACCCGCGCCACATCGCCCGCGAACTCTGGTGGAATCTGGCCTGCCAACTCAAGGAACCCGTCCTCACGTTGAGCCTGCTGCCGGATCATCTTTGCGGTTCGGCCAGCGGCAGCGCCTCGCTCAAGCAGCTTCGCCAGTGGCAACTGGAACAGGTGGCCGGCATGCTCCGCGACGTGGATCAAATCTGCCAGACCGGCGACACCCTCCAGCTCTCCGACGCCTTGGAAACCCGCGTGCTGCCGTGGCTCCAAAAATTGGGTGAACTGATTCACCTCTGGCATGACACCGTCATGGCCGGGGTGCGGTTGAGACTCAACGAAAACGCGCTTTGAAACTCGTTCGGGTAATCGCTCCTCGGTAAACCACCCAAGCGGCTAGGGAACGGTCTCCGGCAATTCCGCCAGGCGTTCGGCCTTGATCCGCCTCAGGTTTTTGAAGAAGAAAAACCAGTAGATCGGCGCAAAAATGAAATAATTT
Organism: uncultured Verrucomicrobia subdivision 3 bacterium; assembly: GCA_903850425.1. Lineage (GTDB taxonomy): Bacteria > Verrucomicrobiota > Verrucomicrobiia > Limisphaerales > UBA11358 > UBA11358. Next base: position 11,902 of record CAINLR010000136.1, on the reverse strand, counting down.
CCCAACGAGTAAAAAAGATAGCCGACAATCGTGAGAGGGTTTGCGCGCAGTTTATCGGTCACGCCGTTTCTGAGCACTTCACCTTGGGATAAGATGCAAACGTAGGGCATTAAATTGTTGTAAGGTCCAACGGCGCAGCCGCAATGTTCGCAGAACCAAGCCGCGTGCGGTTGCGGACGAAAACAATGGTGGCAGACTTCGACGGCATCTGGCCCCGACAACTGGTGTTCTATTATGGCGTCCCACGGGTCCGGCCGGACTGGCGCGTTACGCACCCAAACGACGAACTGCCGCAGACCCACCAGAAGCAAACCACTGATGGCAACTTGGGCGATTATTAAATTGGGATCGCTGGCGGTAAACATAGGAAGCTGCGGCACTCTCACACTTCGCTTCGGTCTGGTCAAGCGCGCAGCTGAATATCTCGCCCGCCGTCTTGATTTGCGATTCTGAAAAAAGAACCGAGTTTATCACGGATAATGTCGTTGCTCCATTTCGACACCTCGCTCATAGGCTTGCGCCGTTGCGTCCGGTTCAACCCGGAGTTCGGTCGGGATTTGAAGTTCGAGGATCAAAGGCAAATGGTCGCTGCCGACTTGCGGGCCCAGTCGTTTTTCAAGGACGCGGAGGTTTGGCGAAACCAGTCCGTGGTCCAGCGGGATGCGCCCGAACGGCAGCCACGCGGGCCAGGAACCAAACAGCCCGCGCTGGGGCGACGCGTTTTTCAATCCGCCGTCGCGCAGCAGATCGCTGAAATTCGGACTCCAAGGCGTGCAGTTCAGGTCGCCCAGAACAATCGTTGGTAAGCCACGGTGCCGAACCAGCGCGGCAATCTCTTGAAGCTGCTCATTGCGTCGCCGGGCGTAGGCGGCGGAACCGGGCGGCAGCGGATGCGTGCCCAGCAAAAACATCTGCTGCCCGCCAACCGAAATGGTCGTCGCAATCGAAGGCACTTCGGCGTGGCCGAGTTCAAGCACTTCACTATTCGTCAATGGCAGCCGGCTGAAAAGCGCGATGCCAAAATTATCCTCCCGCGGTTCGGTCAGCACTTGCGAGTAGTTGGTGCGCAGCGGCTGCATGGCATCCATCCAGCGTTCATTCACCTCCAGCAAGAGAATGACGTCGGCATCCGTATCCTGAAGAAATTTCAACACCAGATCACTGCGCGCATTTTCGGTGTGGACGTTCAGGCTGACCAACCGCAGCCGGGTGCCCGCAGTGGATTCGGTCGTTTCAGTCGGGAGAAAAACCAGCAGCACCAAAATGGCATTCGCCACGGCACCGACGCCGCAAAGAGCCGCCATGCGCCAGCGGCGTTTCAGTGACCACGGCAGCGCCAGTCCGCCCAAGCCGATGGCGAGATGCAAACGGAAATGCGACGCCAACTCAAACACCCACCAGAGCCGGGCCAGAAACCCAGCCACAGTAGCAGCACAACGCCCACAGCTTGGCGGTCTCGCGGATCTCCAGAAACACCGTGCCGCTTGCCCGTTCAAAGCGGCTTTCAATCACTTCCCAGTTCAAGCCCAACCCGAGCAGTTCGTGAAATAGTTTTTCAGGCGTCATCCCCGCAGCCTAGCCAACCCATATTCCTATTCCATCGAAAACAGCGGGGAACCACAATGAATCCCTTTTTGTTGATGCCTTCGAGGTCATCGTCCTGTTTGCGAACCAGCAGATGTCTGCCGTCGAACTTTTCCTGCGCGCAATAGTTGTCATCGCGCAGCAATAATTCGACCTCGGCTTCCTCCACGGGATTCAGCAATTGAGGCAGAATGCCCGACACCCGTTTGTTGGCGTGCTGATACGGCGTGCCGTCGGCGCCCTCGGTGTAACCCTTGGCTTTTTTCTCGCCAACGAGTTTGACGTAGATTTTCTTCGCGGCGGCATAGTCCACCGGCGAAGCGGTTTTCGTCCCGGTGGTCAGGGTGGTCCCCCGCCGCCCGTAGGCGAAGTTGACGACAAACTGGTCGCCCACCGGTTCGATGGCGGCCTGATAGACTTTGTCAGATAAACCTTCGCGATAATACAACGCCACGCGTTCTGCTGTGTCACTGACTGCATTCATAATATTCCTTTCGGTTGGTTATTGTTTTGTGATGAACCCTGTGAGCCCAACCTGAAGTCTATGGCTGGGTGCCGTGTTGCGGGAGACGTGTGAACTTGCCGGGACCAGCATGAATTGTGTTTGATAAACCGGCCGGGGCGGTTACTTTGCCGGCATGGGTTACGTCGAAGCCATTCAACGCTGGCAATTGTTGTCAGCCCGCACGCAACAACAATTGCGCTGGCAGGCCATTCCCCAACAGGTGGCGGACAGCATGGCGTTTGAAGGCGAACCCGTTGATCTTGCATGGCTGACGAAGCTCCATCCGCCCACTCCACCCGCTGGCTTGAAACCAGCCGGGGAATCCTCCGTTACTCGGAACTAGCCCCCTTGCTCGCGGAACGCGTGCTGCGGATCCAGGAGCGCATTGAGGCTGGGAATTATGCGGCTGCGCCGCTGGATGAAAATCTAATCCGCACCCTGCATCAGGATTTTTGTGGCGACTTGGTGCCGGAATGGGCTGGCCACTGGCGCACCATCGCCGTTCGCGTCGGCGAGCATGAACCACCGCCGCCACATCTGGTGCCGCTCCAGATGCGAGAATACGGTCTGGATTTGCAGGCAAGGCTGGCCGGGCCGATTCAATTTGAATTATTACCCGACACACTGGCCTTTGCCGAGTCCCGGCTGTTGACAATCCATCCGTTTGCCGATTTTAACGGGCGGTTGGTGCGGCTCTGGCTTTGGGAAATCCTGCGGCGACTACAACTGCCACCGGTGCAACTGGTGCCGAGGGACAAAATGGAAACGGAGATTTATCTGTCGGCCCTGCGTGCCGGTGACCAAAAAGATTTTCAACCGTTAGCCCAGCTTTGGATGCAGCGGCTGTCCACCCCGCCGCCGCCTTCTGCCAGCCACTAAAAAAGGCGATTCTATTGAATCGCCTTGGTGCTATCGCTTGGGCTTACGATTGAGAACGGGGACTTCCGACTGCGGCGAGATGCGGAATATTTTCGGTGCCGGCTGGAACCGCACCGGCTTGTCGAAACGGGTTTTGAACTCCCGCACCGGCCGATTCATGAGGACGACGGCCGCACATTCATTTACCCGCAGAACACGGCAGAGGCGGTCATCAAGCTTGATGACATCCCCGGCCCGCAAGCGGAACGGATATTCCCCGAGCTGCCAGATGATCCAAAACTCAGTTTGGTTCGGGTCGTGACCGGTGCGCTGTTTTCCTGGAGGGGGCTTGTTGCGCACACTCATAAGCCGAAGTCCTCCATGGTGGCGGCGATGCCGTCCTCGTCATCACCCAGCAACTCGACGATGCCGGCTTTCATGGCGGCCTTGTCGGGGTCGGGCTTTGCCCCCTTGGGACACGCCGGACAGCGCATCACGTTGAGGATGGAGCCGCCGAACTCATACCCACCTCCTTGAATTTCTCGCGGTAGCGATCGAGCAATTTCAATTGCGGGGACAATCCCGTCCACGCCTTGGCTTCGGCGTGGGACAGGTCGGTTTCGTAAATGGCGTCGTGCCGCAGGTGATAAACATCCCACGGTTCGCCACAGGTGGTGCAATGAACATCCATGATGAATCTCCTTTCTGGTGTGTGGTTTTGATTTGTGAATCCACTGTGAAGCGTAGGACATCACCGTGAATCTGAGGAGACGTGTGGACTTGCCGGAACCGGCAAAAGCGAATGGCCCGGTCGCGATCAGAAAACCAGTCGGGCTCAGACCGGAAGTCTGTGGCTAATTACCGTCGGCGTAACCGCAAGCATGAAAATCGGCCTCGGTGCCGCCGTTTTTCATCCTTGAAAAAGCTGCGGAAGATACGTTGGAAGCTTCGACTGTAAACTTGCTTTACAAGCTCGCGGATTCGGCGAGCAGCCCCGTCAACGGCAAAGCAATAATGTCGTCGTCCAATTCAAATCGGCGCGTGCCCGGATAAACTACGAACAAACGTTTCAACTTCAAATCCGTCATCGCCACGCGCATGGATTTGGTGGTGGTGGGCAACTCGGAGAATTTGAATTCAAAACCGATCTTGGCTCCGCCCCGGTTGATGAGCAGATCCAACTCGGCCCCGCCATGGGTTCCCCAAAAATAAGCGTCCCGTTCCGCATTGCATAGGTTGATGGCGTGTTCCAGGGCAAAACCCTCCCACGACGCGCCGAGGCGCGGATGCGACCGCACCTCCATCGGCGTCCGCAATCCCAACAGCGCATGCAGCAAACCTGTGTCACGTAGGTATATCTTGTGCGCTTTGACCAGCCGCTTGCCGGTGTTTTCAAACCACGGCGGCAGGCGTCGCACCAGAAACGCGCCACACAGGATGTCCACATAGCGACTCGCGGTCTTCTGGTCGAGATCCAACGCGCGACCCAATTCCGCCGCATTCAGCGAACCGCCATGCAGATGGGCGAGCATCGTCCAGAATCGCCGCAACCCCTCGGGTGGCAGGGCAATGCCGAACCGCGCCGTATCCCGGCTGAGGAAAGTCTCGATAAAATCCTGACGCCACGCATAACTCCCGGCGTCATTCGGAGCCAGAAATGAGCGCGGAAAGCCGCCTCGTTCCCAGAGCTGATCCGCGCTATCCGCCCCGGTTTCGGTCACATCAAAGCCACCCAATTGCACGAAGGCCACCCGGCCAGCCAGAGACTCGGCCGCACCCCGGATCAAATCGGGGGAGGCGCTACCCAGCAGTAGGAAGCGGGCGGGGGTTTCGCGCCGATCAGCGAGCACCCGCAACACGGGCAGGAGCTGCGGCATGGTTTGAACTTCATCCAAGACCACCATCCCCCGGAGTGGTGCGAGGGTGCGCTCCGCTGCCAGCGAAAGAGCCTGACGATCCAGCGTGCTTTCCAAGTCAAAAAAGTGGCTGTCAGCACCGGTTAACTGGTGAGCCAAGGTTGTCTTGCCGCATTGCCGCGGCCCCAAAAGGGCAACCACCGGGGACCGCTTGAGGGCCTGCCTCACGGCCTCCAATACGCGTGGCCTTTGAACGAGCGCATTCATTATGCTAGTAATATGGGATACACAATCCACATATTCAAGGATTATCAGAAAAACTGTGAAGGGGCATGGCCTGGCAGTGAAATCGCCGATTCACCAGTTTGGCATGACCCCGACATTAGATTGCAACTGACAAAAAGCCCCGGCCAAAATGGTCGAGGTGGTTTTTTAGGATGCGACATTTTCCAGCACCGGTTCGCCGTCCCACAGGGATTGCAACCCGCGTTCAATGTCCTCGCTGGTCAGAATCCACTCGCGATGCGGCAGTTCGGCAATCACCACCCATTTGAAGCGTTGATACCAATTCAACGCCCGTCCGGCATTCGCGCAATGGTCGGCCAGAATGGCCAGCGCCAGTTGCGCCGGACCACTGCCGCCGTAACCCCATTCAAACCCGGTCGGACTGTGATTCCACAAGTCCAACCGGGGATTGAGTCGGCGTCCGTCCACGGTGACGATGACGGCATGACCTTCACGCCGGCCGGAATAGTGCTTCACAGAGTGCCCTCCATGAATTGCTGCACCTCCTCGCCCGACAGATGTTCCGGCTCCATGTCGGGTTGATCGAACTGAAGCACCCGGACGAAACAGAACTTGGACAGGCGGCACGCGATGTCTTCGCGCCCCGCTTTGCCCGCCTCATTCTCGTCGAGCATGACGATGACGTGACTGCGGCTGTTGGTGTGCTGTCGAATCAACTGCTCCTGCGCGGCTGACATCGTGCTGCCCATGAGGGCAACGACCTTGCAACAGCCGTGCTGGTGCAACTTCATGGCATCGAAGAAACCTTCGACGATGACCAAAGGAACATCAGCCGACTCTTTGATGGCTCGATCAAGGTTGAACAACTCTTGTGCTTTCCGGAATCCGGCGGGCAGCTTGTATTTGGGCGCACCTTCCGGTGGGACACCATTAAACCGTCCCGCATACGCGACGACTTCGCCTTTGACATTGTGAATCGGAATGGCGATGCGGTCGGCCATCATGCCCTTGGAACAAAAGCCGATGCCAAAATCCACAATGGTTTCCGGCGTCAGGCCGCGCTCCTCCAAAAGATACGGATGGCTGCGCTCCAACTTGTCCAACCGGAACTTTAGCGGCGTATTCGGCGCGCTGCTTTCGGGTGTCGATGCTGGCGCAGGCCTCGGCGGTGAAGCCGGTTTGGGTGCCGCTGTTGGTGCCGGTGTCGGCCGGTCGGTTTCGCCAGGCTCACCATTGTCGCTTGTGGCAGCCATGGCTTGGGGATCGAGCTTGAACCATCCGATGGCTTTCAACGCCGCCGCATGGATGCTCACCTTCTCCATCTCCGCGATGAAGTCGAGGACATTGCCGCCATGTTTGCACTCACTGAAACAGTTCCAGATATTCTTGCTGATGCTCACCCGGAACTGCGTCGGATTGCTACCATTGTGGATGGGGCATGGACCATTGAGACTGTCCGTGCCGCGTTTGAATTTTTCGAGCAGGCCGTAGTGTTGCAACACCTGCTCCATGGTGATGGCCGCTTTGACGGCCTTGAAGTCAACGAACGCTGTCTTTGCCATAATATTACTCCTGTGGTCGTGATGAACGTGACAGCCCGGAAATGGGTCTGCCTCCACTGGCCACGCTAACGCCCGGAAGGAAAAATCAGGAGACGTGTGGCTTTGCCAGATCCGGCAAGTCCACGAGGGCGGACAGGGCGGCGGCCTTGCCGCATTGCCTGACGGCGGCAAGTAGATCCTTCTGCAACACCGACTGGTCAGCGAAAAGAAATAAACCATGCCCGCGCTGCAACCGCGAGCAGGCGTCCAGCAGCGATTTCACGCGCGCCGGGCTGGTGGTGACGGTCAGCACGCGGAAACGGGGGATACCCAGATGCCCTGGTGAACCTTGTTGGTCCAGGTCGCTTCGTAGGCGAGCAGCTTCCGGTAGAACGAGGTCTGTGATAAATTCTGGCGGACGACCGGCATGGTGCCCCGATCCGCTTCCAGGAAATAATAGACCCGCTGCACCCGGCCATTTTGATCGGCGTATTCCAAAGCGAACACGCGGTCGGGAATGACGCCGAGCTTGGTGCCATCACGGAGTTTGACCCGCCAATGCAACGGCGCTTCGACCGGCAGATTCAATTCATCCTCGTGCAACAGCCGAGATACCATTCTTGGCATCGGGAAGTTTGAAAGTCGGATCACGGCGAAAGATAAGACCGACGAAGCCATCCGCAGTGCGGGCGGAAGCATTGAAGAAAGAGGCACGATTTTTGTAGGCGCGATACTCGGTGTCATCCTGACAATCCAGACGAGGCAGATATTTTTCGGCAGCCGCTTTGACCGCATCTTCTCCTGAGAAGACGTCCCGCGCGCGTTGCCAGGCGAGGACGTTGGCGTCCTATTCAGGATGGGTCGAGTTGACGGGCACGAGCGCACTTTAGCACCGGTTTTTCGACAATTTAGATCACCCCAAAATGCACGAATGACGGATGCTGACGCACGATGTCACACACCGGCACACGCCGACGAATATTTTTACGATTCTCGCTTGACGGTATTTTTGAATACGAATGTGCCAGCAATGAAGCATCATTCCGATGCTTCTGTTGCCGTCGGCATAAGACGGGGACTGTCAGCGGAACAAATCGCTGTGCGAGCCGGTGCGTTCAAAGCAGACGTGGGTGTCGTTTTCAGCAAGTGTGTAAATGAGCAGCCAGTCCGGTTCAAGATGACAGTCGCGGCTGCCGGCAAAATTCCCGCGCAGTGGATGATCTTTGCAGGTGGCTGGCAACGGCTCCCCGCCAATCAGAAGCTCCAACACGGCCTTGAGTTTCGCCATGTCTTTGCCGCGTTTGCCGGCCAGTTTGACATCCTTCTTGAATTGGCTGGTGCGACTGAAAGTTCTCACAATCCCAGGTCGGCAAAGAGTTCTTTTTTGCTGCCGAACCGTTTCACATTCCGGCCCGCCTTGCTGGCGGTGAGCGTGCGCGCGGTGAGCACGTTCGGAATTCGCACATCAAAGGGCAATCCACGTTGCATTTTGATCTGCCGGTAAAGCAGGTGCACCGTTTCGGAAGCCGTCAGCCCCAGTTGCGAAAGGATGCTCTCCACCTCGTTCTTCAAGCCCGGTTCAATACGGGTGCGGATGGTTGCGGTTTTACTCATGCCGTGAATGTAGCCCTGTTGTAGCTACATGACAAGCAGCATTGCGTTCCAGTGAACATAAAATCAGTTCGCTCTGCTCAATAGGCAGTTTGTTCGCTGCGCTCAACAATGACGAATCGCGCGGCAATTTCACGGTCTCCATTCACGAATGCCAATTCCCGCGCGCGGACGCCGGCGCTCATGCTGGCGGCGGCGGCTAACGCCACCGCTACGCCAGCACCGGCACGCCTTCACAGGTTTACGAAAGTCACTCTCGGCGTGCCTTTCGCTGACAGCGCGCGCGATTAGGACGGCGCAGGTTTTCGAATGGTTGCAGGTCTGTTGAACGGTTCAGGTGGGCGGATGATTCAGCGCGCTGTCCGGCGTCGAAACCTCGTCACTTCGTTCCTCGGCTGGGTAATGTCGGTCACATTGCCGGCAGCGTGACCGAAGGCCGCGAGACTACGTCCGGCCTGATCCAGCATTAGGACGCGAGGCGTTGCCTATCGTCGAGGACACGGCTTTAGATGGTTGGCTCACCACCGCCCTTGGGGGGGCAGCGTTTGTGTCGTCTTTGAAACCCTGGCAACCGCCCACGCCGGCAAAAAATCCTGACTGTCGCTCTGTAATTAATGGTGCCAGTGCGGAAGCACCTTTCGCATATTTCGCGGTTTCCCTTCTGGCGTCATCTCTGGCAAGATGCTGCGGAATGAGCGACGTAACTCCATCGCCAACTCCGTGGCCGCTTGATGCAGCTTCGTCACGATTTGTTCCGGACTGTGTCTCGTTCGTTTCATCGGTTATCAGTGTTCCTGACGGCGCTTCGCACCGCCAGCAACTCTCATAACTCATGGCTCAATTTTAGGGGAGCATTCCACACCGGGTGAACTCGTGAACATAATATCCTTCATTCGCCTTCCGAAAATCGACATGAAATGTAATGGCGGGAGTGTGACGCTCGTGATAAGACTCGGTTCATGGCCCAGATGTCCAGTCGTGGCGCACAGCTTTTTTGTTCGTTGTTCATCGTCATTGGTCTCGTCACCGCTGGCACTGGGATTTGGATTTTCGCCAACAGCCTGCGGGCGGAACATTGGCCGGTGACCGACGGCATCGTTCAGATTGCGGAGATGATGTCTCACGACGCCAATGATGGCGGCACGACCTACTCGGCGAAGGTCACATACGGCTATCAGGTGGCGGGCACGCTTTACACGGGCGACAAAGTCACCATCGGGCAGATGTCCGCGGAATCGGGATATGCACAGGGAATCCTCAACCGCTATCCCGTTGGCAAAAAAGTTTCCGTGCATTACTCGCCGGGCGACCCAGCGGACGCGGTGTTGGAAACGGGGATCCACGGCGGCACCTGGATTTGCCTGGGCGTGGGAACGGCGTTCACGCTGTTTGGTATCATGTTCCTGCAAATTCAAAGGGCCGCCGCGCGGGCGCAAATCCCCGGCGCGCCGCCATCCTCCATCCGAGTGCAACCGGATGGTAGCGTGATGATGGACAAGCCGCCGGTCTTGATGGGTGTGATATTTCTGCTGGCGGGCATTGGCGTTGGCTTTGTGCCGCCGGACAGCGGCCGGCCGAACTGGCTGATGTATGCGGCGGGCGCCGTGTTTTTCTGCGGCGGCGTCATGCTGCTGCTGTATCGGCTGGAAAACAAAGTGTATGGCAAGTTGGCCAGCTTCGTATTTTTAATTCCCTTCCTAGCCATTTTCCACTGGGTATCCTTTGGCGCGGGCGAGCGCAACGGGACTTTCAGCACGCCGTTCTCCATCTCCCAGCTGGTGAATGTGCGGACACCATTTGCCATCTTCACCCTCCTGATCGATTTGGCGATGGTGGCGGGATTGATTCATTGGCTGCTCACAGGGCCGGCGGCAAGGACAAGCCCGATTCGCATTTCGGGACAGCCGATGACCAAAAAACAATTGAAGTCGATGCTGATGGTGGGGTTGGTCTTATTGCTGGCACTGGTGACAATCTTTTTTTCGTTTAATAAGAAAAATCCTTCAATGAAACTTTCAGCGGAAGCGCCCTTTGTTTCCACACCGATTGACGACGCGTTCTGGCTCAAACTCGACCGCCGCCATTCCGACAAATATCGCAAGCAGCTCAAGGCCGCGCCGCCAGTGCTCGTGGTGCGTGAAAGTCATTATGCCTTCAATCCCGCAAACGGCATGGGCACGCATTACGGCTGGATTGACGGCCGGATGGCGAACCTGCACATCACGTTCTCCGAACTGGTAGCGGACGCCTACGGCCAGGATTATACGCATACGGAATTTCCTGAGGCGTGGACCCACGGTCACTGGACCAATTGCTATGACGTCATTGTAACCGTCACCAACCAGCCTCAGGCAGCTCTGCAATCGGCGGCGAAACAATTTCTCCGGCAGCAGTATGAACTGTCGTGGCATCTGGAGACCCGAAACACCGATGTGCTGGTGCTCCGCGCAAAAGACCCACAGTTGTTGCAATCCAAGGCCACCCGGGATTTTGGCCGCAGCAAGTCGATACCCGAATTCACCAGCGAACTGGAAAATTATTTCGGCCGGCCCGTGATTGACGAAACCGGGGCGACCAACCGCTACGACAAAACGATCGGGGATGTCCCTTCGCGCTGGGTCACCGCACGTTCCACCGATTTGGACTTCAACAACCAGTTCTTGGCCACCGTCGGGCTGGAGCTGGTGGCCAGTAGCCGGCCACAGGAATGGCTGCTGATGGACCGGTGAACCGGTGGGCAGTCAGGCACGAATCGGGGAACCATCCCGTGTGCTGGTCTCCGAGGCTGGCCCAGTAAGCGACGCGCTTGTTTGTAAACCACAGTGTGTAATCCGCCATGGTTGGGGGGCAAGTTGCCGGAGGCAACCGCGATTGACTCAATCCTTCTCGCTACTTCAGTTTTTTTCGCAACCAGGCTCTTACCGGCTCATCGAACAACTTGGAACTGGCATAAGCCAACACGATTGCTCCTGAAAACGTGAGCAATGCCTTTGGCCAGGCCTGCTGCAGGGTAATGCCACTGTGATTGCTGACCCAGGCCATGGAAAAATAAACGAGCACATAATGTGTCATGTATAAGGGATAAGAAAGATCGCCGAGAAACTTGCAAATCCTATCTTCCGTTTGACCCCGCACCACCCCGCTGGCACAGAGATATACAATCAGGGGAAAAACAATGATCATGCAAAACACTTCGAATGAGCCATTCATCCAAAGATGCTCGGCACCGCCGATTCGGGGCATCAACAAAACAACCACCACCAGCAGACTGCACCATAAGAAAGCATTTTTGGTGGAGGCCGGCCGCGAGATCCGTGATAACAGCAAGCCGGCAAAAAATGGGAACAAGGTGCGCGTTATCCCGACGCGCATGTGGTCCGCATTTAGGGTCCAGCCACCGGTGCTGCCCCGGAACATTGAAAAACAACGGGGGTTGGGGGCAGTCTGCTCACTGCGTCGAAAAATCCGCCCCTTCTATCACTTACCTGCCCAAATCTCACGCAAATTTCCCCACCAAATCATTCCGCACGTCAGTGTGAAAAGGCCGGGCTAATTGGCGTGCGGACCAGAATTCTTGGGCGGGCGCAAATGGAACTCTTTCACGAGTTGTCTGGCCTGAGTAAGTTCATCGCCGGATAATTCGCGCTTCACCGCGGGCAATAATTTTGCCGAATCGGCCTGGCCTTGCGCGGCGGCGAGGG